>CAKTJX010000026.1 GCA_934569045.1 uncultured Oscillospiraceae bacterium
TCAACGAGGGCCAGCCTGTCAACGAGGGCCAGCCTGTCAACGAGGGCCAGCCTGTCAACGAGGGCCAGCCTGTCAACGAGGGCCAGCCCGTCAACGAGGGCCAGCCCATCGACGGGGAACAGTCCGACGAAGCGGCCCTCTGCGTTCATGGCGCGGAGGCGGAGACCTGCGCCGCCTGCGAAAACATCCGGGCCCTCCAGGCCCTGATCGATGCCCTGCCCGCCCCGGAGGACATTACCCCGGAGAACCGGGACTTGGTTTCCATTCAGCTGGAAACCGTGGCTCAGTCGGCGGCAATGCTCCCGGAGGCGGACCGGACGCTTGTGGATTTCGCCCCTTACCAGGCCGCGGCCCAGGCTGTGTCCGCCCTGGACGCTCGTCAGGCCCCCCGGCAGGTGACGGCCTGGCGCTGGGTGGACCCGGACAGCATCCTGGACCCGGAGACCGGGGAGCTCTATCTGGCGGCTTCGGAGGAGGCCCCTATTGCGAAGGAAATCATCGCAAACTCCCTGCCCGGGGAAATCTCCGTGGTCACCGACCAGGGCGAGGAGACCCTGCCCCTGGGCCACTGGACCTGCGACACCTACCCGGAGGCCGGAGCTTACGCGGGGGAGTACCTGTTTACAACCACCCTGCCGGAGGGCTACGTTCTGACCAAGACCGCGGCGGCGCTGGAAATCCCGGTGGTGTTCGACACCCCGGCGGAGCTGGAAGGGGGGAGTGTGGCGAAAATTGGCGACACGGTCTTTTCCTCCATGGACGAGGCTTTCAGTTCCGCGGCGCTTACTCCCGGCGCGGTGGTGGAGCTCCTGAATAATGTGGAGCTGGATCATAGCATTGAGCTGAAGAGTGTCCTTACCATTGACCTTGGTGGCTATATGGTTCATTTTAAAGGCAGCAATCTGAGCGTTACCGATTCGGCAGATGTTACCATTGATGGCTCCCGTGGCGGTGCGATTACAACAGACGGCGCGCCTCTTCTCCTGAATGGCGGTAGGCTGACCATCACAGGAGGCAGCTTCTATGGGGAGGACTTCGGTACAGGCGTAACGGCAACGAAAGGCAGCCTGATTATTTCAGGCGGCACCTTCGGCTCCGCGGGGACACATCTGCTGCAGGATGCCTACGGCCTGAATGTGGCAAAGGGTGTCAATGTTCAACTCTCCGGCGGCACCTTCCATGGCTTTGTCTCCCTGGGGGACCCTGCGGACTTTCTGGAACAGGATTGCCTGTATTTCCATGGAAACACGGCGTTTACGCTGCCGCGGGACGCGCAGAACCGCTATGTCACAGATAATACCATCACCGTAGCCCCCCACACCCACACCATTGATGAAACCGGGTTCTGCTCCGGCTGCAATACCCAGTTCACCGCCTCCGTGAAGGCAGGCGGCGCGGTGAACTACTATATGGATTTAAACACGGCCATGGATGCGGCGGTGGATGCCGTGGGGGCGGAGCTCACGCTGCTGCAAAACGCGGCATTGGAGCCGAAACCCTCGGATGACCCGGGTCGTGAATATATCATTACGTACAACAAGAACAGAAACGTGAACTTGACCATTCGTCTGAACGGTTATACCCTCACCGGAAATATCGGCTTCGGTGGGGGAAATCAGGGCTTGACCGTAGACGGCACCGTGCTGAACAGTGGAATGGTCGGCAGACTCAGATGTGAGAGGGATGCCAGCCTGACCATTCACGGCGGCACTTATGTCAATACTGCCGATGTTTCCGGCAGTACCGATCCGCTGTATGCAGGCTGCGCGGTATTTGCAATGGGCGGAAGCGGCGCCGTGACCATTACGGGCGGCGAGTTTTCCGGTACGACCGTTGGCTTGGACTTCACATGCGCAAGCGATGGCTCCATCCGGATCAGCGGCGGTACGTTCCATGGAATCGCGGGCGAACTGGAGGGAGATTCTGTCAAAGACTGCCTTGTGCGCGGCTACTGCTTCCAGGATGAAAGTGGGAATCGGGTCAAACGGAGCACTCTGGGCCAGAGCACAAGTCAGACCCTGACCGTGGTTGCATGCAATGACCACACCTATGAAACCGACGACTCTCAGGAATCCTGCGAATACTGCGGCACCCGCAACCCCAGCAAGCCGCCGGAGGACGCGGTTGCCATGGTGGGCGAAGAATTCTATGAAACCCTGCTGGATGCCGTCCAGGCGGCGAACGGGACAGACCATCCGGTGGTGCTCTGCAAGGAGTACAGACCCACCGAAAATATAGAGCTGAACAACTACAATGTCACCATCGACCTGAACGGAAAGAACATCATCTCCAATATAGGCAATGCGCTGTCCATCTCCGGCGGCAATGTGACCATCCGGAATTCCGGGGAGACTGCCGCCAGCATTAAGCACACCGACAACAGCGGCAGCGCTATCTATATGACGGGCGGCAGTCTGACGGTGGAGGAGAACGTTACGCTGTGGGGGCGGCAGTATGACATATTTTTGTATCCTGCTGTGAATGCCTCCTCCATGGAGTCCGGCTCCATCACCCTGCATGAGGGTGTCACTCTGGAATACGGCATTGCCGCCCCGGATGGTCACACCGTTGCGGAATATCTCGCCCCAGGCACGGCCTACAGCGCCGAGGGAAATGTGGTCAATGGCTATGTTCAGGAGACCGAGCAGACCTTGACTGTGGTCTCCCACCAGTCCCACGAACCGGATATCAACGGCAAGTGCGCCTGCGGCCTACAGTCGGCGGCCAGCGTTACCTCCGATGGAAACGAAATGTTCTACGACAGTCTCCAAGCTGCCATTTCCGAGGCGCTCAAGCAGTCCGGTTCTACGGTCAAGCTGCTGCGCGATAGCACGCTCCCGGAAGGGACAAATCTCTGCCTGGCAGGGGAAAACAGCCGAATCAGCCTCACCATCGATTGGAACGGCTACACGGTTACCGGAAGCACCAGCAATGATCTGCTGGTCGTTACCGACAACGCGGATGTGACCTTGCGGGGCAGCGGCAGCCTTATCAACGATGCCGGACAATTTTCGGGTGCTGCTGTGGGAATCTATTACAGCGGCAACCTGACCATCCTGGGCGGCACCTACTCGCCCCAGGTGCGCAAGAATTCCAGTGCCACCGGAACGGTCCAGATTTCCGGCGGTGTCTTCCAGAATCCTACCGACAAAGGCAAAAGCTGCGCGATCTACACCGAAAATGGCACCCTGGCGGATATGCTGGCCCCGGGCACCGCTTTTGCCAAGGACGCAGAGGGCGAAGAACTGATCGATGCCTACAGTGTCAACAAGAGTGAGAGCTATACTACAGTCTATGCAGTGCCGCACACCCATGAGGTGGACGAGGACGGCTTCTGCGTCTGCGGCTTTCAGTGCCTCCATGAGACCCTGGATGGGGATTCTGTATGCACCGTCTGCGGCCAGCTGATCGCGGCGGAGGGCACCGATGCGGATGGAAAGACCCTGCGCTATACGAGTCTCCAAACGGCCATGAACGATCCCAACACCGTCTCGGTAAAGGTCCTGGCAGATGATCAGTATGTAGACTCTTGGGAAGGCAATTCGAGGCACCTGACGCTGGATATGAACAAGAAGGACGTGACCTTCCGGGAAATTTTCAGCGGCACACTGACCATTAAAACCGAAAATAAAGGCGGCTACATATATCTGGATGTGCAGACTATCGAAGAGGATGCCCGTGTGGTTCTGGATAGCGAGAAAATCCTTCTAGTCAGTGACGACGCAACAGAAACTGTCCAGCTCAGGGGAAAGCTGACGATCCGGGCAGCGGAGGTCGGGAAAAAGCTGGTGGTTGCGTCCGGCGGAGAACTGGAGATTTTCGATGGTAACATAGAGAGCATCTGTATCCAGGAAAACGCCAAGGTTACCCTCTCCGGCGGATACTATAATTATATCACCCGTGAGGCCTCCGCCCCAGGATGGCGGGACATTCTGGCCGAGGAGTATGGATTCGTCCAGGTCAGCAGTGGGGAGCAGTTCGCACTGGATGACAGCCAGATGACCCTTCCACACTTGAACATGGAAGTAAAGCGGCACACCAACCACGTTATTGACAGACACGACTGCCGCTACTGCAATTATACCTGCAACCATAATTGGGTAGACGGCGTATGCGCTGCCTGCGGCCTCCGGGCAGGTATCCGGGGAAGGTACAAGAGTGAACCAATCGACTTCTGGTGTGTTGACCTGGCGGATGCGCTGGACGGTGTTCTGGGAGGGTGGGACTATGTGACCCTTACCTTGTTGGAGGATGCGGTTCTGGAGGACACAACGCTGGATCACGGAGCCTTTGTCCTTGACCTGAACGGCAAAACGATCAGCGGCGGCCAGCTGACCATTACGACCAAGGCCAATGCCGTGGAACCCCAGATCATCATTCAGGGCCAGGGCAAAGTGGATACCCCCATCGTTCTGAACGGCAGTCTGGGGGAATACACCGACCCCGCCTTCAACGGCACCGCTTTTCTGGGCGGAACCTATGCCAGCATTACCTACAGCAAATGGATTCTTTCACAGCTGTGCTATATCAACCATTTTGAGTTTCTGAATGATAGAAATGAATGGGTGGCATTTGAACGGGCAGAAGATACACTGACGAATGTCACCGCTGTCGAAACCCCGGTGTACATTACCAGCGGTGTAGCGTGGCGTATAAAGACCACTTACGGTGAGACTGCGGTGCCGGACCTTATGACGAACCTGACGCTGCACATTGCGGACGGTTATACGGTTACGGCCAGGTGGGTCGATTTTGACGACAGAAGTAAGGTTGTGGCGGAAACGGTCCTGACCGCTTCCGGCCCCTTGGGCAGCCATGATTTCACAACGGTGCTACCTGTTCAGTCTGATCCCTATATGCTGCAATGTGAGCTGACAGCCGTCCGGAGCGGCATGCCGGACTATGCGCTCACGAATGACAAGGACGGGACGGCTTGGATGGATGTTATCCCCGCCACCGTCCCCACCCCCACCCTCCCCAGCAAGACCTATACAGGCGAAAACCTCACCGCCGATGTGCCGGTAAGCACCCTGTACACCGTCCAGAGCAACCCCGGCGGCGTGAACGCGGGCAACTATGACGTGGTGCTGGAGCTGACGGACTCCACTAACTATCAGTGGGATGAACAGGGCGGCAAGGCAGCCTTTCAGATCACCCCTGCCGACCTGGCCGATGCCGAGATCAGACTTCGGGAAGACTGCTTCGCGTGGTTTAACGGTAACAATCCCGTGTTCCATCCAGACCCGGAGACGGGGAAGGGAATTTCCCAGACCCAGAAAATTGAGGTCACCTTTGGAGGCAAAACGCTGACGGAGGACACGGATTTTACGATCACAGGCAACGTAGAAGCCGATGCGGGAGAACACACCCTGACCATTACAGCCAAGGAGAACGGAAACTTCACAGGCACCAACTCTGCCAAGTGGCGCATCGTGCCGCTGACGCTGGATAACATCCGTCTGACGGAGGACTCCGCCAAAAAGGTCTACGATGGGACAAAAACATTTGCCGAGCCCCAAATCGGGAGCCTCCAGGCCAATTGGATTGGAGAGCTGATGTCCATCCAGGGAATTCCGTATGAAATCCTCAGCTCTACGGGGGAGCTGCCCTCCGCCGATGCGGGCCAATACAATATTGATGTACAAATCCAAATAAATAACTCCAACTATGTATTCCGGAGCGGAAGCGATACGCACGCGTTCCGGGTGCCGGTGTCCGTCACCAAAGCTCCGGCCCCGAAGGCATATTTGGGCCAGCTGACGATTGCCAACGGGATTAAAAGGGAATATACCTTTGAGATGAATGGGCTGCTTCCCCCGCCGGAATCGGGAAAGACTTATGGAGAGATTACCTTCCGTGTGAAAGAGAAAACCGTTGATTCGTCTTATTGGAGCCTCTATGGAGATCTGTCAGTGACGGAGGATGGCATCCTGACACTGCCAATCCAGGCGGAAAACGTAACTAAGGAGGGCCTTTCCGGCACCATAACGGTAGAGGCCCAGAGCACAAACTTTGAGCCCATCCTTATGACCGTGGATACCCGGTCCCAGAACAAGCAGCCCATCACCGGCAGCCCCACCCTGAGCAGCGCTTCTATTACCTATGGTGAGCGAATCAGCGGCATCAAGCTTTCCGGCACCATGTCCGACGGGAGTTACCCCGTTACCGGCACTTTCTGCTGGGACGCGCCGGATACTGTCCCCACGGCGGTGGGCACTTATGAAGCCGCCTGGACCTTCACCCCGGACAGCTACCTGCATGAAACGGCCAAGGGTACTGCTGCCATCACTGTGGAAAGACGCCCGGTTACCGTTGACGGCATCCGGGGCAAGGACAGAATCTATGACGGCACAAAAAATGTAGACCTGGACTACAGCAAAGTGAAGTGGAAAAACAAGCTGGATGGGGACGAGCTGACGATTACCGCCGACGGCGAGATGGATGCCAACTATCCGGGAACCCGCAGGGTTTTCCTTTCCAACCTGACCCTTGGGGGCCTGGACGCGGATAAGTATGTTTTGGCTCCGGAGTGCCAGAAGATGGAGACCACCGCAGACATTTCTCCACGCGTGGTTACCGTCTCCGGCATCACAGCACAGGACAAGGTTTATGACGGCAGTGTGGAAGCGGTGCTTTGCTACGACCAGGTGACGATTGAAAACCTGGTAGCAGGCGACATTCTGACCGTCAATGCCACTGGAACATTTGAAAAAGATGCCAATGCTGGCGAGAACAAGACGGTGTCCATCGCAGGCCTGACCCTTGTCAGAAACGACTTCGGCAGATACATCCTGGCGGAAAGCGGCAACCAGACTTCGACCACCGCCGCCATCACCCCGCGGGAGATCACTGTCTCCGGTATCACCGCCCAGAGTAGGTTCTACGACGGCACCACGAAGGTAACCTCCTTTATCTATGAGAAAGCGGTGCTGGCCGGAAAGCTGGAAAAGGACGACCTGACCGTTACTGCCTACGGCTACTTCATCGATGCCAAAGCCGGGAAGAATAAGACTGTCGAATTTGCTGGCTTTGTCCTGGGCGGCGGCGACGCGGGGAATTACGCCCTTGCGGCCAGCGGCCAGCAGAGCGAAACCACCGGAACCATTACCCCGCTGCCTGTGCGCATTTTTGGAACGACTGTGGCGGAAAGCAAGGTCTACAACGGCAGCGACCTTGTGACCATTACGAACCGGGGCACATTGGATGGCATCCTCGGAAACGATGATGTGTCCATTGCCGACGGCCTGTCGGCCCATTATGCGGACGCGAACGCGGGCACCGACAAGAAGGTGACTTTCCAGGGCTTCGCCCTTTCCGGCAGGGACGCGGGGAACTATATCCTTGCCAGTTACCAAAAATTCACCACCGCCAGCATTACACCCAAGGACATTACCGTCACCATCACCCCCAACGGCGGCACCTACGGCGGCGAGATTCGGCGCGCGGAGGCGAAGCTGGATGGCCTGATTCTCCTGGACTTCGGAAGAGTCCCGGTGACCCTGACTTACACCGGCACCGCCAATGACGGCACGGAAGTGAACTCCACAACTGTCCCCACCCAGGCGGGCAGCTACACGGTTACCGCCGCAATCGAAAACGGCAACTACCGCCTGACGGGCAACACCCAGGCCGATTTCACCATAGAAAAGGCCGCCGTCCCTGTGCCCGATGCCGGAACCGCCGTCTATGACGGCCAGCCCCACCGCACGGCCCTGGTGGATACGGAGCTATACACGGTTGCCGCCCAGGACAGCACGGATGTGGGGAGTACCGATGTGGTGCTGACCCTGAAGGACACCGCCAACTACAAGTGGGCGGATGGGGAAGATCGCACGGTAATCCTCCAATTCACCATCGGCAAGAGTACCACGAACAGATGGCAGACCAAGCCCAGTATTACCGACTGTACCTATGGGGAAGTGCCTGCGGTCAATCCCGGCGAGGCCGTCTTTGGAAATGTGTCCGTAGAGTATCTTACCCAGGACGGAAAGACCCTGGGCGCGGAGGCTCCCACCGACGCGGGCAATTACCAGGTGCGCTTTGCCGTTGCGGAAACGGAAAACTACAACGGCGTCAGCGAGACATTGATTTTCTCCATTGCCCCGAAGGACATCGGAGAAGCCATCATCACCCTGGGCGATCAGCTGACCTACAACGGCAAGGAGCAGACCCAGACCGTTGCCGCTGTCACCGTGGACGGCCTGGACGTGACCTACGATATTTCCGGCGCAACCGAGACGGACGCGGGAAATTACACCCTGACCCTCACCGGAACCGGAAACTTTACCGGCAGCAAGACGGCAGCCTGGGCCATTGCCCGAAAGAACGTAACCATGACCGCCGCCGTCCGGGACAAGACCTATGACGGCGCCCGGGACGCGGTCCTGGAAACCTTCGCCCTGGAGGGCGCAGTGACGGGGGACGAAGTGACCCTGAACCCCGGCACGGCCCGGTTTGTCAGTGCGAAAATTGGGGAGAACATCCCCGTGGAAATTCTGGGCGCGGCCCTGGAGGGGGCGGACGCGGGCAACTACCGCCTGACCGTTCCAACCAATCTCACCGCCGCCATTACGGCCTCCCGGAACACCGCCGCCGTTCCCGGCGATACGGGGCTGAAGGAGGGGGACCAGGTGCTGGTGGGCGGCATCACCGCCACCATCGAGACCACCCCCGACGGTGAAACCATCCTCAAGCTGCCGGAAGGGCAGACCCTGGACAGCCAGATCATCCAGACCTTTGCCCACGGCACCACCGCCGACGGAAAGCCCTACCCCACCGGCATGCAGGCCTGGCGGGCGGAGACCACGGAGGCAGGCACCACCCTGACCCATATCCCGGAGCTGGATAATCTGCTGATCTACTCCGGCTGCTCCATCCGTCTTTCCGGAACCAAGGGCATCCGCATGATCACATCCCTGACGGACAGCGCCAAGGCCGCCCTGACTGGGGCGGGCCTGGCGGGTTACACCCTGGAGGAGTACGGAACCCTGGTGTGCTGGGCCTCGGATGTGGCGAATCCCAACGAGCTGACTCTGGACAAAGGATATGCCCGCAGCAACTACGCCTACCGTAAGGGCGTTTCCGACCCGGTGTTTGCCAACATCAACGGCCTGACCCAGTACACCAACGTCCTGGTGGGCTTCTCTCTGGAGGACTGCAAGAAGGAAATGGTCATGCGGCCCTACATCAAGCTCCTGGATGCCCAGGGCAATCCCGTGGTGCTCTATGGCGGCACGGTGCAGCGGTCCATCGGCTACATCGCCAAGCAGAACGAGAACACCTATAGACCTGGGACGGACGGGTACAACTACATCCACGAAATCATCAACGCCGTCTACGGCCAGGGCTGAGGAGGAAGAAACCATGAAAAAATACATTGCTTTGCTTCTGGCCCTGTGCCTGCTGACAGCGGGCTGCGGAAAACGGCAGGCGGCCTCCACCGAGCCCCCTGCCCCCACGGCGGCCCCCTCCACCGAGGCGACAGAGCCGGAACCCACCACGCCGGAGACCACGGCCCCGAAAACCAGCTCGGTCCGGGTCATGGGCGACAACATCCCCGTCATCCGGGCGCTTCTGAAAAAAAGCACCAGCCTGGAGGTGACAGGCTATGACGGAAGCTATGCCAAAGGAACCGCGCCGGAGGGGGCGGGGCTGGTGCAGACCCAGTTTCTCCGCTTCCCGGACGAAGTTTTTGAACCCTTCACCGGCTACGCCATGTGGAATGCGGGGCTCTATACGGACTTTACCTGCCTGGGCGAGCCTACGGCCGCCTTCGGTACCAACACGAAGCTGGAGGTGCTGGAGGAACTGGATGACTGCTATTTTGTAAGCTCTGACGGCAAATCCGGCTTTGTACCCAAGGCCCAGGTCAGCAAATACCCCATCCAGCCATCCACTGACGAGGGCGGCAGCTCCGGCGGTTCCGGCGGCTCCGGCCCCCAGGACGGTGGGGACATTACTATGGGGCGGCCCTTCGGCATTTACCGGATGGCCGATGCCGTGAAGACCGGCCAGGCCCAGGCCAAGGTGGACGGCATCCCCCTGGTGCTTCGGTTCTGCGCCTATGGCGAAACCGTTGCCGTCCTGGAGTCCGGTGGGGCCCCGGAGCTCCCCGGCTATACCGCTATCCTGGAATCGGACGGCAGCACCGCCTATATCCCCACAGCGTGGCTGGAATCCGCCCGGAGCTTTACCCCCTGGGAAGGCTACGCCGGCGGCAGCTGCAAGCTTTTTGACAACCCCACGCTCTCCGGCAAAGAGGTGACCGTCATCTATACGAATAAGCCCTTAACCGTCCTCTGGGACACCGGCACCGCGGCCTTTGTCCAGGTGGAGGAAAAACGGTACTTCGCCGCCTCCGCCACCCTCCGGGACACCCCCGTGCCCGCTGCCCCGGAGGACAGCAGCGGCGGCTCCGGCGGCAGCAGCGACCTATGGACCCCGCCGGTGCTGTAAAAGGTTAGGCCACAGCGCCATCAACTTAAGGATTTCATAAACGAAAGATATGTGTATATCCTTAACGGAAAGCCAAGAAAGCCTTCTCCAGCAGGAGAAGGCTTTTTCAGCTTCCCCGTCAGGGTATATGTTCAACCGGGCACTCTTTTACTTCGACAAATACCAATTTGTCAGCGCCTCCGCTGTTTATGCCATTCCCCCTTCACCGGAAATAACTCTTGCAAAACAGATAAAATTCGCATATAATAAACTAGAGTATGCCTACACCAAACCCAATTTCCCGCCAATATGGCATGGGAGAGGAACGGAGAAGATATGAGAAGAAAGAACATCCCCCACTGCCGCCTGTGCGCGCTGCTTCTGGCGGCCTGTCTGCTGCTGCCGATGCTGCCTGTCCGCGTTCCGGCGGAGCAGACGGTGCGGGTGGGGTGGTATGAGGACTCTTACCACATCACCGGGGCCAACGGCCAGCGCAGCGGCTATGGCTATGAGTATGAGCAGGCCGTGGCCGCCTACACCGGCTGGAACTATGAATATGTCAAGGGCGACTGGAGTGAGCTGCTGGAAATGCTCCAGCGGGGCGAAATCGACCTGATGGCCGCCCTGTCCTACACCGATGAGCGGGCTCAGACTATGCTCTTTTCGGATCTGCCCATGGGGGAGGAGCGGTATTATCTGTATGCCGATCTGCGGGACCCGGCGCTCTCGGCGTCGGACCTTTCCACCCTGAACGGACGCCGGATCATCGTCATGCGGGAGAGTGTCCTGGAGACGGCCTTCTCCCAATGGGAGAAAACCCACGGCGTGGAAACGCGGCATGTGGATATCGACAACATGGAGCGGGCATCCAAAGCCCTTGAAAACCAGAAAGCCGATGGCGTGATCTCCGCAGAGACCCCCATCTGGGTGGAGGCGGGGCTGTCCGCCATTGCCCAGGTGGGTGGTTCGGAGATTTATTACGGCATCAGCAAAAGCCGCCCGGAACTGAAGCAGCAGTTGGACAGCGCCATGCGGGCCATGGAATCGGACAAGCCCTTCTATGGGGACGAGCTCTACGCCCGCTACTTAGCTGCTCAGTCCGCTGCCGTGCTCTCCGGGGAGGAAAAGCAGTGGCTGGCCCAGCATGGGGAGCTCCGGGTGGGCTTCTGGACGGGGGATTCCGGGGTCAGTATGTACGATGCCCAGACCGGCGCGCTGTCGGGCATCCTCTGCAACTACATCGGCTACGCGGTGGACTGCCTGAACGATACTCAGCTTTCCTTTGCGCTGGTGGGCTATGAAACCCAGCAGGAGGAGCTGGAGGCTCTGCGGAACGGAGAGATCGACTTCGTTTTTCACGCTGCCCAGAACCCCTACGCGGCGGAACAGGAGGGGGT
The DNA here is from genome assembly GCA_934569045.1 of uncultured Oscillospiraceae bacterium. Taxonomy (GTDB): domain Bacteria; phylum Bacillota; class Clostridia; order Oscillospirales; family Oscillospiraceae; genus Faecousia. The sequence continues at coordinate 11,832 of CAKTJX010000026.1, forward strand.
CTCCCTGTCCAATACGGTCTGGACCCTGACCGCCGCCGCCATGACCACCCAGCGGGAGTTCAGCGAGGAGACGGCCAACCGTCTGGCCGTCCCGAAGGACAATCTGGCGCTGCGCTGGTACGCTGCCTACAATTATCCCCAGTGGGAGATTCTGGAGTACGACACCCAGGAGGCGGCGGAGCAGGCTGTCAAAAACGGGGCGGCGGACTGCTTCCTGACCCGCTCCAGCCAGGTGGCGGATTATATCCAGAATAACCGGTTCTACGGCAACTTCCTCTTGAAGGCCAGCGACTGCTCCTTCGCGGTGCGCCGGGGAGACGCGGTGTTGCTGTCCATCCTGAATAAGACCCTGAAAACCATGCCCAGCTCCATGCTGACGGGGGCCCTGTCCGTCTACGACAATATGGACCGGAAGGTTACCCTGCGGGACTTTGTCATGGACAATCTGGCGGTGGTGTCGGCGGTGTTTGCCGCCGTCTTTGCCCTGGTTCTGACGGTGATTCTGGTGCTGCTGAGGCGGGCCCGCAAGGCGGCCAGCCAGGCCCAGACGCTGAACGGCCAGCTGCAGCAGAGCCAGCGCAGCCTCCAGGAGGCCCTGCTGCGGGCGGAGGATGCCAGCAGCGCCAAGACCACCTTCCTCTTCAATATGTCTCACGATATCCGCACCCCCATGAACGCCATCCTGGGTTTTACTGCCCTGGCGGAGAGGCAGCCGGAGGACACGGCCCGGGTGCGGGAATATCTGGAGAAGATCCGCCTCAGCGGCAAGGGGATGCTGTCCATCCTGGACAATGTTCTGGAGCTCTCCCGGATTGAGTCCGGCAAGACGACCCTGGAGGAAACGCCCCAGATGGCGGGAGAGGTCTTCGACGCGTGCCTGGTGATGATGAACCCGGAGATCGAGAAGCGGCATCACACCGTCAAGGTGACCAAGGACATTTCTTGCCCTTATACCTATTTTGACGCGGCCCGGGTGACGGAGATCATCCTGAATATCCTCAGCAACGCCATCAAGTACACCGCTGACGGCGGCACCATCCGCTGCGAGCTCCGGCAGTCCCCCCACCCGGACGCGGGCTGGGTCTACCAGAGCCTGACGGTGACGGACAACGGCATCGGTATGTCCGAGGAGTACCAGAAGCACATTTTTGAGACCTTCTCCCGGGAGCGCTCCACCACCTTAAGCGGTGTCCAGGGCACGGGCCTCGGCATGGGCATTGTGAAAAAGCTGGTGGATCTGATGAACGGCACCATCGAGGTGGAGAGCCGTCTGGGACAGGGCACCACCGTGTCCTTCCGCATCCCCGTGCGCATTGCCAGCTTTGAGGACACCCAGCCCAAGCGCGCCACCATCGCGGGGGAGAAGACGCGCCTCCGGGGCAGACGAATCCTGCTGGCGGAGGACAACGACCTGAATGCGGAAATCGCCTGCGCCATGCTGGAGGAGCAGGGCTTGCTGGTGGACCGGGCGGCCGACGGCGTCCAGTGCGTGGAAAAGCTGGAAAAGTGCCCGGAGGGCTTCTACGATTTGATCCTCATGGATATCCAGATGCCCGCCATGGACGGCTACCAGGCCACCCAGAAAATCCGCAGTCTGGAAAACCCGAAAAAGGCCCAGATCCCCATCATCGCCATGACCGCCAACGCCTTCAGCGAGGACCGGGCCAAGGCCCTGGAGATGGGCATGAACGACCACGTGGCCAAGCCCTTCGACATGGACGTCCTGGTGGCGGCAATGCTGAAATACATCCCTTAACGCAAAGGGGCTGCCGCAGGGCGGCCCTTTTGCATTTGTAAAAAATTCCCCCAAAGATTGCAAGATGGGCAAAAGAATGGTATTCTATAGAGAACAAGCCAATGGGGCGGCTCGGTGCAGACGGGGCCTGCCTGAGAAAGGAAAACTATGCAATTATCGGCAAATATGGTACGGGAGCGGCTGGCGCATATGAAGCCCATGCTGGTGAACTGCTCGCTGGACGCCAGCAGGAAGGGACAGAACGCCGTGGGGGAGCTGATGCGGGCGGTGCACCATGGGCAGATTCGGGTGAAGCGCCATGACTTCCCCAATTTCCGGGCCGCCTGGGTGCTGCCGGGGGACCGGCGGCGGGACGGCGTGGTGCTGTATCTTCACGGCGGCGGCTACACCTGCGGGGGGCTGGAATATGCCCTGGGCTTCGGGGGCGCCCTGGCGGACGAGTGTGGGGCCCAGGTCTTCTGCGCGGCCTACCGCCTGGCCCCGGAGAACAAATTCCCGGCGGCGGTGGAGGACGCGGCCCAGGCCTACCGCTATCTTCTGGACAAGGGCTATCCCCCGGAGAAAATCGCCCTGTGCGGCGAGAGCGCCGGGGGCGGGCTGTGCGTGTGCCTGTGCCTGTATCTGAAAGAAAAGGGCCTGCCCCTGCCCGGAAGCATGACCCTGATTTCCCCCTGGACGGACCTGACCCTCTCCGGGGAGAGCTTCGAGACGAACCGGGAGCAGGATGTGTCATTGTCCCATGACCAGCTGGCGTTTTACGCGGAGTGCTATACGGATACCCCGGAGGCGCCCCTGGTGTCCCCGCTGCTGGGGGACCTGAAAGGCATGCCTCCGGCCCTGATCTTTGTGGGCGGGGACGAGCTGCTGCTGAGCGACTCCCAGAATCTCTACAAGAAGCTCCGGCAGGCCGGGAACCCGGCCCAGCTTTGCGTCCATCCCGGGCGCTGGCACGCCTACCTGCTCTACGGTTTGGCAGAGGACCGGGAGGACTGGGTGACGCTGAACGCCTTCCTCAGCAAGTACCTCTCCCAGGAGCGGAAGCTCCGTTGGATGCGGCTGGACAACGCTGCGAAAATCTACCCCGCCGCCCTGCGGCAGAGCTGGAGCAACGTATTCCGCCTGTCCGCGACGCTGACGGAGCCGGTGGATGGAAACGTGCTGCAATCGGCCCTGGATGTGACGGTGCGCCGGTTCCCCTCCATGTGCGTCCGGCTCCGGCGGGGGCTCTTCTGGTACTATTTGCAGCAGCTGGAGGCGGCCCCCAAGGTTCGGGAGGAGAGCAGCTATCCGGTAACCCGCATGAGCCGCCGGGAGGTGGGCACCTGCGCATTCCGGGTCATTGCCTATGAAAAGCGGATCGCCGTGGAATTCTTCCACGCGGTGACCGACGGCAACGGGGCCATGGTGTTTTTAAAGTCCCTGACGGCGGAATATTTGCAGCAGAAATACGCTCTGAACATTCCGGCTGCCCAGGGCGTTCTGGGCCGGCTGGAAGCGCCCCGGGAGGAGGAGCTGGAGGACAGCTTCCTCAAATACGCGGGCAATGTGAATGCCAGCCGCCGGGAAAACAACGCCTGGCACCCCTACGGGACCCCGGAACGGGACGGCTTTTTGAACCTGACTTGCTTCCGGGTCAATGCCAAGCAGGCTCTGGAGCTGGCCCACCAGTATGACGTGAGCCTGACGGCCTTCCTGTGCGCCGTGATGATGATGGCGTTGCAGCAGATGCAGGAGGAGTGTGTGCCCAGCATCCGCCGCCGCAAGCCCATCCGGGTGCAGATTCCCGTGAATCTGCGCAGCCTGTTCCCCAGTAAAACCCTGCGGAACTTCGCCCTTTACACCACCCCGGAGATCGACCCTCGGCTGGGGGCCTATACATTCCCGGAAATCTGCCAGGCGGTGAAACACCGCATTGGGCTGGATGTGAATGCGAAGATCATGAGCAGCCGCATTGCCGTGAATGTGAGCAGCGAAAAGATGATGGCCGTTCGGATTATGCCGCTGTTTCTCAAAAACATGGTGATGAAGGCGGTGTTCAACGCGGTGGGGGAGAAAAAGACCTGCCTGTGCCTGTCCAATCTGGGAAGAATTCAGCTGCCGGAGCAGATGGCCTCGCGGGTTTCCAGAATGGATTTTATCCTCAGCGCCCAGGCCACTGCGCCCCAGAACTGCGGTGTGCTGTCCTATGGGGAGAACCTGTATATCAATTTTACCCGCGATATCCGGGAGCCGGAGCTGGAAGCCCACTTCTTCCGGGTGCTGCGGGATCTGGGCCTGGGCGCGGAAGTCCAGACCAACGCGCGAGAGTGAGGGAAAAAGTATGTATTGTATCAATTGCGGCGTGAAGCTTGCCGACAGCGAAAAGCGGTGCCCCCTCTGCGGCACGGTGCCCTATCATCCGGATATCGTCCGGCAGGAGGGGGAGGCCCTGTATCCCCAGGACCGGTATCCCGCGGTCCATGTGAGCAAGGCAGCCACCCTGGGGGCCGTCACCATTCTGATGCTGATTCCCGTGTTTGTGACCTTGATCTGTGATCTCAGCATCCACGACCGGGTCACCTGGTCCGGCTATGTGGCGGGGGCCATTGCTCTGGTGTATATCGCCGGGGTGCTGCCCCAGTGGTTCGCCCGGCCCAACCCCGTGATCTTTGTCCCCTGCGCCTTTGTGGCGGTGGGGCTGTATGTGCTCTATATCGATCTGGCGGTCCACGGTGGCTGGTTTTTGAGCTTTGCCTTCCCGGTGGTGGGCTTCCTGGGGGTGCTGGTTACGGCAGTGGTGGTGCTCACCCGCTACACCCGCCGGGGAGAGCTGTATATTTACGGCGGCGCGCTGATCGCCCTGGGGGCCTTCCTGCCGCTGATGGAGTACCTGATGGTGCTCACCTTCCATCTGCCCCGCTTCGCCGGCTGGTCCTGGTATCCCATGGTCCCCCTGGTGCTCATGGGCGGCACCCTGATCTTCCTGGCCATCTGCCGCCCGGCCAGGGAGTCGGTGGAGAAGAAAATATTCCTGTAAGGCGGGAAGGGACAGCTGAATTGTCAATTGTCAATTCGTCTCCCTCCCGCCCCAAGTCCTTCCACCGACGCAAAAAACCAGAGGCCCCATCGCCTCTGGTTTTTGTTATGAAATGGGGATTGCCACCTGGAGTGTAAAGATCCCCTTCTCCGGCTGGAAGGTGTACAGCCCGCCGTGCTGCTGGGCGATGGCGCGGATGCTGCGGCAGCCGAAGCCGTGGCCCGGGGCGGCGGAGGTGGGCAGGCCGCCTTCCAAGGTGATTTCGCCCTGATAGGGATTTTTGACCTCCAGCAGCAGTTTGTTCCGGCGGATGCCGCAGCGGCACTGCACCCAGCGGTTTTCCACCGGCAGCGGGGCGGCGGCGTTCAGGGCATTTTCCAGGCTGTTGGAGAGCAGGGCGCACAGCTCCATATCCGTTACCGGCAATTTTTCCGGCAGGCTCGCCTGAACGGTCAGGCGGATGCCCTGCTGCTTTGCCTTTTCGGCGAAGGAGGAGAGAATCAGATTCACCGTGTCATTGGTGCAGAACCGCTGGATGGCCATGGCCGCCAGGCCGGTCTGCACCTCCCGGATATAGTCCAGGGCCTGCTGGGATTTTCCGGCCTCCAGAAAGCCATCCAGGATATTCAGGTGGTGCCGCAGGTCGTGCCGGAAGATGGAGGCCTGGAGCTGGGACTGCCGCAGGGCATCCATTTCCCGCTGGGCCTGGTTGAAGAGCGCTGCCTGGGCGGCGTTTTCCAGCTCTGCCCGGGTGAGCTTCTGGGTCTCCTGGTAATAGGCTGTGAGGAACACCACATAAAAGAGGATCGTCGCCGTAGGGATCAGCTCATTGAGCACCGGCAGCCCCGCGTAGAGCAGGTCCGAATAGATGGTGGTGGCGTAGTCAAAGAGGTAGTAGGCGGCGGGCAGGCCGCCGAAGAGCAGCAGGGACTGCCTGGAGCGGGTCATGGCCTGGTGGGCAGGCTCCGCGAACCAGCGCAGCAGCAGCAAAAACAATGGGCCGATGGCCAGGGTATAGGCAATCTCCCCCGCCAGAGGCGAGCCGGTGATGGCGGCCATAGAAATCCGAACCCACCGGGGCAGCTGGCAGCAAAGATACCCCGTAAACACGCTGACCAGAGCCACGCCCACGGTCTTTTTCAGGGCGAAAATCAGAATCAGCGTCAGAGGCAGGTGCACGATGACGGGATAGAGCTTCCGCACGGGCTCCGCCCCCAGCAGCAGCCAGCAGGGGGACTGAATCAGCAGAAACACCGGGCTCAGGGCGAAAATCAGCCGCCGCTGCTTTGGCCCCTCCCAGCCCCCAGCAATGAACACGCTGAGAAACAGGCCGTAAATCAGCACCAGACCGTAGTTAAAAAGGCCGAGGCCATCTACCAGCGTCATTCCTCCAGCCCCTCCTTCCCGAACAGGAAGTCTAAGTAGGCCTTCCGCACCGCCGGGGCCAGCAGCCGGGAGACGGGCACGGTCTTCCCGGAATAGGTGGTGAGCTCCCCGGCTCCCAGATTTCGCACACAGTCCAGATTCACCACATAAGAACGGTGCACCTTAAAAAAGGCGCTGCTTTTTAAAAGCTGGGGCTCGAACTCTGCCAGGGTGCCGGAGATCTGCTGCACCGAGCCATCGGCCAGGTAAAACAGCAGCCGCTTGCTGTTCACTTCCAGGACCTCAATATCCGAGTAGGCCAGCCGCAGCAGGCCGGATGGGGTGGGCAGCAGAAGGGTTTCCTCCCGCCTGCTTTTCTGCCGCTCCAGCTTTTCCAACACGGGGAACAGCGCCTCCTTCCGAATGGGCTTCAAAAGGTAGGAAAAGGCCTCCACGGCGTAGCTCTCCACGGCAAATTCCGGGGAAGCGGTGAGAAAGACGATGCTTGTTTCCCGGTCAAAGGCCCGGATGTCCCGGGCGGCCTGGATGCCGGTGAGCCCCGGCATCAGAATGTCCAGAAGCAGCAGATCAAAATCCGTCTCCCGCAGCCGATCCATCAGCGCCAGGGCGCTGTGAAAGCACTCCGTCCGCAGCGCCGTCCCATGGGTCTGGGCGTACTGCTCCAGAAGCCCTTCAAGATACGCCGCCATGGCTGCGTCATCGTCACACACCGCAATCTTCATCATGGGGTTCACACCCTTTCTCTTTTGATTCAGTATATCAGGATTCGCGTTTGAGCGCAAGGGGGCATAGAAATGACCGCACGCCCGGTTGAACGTATCCCCCCAGAGGAAAAGGGGCTGTTGCAAAATAGGCATTTTCGTAGGGGCGGCTACCAGCCGCCCGCGATCTGACGGAATTGCGCGTTTGATCGATACGCTCTGTCCCGAAAGTCGGCGGGCGGCTAATAGCCGCCCCTACGGGTTTGCTATTTTGCAACAGCCCCATTCCCTTTTAGGTTATACGTTCAAACTGGCACTCAATTACTTCAAATAATTTGTTATTCTATCATATCAAAACACCCCATCCCCACCTTCCTGCTCCAAATGTCAAAATCCAACCCTCAAATGCACAAAATCTCCGTCACCAAAATGAGTAACACCTGTTTTCCCTTGACATCCCATGAAACAAGCGGTAAAATAAGCGGACATTGAAACGGATTCTACATTCATGAAAAGGAAGGTGTTCAACATCAGAACCAGATATGACCGCGTGTCCACGGAGAAGCGGATTCTCTCCACCTGTGTCCGGCTGTTTCTGGAGCAGGGCTTCAGCAATACGCCGCCTAAGCAGATTTTCTCCGAGGCGGATGTCAGCGCCGGGACATTTTACCATCTGTACCGCTCCAAGAGCGATGTGCTGACAGAGCTGACCAAGTTTATGTTTTCCAATCAGTTCTCCATTGCCGGGAAGATCGCCGGGGAGGGGGCAAGCCCCGTGCTGCTCTACGCTGTGGAGACCAGCATCCAGCTGACCCTGGCCGAGCTGAACGAGAAGCTGCGGGAAATCTATGTGGAGGTCTATACCCAGCCGGACCTTCTGAACCTGGTGCACCAGAAAACCGCCCCGGAGCTGAAAAAGATCTTTGCCGCCTACCTGCCGGAGGCCTCTGACAGCGATTTCTATGAGATCGAGATCGGCACTGCCGGAATCATGCGTGCCTACATGGCCCGCCCCTGCGATGTGTATTTCACATTGGAGCGGAAGCTGGGCCGGTTCCTGCAAATGGAGCTGCGGGTGCTGAATGTGCCGGAGGAGGAAATCCAGCAGGTGCTCTCCGCCATTCGGGCCCTGGATATCCGGGCCATTGCGGAGAACGTCATGCAGCAGCTCTTCCAGGCCCTGGAAATGCAGTACGAGTTCTCGTTAAGCAGCCGCTCCGCATTCCAGACGGAGGAATAATTTTCATACCGCCGCGGTTTTTGTGGACTGCGGCGGATTTTTTGTGGCTTGTGGGAAACTTGGTGCTTGTCGAATTGTCAATTCATCCCCCGGGCATCATACTTTCGGATGATTTACATTCCCCCGAAAACCTGTTAGAATGAGAAAAAAAGGGGGGACACGTCGTGGCGGAAGAGATTATTGTGAAAAAGAGCATCGCGGATGCCTTTGCGTGGCTGATGAAGCAGGGGCGGGTGCTGTTTTTCAGCGCGCCCTGCGGGTTTGGGAAGACGGCGGTGGCGAGGACCATGCTGGCGGACAAAAAGGCACTGTGCCTTTCCGCGGCGGATACGGACTTTTCCCTGCCGGAGAAGGACGGCAATTGGAAAATTCTCATGGTGGATGACTTGCAGGCCCTGGGGGAAGAGGACTGGAAGCGGCTGTGCCTGCTGATCCGGGAGGGTTCGGACCGGCGGTTTGTGCTGCTGTCCAGGGGTGTGCCTGACGGCAGCCTGATGGCCTTTCAGTATGCGGGCCTTATGCGCCTGCTGGGGCCAAAGGATCTTCTGCTGGAGCGGGAGGATATGCGGCGGCTGCTCCAGTCCTATGGGGTTACAGTGTCGGAAAGCGTCATCAGCGGCATCCTGAAGCAGTCCATCGGCTTCCCCCTGGGGGTGGTGATCACCGCCCGCATTCTGGCACAGGGGCGGCCCTTTACCCCGGAGCTGGTGGGCGAGGCCTTCCAGGAGGTTTTCTTCTATTTTGAAACCGCGGTATATAAGCCCTTTGATCTGCCCATCCGCCGGTTCCTTCTGGAGCTGGCCCCCTTTGAGAGCTTTGATCTGGAGATGGCCCGGATGGTCACCGGCGACCCCCACGCGGGGGAGCAGCTGGACTGGCTCCAGCGCAAAACCACCATGCTGCGCTACGACGGCGTGGAGCATTTCCACTTCTGGGAGCAGTTCCGGATGTTCCTCCTGTGGGAGATGAACCGGGAGTGCTCTCCGGAAAAGCGCCGGGCCCTGCTGACCCGGGGCGGGATGTACTATGAGCTGAAGGAGGACTATGCCCACGCCCTGGACTGCTACACCCGCGGGGGCGACCACTCCAAGGTTTCGGAGCTGCTGATCCGCAACGCGGAGCTCCACCCCGGCATGGGCCACTATCAGCAGATGGAGAAATACTACCGCAGCCTGCCGGAGAGCGAAATTCTGGCATCCCCCTCGCTGATGCAGGGGATGAGCATGCTCTGCGCCCTGGGCGGGGACTTTGAGGGCTCGGAAAAGTGGTATGATGCCCTGGGGCGCTTTGCCCAGAGCTGTGAAAAGGGAGACGCGGCGGGCAGGCAGGCCCGGAGCCGCATGGCCTGGCTGGATATTTCCCTGCCCCAGCGGGATGTGGAAAAGCTGACGGAAACCATCCCGGCGGTGTTCCGCCTGATGACGAACAAGGAGATTGTCATGCCCCCCTTCTCCGTCACCAGCACCCTGCCCAGCCTGATGAACGGGGGCAAGGATTTTTCCGTTTGGAGCAAGAAGGACGATCTGCTCTATGCCACCATCCGGCATCCCGTGGAGGCGGTGCTGGGGAAGGACGGGGTTGGCCTGCCGGACTGCGCTCTGGCGGAGAGCAAATTTGAAAAAGGGGAGGATATCTCCGGGCGGATGCTGTCGCTGGTGCAGCAGATCGGCCAGGTGCAGCACCGGGGAACCCCAGACCTGGAATTCGCCATCACCGGGCTGCTGGCCCGGAGTCAGATGGCCTCCGGAAAGGCCGGAGAGGCCCGCCGCACCATCGGAAATCTGCGGGAACGGTTCGAGGAAACGGGCCAGACCCGTTTTCTGCCAAACATCGATGCCATGCTCTGCCGGATTGACCTGCGTACCGGGGACCTGGACGCGGCGGAGAGCTGGTATCGGGACAAGGCCCCCAAGGACCCCCTGCATTTTGATGCCATGAAGCGCTACCGGTACTTAACCCAGGCCATGGCGGAGCTGGCCCTGGGCCAGCCGGAGGATACGCTGATGACCCTGGCCCCCATGGAGAATTACTGCGCCGTGTGCCGGCGGCGCCTGGACGGGCTCACCGCGAATCTTCTGCGTGCCGCTGCCATGTACCGCTGCAAAGAGGAGCTGTGGCGGGAAACGCTGAAGGCGGCCCTTGTGGAGGCGGAGGAATACCGGTTTACCCGTCCAATCAGCGCCTATGGCGCGGCGGTGCTGCCCCTGCTGGAGCAGACAAGGTGGGAAGGGGACGCCCGGTGGTGGAAAAAGCTGCTGGCGGACACCCGGTCCCAGGCCAGCTTCTACCCGGGATTTTTGCAGCCCCGAAGCGCCTCCGCCGAGACCCTGACGGCCACGGAAATGAAGGTGCTGCGGCTGATCTGCGCCGATAAGAGCAACGCCGAGATTGGGGAGATCATGCACATCAAGCTGCCCACGGTGAAGACCCATGTCAGCCGGGTGCTGGACAAGCTGGGTGTCAGCCGCCGCAGCGAGGCAAAAACCGCCGCCAAGCGGCTCTGGCTTGTACCCGAAGACTTATAATGCCGCGCCGCCCGGTTTTGTCGGGCGGCGTTGACTTTTCTTAGGGACTATGCTATAATTTTGCAGTCTGAATTGAATATGAAAGCAGCGCACAGGTTCCGCCGTTTGGCGGTGAAAAGGGAACCCGGTGAAAGTCCGGGACGATACAGTCACTGTAACAGGGGAGCGTTTTCAAAAGGCCACTGGGAAACCGGGAAGGCGAGAACGCATGGAACCTGAGTCAGGAGACCTGCCTGTGCGTGGAATCTCCGATTTGCTGTCTACGAATCGACCTTCCAGCGAGCATAGCCCCCGGAATGCGGGTTCCGGGAACAATGTGTACTGCCAGGAAGAGCGGCTGCCGGAGAAGCAGCCGCTCCTTTTGTATTATTTTCAGATTGCGCCGGATCGGCGCCCGGTTCAGACAGACCGGAAAAATTGGAAAGAAGGATCTTTAACATGAAAAAGCTGATTGCGCTGCTGCTGATGGGCTGCATGGTTCTGTCCCTGGCAGCCTGCGGCGGCAACACCACCCCCGCGGCCACTACGGCTGCCGCTGCCGAGGCGGCTACCACTGCGGCCACTACCGAAGCCACTACCGAGGCTACCCAGTCCCAGGAAGAGATTGACCAGGCCGCTGCCGACGAGGTGGCCGCTCTGATCGACGCCATCTATGTCCAGACCCGCAACGACGAGACCGATGCCCAGTGCGAGGCCGCCAAGGCTGCCTGGGATGCTCTGACCGATGCCCAGAAGGAGCTGGTCGAGGGCGAAGAGGCCAGCCCCGAGTACTTCGGCCTGGATACCGGCGATGCCTCCAAGGACGATCCCCGCAACCAGGACGAGATCGGCGAGAAGGAGCTGCTGGTGGTGTCCTTCGGCACCTCCTACAACGGCAGCCGTGTGGCCGACATCAAGGGCATTGAGGATGCCCTGGCCGAGGCTTTCCCCGACTGGTCCGTGCGCCGCGCCTTCACTGCCCAGATCATCATCAACCATATCCAGGCCCGTGACGGCGAGAAGATCGACAACATGGACCAGGCCCTGGAGCGCGCCGTTGCTAACGGGGTCAAGACCCTGGTTGTGCAGCCCACCCACCTGATGCACGGTGCCGAGTACGACGAGATGTGCGAGGCCCTGGATGCCTATAAGGACAAGATCGAGACCATCGTGGTCGCCGAGCCCATGCTGGGCGAGGTGGGCAGCGATGCCTCCGTCATCAACGCCGATAAGGAAGCCGTTGCCCAGGCTGTTGTGGACGCGGCCGTTGCCGACGGCGGCTTTGAGAGCGCTGCCAAGGCCGGGGAAGCGGGTACTGCCTTCGTCTTCATGGGCCACGGTACTGCCCACGTTGCCAAGGTGACCTACAGCCAGATGCAGACCCAGATGGGCAAGCTGGGCTATGACAATGTGTTCATCGGCACCGTAGAGGGCGAGCCCGAGGAGACCGCCTGCGAGAACGTCATCGAGGCCGTCAAGGCTGCGGGCTACACCAATGTGGTCCTGCGTCCGCTGATGGTGGTTGCCGGTGACCATGCCAACAATGACATGGCCGGTTCCGATGACGACTCCTGGAAGCCCATGTTCGAGGCTGCCGGCCTGAACGTGACCTGCCAGATTGCGGGCCTCGGCAGCATCGAGAGCGTGGAGGCCCTGTATGTGGCCCACACCCAGGCTGCCATGGATACCCTGAAGTAAAAATTTCCGCCCGTCTCCGGGGGCCCGCACCCCCGGGGATGGCACAAGATTTTTTCGCTGAAAGCGTACCTGGGAAGGTGCGTTTTCACTGGGAAAATCCAGAAAGGAGAAAAGAAAAATGAAAAAAATGATTTCTGTCCTGCTGGCGGCTTTGCTGCTGCTGTCCATGGCGGCCTGCGGGCAAAGCCAGCCGGCCCAAACCACCGCCCCGGAGACTTCGGTGGCAACCACCGAGGCTGCCACCGAAGCGACCACCGAGGCAGCCCAGCCAGAGACCACCGCACCTGCCGCCCCCGCACTGGAGGACGGCGTATACACCGCGGACTTCAACACCGACAGCTCCATGTTCCATGCCAACGAGGCCATGGACGGCAAGGGCAAACTGACGGTGAAGGATGGCAAGATGACCATTCACGTCAGCCTGGCCTCCACCTCCATCCTGAACCTGTACCCCGGCCTTGCCGAGGATGCCCAGAAGGAGGGCGCGGAGCTGCTGCAGCCCACCGAAGACCAGGTGACCTATTCCGACGGCCTGACGGAGACGGTTTATGGCTTCAATATCCCTGTGCCCTACCTGGACCAGGAATTTGACCTGGCCCTGATTGGCAAGAAGGGCAAGTGGTACGATCACAAGGTCTCCGTCTCCAACCCGGAGCCCGCTGTCATGGGTCTGGATGTAGCGGACCTGGAAGACGGCCTTTACACCGTGGAGCCGGTGCTCACCGGCGGCACCGGCAAGGCCAAGCTCTTAAACCCCGCGGAGCTCACCGTCAGCGGCGGCGAGGGAACGGCCACCATCGTCTGGAGCAGCGACAAGTACGACTATATGATTCTGGACGGCGAAAAGTACCTGCCCACCACCACTGAGGGCGGCTCCACCTTCCAGATTCCCGTACAAGAGCTTGACGTGGAGATTCCCGTGGTGGCGGATACCGTGGCCATGGGCACGCCCCATGAGATCGAGTACACCATCCTCTTCCGGGTGGACACCCTGGCAAGCAAATGAGAAGAATTGCTTCTCTGATTCTGGCGGCGGCGCTGGCCCTGGGCTGCGCCGCCTGCGCCCCGGCCCGGGAGACCCCAGCACAGCAGCCCCAGGAAACCCAGCAGGAGACCCGGCAGACCCTCCACTGGGAGGACCTGGCCTTTGACGATGTGCTGCCTTTGTCCTACGCCACGGAATTTGCGGTGGCGGCAACGGAAAACGGCTATCAGAAAATCACCATCGGCACGGATCAGACTTTGCTGGTGGTGCCGGAAAACGGGGAAATCCCCCAGGATGTACCGGAAAACGTGGTGGTTCTGCGGCAGCCATTGAGCCGGATTTATCTGGTGGCCAGCGCCGCCATGGACTACTTCTGCAAGCTGGATGCCCTGGATGCCGTGAAGCTCAGCAGCCAGAAGGAAAGCGCCTGGTATCTGCCGGAGGCAAAGCAGGCCATGGCGGAGGGAAAGCTTCTCTATGCCGGAAAGTACTCCGCCCCGGACTATGAGACGCTGCTGGCGGCGAAATGCGATCTGGCTGTGGAAAACGCCATGATCTATCACACCCCGGATGTTCTGGAGCAGATTCAGAAGCTGGGCATCCCGGTGCTGGTGGACCGCTCCAGCTACGAGGCCCACCCTCTGGGCCGCATGGAGTGGATCAAGTTCTATGGGGCCCTCCTGAATCGGCAGGCGGAGGCGGAAAGCTATTATGAAAGTCTGCTGACGAGCCTGGCCCCGGTGCTGAACCAGCCAGCCACCGGGAAAACCGTGGCCTTTTTCTACATCACCGCCTCCGGGGCGGTGAATGTCCGCAAAGGCGCGGACTATATCAGCCGCTCCATTGCCCTGGCGGGCTGCCAGAGTGTGACCTTTGCTGAGGAGCCAGACACCGGGGCCAATTCCTCCCAGACCATCCAGATGGAGGCCTTTTACGATGGGGCCGTGGACGCGGATATTTTAATCTACAACAGCACTGTAGATGGGGAACTGGACTCCCTGGATGCCCTGTTGGCAAAAGCGCCGCTGCTGTCTAATTTCCGGGCGGTGAAGCAGGGGCAGGTCTACTGCATTTCCAAGAACTTCTACCAGGAGTCTCTGGCCCTGGGGGATTTTATATTGGATGTGAACACCGTATCCTCCGGCAGCGGCCGGGCGCTGTATTTTTTGAAGCAGCTGACATAAAGAGAGGAGGCGCGCCGTGAACGAAAAGGAAACCATCCGCAGATGGCTGGGCTTCGGCCTGCTGCTGGCGCTTGTGGTTCTGTTTCTGCTGTGGAACCTGCACGCGGGCTCCGTGTCCATTTCCGCCGGGGAAATCCGGCAGATTCTGCTGGGCCGGGGACAGGACGAGACGAAATGGAACATCATCTGCTCCATCCGCCTGCCGCGGCTCCTGTCCGCCCTGATCCTGGGCGGGGCCCTGTCCGTGTCCGGCTATCTGCTGCAAACCTTTTTTCACAATCCCATTGCCGGCCCCTTCGTGCTGGGCATTTCCTCCGGCGCAAAGCTGACGGTTTCCATCACCATGATTTACCTATTGAGCCGGGGGGCGGTGTCTACCTCCGCCAGCCTGATTCTCTCCGCCTTTCTGGGGGCCATGCTCTCTATGGGCTTTGTGCTGCTGATCTCCCAGAAGGTGAAGCAGATGAGCCTGCTGGTAGTCTGCGGCGTGATGATCGGCTATATCTGCTCGGCCCTGACGGATTTTCTGGTGACCTTCGCGGATGATTCCAACATTGTGAATCTGCACAACTGGTCCGTGGGCTCCTTCTCCGGCAGAACTTGGACGGATGTCCGGGCCATGGTGCTGGTCTGCGGCGTGGCGGTGGCCCTGTCGTTTCTTTTGAGCAAGCCCATCCGGGCCTACCAGCTGGGAGAGGTTTATGCCCAGAATATGGGCGTGCCCCTGAAGGCCTTCCGGGCGGCGCTGATTCTGCTGTCCAGCGTGCTTTCCGCCTGCGTCACCGCCTTCGCCGGGCCCATCTCCTTTGTGGGCATTGCGGTGCCCCACCTGATGAAGCGGCTTTTCGGCACGGCGGAGCCCATGCTGATGATCCCCGCCTGCTTCTTAGGCGGCGGGGCCTTCTGCCTGCTGTGCGACCTGATTGCCCGGACGGCCTTTGCCCCCACGGAGGTGAGCATCAGCTCCGTAACGGCGGTGTTCGGTGCGCCCATTGTGATCTACATGATGCTCCACAGAAAGGCGGCGAGGGAATGAGCGCGTTTTTGAAAACGGACCGCCTCAGCGTGGGCTACGATGGCAAGCCCCTGATCGCGGACGTGTGCCTGGAGGTCCGGCGGGGGAAAATCGTCACCCTGATCGGCCCCAACGGCTCCGGCAAATCCACCATTCTCAAGACCATCGTGGGCCAGCTCTCCAAGGTCTCCGGTACGGTGCTGCTGGAGGGCAGCCCCATGGAGCAGCGCAGCCAGCGGGAGATCGCCCGGCGCATGGCCATCCTCATGACGGAACGCATCCATCCAGAGCTCATGACCTGCTACGATGTGGTCAGCACCGGCCGCTACCCCTATACCGGGGCATTGGGGCTGCTGGGAAAAGAGGACAAGTGCATTGTGGAGGAATCCCTGGACCTGGTCCATGGCCGGGACATTGCGGACCGCCCCTTCGATGCCATCAGCGACGGTCAGCGCCAGCGCATCCTTTTGGCCCGGGCCCTGTGCCAGCAGCCGGAGATCATCGTCCTGGACGAGCCCACAAGCTTTTTGGATATCCGCTACAAGCTGGAGCTGCTCACCATCCTCAAGACCATGGTGCGGGAGAAAAATTTAGCCGTGCTGGTGTCCCTGCACGAGCTGGACCTGGCCCAGCGGGTGTCCGATACCGTGGTCTGCGTCTCCGGCGACCACATCGACCGCATGGGCCCCCCGGCGGAAATTTTCTCCAACGACTATATCGCCAAGCTCTACCACATGGAACCGGGGAAGTATGACCCCTGCTTTGATACTTTGGAATATGTGCCGAAATGATCATTAGCCCCCAAATGCCGGAAATGGCATTTGGGGGCTTTGCAATTGCGCCGCGCCTATGCTATTCTAAAATAAAATTATGTCTGCCCTGTTCCACACGCCCGCATCCTGCGTCTCTATCAGTGAAAAACAAAAACAAAGGAGGAATGCTCCATGGAGGACAGCGCTATTCTGGACCTGTATTTTGCCCGCTCGGAGCAGGCCATTGCGGAGACGGACCGGAAGTACGGACCCTATTGCTACAGCGTGGCCTATCATATTCTGGAGGATCGGCAGGATTCGGAGGAAAGCGTCAACGATACGTATTATTCCGCTTGGCGGGGGATTCCGCCCCGGCGGCCAAACCAGCTGGGGATTTTTCTGGGGCGCATTACCCGGAACCTCGCCATTGACCGCTGGCGCAGGCGCACCGCGGACAAGCGGGGCGGCGGGGAGCTGCCGCTGGTGCTGGAAGAGCTGGCGCTCTGCGTCTCCGGCGGGGAGAGTCCGGAGACGGACCTGATGCGCAAAGAGGTCACTGCGGCCCTGAACCGCTTTCTGCAAACCCTCCCGGAGGAGGACCGGATGGTGCTGCTCTGCCGGTACTATTTCGCCAACACCCAGCGGGAGATCAGCCAGAAAACCGGCTTGACGGAGAACAGCGTGAAATCTTCCCTGCGCAGAAGCCGAAAGGCATTGGGGAAGTTTTTGGAAAAGGAGGGGCTGTTATGACATCCTTGCAGTTATTTCAGTATTTTTCCGGGGTGGATGGGGCCATGCTGGCCCAGGCCGCGGCGCTGCAAACCCGCCCGGCGGCACCGAAGAAAGCAGCGCCGAGGCATCGGCTATGGATCGTGCTGATCGCCATTCTGGCCCTGCTGCTGGCGGGCTGCGTGGCGGCCATCATCGGCTTGCAGCAGCGCAAGGTGGGGCAGATCACCAGCACGGTCTATAAAGACACCGCCGGAAACTGGATCGCCCCCACGGATCAGACACGGGACGTGGTGGCTCTGGCGGGCTACCAGGGAACGGACAACTACCGGGCAACGCTCCAATGGCGGGACTTTACCGAGAGCTATACCCCCAGCTTCACGCAGTCCTGGCAGGATGGCTTGGCAAGCCTCTACGGCTGCTTTGATGAAACCATGTACAATAAGCTTCAGGAAATTTTGGCGCAGTACCATCTGACGGCGCTGCCGGAGGAAATTTGCTTTCAGCGATGGGACGAGGCCTATGTGTTGGATATCCTGGGCACCTCCGGCGTGGTGAGGCCGGACAAAGTTGTGCGGGCCCAATGCCTGGACGGCTATCTGTTCCCCAACGGTACGTTTAAGATGGAACTGCACGCAGTTCTGCCCGATTGGGACACCACGGTTTCCCTGAGCGTTGTCTGCTGCCCGGTGGATACCTTTTTCCCCATCACGATCTCCACGGAGAACGGTATGGAGCAGTGGAGCTACACCACGGCGGACGGAATCCCGGTGGTGATGGCCTTGGGGAACAAAATGGGGCTGCTGTTCTGCCAGAAAACCGATTCCTACATGACGGCGGTGGTGCACTTTGACCCCTTCGGCAGCAAGACGGCGGAAAAGCCCACAAAAGGCCTCCTGGAAGCTTTGGCGGATGCCATCGACTTTACCCTACAGCCCCAGCCCCTTACGGACCCCCAGGCGATCCGGGCCCACTTGGAGCAGAGCAGTCAGGCCCACCATGCCGAGGAGCAGACCGAGAGCGCTCGGCCGGAATATACCAGCTTTTCGGAGTATCTGAAAGGAGAATATGCCGGGTTTACGGAGGATATGGTCTATACCTGCCTTTCCCTGGACGACGGCACGGAGGTACTGCTGATCGGCAGCGGGGACGGCTGGTTTGACCGAATCCGGGTTTTGAAGGACGAACGGGTGTCAGAATGGATATGGATGCGGATCGCGCTGTGCGGCAGCGATGAATTGGTTACCCAGAGCGGCACGGACACGGTGGAGAAGCGCTTCTTTTACAAGCGAAGCGCCTTTAACGATGAAAACCCACAGCCGCTGGAAAGTCTGGGCTATGACCACATAAGCCGGGGATGGGTTCGTCCCAGCGAAGACTGGGGGGAGGACGACACGCCCATTTCAGAGGACGAGGCTCAGGCCATCCGGGACCGCCATCCAATGGCAGAGGTAGAGACGGCTCCACTGTTCACCTTCCCGTTGGAGGATGGGCTGTCCTTCGGCCAATGGCTGCGGGAGAATCACCCGACACCCAAAGGCGCGGCGCGGGAAAAGCTGCTGCTGGAAGAGGCTATGGTCCTTCGTGCCAGTGCTCTTGAAGAGCCCTATCCGGAGCTGCAAGTACCTTACTACTGTCTGGCGGACCTGGACGGCGACGGCCAGCGGGAGCTGCTGACCAGCCGGGACGGCATCTATATCCGGGACATTTACACCGTGCGTTATGACCGGGCGTATGCCCTCCAATTCTGGTCCAATATGCGTCTGCTGGCAGACGGCACGTTGGAATACATCCAGCAGAATGACGATGCGGAAAGCGTGGCCCGCTTCCGCGTTGTGGATGGTCAGTGGGTGCAAACCCTTCGTCTGGTTTATGGGGCGCAGGAGGGCCGCTACCTCCAGGACGCGGACCTGGACTACTATTACGATACCGAGCTGACGGGGCAGACCTATGAGGCCCTGGCGGAGGACAAAGCCTACGCGTCCCTTTCCTGGCAGTCCATCGATGATTTGCCATGAAATACATTGCCTTTTCTTCACCGCAGCGGTATAATCAATGTGAATCAATCGTTGAAATATTCCCAATTTCACGGATATTTTGGGTGCTTAAAACCTTTTGAGTCCCGTAGGGGCGGCTACCAGCCGCCCGGAAGGCATCGAAAGTGGGCGGTGAAGACCAAACGCTCAGGCCCGTCATCTCCGGGCGGCTGGTAGCCGCCCCTACGGGCCCTCAACTCTTGATTCGCATAATCAAAAGAACCCCCAGGAGGAAACAGCTATGACGACAATTGAAAAGATTGACCAATGGATGCAGGGCCGGGAAGAGGAGCTGGTGGAGGCACTGGCTCCGCTGATCGGGGCGGAGTCCGTCTGCGGTGAGCCGCTGCCCGGCAAGCCCTTCGGGCCGGGACCTGCGCTGGCTTTGGAGCGGGCGCTGGCGCTGGCGGAGCGCTGGGGCTTCCGCTGCGAAAACCAGGAAGGATATGTGGGCACGGTGGACCTGAACGGCGGGGCGGATGCCCTGCACATTCTGGCCCACCTGGACGTGGTGGCCGCCGGAGAAGGGTGGGATACGCCCCCCTATACCCTGGTGCGGGAGGGCGACCTGATCTACGGCCGGGGCACCGACGATGACAAGGGCCCCTTGGTTGCCGCCATGCTCGCCATGCGCTGCG
The DNA here is from genome assembly GCA_934569045.1 of uncultured Oscillospiraceae bacterium. Taxonomy (GTDB): domain Bacteria; phylum Bacillota; class Clostridia; order Oscillospirales; family Oscillospiraceae; genus Faecousia. The sequence goes on from CAKTJX010000026.1 coordinate 31,472, forward strand.
TCCGGGAGCTGGGCCTTCCGGTGACGAAAAACGTCCGCCTCATTATGGGCACCGACGAGGAGACCGGTTCCCGGGACATTGAGCACTACTACGCTTCCCACCCCTTCGCCCCCTACGCCCTGTCCCCGGATGCGGATTTCCCGGTGACCAATATCGAAAAAGCGGGCTACGCTCCCCGTTTCTCTGCCCAATGGGAGCAGAAGTCCCTTCCCGGTGTCCGGGTGCTGGCTATGGACGGCGGCATCCGCGTCAACGTGGCCCCCGGAAACGCCCAGGCGGTGCTGTCGGAGGTGGACTTGCCCCGGCTGAACACCGTTCTGGAAGAGACAACCCGGCAGACCGGCGTAACCTTTGCGGCGGAGAAGACGGGGAATAGGGTCACCGTCACTGCCCAGGGCATCCCCAACCACGCCTCCACGCCAGACGAGGGCAGAAACGCCATCACCGCCCTGCTGCAGGCCCTCTGCGCCCTGCCCCTGGCCCAGGGCGGCGCGGAAACCTGCGTCCGCCAACTGCATGCGTGCTTCCCCTATGGGGACAACCGGGGCAAGGCCCTGGGCATCGCCATGGAGGATGCTGTGTCCGGCTGTTTGACCTTGACCCTTTCTCTGCTGCACCTGACCGAGACGGGCTTTGCGGCCCAGTTCGATTCCCGGGACCCTCTATGCGCTACGGAGGAGAATGTCTGCCGGGTGGTGGAGGCGCGGTTCGCTTCCTTCGGCTGGCAGTGTGAGGGAAGTCTGCGGCCAGCCCATGTGGTGGAGGGCGATTCTCCCTTCATCAACACCCTGCTCACCGCCTACGAGACCTTTACCGGCCGGAAGGGCTATTGCGAGGCCATTGGCGGCGGCACCTACGTCCACGAAATCCCCGGCGGCGTGGCCTTCGGCGCAGGCGAGCACGACTTCGACTCCCACCTCCACGGCGCCAACGAGCGCGCCCGCCTGAGCCAGCTCCTGAAAACCGCGAAAATCTACGCCCTGGTCATATCGGAGATTTGCGCGTAAAAAACGCACCGCCCTGGCGGTGCATCCAAAATTTCACGGATATTTCGGAAACCTTAAAATATTTGAGCCTTGTAGGGGCGGCTAGTAGCCGCCCGGAAGCGACCAGGAGTGAGCGTTTTTGTTTTTTACCGCTCCCTTTCGATACCTTCCGGGCGGCTGCTAGCCGCCCCTACGATGCACAAAAGTTTTTGACTTTTCATATTATTCGTGGAAGTCCATATATTTCTGTTATCATTTTGCGCTTTATGCTTAAGGGGCTGCCCTCCGGCAGCCCCAATGTTTTTGCACTCAGGAAATCCGCCCCCGGTCCATCTCAAATACCGTATCCGCCAGCCGCATGGTGGAATCCCGGTGGGAGACCAGCACGATGGTTTTCTCCTTGGCGGACTGCTTCAGTGCTTTCAGAATAATCCCCTCATTCAGGGAGTCCAGGTTGGAGGTGGGCTCGTCCAGCAGCAGCAGGTCCGCCCCGTGGAGCATGGCCCGGGCAATGCCGATGCGCTGGGCCTCGCCGCCGGAAAGGGTTTCCCCCAGCTCCCCAACGGGGGTATCGTAGCCCTGGGGAAGAGATTGGACGAAGTCGTGGAGGGAGGCCTTTTTCGCCGCCTCTATGATCTCCTCCCGGCTGGCGTCCGGCTTTGCCAGAGCGATGTTCCCGGCAATGGTGTCGTGGAACAGGTGGGTCTGCTGGGTCACGTAGCTTTCAAGGTTTCGCAGCTGCCGGGTGGGCATCTGCCGTACATCCTGTCCATCCACCCGGATGCTGCCCTGCTGCACGTCCCAGAACCGCATCAGAAGCTTCAGCATGGTGGATTTTCCGGAGCCGCTGGGGCCGTGAATGCCGGTGATGGTGCCAGGCTTTAAGGCAAGAGATACGTTATCCAGAATGGCCTCGTCCCCGTAGCCAAAGGTGACATCCTGCATTTCCGCGCCGGAGAAGGGGCCGCTGTTCGCACCTTCCCCGGGAATTTCCGCCACCTGGGGCTGCTCCTCCAGCAGCGCCAGCACCCGCTCGCCGCTGGCAAGGGTCTGGTTCAGGTTGTTGGACAGGGCAGACAGGGCGGCCACGGGCCCAAAGGAGCCCATCATGGCAGCGGTGCAGATCAGCACCCCGTCAAAGCCCAGGTTTCCCCCTTGGTGCAGCCCTACCGTCAGGGCCAGCATGGCAAGAGAGGCGGCGAGAATCACCAGATTGGTGGCGGACCGCTGGCGGCCCTCGTCCCGGCTCAGAGTTTCCCGCAGCTGGGAGAGGTCGGCGGAGCGGGCCTCCATCTGGGCCTTCCGGGTCTGGCCCTGGCCGTATTGCAGGGTCTCGTCCAGCCCCCGCAGGGAATCCAGCACGAAGCTGTTCATATCCCCAAAGGCGGTCCGGTAGGCCATCCCGGCCTCGCCGCCCTGCTTGCCGTTGTATAGGGGGATCACCACACCCACCAGCACATAGGCAATCAGCGCCAGCAGCCCCGCCAGAGAATGATAAGAACCGATGAAGAAGACCAGAATTGCTTCGGTGAGAATGGCGATGGCAATGGGGGAGATGGTGTGGGCGTAAAAAACCTCCAGCAGCTCAATATCCGTTGTGAGAATGGAAATGAGGTTTCCCTTGTCCTTGCCCTCCAGCTTGGCGGGACACAGCTGCCGCAGTACGGCAAAGACCTTGTGCCGGATGATCGCCAGCAGCTTAAAGGCAATAAAGTGGTTGCAATACTGCTCCGCGTAGTGCAGAATGCCCCGCAGCAGCGCCAGCACCACCATTACGGTTAAAAGCGTCTTTGCGCCGACCGCCCAGGCCGCCACACCGGGGATGCCCTGTAATAGGGCCTGTCCCGCAAGAATTGTCAGGAAAATGGCGCACAGATACCCGGCAGTGCCCAGAATAATTGCCAGCAGCATAATGGGCAGCAGGGGCTTTACCAGTACAATGAGGGAGCCCATGATGGACAGGGCGCTTCTTCGTGTTTGCTTCATTGTGCTGCCTCCGTTCCGAAGTTTTCCAGGGCCATCTGGCTGTTGTACAGCCGGGCGTAGGCCCCGTTTCGGGCCATAAGTTCCGGGTGCGTGCCCTGCTCCTGAATGCGCCCGTCCTTCAACAGGTAAATGCAGTCCGACTGCACCACATTGGCAAGCCGGTGGGAGATCAGCAGCACGGTTTTTCGCTTTGCCAGGCGGTGGATGGCGGCGAGAATCATCTCTTCGCTCTCCGCGTCAATGTTGGAGGTGGCCTCATCAAAGATGTAAACCTGCCCGTCCGCCAGCAGGCTTCTGGCAATGGCAAGACGTTGGCACTGACCGCCGGAGAGATTGGCCCCCCGCTCGGAGAGCTGGGTTGCCAGCCCCTGCCCGCTTTCCAGGAAGCCCCAGAGGTTTACCTCCCGCAGGGCCTGCTCCATCTGTTCGGTGGTGGCATCGGGGTTGCCCATGCGCAGGTTTTCCTCCACAGTGCCCTTGAAAAGATAGCTGTTGTGCCGCACCAGAATGACGGCCCGGTGCAGCGCCGCTTCCTGTAATTGATCCAGAGGAACGCCGCCGATGGTGATGGAGCCGGTGTAGCCCCGGTTCTTCCCGGAGAGGAGCCCCGCAATGGTGCTCTTGCCGCTGCCGGATTCGCCAACCAGGGAGAGAAAGCTTCCGGTTTTCAGCTCCAGGCTGACGCCCTTCAGAATGGGGCGGCTTTCTTCGTACTGGAAGCTTACATTGTTCAGCTCGGTATCCGGAGCGGTGCCTGACAGCGTCCGGGAGCCTGCGGCGGGCTCCGGCAGGTCCAGAATGCGGAAAATCTTGTCGCTGGCGGCCATACCGTTCATGGCGATGTGAAAATAGGAACCCAGCAGCCGCAGAGGCAGGAAAAATTCACTTGCCAGCAGCAGAACGGTCAGGCAGCCGGAGAGGGACAGGCTGCCCCCCAGGAACTGCCCCACGGCCACCGCCATCCCCACCGCTGCCCCGCCGTAGGCCACCATATCCATGACGGAGGTGGAATTCAGCTGCATGGTCAGCACCTTCATGGTGATGCGGCGGAAATGCTGAGCTTCCTCATCCATTTCCTGGGCTTTCTGGCCGTCCGCCTGGTAGATTTTCAGGGTGGTGAGGCCCTGTAGATTCTCCAGGAAGGAGTCGGCCAGACCGGTGTAAACGCTCCAATACCGGTTCAGCAGCCGCTTAGCGATCTTCTGCACCACCACAATGGAAATGGGAATCAGCGGCACACATACCAGCAGCGTCACGCTGGCGGCGTGGCTGATGGGGAAAAGCAGAATAAACAGCGTCACCGGGGCCAATAGGCTGTAGAAAAGCTGAGGAAGATACTTTCCAAAGTAGGTTTCCAGCTGCTCCACGCCCTCCGTGGTGACCTGAACCACCTCAGAGGAGGGGACGCTTTCCCGGTAGGCCGCCCCCAGCCGCAGCAGCTTGTCGTAAATCTGACTGCGGAGGGTCTGCTTCACATTCAGGCAGGCCCGGAAGGAGGCACGGGTGCTCAGCCGCTCACACAGCCACCGCAGTCCCAGTGCCGCCAGCAGCACCGCCGCCGACGAAATCAGGAAGGATGTGGAAAGACTGTGGGAAAGTGCCCGCTCCAGCAGCTTTGCAATGGTAAATACCGCCCCAATCTGGGCCAGCAGTGCCACCCACTGCCAGAGCACCGTTTCTACAATATATTTCCGGTCGCCGGACAAGAGCTTGAGTAGTCTCGTTTTGATCATGCGATCGCACTCCTTTTCTCTTTGATGCTGCACGTCAAATGCCACAGGGCCAGAAGCGGATGATAAAACAGCATCCGCGGGCCGGAAAACCGCATGACGCGGCGGATTTTCTCCCGCATATCGGGCTTGTAGCAGTGCACCTTGCAATTGGCGCAGAAGGATTTCTGGGCCATGAAGGGGCAGCGCGCGCTTCTCGCCTGGGCGTAATCCGCCAAGGTCCGGCAGTCCGGGCACATTTCGCCGGAGGCGCTGCCGTGGTTTTTCCGGCAGTAGAGACGGATCATTTCCTCCACAACCAGCTGCTCCTTCTGCCGCTTGCGCTGAATCTTATCCAACAGTCTCCACCTCCGCGGAAGGGGTTTTGATTCGGAAACAGAAGTAGAGAACATGGCAGACCCAGACAATGGCGAGGCAGATTCTCCCAATGGGCACATTCTTCATGCAGACAAAGCCGATGGCCATGACGGCGGTGGCTGTGGCCATAATCCGCAGCTTGACGGCCCAGGTCATGGTACGGTTTTCCATATAGGATTCCAGGTATTTATGGTAGAGCGCTGTGGATGTAAACCAGGTATGGAGCCACTGGGAGCTTTTGGCAAAGCAGAAAACCGTTGCCATATAGAACGGAACCGTCGGCAGAATCGGCAGGACAATCCCCGCCGTGCCGAGCCCCAGACAGAGGAACCCCAGAAGGGCCCAGAGAGGACGAAGCTGTTTCATAGATGTATCCTTTCGTAATCAAAATGAATGTTAGAAAATGCTAACTTGTGTTTGCACTTGCTAACTGCTGACAAAAGAGTATCATAATTTCTCGGTTTCGTCAATGGATTTCCAGGAGCAGCGGCCTTGGAAAAAGCAGGAAGAGGTTAGTGAGAAAAGAAACACACGGAGGCGTGAATAAAAGAATGGCAAAAAGGAAGAAAATCCCTTGACAAAAGTCGTCTGCGGTGATATCATATCGACGCTGCTTGAGGGAAACAACCTGTGAGGCGCTGAGAGCGGCACAACGGAGCGAAAAATGAAAAAACCTTGAAAAAGGCCTTGACAATTTGAGGGCTCTGTGCTAGTATAAATGAGTTCAAGCGAAAGCAAGAACGGCTGTACCTTGTAAATTGAATAACGTAAAGACAAACTAAAACACCTTGGACAATTAATGGAATTGTTTAAG
>CAKTJX010000027.1 GCA_934569045.1 uncultured Oscillospiraceae bacterium
GGAGAACTGCGCCTTTGATGCCATCTATGTAGAAGCGTAAGGAGGGGCAGCCATGGGAACCATTACCATCAACGGAAAAAAAGTTGAGTTTACCAACGAGAAAAATATACTGACCATTATCCGCAACGCCGGTATCGATATGCCGACACTTTGCTACCATTCCGAGCTCAGCACCTTCGGCGCCTGCCGGCTGTGCACGGTGGAGGATGACCGGGGCCGCTGTTTTGCCTCCTGCTCCGAAGAGCCCAGGGACGGCATGGTGATCTATACCCATACCGAGCGCCTGCGCCGCCACCGCAAGCTCATTATCGAGCTGCTGCTGGCCGCCCACTGCCGGGACTGCACTACCTGTATGAAGTCCGGCGAGTGCGTGCTCCAGGATCTGGCCCACAAGATGGGCGTCCGGGAGGTTCGCTTCCAGGATTATAAGGAAGTCAAGCCCGTGGACTACAGTTCTCCCGCCATTGTCCGGGACCCCAACAAATGCATCCTCTGCGGCAACTGCGTGCGGGTTTGCAGCGAGATTCAGGGTGTCGGCGTTCTGGGCTTTGCCCACCGGGGCACGGACGCGGAGGTAACCCCCGCCTTTAATAAGAAGCTCTCCCAGACCCAGTGCGTCAGCTGCGGCCAGTGCCGGGTTTACTGTCCCACCGGCGCGCTGACCATCCGCACCCATTTGGACGAGGTTTACGCCGCGTTGGGCGACCCCAATACCCGGGTCATTGCCCAGATTGCTCCGGCAGTCCGGGTGGCGGTTGGCGATGCCTTCGGCCTGGAAAACGGCACCAACGCCATGGGCAAGGTGGTGGCAGCCCTGCACAGCATGGGCTTTGATGAGGTGTTCGACACCAGCTATTCTGCGGACCTGACCGTTATGGAGGAATCCGCCGAATTCCTGGACCGGGTGAAAAACGGCGGCAAGCTGCCTCTGCTGACCTCCTGCTGCCCCGCCTGGGTGAAGTTCGTGGACAACGAATTCCCGGAGATGAAGGAGAATGTATCCACCTGTCGGTCTCCCCAGGGAATGTTCTCTGCCATTATCAAGGACTATTATCGGGACCCCGCCCACGCGGAAGGGAAGAAGACCTTCGTGGTCTCCATTATGCCCTGCACCGCCAAGAAGATGGAGGCCGTCCGCCCCAATTCCTTCACCCATGGGGAGCAGGATACGGACATTGTGCTGACCACCACAGAGCTGACCCGGATGATCAAGAATTTCGGCATCGCCTTTGACAAGATAGAGCCGGAGGCCTGCGATATGCCCTTTGGCCTTTCCTCCGGCGGCGGTGTGATTTTCGGTGTCACCGGCGGTGTCACCGAGGCGGTTCTGCGCCGCCTGGCAACGGACCACAATCCCGCCACCATGAGCGCCATCGCCAACTGCGGCATCCGAGGGGACGAGGGCATCAAGGAAGCCACTATTCCCTACAACGGCATGGATGTAAAAATCTGCGTGGTCTCCGGTCTGGCCAATGCCCGGAAGGTCATGGAGCAGGTACAGTCCGGCGAGAAGGAATACCACCTGATCGAGGTCATGGCCTGCCGCCGGGGCTGCATCATGGGCGGCGGACAGCCTATCCCCGCAGGCCCCAGACACAAGGCCGCCCGTGCCAAGGGCCTGTATAAGGCGGACAAGGACCGCATTATCCGCAAGTCCGACGAAAACCCCCTGATGGATGTTTTCTACAACGGCTATTTCAAGGGCAAGGCCCACGAGCTGCTGCATAATCACGAGTAAAATATAAAAGACGCGTTGCAGAAAATTGAAACTGCAACGCGTCCTTTTTAATCCGTCCCGGAGGGACACCATTTCCACACGCAGGGTGATTTCGTCCGGACAAAAACCGGATTTCATCTGTCGAAAGACAGATTTCACCCAGCCCTTGGCTGGATTTCATCGGAGCTCCCGCACTTTGCAGCAGCTCCATATGAAATCACCAGTCCGGTTCCAGCTCCGGCTTAAGGGAGCAGGTTCCGAAAATTTCATGGGTGATGGCGCGGTATTCATTCACATCCGTGGTCTTCCGGAGACGCTTTCCCAGCTTTTCCGCGCCGTCAAAGCGGCAAAGTAGATACCGCCAGTTCTCCTTCAAACGGAACATGGCGTTTCGGGACCCTCCGAACAGAGTAGTATAGCTGTCCAGCAGCTCGTCAAAGAAGCTTTGAAGTGTTTTGGTATCGGTTCCCCAGGGCGACAGCATTCCGGGGTCTCCAATCAGCCCCCGGCCAAGCATGAGGAACTGCACCTGGGGATACTTGGACGTGAAAGCCTCGATTTCTCGTTTGCCGCACAGATTCCCGTTGAAACAGATGGAATTTTTGGAATGGAACAGGGCGGAGGTGAAGGCCGCCATGTCCACGGCTCCTGTATAAAACTGTTTCCGCACTCTGGGATGAACGATCAGCAGAGAAATGGGATATTGGTTGTAAAGACCCAGCAGCGTTTCAAATTCGGCGGGGTTCTCCACCCCCAGCCTGGTTTTCAGGGAAATGGGCAGGGGTGCGGCGGAGAAGACAGCGTCCAGGAACCGCTCCAGCGCCTCCGGGTCCCGGAGCATCCCGGAGCCCTTCCCCTTGGAAAAGACGGTGCCGGAGGGGCAGCCCAGGTTCAGGTTGACCTCCGTATAGCCTCGGTCCCGGCACTGCTGGGCGGCCCAGAGAAAGTCCTCCGCGTTTTTGGTCAGCAGCTGGGGCACGGCGGTGAAGCTTTCGCTGTCCGCCATGGGCAGCTCCCGCGCCTCCCGCGCTGTCAGGCTGCGGTGGACGGTGGGGGAGAAGAAAGGCATATAATATTTGTCCACACCGGGAAAATATTTGTGGTGCAAACGGCGATAGACGCTGTCCGTCAGCCCCTCCATGGGGGCAAAATAGTATTCCATAAGACCTCACGAATTTTCAGGGGCGGCCATATGGCCACCATTCTTTCTGCATTATACGGGATTTTGGCGAAAAAGGAAAGAAGAATCTTTAAGAGAACCCTAAGTTTTCTGAAATAAATCTTAATTCTGCGTTAAGAGAAGTGACAAAGCCAATACGTTGTGCTACAATTTTTGCGTACAGACAGACAAATCGCCGCCCCGCGCAGGGCGGCAGGGAAAGGATAGAAGGATATGAAAAAACAAGCAAGGCTTCTGCTGGCTGGGCTGTGTGCCGCGGCGCTGCTGGCAGGCTGCGGCGGACAGCAGAACAACGCGGAGACGCTTCCCGCCATTGACCCGCAGCCCGTGGTGGCAGAGGAACCGGCGGCAGACGTGATCAAGGTGAACAATACGGCGGAATTTTTGCAGGCCCTGGGCTCTGACCGGGTAATCCAACTGCCGGAGGGCGATTTTCAGCTGGAACCCGGTGATGCGCCGGAGAACCCGTCCGGCGCGTTTATCTGGGCGTTTTTGGGCGAATACATGGAGCCGGACGGGAGCACGGACACCAAGGACGCTGCGGACTATGGCGCGACGCTCACCATCCGGGGGCTCAACAACCTGACCATCCGGGGAGCCGGGGCGGACAAAACGACTCTGTTCCTGCCGGGCGGCGGCGACCTGAGCTTTGCCCACTGCAACGCGTTGACCCTGGAGGGCTTCGCCATCCATGACAATGATTCCGAATTCTTCGGGCCCAACTGCATCCAAGCGGACTACTGCTGGGACGTAAATGCCGGGGATTTGAAGCTTCCCCGGCTCTCTGCCTACGAAACGGGCAATTTACAGCTGGAAAACTGCCGGTTTTTCGGAGACAGAACAACTTGCCTGGAACTCGGCAGCGTCACCACCTGCCGCATTACAAACTGCCGCTTTACGGATATCATGCAGAAGGAGGCTTATTACAGCATTTTGAGCACCTGGGGTGGCTCGGATTTTGTGATCCGGGATACTGTATTTGAAAATAACAGAGCCACCAATCTGATGACGCTTCATGTATTCCAGGAGCCGATGCGGCTGGAAAACTGCACCATCCGCGGCAATACCATCAGTAAGTACCTCTTTGACATTGGCGACGGTTCCGAAACGACATTCACAATTTCCGGCTGTTCCGGCGAAAACAATACGGCCTGGGATTGGCTTGGCCCGGACTATTTGGGCAGCATTGTGGATGAGACGGGAAAAACGCTGTCCGATACAGACCTCGAAGGCCTGTTTGGAAGCATTTACAGCAGCGCCTCTGCCGCAGGCCCCCGGGAGACGGTGACCGTTACCACGGCGGATGAATTTCTGGCGGCCATCGGCCCGGATAGGGAGATTATCCTGGACGCGCCGCTGATCGATCTGAGCACGGCCTCCGACTACGGCGGAGAGGACCAGCCGTACTATTACTGGGATGACCCATATGACGGCCCCCAGCTGGTCATTCACGATGTCAATAATCTCACCATCCGCGGCAAGGACGGCAAGCACAGCAACGTGATTTCCGCCGTGCCCCGGTATGCCCAGGTGCTCTACTTCCGCAACTGTAACAACCTTACGGTGCAGGATCTGACCGCTGGCCACACCGAGGAGCCGGGCTACTGCATGGGCGGTGTGCTGGAATTTGAAAGCTGCGGAAATGTGGTGGTTTCCGGCACAGGCCTTTATGGCTGCGGCACCATTGGCATCCAGGCAATGCAGTGCAGGAATATGACCTTGCAGCACAATGAGATTTACGATTGCTCCTATGGCGGAATTTTGCTGAGCACCTGCCGCAAGGTGGACATGACAGACAATACCTTCCGCGACCTTGGAAAGGAATACGGGGAAGCCTACGTCTACAACGTCATAGATTCCGCGGACGTCACCTTCGATGGTTCCACGCTTTTGGAAAACGATTACCGCGCCTACGAAGTATCCTGAAAATAAAGCCGCCGCTGCCAATTCGCAGCGGCGGTATTTCTTAGATTTCCATGATTACAGGCAGAATCATGGGGTTGCGCTTGGTGGTTTTGAAGAGGTAGCCGCTGATATCATTTTTGATAGCGGACTTGATGGCGGACCAATCACGGACGCGCTTGCGCTGGCAGCGATCGATGGCATCCATGGCCACCTGCTTCAGTTCCTCCATCAGCTCCTCGGATTCCTTCACATAGATGAAGCCCCGGGTGATGATATCCGGGCCGGAGACCACGCTGCCATCCTGGCTGCTGAGGTTCACGCAGACAACAATCATGCCGTCCTGGGCCAGATGCTTCCGGTCCCGCAGGACCACGCTGCCCACGTCACCCACGCCGGTGCCGTCTACAAAGACCTTGCCGGCGGGGACGGTGCCGCCCACCTTGCAGGATTTCCCGGTGAACTCAAAGACCGTGCCGATTTCGCCGATATGGATGTTCCGGGGATTCATGCCCATGGACTGGGCCAGCTTGGCGTGAATCTGCAGGTGCCGCTGCTCGCCGTGGAGGGGCAGGAAGAACCGGGGCTTTACCAGGGCGTGAACAATTTTCAGCTCCTCCTGGCAGGCGTGGCCGGAAACATGGAGGCCCTCGCTCTTTTCATAGACCACGTCAGCACCCTTGCGGTACAGCTCGTTGATGATCCGGGAGATGGCCTTTTCGTTGCCGGGGATGGCAGAGGCGGAAATGATGATCCGGTCCCCGGAGGTGATATCCACCTGCTTGTGGGTGGAGAAGGCCATGCGGTACAGGGCGGACATATTCTCACCCTGGGAGCCGGTAGAGACAATGACCAGCTTGTTCTTGGGAATGCTCTTAATGGTGTTCAGGTCCACAATGGTACCCTGCTTCACTTTCAGATAGCCCAGCTCCTGGGCGACCTTCAGCATATTCTCCATGCTGCGCCCGGTAACGGCCACCTTGCGCCCGTAGCGCTGGGCGGTGGAGATCACGCTCTGAATCCGGTGCATGTTGGAGGCGAAGGTGGTAATGATGATCCGCTGGTCACAGTTGCGGAACTGCCGGTCCAGGCTCTCGGCCACCACGTTTTCACTGGGGGTATAGCCCGCCCGCTCCACGTTGGTGGAGTCCGCCAGCAATGCCAGAACTCCCTGATTGCCCAGCTCGCCCAGCCGGGCCAGGTTCATCATGCCGTCGGCGGAGGTGGGGTCAATCTTGAAGTCGCCGGTCATCACCACCGTGCCTACGGGGGTCTTGATGGCAAAAGCCACGGCATCGGCAATGGAGTGGTTGACGTGGATGAATTCTACGCTGAAGCACCCTGCCTTCACCACATCACCGGGCTTGTGTGTCACCAGCTTCACGCTGTCGGCCAGCCGATGCTCCTCCAGCTTCAGCTTGATCAGCCCATTGGTCATGGCGGTGCCATGGATGGGGCAGTTGACCTGCTTCATGCAGTAGGGGATGGAACCGATGTGGTCCTCATGGCCGTGGGTGATGAACATACCCCGCAGCTTTTTCTGGTTCGCCACCAGATAGGAAAAGTCAGGGATCACCAGATCGACACCGTACATGTCTTCCTCCGGGAAGCCAACGCCGCAGTCCACCACAATCATATCCTTGCCATATTCCAGAACCGTAATGTTCTTGCCGATTTCATCCAATCCACCTAGGGGGATAATTTTCAATTTCTCAGCCAATTTGTGTAATAGCTCCTTTCAAAAATACAAAAAATCATAAAATTACATAGCAAACAAAGCAGCCGTGTCGGGAAAGAAAGGCCCTGTAACGCCGCTTTCACCGATGAACGCCCGCATATTTTCCGAATAGCTCTGCCCCGAAAGATGGGGACGTAGGGTCCCTGGTGCTTCCGCCTGCGCGCCCGGAGGCTTATGCGGAATATCCAGGGGAAGAAGAGCTGTTCCTGACGGCATTCAAAAATGCCGGTCTCTTTTGTCTGCCGGGTCTGCCTACCCGCGCAATTCGTTAGCTAGTATAGCACACTCTTCCCCAAAAGTATACATTTATTTTCAAAATAAATTTTTAACATCGAAAATGATCAGAAAAACAGTTGCCAATGGGCTATGGCTTTGTTATAATAAGACAACCTATCACCGTATCTGGGAAGGAGCCGCATAATGGATAAGAAGCTGGATCGTTTGCTGAAGCCCGGGAAGGGTATCTATTTTTTCATTTTATTTTGCTTCTGCGCGCTCTCCTTTCTGACGGGGTATACCTGGCTGGGCGTTGGAGAACTGGTGGTCGCCCTGCTGACAGTTGGCTTCTACCTGATGGAGCGGCAGCACCGGAAACGGATGCTGCAGCAGTATCTGCAATCCGACCCGGACTCCATGGAGAGCGTCTGCAAAGGCGATGGGCCGCTCCCCGCGCTGATGGTTCAGATGGACGATGGCAGCGTTGTGTGGGAAAACTACCGGTTTTCCCAGCTCAGCGGCGGCCTGAAGGCACTGGTGGATGAAAAGCTGGAGGATGTTCTGCCGGGCATCTCCCTGGATTTTCTCACCGCCGGAAAAACGGAGGCATCCCAGGATGTGACGCTGGATGACCGCCGTTATCGGGTTTACGGAACCATGCTCCGCAGCGCCGGCAGCCGTCTGGCGGTGCTGTATCTCAGCGATCTGACGGAAATGTACCAGATTCGGGACGAATATATCCGATCCCGCCCGGCGATTGCCATTATCCTCATTGATAACTATGAGGAAATGACCCAGAACCTGACAGAGAGCGCCATCTCCAAGCTGAACGCCAATCTGAACGATACTATCACCCAGTGGACAGAGGATTACCATGGACTGCTTCGCCGCCTGGAGCGGAATCGGTTCCTGTTTATTTTTGAGAAGCGGGACCTGGATCGGGCCAAGGCGGATAAATTCTCCCTGCTGGAGAACATTCATAAGATCGTCAGCCCCTCCGGCCTGGCAGCTTCCATCTCCATTGGCCTGGGTGTGGACGGCGCGGACTTTGAGGAGGGCTACAGCTTTGCGGCCCTGGGCATTGAGATGGCCCTGAGCCGGGGCGGCGACCAGGCGGTGATCAAGGACCGCTTCAATTTCGACTTCTATGGCGGCCGCAGCAAGGAGACGGAGTACCGCAGCAAGGTCCGGTCCCGTGTAACGGCCAACTCCATGATGGAGCTGATTGCCCAGAGTGACCATGTGTTCATCATGGGCCATAAGAACGCCGACCTGGACTCCCTGGGCGCCGCGGTGGGCATGAGCTGCCTGTGCCGGAAGAAGGGGAAGAAGGCAAGCATTGTCATCGATCTGGAAAACAACGCCTGCCAGCGTCTTCTGGAGGAGCTGCGCAACGTGCCGGATTACCGGAACGTGTTCCTGTCCGGTCAGGACGCGCTTCTGGCCTGCGACAATAAGAGCATCCTGATCGTGGTGGATACGAACCGCCCGGATCAGGTGGAGTTCAAGCCATTGCTGGAGGCCATTTCCAAGGTCTGCGTAGTGGATCACCACCGCCGGGCCGCGGATTATATCAATCCCGTGGTGGTGAATCTGCATGAGACCTACGCCTCCTCTGCCTGCGAGCTGGTGACGGAGCTGCTGACCTATGCCGTGGAGAGCCGGGATGTTCTGCCCATTGAGGCTAAGAGCCTGATGGCGGGCATCTGCCTGGATACCAAGTTCTTTAACGTCCGCACCGGCGAGCGCACCTTTGAGGCTGCCGCGGTTCTGCGCCGCATGGGCGCGGATACCACAGAGGTAAAGCTTTTGCTGCAAAACGACTTCCACGACACACTGGAAAAGTACCAGATTATCAAGGAGGCCAAGCTCTACCGGGACGATCTGGCAATCGCCGCGCTGGAGCAGACCACCAATCGGATTCTGGCGGCCCAGGCAGCAGATGAGCTGCTGAATATTTCCGGAATCACCGCTTCCTTTGTGCTCTATCCCGATGGAGACGTGACCATCATCTCTGCCCGCAGCATCGGCACGGCCAACGTGCAGATGATCCTGGAACCTTTGGGCGGCGGCGGCAACGCGGCCACCGCAGGCGCGCAGATGCAGGGGGTTACGGTGAAGGATGCGCTGGATAAACTGATTGCGTCCATTGACGCTTTCTATGAAGAATAAGGAGAATTGGAAAAATGAAAGTTATTTTATTGCAGGATGTTCGTGGAAAGGGCAAGAAGGGCCAGATGCTGGAGGTTTCCGATGGCTACGCCCGCAATTATATGCTGCCGAGAAAAATCGCCATCGAGGCAACTGCCGATGCGGTGAACACCATGCGTATGAACGATAAGGCCACCCAGGAGCGGATTGCCAAGGAAAAGGCGGAGGCCATGGAGATTTCCAAGCAGCTGCGGGAAATGACCGTTACCGTCACCGCCAAGGGCGGCGGAAACGGACGCCTCTTTGGCTCCATTACCAACCAAGAAATTGCCGATGCCCTCAAGGCCAAGACCGGCATTGCCCTGGACAAGCGGAAAATTGTCATTTCCGATGTCATCAAGAATGTGGGCACCTATACGGTAACCTGCAAGCTGGGCTACGAAATCACCGCGCCTCTGACGGTCAAGATCGAAGAGGCCTGATTGATCACACACGCAAAGGAGAGAAACTATGGATGAAGAATTGATGGCCAGGCAGCAGCCCCAGTCTCTGGAGGCGGAGCAGGCCGTATTGGGCTCTATTCTCATCGATAGCCGTTGCGTGGCGGATATCATCGGCATTTTAAAGCCGGAGGATTTTTACCTGGACCAGAACCGGGAGATTTATGAAGCGGTTTACACTATGTTCAACTTCTCCCAGACCATTGACCCGGTTACGGTTCTGGATAAGCTGAAGGAGCTGGGCTACTATCACGATAACTCCCGGGAGTATGTGATGCAGCTCATGGAGATCACGCCTACCGCCGCCAACGCCGTGCGCTATGCCAATATCGTGCAGGAGAAGGCCATGCTGCGGGGCCTGGGCCAGGCGGCGGGAGATATCTCCGAAATGGTCTATGAGCAGATGGGCACCGCCGGAGAAATTCTGGAATCCGCCGAGAAGAAGATCTATGCCCTCCGCAAAGGCGAACGGGGCGACAGCCTGGAGCATATCGGCACTACGCTGCACAAGGTCTTTGACCACCTGGACGAGCTCTCCCAGTCGGATTCCGCCATTGCCGGTATGTCTACCGGTCTGAAGGATCTGGACAGCAAGATCAACGGCCTGAACAAATCAGACCTTCTGCTGATCGCTGCCCGTCCCGCCATGGGCAAATCCGCCTTCGCTTTGAATATCGGTGTGAATGTGGCCCAGCATTATAAGAAGACCGTGGCGATTTTCAACCTGGAAATGTCCCGGGAGCAGCTTGCCATGCGTCTGCTGGCAAATAAAAGCTATGTGGAGCTGCAAAAGCTTGCCACCGGCAAGCTCAGCGATGAGGAGTGGACCAAGCTCTGTATGGCCTCGGATGAGCTCAGCCGGATGGACATTCGGATTGACGACAACCCAACGGTGACCGTGGCGGATATCAACGCCAAATGCCGCCGCCTGGACAATCTGGGCCTGATTATCATTGACTATCTGCAATTGATGCAGGGCTCCGGCTATGGCAAAAACAGCGAAAACCGTGTGGTTGTGGTGGGTGAAATATCCCGCTCCCTGAAGATCATGGCGAAAGAGCTGAATGTGCCCGTCATCTGCCTGAGTCAGCTGTCCCGTGCGGTGGAAAGCCGGACGGACAAGCGGCCCATCCTGTCAGACCTTCGGGAATCCGGCGCTATCGAGCAGGACGCGGACTCCGTCATGTTCTTGTACCGGGATGAATACTATAATCAGAATACGGAAGAGAAGGGCGTTGCCGAGTGCATTGTGGCAAAGAACCGCCACGGGGAAACCGGCGCGGTAAAGCTGCAATGGGTGGGCCAGTACCAGTCCTTTGCGGACCGGGAGTGGAAGCATGCTGAGTAAACTGCGCAGCTTTGTCAAGGAATATGGGCTGATTCAGCCGGAAGACCGGGTGATTGCCGCCCTGTCCGGCGGCGCGGACTCCGTGGCCCTCACCTTCGCCCTGTACCTTCTCAAAGAGGAGCTGGGAATTACCCTGGAGGCGGCCCATTTTAACCACCGCCTTCGGGGGGAAGAATCGGATCGGGACGAGGCCTTTGCGCGGCAGTTCTGTGACCGCTACGCCATCGCGCTGCATCTGGGCAGCGCCCAGGTGGTTCCCGGAAAGAAGGGCCTGGAGGCCGCGGCCCGTGATGCCCGCTATGCGTTTCTGCGGGGCCTGCCGGGAAAGATTGCCACTGCCCATACCGCGGATGACAACGCGGAGACGGTGCTGCTCCGTCTGATTCGGGGCACAGGGCTGAAAGGTCTGGGAGCCATTGCACCCGTGTCCGGCAATGTGATTCGCCCCATGCTCTCTGTAACCCGGCAGGAGGTGGAGGACTTTCTGGCGGAGTACGCCCTCCCTCATGTAGAGGACAGCTCCAACGGCGGTGACGCATTCCTGCGGAACCGGGTTCGGCACGATATCATGCCCCTGCTTCGCCGGGAAAACCCCAGAATTGGAGAAAATCTGTCCGAGCTTGCCCTGGGTCTGCGGCTGGATGAAGAATATCTTCGGGGACAGCTCCCAGCGGAGGCCCCGGGTGTCGCGCAATTGCAGTCCATGGCCCCGGCCCTGCGGCGCAGGCTGCTGGAACGGTTCCTGAAGGGAAACGGGGTCCGGGAGCCGGAGCAGACCCACATTCTGCAATTGGAAACGCTGGTGTTCCACTGGAATCCCTCCGCTTCCATGCAGTTTCCGGGCGGGATCACCATTGGACGGCAGTATGACCGTCTGGTGCGGCTCCAGGAGCCGACAGCCTTGCGGACGCGGCAGCTGGCCTGCCCCGGAAGGACGGAGATCCCGGAACTGGGCGGGACCGTTCTCTGCGATCAGGCGCGGAGCCTGGAGCCGGAAACGGGTGCCTATCTCGTGCATCCGCAGGGGGCCCTCATGCTGCGGTGCCGCATACCCGGGGACGCGATCACCCTTCCCGGGGGCACCAAGACACTGAAAAAACTGTATATTGACCGCAAAATCCCTGCTTCCCGCCGCGGTCTTGTGCCGGTGCTGGCGGATGAGGGAGGGGTGATTGCGGTTTTTGGCCTGGGGGCAAATGAGAACCGCCGGGCGCAGGATTTGCCCGCCGTGCGGGTACGCTTTGTGCAAACAAATAAAGAGGAATCAAACGGAGGTTCAGACAATGGAAAATGATATCTTGAAGGTTTTGATCACGGAGGAGCAGATCCGTCAGCGCATCAGCGAGCTGGGCCAGGAGTTGACCCGGGACTACCAGGACAAGGACCCGGTGATTGTCGGTGTCCTGAAGGGTGTTGTGGTCTTCTACGCGGATATGATCCGCCAGATCAAGGCTCCCTGTCAGATGGACTTTATGTGGATTTCCTCTTACGCAGGCACCACCTCCACTGGAAATATGGAGGTCAAGCGGGATATCTCTTCCGATATCAAGGGCCGCCATGTGCTGATCCTGGAGGATATCTATGATACCGGCAATTCTCTGGACTTTACCTACCGGCATCTGCTGGCCAAGGAGCCGGCCTCTTTGAAAATCTGTACCTTCCTGGACAAACCCGCCCGCCGCAAGTCCGGCATCACCCTGAAGCCGGACTATGTGGGCTACACGGTGCCCAACGAGTTCGTGGTGGGCTACGGCCTGGACTACAATGAGCACTACCGCAATCTGCCCTATATCGGGGTGCTGAAGCCGGAAGCCTACGGTGCATAAGACGCAAATAAGGAGTTTAACGATTTGAATTACAAAAAACTGATCCCCACGGTGCTGTACCTGGCGGTGCTGTTTCTGATCCTCTCCTGGGCCAGCGGCCTGATGACCGGCAGCACCAGCGCCATGCCCTATTCTCAGGTGGTCGATCTGTTCCAGAAGGAGCAGGTTCGCAGCTTTGTGGTGAAGGACAATACCATTACCCTGGAACTGCGCAGCCCCGTGGGAGGAAAGACGGAGATTCGCACGAACCTGGCCCAGGTGGAGAGCTTCCGGCAGGAGATGGAGCCGCTGATTTTGCAGCAAAAGGAAAGCGGCATCCTGGAGAGCTATGATTTCATTCCCGGAAGGTCCTTTTCTCCCTATGATCTGGTGATTCCGCTGCTGATTGTTGGCGCGGTGCTTCTGGTGCTCTGGACGGTGCTCATGGGCCGTATGAACGGAAACAATCCCATGGCAAACTTCGGGAAGGCCCGGACGGTCCTGGGTGTGCCGGACGGCAAGAAGGTGACCTTTGAGGATGTGGCCGGTGCGGACGAAGAAAAGGAGGAGCTCCAGGAGATCGTGGATTTCCTGCGGGACCCTGAAAAATTCACAAAGATTGGCGCCCGCATTCCCCATGGCATTCTGCTGGTGGGCCCTCCGGGCACGGGCAAAACGCTGCTTGCCCGGGCAGTTGCCGGTGAGGCAGGCGTGCAGTTCCTGTCCATTTCCGGCTCTGACTTTGTAGAGATGTATGTAGGCGTGGGCGCCAGCCGTGTCCGGGATCTCTTTGAGCAGGCCAAGAAGCTGGCGCCCGCCATTGTGTTCATCGATGAAATTGATGCCGTTGGCCGCAAGCGCGGCACCGGCCTGGGCGGCGGCCACGATGAAAAGGAGCAGACCCTGAACCAGCTCCTGGTGGAGATGGACGGCTTCGGCCACACCGAGGGCATTATTGTTCTGGCTGCCACCAACCGGCCGGACATTCTGGACCCGGCGCTGCTGCGGCCCGGCCGCTTTGACCGCCAGATCCAGGTGAACCGCCCGGATGTGAAGGGCCGTGAGGAAATTCTGAAGGTCCATGCCAAGGATAAGAAGCTGGATGACACCGTGAATCTGCGCACCGTGGCACGGGCCACCTCCGGCTTTACCGGCGCGGATCTCAGCAATCTTCTCAACGAGGCAGCCATTATGGCGGCACGGCAGAACCGCCTGGTTCTGAACATGGAGGATATCAACGAGGCTCTGATGAAGATTGTGGCCGGGCCTGCCAAGCACAGCCATGTCCAGTCCCGCCGGGATCTGAAGACTACGGCCATTCACGAGGCAGGGCACGCGGTGGCCATGTACCGGCTGCCGTCTCACGACCCGGTGCGGCAGATCTCCATTGTGCCCCGTGGCAGAAGCCTGGGCGCAACCTGGTATCTACCCAAGGACGATTCCTCCAATCTGACCCGCAACGAAATGTACGAGCAGATCGTGGGCCTGCTGGGCGGCCGTGTGGCCGAGGCGCTGTATGTGGGCGATATCTCCGTGGGCGCTGCCAATGACATTGACCGGGCCACAAAGCTTGCCAAGGACATGGTAGCCCGCTACGGCATGTGCGAGAAGCTGGGCGCGGTGTCCTACCTGGACGATGGCGAGGTGTTCATCGGACGGGACTATCAGAACACCAAGAGCTATTCCGAAAAGGTGGCCGGAACCATCGATGAAGAGGTGAAGGCCCTGATCGATCAGGCCTATGAGGACTGCAAGGCCATCCTGACCAAGGACGGTGAAAAGCTGCAGCAGGTGGTGGATTACCTGATGGCCAACGAGACCATGACCGGCGCGCAGTTTGCGGAGCTGATGGAGGGCAAGCCTCTGTCAGAGGCTTCCAGCACGGCGCTGACTGATGGCTACGAGGACAATCCCGAAGTTTAACGTAACCCCGGCAGGGCTCTGGCTCTGCCGGGGTTTGCTGCGGGATTTGCCGAAATCAGAAAAGCGTGATATAGTGTAGGCATTCAGAAAACAAGGAGGAAGCAAACAATGCGTAAGAATTTTGGCGCGAAGCCCTGGACCTATCCGCAGCCCGTTTTCATCATCGGCAGCTTCGATGAGCAGGGGAACCCGGATGCTATGAATGCCGCCTGGGGCGGCATCAGCGATGATGCGGAGCTCTCCATGTGCCTCAGCGCGGGACACAAGACCGTCAAGAATATTCTCTCCCGGAAGGCCTTCACCGTCAGCATGGCGGTTGCGTCCCAGACGGCGGCATGTGACTATGTGGGCCTGGTCAGCGGCAACCACACCCCGGATAAATTCCAGAAGGCTGGCTTCCACGCGGAGAAATCGTCCTTTGTGGACGCACCCCTGATTCAGGAGCTGCCCATGGCGGTGGAGTGCCAGCTGGTGAGCTATGACCCGGAAACCTGCCGCATGGTGGGCAAAATTGTCAATGTCAGCGCCGATGAGTCCGTGCTGGACGGCGAGGGAAAGATCGACCCGGAGAAGCTGGAGCCGATCGTTTTTGATCCCGTGCAGCAGACCTACCGGAAGCTGGGCCCGGTTACCGGAAAGGCATTCCAGGAAGGGAAGAAGCTGAAATAATTTCCGGCGGATTTCCCATTTCTACAGGGGCTGAATTCCGTAATTCTGGAAAAAGTAACAAAATGCAAGGGCAAAATGCAATTTCTGCGTTTTTTGCAAAGCTATGCTATATTGAACCCATCCAAAAACTGAATATCGTGCGATAAGAAGCCAGCGGAAAACAGGGTTTTCGCCCGACCGAAGGAGTAACACTCTCAGGTATCGTTTTCAAACGGTAGGACCGCCGGTGGATCGCACTCTGGAGACATCCGCATCAAGCGGAGGCCGAAGGTGCAAGGGGTGGTCAAACACCGAATCTCTCAGGCAAAAGGACAGAGGAACAGACGGCAATTGGGAAGCGTTCTATTTCCATGCGGTTTCTGAACTTTTTTGCAGGAGTACCCCTTGCGGGTATTCCTGTTTTTTACAAAAAGGGAGGATTCTTCTATGCGTGGACTGCGGGACATGATCGCCCTTGTCAATGGCAAGGTGAACGACTTTGTGTGGGGCATCCCTATGCTGGTGCTGCTGGTGGGCACCGGCATTCTGATGACCGTGCTGACCAAGGGCTTCCAGCTCAGCCATTTCCGGTACTGGATGGCAAATACCATCGGCGCGATTTTCAAAAACAAGCACGTTACTGCCCATACCCACAAGGATGACCGGGCAATCAGCCAGTTCCAGAGCCTGTGCACGGCGCTGGCGGTGCTGACCAGTGGCCTGGTAGACCTGAATACCGGTGCGGTTCTGACCACCACGGAGAAAACCGCCATGGTGGCGGAGGCCTTTGGCCTGCATTTCGGTGCCTTTGGCAACGCGTTCATTGCCATCGCCATTCTGCTGTTTGCCTTCTCTACGGTGCTCGGCTGGAGCCACTACGGCACCAAGGCCTTTGAGTATCTCTTCGGCACGAAAGCAGCCATGTACTACAAGGTGTTTTTTGTCTGCTTTATCATGGTGGGCGCTACCATGAAGCTGGACCTTGCCTGGGATTTGAGCGACACCTTTAACGGCCTGATGGCGATTCCAAATCTGATCGGCGTTGTGGCCCTCAGCGGCACGGTGCGGAAGGTCACAAAGAACTATGTGGACAGAGCTCTGCGGGGGAAGATTGTGGAGCCAATGTATTCCGCATTCCCGGATATCCAGGCGGAGCAGGAAAAGAGCGCGACACACTGATATCATCGATAAGCGTCCGCGGCGAAAGAACCAAATCGCCGCGGACCTTTTGCCTTCCGGTTGCAAAATCCTTTCAAATCTGCTATGATAGGAAAAAAAGGAATTGAGATGAGGGAATATGAAGAAACTATTTGGTGCGCTTCTCCTGCTGGCGGCAATGCTTCTGCCGGTGTCCACGGAGGCAGCCACGGACGCAGTGGAAATTTACACACCGGAGGATTTGGCGGCTATCGCCCAGAACCCGGACGGCAGCTATATTCTGATGGACGATCTGGACATGGAAGGGATTTCCTGGGCGTGCTTTGATTTTTCCGGTACGCTGGACGGAAACGGCCACAGCATTCTGAATCTGGCTGTAACCGCCCCGGGAACGGAGCCTGCCACGGCACTGGACGGAAACCAGAAGGAGTATCCAGCAGTCTACGCGGGCCTTTTCGCCAAACTGGAGGGCGCGGAGGTGCGGAACCTGGGCCTGGTGAATATCCGGGGCCTGGTAGAAACGGATCAGCCCTGCCTGATGGGCGGTATCGCGGGCTACAGCATGGACAGTACCGTTTTCGGCTGCACCATCTCCGGCCAGCTGGAGCTGCGGGCCCATGAGGGCATGATCGGTGTGGCGGGTGTGCTGGCCTATGGCGTGGGCACCATTGAGAACTGCGATGTGGATGTGACCCTGATCTGCGTGGACACGGACGATCAGACCAGCTCCGAGCAGTTCCTGGGCGGTGCATTTGGAACGGGCTTTATGACGGTACAGGACTGCAATATCCGGCTGGATGCCTATATTTCGGAGCACGGCTATGTCCATAGCGGCGGTGTGGCCGGTATGCTGCTGCAATATCCCATTGGCATGGGCTACAGCTCCCGCATTACGGGCAACACAATTGATGCCGCTATCACCTTTTTTGAGCACGCTCCCATGCGGCGGGCTTACTGCGGCGAGGTGGTGGGGGAACTGCTGAAAACCATGAATTATAACTATGGCATTTCCAATAACACCAAAACGCTGCGCAAAACAGAGGTGAAGACCTATGACCGGGAGCTGCGCCCGGAGACCTGTGTGAATCCGAATTACACGGAGGAGGTAGTTCCCTCGGACTGCTACAGCTTTGGCTATACCCAGTATACCTGCGATACCTGCGGCTATACCTACCGGGACCACTACCAGCTCCACGCCCATACGGTGCCCAACTGGACCGTGGTCCAGGAAGCCACCGAGACCCAGACCGGGGAGAGCACCGGCATCTGCGATGTCTGCGGCGCCGCTGTGACACGGACAGACCCGGTGCTGGAGGTTTCGGTGCCGGAGACCCAGCCGGAGCAGGCACCGGTATCTGAGGAACCAGCGGACAGTGATACAAAGCTCCACAGCGCTGTTCGGGTTTATGTCCTGGCGGCTGTTCTGGTTGTTTCCCTGGCTGCGCTGATGATCCTGCTGGCTTCCGGCAAGAAAAAGTCCCCGCCTCCCCGCCATGCCCGCAAGGGCGGCAAATACGCCAGATAATTCCAAAAACACAGAAAAATCGGGACCCGCGCGGGCCCCGATTTTTTCAGCGGATAAAGTTGGTGGCAGCCCTGGGCTCTTTTTCCGGGGGACCGTAGGCTTCCTTCCCCAGGGCAATGCTTTTCATCAGGAAGACCATATTCCGGGCCAGGGCGCGCATGGTCTGTCTGCCCTCCTCGTCCTGCTCTGCCTCGCCGGGGAGCCTGCCGTGGATGCTGTTCCAGTACTGGCTGGAGGCCAGAGGCATCCCGGAAATGGTAAAGTACTTGTTCAGCTCGTCAAAGGTAGCGGAACAGCCGCCCCGGCGGGCACAGACCACGGAGGCTCCGACCTTCATACGCAGGTCCGCGTGATTGCTGTAGAACAGCCGGTCCAGAAAGCTGATCAGATTGCCGTTGGCAGAGGCATAATAGACCGGGCTTGCCACCACAACGCCGTCGGCCTGGGCCAGCAGCGGGGCTGCCTCGTTCACAGCATCGTCAAAGACGCATTTGCCCAGCTTCCCACATTGGCCGCAGGCAATGCAGCCGCGGATTGCTTTGCCGCCCACATTCAACTGCTTGACCTCCACGCCGGATGCTTCAAAAATGTCTTTCATTTCCTTCAGAGCGACCTCTGTGTTCCCGTTGGCCCGGGGGCTCCCGTTGATGATCAAAACATTCATAGATACGTACTCCTTTCAGCCGCCTCCGCTTTTTACAGCAGAGGCGCAATGACTTTTGCCAGATAACCGGTGAGCTTTACAATCAGCCGTTCCTCCCGGCAGCTGCGGAAGGTGACACGTCGGCATTTCATAAATGTGTCAACAAAATCCTGCCGGATCGCCTCCAGGCATTCCACTTCCTTCAGGTAGGCGGCGCACTCAAAATGGTGATAAAGGCTCCGATAGTCCAGGTTGATGGTTCCCACCACGGCCTCCCGCTGGTCGCTGAGGAAAACCTTGGCGTGCACAAAGCCGGGGGTGTACTCATAGATCCGCACGCCCGCGTTCAGCAGCGATTTGTAGTGGGTTTTCGCCAGTGCGTAAGGGATTTTTTTGTCCGGAATGCCTGGAAGGATGATCCGCACATCCACACCCCGCTGGGCGGCAAACTTGATGGCGGTTTCCATTTCTCCGTCCAGAATCAGATAAGGGGTCATAATGTAGACATAGCGGGTGGCACGGTTGAGAATGTCAATGTAGACCATTTTCCCCAGCTTCAGTTTGTCCAGCGGGCAGTCCGCGTAGGGAATGACATAGCCGCCGGTATGGATGGGAAGCGGGTGGGCTGGTTTCACCGTTTCCGGGAAGACGGCCTTCTTTTCGTCCACGTTCCACATTTGCAGGAACATCAGCGTAAAGCTCTCCGTGGCGTCCCCCTTGAGCATGATGGCGGTGTCCTTCCAGTGGCCGAAGCGGATTTCCCGGTTGATGTATTCATCAGCCAGATTTACGCCGCCGGTAAAGGCGGTGTGGCCATCGATTACCAGAATCTTCCGATGATCCCGATAGTTATAGTGAGAGGAGATCAGCGGCGCAATAGGGGAGAACATCTTGCACCGGATGCCCAGGGCCTCCAGACGCTTGGGGTAGTCGTAGGGCAGGGTGGTGAGCTCACAGGTCCCGTCATAGAGCATCCGTACATCCAGCCCCTGCTTGGCTTTCCGTGCCAGAATCTCCAGCACCCGGCCCCACATGATGCCCTCCCGGACGATGAAGTATTCCAGGTAGATGGAAGTGGTGGCTTTTTCCAGCTCCTCCAGCATGGCCCTCCACTTGTCTTCTCCCTGGGGAAAGTAGGTGACCTCTGTGTTGGTGTAGACAGGGAAATTGCCGCAGGAGGAGATATAGCGGGCAAGCCCTGCCGCCCCGGGGTCCTCCTGGGCCAGCGCTTCGGCTACTGCCTCGTCCTGCTGGATCAGGTGGTGGGACAGAGCTTCGCTCCGGTCAACCAGTGCCTTCAGCGTTCTGCGGCCCCACTCGCTCTGGGTCCAGACATAGAAGATGCAGCCAAATACCGGCAGGATATCGATGATCAGCAGCCAGGTGATTTTGGCCGTGGGGTCCATGGAGCTGTTCACCAGAACCAGCAGCACCAGAACGGTGAACAGGGCACTCCCGCCCAAGAACAGAGGAATCCGATCCTCAAACCAGTAAAAAATCCCCACAAAAATAGCGGCTTGCAGCAGCAGGGAAAAAATCAGAATTCCCTTCCGTCCAAAGACGGCCCGGAGGAGACTTTTCTTCTTCTTTTCCAGCAGAGATATGCCGGTGTCGTTGTGATCCTTTGGATTCATAGCATCCCTCTTTTCTTCCTGCTCAGCCGCTCTGATGGTTCATGTCCCTATTATAGTCAAAAACGAACGCTATTGCAATGAATATTCCGCGGGAGGAATCTAAAGATTTCCTTATTTTTGCCACTGGAAAATTGCTTTTAAAAGAGCCCTGTGTTATAATGCCCTGGAATGGAAAGAATGCCCGAAAGGAAACAGCCATGAAGATTGGAATATTTACCGATACCTTTTACCCGGAGGTCAACGGCGTGGCAACCTCCTGCCTGAATCTCTATCAGGAGCTGGAGCGCCGGGGCCACGAAGTGCATGTGTATGGCCCCAAATGCAAGGGCTGGGAGAATTTTCAGAGTGACCACCTGCACTATCTGGAGTCTGCCCAGTTTATTTTTCTGCGGGACCGGAATGTGGCTCTGCCTGGCTATGGCACAGTCCGTCAGGCGCTGGATATGCATTTTGATGTGGTTCACACCAACAGCGAGTTTGTGATGGGCTTTTTGGGAACCTATGTGGCCAGGCATACCGGCTGCGTCCGAATCCATACATACCATACCGCCTGGGAGGACTACACCTATTATATTACCCACGGGGTAGGGGACAACACCGCAAAGAATTTTGCCAAACGCTACAGCGAGTGGTGGTGCGACCGGTTTGACCGGGTCATTGCCCCCACAGCCAAGACGGAGAACCTGCTGCGCCAGTACGGCGTGGAGACGCCCATTGATGTCATTCCCAGCGGCATGGACCTGCGGCGCTTTTCCCCGGACCGTCACAGCCAGCAGGAGCGGGCGGCAACCCGGGCCGAATGCGGCATCCCGGAGGGAAAACGGGTTCTGCTGAACATTGGCCGACTGGCAAAGGAAAAGAACATGGAAAAAATCCTGCGGGTTTTCCCGCAGCTCCATGCCCGCTGCCCGGATATACAGCTGGTCATTATCGGAGAGGGGCCCCTGCGCCAGAGCTTACAGGAGCAGGCGGAGGCACTGGGTGTGGCGGACAGCGTGTCCATTGTGGGGTCAAAGCCCTGGGAGGAGATTGACCGATACTATGCCATTGGGGATGTGTTCGTCAGCGCCTCTCATTCCGAGACCCAGGGCCTGACCTATATTGAGGCGGCGGCCTCCGGGCTGTGCGTCTGCGCGGTGGATGACCCCTGCCTGCTGGGCGTCTTCAAGGACGGCGTCAGCGCCATTCTCTCCGGGGATTCGGACGAGCAGCTGTTGGAGAGCCTGATGCTGGCTTTCTCCCCTGTGGGGACCCGTATCCGCCGCAACGCCGTGGACGCTGCCCAGCCCTACAGCACCGAGCAGTTTGCCAAGCGGGTGGAGCAGTGCTATCTGACCGCCATTGCGGACCGGGAGCGCTTCTGCACCCCGGCGGCGGTTCAAACATTATAAAAATGAGGCTGTTAAAGAGCTGATATCACTGTAAACCAGTGGCATTCTCTTTAACAGCCGTTTTTTCATTCGTCCTGAAGGCTGGATTTCATTGCGCAGCAGCCCCGCGCATTCATCGGCCCTGGTTCAAGGCGCGCTCCACACTGTCCGGCACGAATACATATCGGTGTTCCGGGCGGCCCCGTCCGGCGCCGGGGGGCGTGGGGAGGGGCTTGACCATGCCCAGGTCATAGAGCTTTTGCAGAATCCGGCGGGTGCTCCGCAGGGTGATGCCCAGGATGGGGCCTAGCTCCGAGGCGGTGAGTACCGTTTTGGGGTCGTTGCGATACAGTGCCACCAGCCGCAGCAGATTGGTATTGTCAATGCCCAGCCGATGGGCAAACTGAATGGCGCTGCCATCCTGATAGCTGTAGCGGACGGATTGAGATCGGCTCAGGGGCCCGGTCAGAACCTCCGGCTCCCCGCTGACGAGAAATCCCTCATTCAGGCCGTAGCGGGTGCTTTCCAGCAGGGCGCGCTCCGCGTGGTACTGGCTGGTCTGCTCACTGGGATGAATGCCGATGCCCACGGAAAAGGGAAAGGAGAGGTTCTTTCGCAGAATGGCCATCATTTTTTGCAGGTTGACCTGCTTGTACGCCTCATTGGACAGGCTGGAACGGGCGACAAAGCGGTCAAAGCTGTGGTCAATGCTGAAGGGAAGATCGTGCTCCTTGCGGAAATCCACCAGAAATTTGTAGAGGGTGGCGGTGCGGTATTCCCGCTCCTCTTCCGAGAGGCCTTCGTTTCCGGGCAGGTGGATGATGACGGTGATTACACTGCTGTCCCGCAGACTTTTCAGCCGCTCCCGGTTTACCGCCTCGGTAATGGCACCGTAGACCATCTGCTCTGTGGGGTTTACCGGCTCATAGGGAATGCCCAGCCGTTCCCATTCCTGGAGATTGTTGATGCTTCGGCTCACAACATAGTCGATTTTACCCGCCTGCCACAGCTCCTGCCCCCGCTGGGTAATGTGGGCATAGTCATAAACCGGCTCCTCAAAGAAATAGGGCAGCTGATTTGCGGGAAGATAGTCCTGAATGTTCAGATAATTGTTTTGAGGCGTCAGAAAATCCAGGTACAGCCGGTTCAGCGGCACATCCGGGTGCCGCAGATGAAAATTGAGGAGAATGCTCAGTACGTCCGCAATGCTGTAAACCGTGAATACGCAGGGAATCGGGCAGTCCGGGTAGTGCCGGTGCATGTAGTGGTAGCCAAGCTCTCCGGAAAAAAGGATAATGTCGCAGATGTCCCGGCAATCCGCGTAAATATCGTCAATATCCGTCAGGCTGTCGTAGGTATAGGAACGGAAGGCACAGTCAAAATCGTGGTCCGTTATCACCTTTTGAATGGTTTCCAGAAACCGAAAGGGACTGACAATGGCAACAGTGATCATGGAAAACGCCTCCTTCGGCAAAGTAATATCAGTATAGCACATTTTGAAAATCTTGCAACTGACGATCCTGGAAATCCGCCGGCGCGGGGTTGCATTTGGGGCAGAAGTATGGTATAGTACCATCGATTTAGAGCGGGTATATAAGAAGAAAGCTATAAAGAGGAGAGCGGGTGTTCACGGATTATGGCAATTGAGTCATCGGGCGCGTATTTCATTGATTCGGATTATCGTGTTGTCGGCGTCAATGAGACGGCGCAAAAGATGTATCCGCAGCTGCGGGTTGGAGAGAAGTGCTACCAGTGTCTGATGTGGCGGGAGACGCCCTGCGACGTGTGCCCAGTGGCGCGGGGGATTCACGGTCCCAAGGTCTATCTGGACCCCATTCGCAAGGTGCATGAAACGGTAGAAGCCGTGGAGATGCCCATGCCGGACGGAAGCATGGGCCATGCCCTGGTGTTCAGTGCCATGGACGCGCTGAACCAGCTGACAAGGGCCCTTCCCACCGGAGAGGACGAGCTCCGCTGGCTAGGCGTGATTCGTTCCTTGGGAGAGAGCTACAGCCATATTTTTAACCTGGACTGCAATACGGGGATTGCGGCAGTCTACCGGGCAGAGCCTATGTGGCCGGAGCTGGATGCGCAGATCACCCCCAATTTCGTCTATCGGAATCTTATGAAGCGGTATGTGGACCAGTATGTTCTGCCGGAGGACCGGAGTAAGCTGGCCGTCCTGCTGGACCCGGAGGAGCTGCGGGAGCAGCTTCGGGAAAAAACGTCTCTAATTCTGCATTACCGGCTGATGGTCAGACGGTATGTGCACTTTTACAGCGTCCGCTGCATCCGGGTAGGGGACGGGGAGCAGTTCTCGGATATCATCCTTGCCTTTGCCTGTGAGGACGATGAGATGCACGATCTGCGCCTTTTGGGACCGGTACAGCTCTCCCCGGCAGAACCCCGCCGGAAGATTCTGGTGGTGGAGGATAACCCCATCAACCGGGAAATGCTGGTGCAGATGCTGGACGCGGATTACGATGTGCTCTGCGCGGAGGACGGCGAGACGGGTATTGAGATTCTTTCTCAGAATTACCGCCAGCTGGCGCTGATCATTCTGGATGTATATATGCCCAAGTGCGATGGATTCCAGTTCCTGGCCCGCACCCGACAGGACCCGCTGCTGTCCGCGGTGCCGGTGATCGTTGCCACAGGTAGCGATAAACCGGAGGATGAGGCCCGGTGCCTGGAGCTTGGGGCCATGGACTTTATCACAAAGCCCTATAACCTGCGGGGCATTCAGGGCAGGATTCGGAATCTCATTAAGATGCGGGAATCCAGCGCTATGCTCAGCGCCATCGAGTTCGATGCCCAGACAGGGCTTTATACCCGGCAGGCCTTTTTCCACCATGCGGCGGTGCTGCTGAACAGCAGTCCGGATGGGACTTACCAGGCTGTTGTGGTGGATATCCATAATTTCAAGCAGGTCAACAGCATTTATGGCGAGAACATCGGTGACGACATTGTCCGGTATCTGGCCAAGCAGCTCAAGCGCCTGGTGCCGGAGGGATTGGTTGCCCACTTTGACGGGGACAGCTTTGTGTTCCTGGAGAAGGCGGCCGACCACTCCATGGAGGACCTGGAAAAGGCTGTTCGGGGAATTGCGAAGGGCGCGCCCATCCGAAATCTGATTCTCAAGTGCGGTGTTTACTGCTGCGACAACGCAAGTATGCCCGTATCCGTCATCTGCAACCGGGCGTTTTTGGCGCTGAACAGCATCAAAGACGATATGAACCATGCGGTGGCCCGGTTTGACGATCCCATCAACCAGCGCATCTGCCGGGAGCGGGATATGGAGAGCAGCTTTGAGGACGCGGTGCGGAATCAGGAGTTTGTGATCTGGTATCAGCCGAAGTTTGATGTTCACACAGAGCGGATTGTCGGCGCGGAGGCGCTGGTTCGGTGGAAAAAGACGGATGGCTCCGTGGTGTCTCCCGGGGAGTTTATCTCCCTGTTTGAACGGGACGGGCTGATTGTGCGGCTGGATGAGTATGTGTTCCGCAGAGTCTGCCAGATGCAGCAGAAGCTGATCCGGGAGTATGGCAGTGTTTTCCCCATTTCCGTGAATCTGTCCCGGAACAGCCTGCACTATCCTGGAATGATCGAGCGCTATGCCCGCATTGTGAAGGAGGCCCAGATCAGTGCTCAGGTGGTGCCCATCGAGCTGACGGAGTCCTCCGGTATGCAGATGATCCAGATTAAGGAGCTGGCCCAGAAGATGGTGTCTCTGGGGTTCCCGCTGCATATGGATGATTTCGGCGCGGGGTACTCCTCTTTGGGTAACCTCAATTCGCTGCCCTTCCATGTGCTGAAGCTGGACAAGAGCTTGGTGGATTACATCGGCAATTATCGAGGCAATCAGGTTCTGCGGCATATCATCTCCCTGGCCCACGGCTTGGGCATGGAGGTGCTGGCCGAGGGCGTGGAGACCCAGGCGCAGGTTCAGTTCCTGCGGGAGGTTGGCTGCGATGTGATCCAGGGCTATTATTTCTCCAAACCTCTGCCGGAGGAGCGCTTCCTGGAAACGGTGGCACAGTGGCACAATCGGCATACGGAATGCGGCCTCCATATTGAGCGCACCCTGCTTGTATAATTTACGGTTTCAGCGGCCCGCCTTCCAGGTGGGCCGCTTTCATAACGCCTCAAAGGAACCAATTATGTGAACTATTTGACAATGAGACCCATTTTCGATAGAATGGTGGAGAAGAATGAAGGAAAAAGGGGCCTATTGCTTTGCGACGAAACCGAAACCGTGCGCTTTGCGCACTGCTGCTCTGCGCTTTTCTTCTGCTGTCCGCACCCCGCGCCTTTGCCCAGGAGCCGGAACTGGCATCCCAGGCGGCCATCCTGATGGACGCGGAAACCGGGCAGATTCTTTATGAAAAGAACGCCTACGAGCAAATGTATCCTGCCAGCATTACAAAGATTCTGACCGGGCTGCTGGCGCTGGAGAGCTTAGACCCCAGCGAGGTGCTGATCGTCTCACAGCAGGCTGTGGCCCAGGTGCCCAGAACCTCCTCCCATATCGGCTTGGGAGTGGGAGAGGCCATTACCGCGGAGGATGCGCTCTATGCCATTGCCCTGTCCTCCGCCAACGATGCCGCGGTGGTTCTGGCCGAGGCAGTTTCCGGCAGCGTAGAGGTCTTTTCTGAGCGGATGAATCAGGAGGCTAAGGAAATTGGCGCTTTTAATTCCAACTTTGTAAATCCCAATGGGTTACCCTCCCAGCAGCACTATACCACTGCCTACGATATGGCGCTGATCACCCAGAGGGCCCTTCAGCAGCCGGATTTTCTGCGCTACTTCGGCAGCGGTGCCTATGAAATGCCCGCCACAAATCTTTCCGCTGCCCGGTCTCTGGTTTCCAAAAATCGGTTTATTGACGGGGAGCAGTCCTGTCCGGGGCTGCTGTTCAGCAAAACCGGCTGGACCAGCAGCGCCCAGGGAACCCTGGTCACCGCGGCGAAGCGGCAGGGCACCACGCTGATTGCCGTTACCCTCAAATCGCCGCTGCTGACAGACAAATATTTCGATACCCAGA
Organism: uncultured Oscillospiraceae bacterium; assembly: GCA_934569045.1. Lineage (GTDB taxonomy): Bacteria > Bacillota > Clostridia > Oscillospirales > Oscillospiraceae > Faecousia. The sequence continues at coordinate 26,503 of CAKTJX010000027.1, forward strand.
AGCTCTTTGACTATGGCTTTGACTCGTTTTACCGGGTGACGGTGGATGATGACTTTGTTTTGGCACAGCTGCGGGAGCAGGGAATGGGCACCAATGTGGAGCTGGAAAACTTCGAGCCGTTCTCATTCCTGGTTTCAGAGGATGTGCCGGAGGAGGCGGTTCGCCTGGTGGTACCGGGGGGCTTTGACCCCGATTCCGGTGTTACCACCGTTCCGGTTTCCATTGTTGCCCAGGATGATGAAGGTTCTTTCCTGCTCCTCAAGGATATGCTTTTGACCCTCGACATCACGCGGGAGGAGGACGTGGAGCCCGAAAGCCTGGTGCCGGACGTAGCCGCCCAACCCCATAATCTGGGCTGGATTCCCCTGGCCCTGATGGGCGGCGTGGTGCTGCTCCTGCTTGGAAAATGGGGGCTTGACAGCCGCAAAGCCAAAAGCGGCGGGGAGGCACAGCAGGAAAATGCCGGTTCCCAATAGGAAAGCTCCATAAAATGTAACCGAAAAAGGCCGAACACCCTGGTTTGGGTGTCGGCCTTTTTCTTGCCCGAAATACTTGTTGACAAATCAACATGATTCTGCTATACTTCTGAATGTTGATTTTACAACAACAGGAGGCAGCCATGGAACAGCGGTTCGAGACCTTTACGGTGCTGGTCAGCAAGATCAGCAGAAACATCAAGCGGCTGAAAGCCGATCAGATGGCCCAGCTGGACCTGAAGGGGCCCCATGTGTCCTGCCTGTATTACCTCTATCGCTGCGGCAGCCTGACGGCGGCGGAGCTGTGCGACCGCTGCGAGGAAGACAAAGCCGCCATTTCCCGCTCTCTGGATTACCTGGAACGAAACGGGTATCTGCAATGCCAGAGTGCGGGGAATAAGAAGTACAAAAGTCCCCTGATTCTGACACCGAAAGGGCGGCAGACCGGGGAAGAGGTGGCCCGCCGGATTGACCGGATTGTCGAACTGGCGAGCCAGGGGCTGACAGAGCAGGAGCGGGAAGGGATGTACCAGGCCATGGAGCGGATCTGTGCCAACCTGGAGGAGCTTTCCCAGCAGGAAGCAAAGGAGATTTAAAAAATGCGTGTGCGTGTAATTGTGGATTCTTCCACCGATGTATCCCAGCGTTATCAGAATCAAATTCAGGTTGTTCCCCTGACGGTTCGGTTTGGGGAAGAGGAATATTTTGACGGGGTGACCCTGGACAAGCGGGAATTCTACCGGAAGCTGGTGGAGAGCGATGCCCTGCCCACCACCAGCCAGGCAACCCCTGCCATGTTTGATACCGTTTTCCGGGAGACCGCCGCCGCGGGGGACAGCGCCGTGGTGCTCACCATCTCCTCCGCTCTCTCCGGCACCTACCAGAGTGCCATGCTGGCGGCGCAGGGGTATGAAAATATCTATGTGGTGGACAGCAAAACGGTTGCCATCGGCGCGGGCGTTCTGGCGGAATACGCGGTGGAGCTGGCGGAGCAGGGAAAGCAGGCTCGGGAGATTGCGGACATTCTGACCCGGAAGCGGGAAGAGGTCTGCGTCATCGCCCTGCTGGATACGCTGGAATACCTGAAAAAGGGCGGCAGAATTTCCAAGACGGTTGCCTTTGCGGGCGGGGTGCTGAACATCAAGCCCGTGGTCACTGTGCAGGACGGCGCTGTGGCACTGATTGGCAAGGCCCGTGGCTCCCGCAACGGCAACAATCTGCTGGTGGAGAAAATCCGGGACTGCGGCGGTGTGGATTTTGAAAAGCCCCTGCTGCTGGGCTATACGGGCCTGACGGAGGCATTGCTTGACAAATATGTGGAAGACAGCAAAGCCCTCTGGGAGGGCCACAGGGAGACTATGGACCGGTGCCTGCTGTGCAGCGTCATCGGCACCCATGTGGGCCCCGGCGCGGTAGCGGTGGCCTTTTTCCATAAATAATATCCGGAGCCTGGAGGTGAAACGGAAAACCGCTTTTTTCCGGGCTCGTTTTTGTGCAAAAAAGGAAACACATGGAAGATACTTGATTTTTACAAAAGAAGCTGGTATACTATCTCTGTTAGAAACGGAGAGTTACTCAAGTGGTCGAAGAGGCGTGACTCGAAATCTCGTAGGGTGTGAATAGCGCCGCCAGGGTTCAAATCCCTGACTCTCCGCCAGTTTTCCGCAAAGGATAATAGAGAATGGAGAATGGGGGATTCCCCCCGCTTCTCTGTTATCTGTTGTCCTTTGTTTTTTGTTGATTTCGAGAAAGAGGGAAGACAGTGAGCAGTCAGAAAACAACCGCGAGAGACATGACCCAGGGCAATATCGTCAAACAGGTTCTCCTGTTTGCCATGCCGCTGATGCTGGGCAATATTTTTCAGATGCTGTACAATACGGTGGATTCCATCGTTGTGGGCCAGTTTGTGGGTACGCAGGCTTTGGCCGCCGTTGGCTCCACCACCATGATCGTGAATATGCTGGTGTTCTTTTTCAACGGATTTTCCATCGGCGCCAGTGTGGTAATCGGCGTTCATTTCGGCGCCAAGAATATGGAGAAACTCCATAAGGCAGTGGAAACTACCATGGCGGCGACCTTTATCATGAGCGTCCTGTTTACGATTATCGGCGTTCTGGGGGTCAAGCCCATGCTCCGGTTTATGTCCACGCCGGAGGATGTATTCCCGGAGGCGACCACCTACCTGCAGATTTATTTCGCGGGCTTCTCAGGCTTGCTGATCTACAACATGGGCAGCGGTGTTCTCCGCTCTGTGGGAGATACCACCCGGCCCCTGTATTTCCTGGTGCTTACCAGCATCCTGAATATTATCCTGGACCTGGTGTTTGTGCTAGTTATCCCTATGGGTATTGCCGGTGTGGCCTACGCGACCATCATTTCTCAGTTTATTTCCGCCGGGCTGACCCTGATTCTGCTGAGCCGCTCGAAGGATATCTATAAGCTCACCTGGCATGACCTCGCCATTGACGGCGGAATTCTGAAGCATATTTTCTCCGTTGGCCTGCCGGCAGGCATTCAGTCCGTCATTACGGCCTTCTCCAATGTGTTTGTTCAGTCCTACATCAACTACTTCGGCTCCAGCTGCATGGCGGGGTGGAGCTGCTACAACAAGCTGGATCAGTTTGTGATGCTGCCTATGCAGAGTATGGCCATGGCCTCTACCACCTTCGTCAGCCAGAACATCGGTGCCCGGCAGCCCAAGCGGGCGGAAAAGGGCACCCACATTACCATCCTTCTGACGCTGCTGATTACCGGGGCCATCGTGGCGGCTATGATGGCATTTGCCGCGCCGTCGGTGGAGTTATTCTCCCAGGACCCGAAGGTGGTGGAGTACGGGGTCCTCTTTATCCGGGCCAATGTGGTATTTCTGCTGTTTAACTGTGTAACCCATGTGCTGGCCGGTGCGCTGCGTGGCATGGGGGATTCCAACGGGCCTATGATTATCATGCTGCTGGGCTTTGTGGGCTTCCGTCAGGCCTATCTCTACATCATGACCCACTTCATCAGCAATACCCCGCTGACGGTGGGCTTTGGCTATCCTGTGGGCTGGGTTTCCTGCTGTGTGCTGGAGGTTACATACTTCCTGATCCGCAGAAAGCGTCTGCTGTATCAGGAAGATGACGAGAGCATTGACAACTGAATGCCGGAATCTGTCCGGGGAAAGAGAAGTGCGTCGTGACTTTTTCCTACAAGAAATACTTGAAGCTGCCAAAGCCCACCAAAGAGGACTTCCGGGGGGATCGGGAGCGGATTCTGGATAGTCTGAAGCCGATAGAGGCAGGCATGACGTTGGAAGCCATGCGCAGTCTCTATCCGTTGGCGGCCCAGGCGGGGTACGAAGTGACCGTGACCCTCTGTCCTGGGCCTCAGGGGCCCCAGGTCATTCGGGTAGAACCCGGGGACACTACCGACAGGCTCTATGGTCTGGCGCTGGACATTGGCAGCACCACCCTGGAGCTGGAACTGGTGGATATGCACACCGGCGAGGTTTTGAAGAATGTGGGCTGCGTCAACAGTCAGGTGTCCTTTGGCCTGAACATTCTGGATCGAATTCTGGCGGTGAAGGAGGATCGGGCCAATTTGGAGGCCCTGCGGCAGCAGGTGATCGGGGATATCAACGGCCTGATTGCGCGCGCCACGGAAGGGCTTCTGGACCCCATGGAGATTTCTGCCCTGATCGTGGGTGGAAACACCACCATGATGCATTTCTTTCTGGGGTGTGACCCGTGGCTGGTGTTTCAGCACCCTTACGCGCCGGTGTTCTTTGACCCAGGCATTCACTCTGCCCGGTCTCTTGGGCTGGAGCTCTGCTGCAATGTATTCTGTTTCCCGGCGGCGGCGAACTACCTGGGCGGCGATATTACGTCAGGACTGCTGCTGACGGACCTGGACACCGGGGACAAGCCGTCGATTTTCCTGGATATCGGCACCAATGGCGAATTGTGCCTGGGCTGCAGGGACTACCTGCTGATGGGTGCCGGTGCGGCGGGCCCTGCCCTGGAGGGTTTTGGCAGCCGCTACGGAATGCGGGCGGAGACCGGAGCCATCCGGCACCTGCGCCTGGACGGCCGGGGGCACTTCCAGCTGGATGTGATCGGCGGGGGAGAACCCATCGGCATCTGCGGCACGGGTATTTTTGATCTGGTGGCCCAGTGCTATCTCTGGGGCTGGATCGAGGGCGACGGAACCGTGAATCGGGAGATCGCGGGAGCCGGGGCCATCGACGTCTGGGACGGGGCGGCACTGCGCACTGTCCCGGCGGTGGTTTATTACCGGGCAGGGGAGAAGTGCCTCTATTTTACGCAGACGGATATTCAAGAGTTCATCCGCTGCAAGGCGGCGGCCCACACCATGGTGGCAACGCTGCTGGACTACTGCGGGCTGACCTTGGGAGACATTGAAAATATCTACCTCGCCGGGGGCTTTGGAACCCATATCGATCTGGAATCCGCCGTCACCGTGGGCATTTATCCCGATGTGGACCGGAAAAAAATGAAGCTGCTGGGCAATACCTCCTTAGGCGGGGCAAAAAAGCTATTGCTGGACGATACCTGCCTGGATCGGGTGCGGTGGTTCCTGAATACGGGAGAATACCTGCATTTTTCGGAAATGGATCTGTTTCTGGAGAACATGACGGCGGCGAATTTCCTCCCCCATACCAATGGGGCCCTGTACCCAAGCGTAAAACGAAAAATAAATGGGAAAAATCCAATTTGACCCTTTACAGAACCAATTCTTTCCGATATAATGCTTTTATCTGTGCAATCCATGTAAAGTGAGAGTTTTTCTATGAATATTGAGTTTGATACCTATAAACAGAAGCTGAACGACTGCCGCCCCGCCCTGGACGGTCTGGCGGAATCCCTGAATATGACCGGGATGCGCAATGAGCTGGAGCGGCTCCACGCCATGCAGGAGGCTCCCGGATTCTGGGATGACCCCGAGAAGAGCCAGAAGGTGGCAATCAAGGTCAAACAGACCGAGGCGAAGATCGAGCGCTATGAAAAGATGGTCGCCTCCTGGGACGATATGATGACCATTTGCGAAATGGCCGCCGAAGAGGACGATGACTCCATGCTGGAGGAGCTGAAGCAGAGCTTTGAGGTCCTGGAGGAGCAGATGGAAACCTGCCGCCTGGAAACCCTGCTCACCGGCCACTACGATAAGAACAACGCCCTTATGAGCTTCCACGCTGGTGCGGGCGGAACCGAGGCCCAGGACTGGTGCCAGATGCTCTACCGGATGTATACCCGCTGGGCCGAGCGCCACGGCTTCACCTACAAGATCATGGACTACCTGGAAGGGGACGAGGCGGGTCTGAAGTCCGCCGATATCCTCATCGAGGGAGAGAATGCCTATGGCTTCCTGAAGGGGGAGAACGGTGTGCACCGCCTGGTTCGGGTGTCTCCCTTTGATGCCAACGCCCGCCGTCAGACCTCCTTCTCCGCGGTGGAAGTCATTCCCGAAATTGAGGACGACAGCCAGGATGTGGAGATTCGCCCGGAGGACTATGAAATGCAGGTCTACCGCTCCTCCGGCGCGGGTGGCCAGCACATCAACAAGACCTCCTCTGCCGTCCGCCTGATTCACAAGGCCACCGGCATTGTGGTGTCCTGCCAGACCGAGCGGAGCCAGTTCCAGAACAAGGAAACGTGCCTAAAAATGCTGCGAAGCAAACTGGTGGAAATCAAGGAGCGGGAACACCTGGACAAAATTTCCGATATCAAGGGCGTTCAGCAGAAGATCGAGTGGGGCAGCCAGATCCGCAACTATGTCTTCATGCCCTATACCCTGGTGAAGGACACCCGCACCGGCTGCGAGACCTCCAACGTCAACGCGGTGATGGACGGCGCCCTGGACCCCTTCATTGAGAGCTACCTGAACTGCCTGGCTACCGGCAACTGGGTGCAGAAATAAGATTTTTCCCGAAGAAGCGCCGGATTGGTGCTTGCATTTTGAAAATTTCTGTGCTATACTTGATAAGCTATTCGAGGTCTGCGTGTCTGCGGGCCCAATACCGTTCGCATTCCGCGAATCAGCGGAGGGAGGTTTGTCACGATGAATGTTTTACAGACGATTCTGGTCGTCCTGGAGGCGATTGCCAGCGTTGCCCTGATTGTGGTTGTTTTGCTGCAGTCCGGTAAGGAGGCTGGCCTGTCCAGCGCGCTGACCGGCACTTCTGATTCCTACCTGAGCAAGAACAAGAAGGCTGGCCTGGATCAGGTTCTCGCATCCTCCACCAAGTGGATTGCCATTGCCTGGATTCTGCTGACCCTGGCGCTGAGCCTGGTGTGATCCACAGGATAAATGAACATAAGACCATGGATGCCCTCCATGGTCTTTGTTATTTTTGCGCAGTGACTTTTGAAGTGTGCTGTGGTAGTATAGAGGCAAGCAATGTGCGCTTGGAAGGAGTTTGATCGTTATGTCTGAAAGAAAACTGGAAGGACTGGAGCCCCAGTCTGTTTTTCATTATTTTGAGGAAATCTGCGCCATTCCCCACGGGAGCCGCAATACGAAGGCCATCAGTGATTACCTGGTTGCCTTTGCCAAGGCCCGGAACATTCGCTATATCCAGGACGCGAGCAACAATGTGATTCTGTTCGCCCCGGGCACCTGCGGCCTGGAAAACCATGCTCCGGTTATTTTACAGGGGCACATGGACATGGTCTGCGAGAAGGATGCGGACTGCCCGCTGGATATGGCTGTGGACGGGCTGGATCTAACCCACGATGACAAGTGCGTTTACGCCAGAGGCACCACCCTGGGTGGGGATGACGGCATTGCCGTGGCCTTCGCCCTGGCAATCCTGGATGACACCACCATTGCCCACCCACCTCTGGAAATCATCATCACGGTAGACGAGGAAATCGGCATGCTGGGCGCGGATGCCATTGATCTGTCTATGCTGAAGGGCAGAACCATGGTGAACCTGGATTCCGAGGACGAGGGCATCTTCACCGTGTCCTGCGCGGGCGGAGCCCGGAGCACCATTTCCCTGAACGCGGAGCGGAAGGCGGTGTATGGCCCCTGTGTCCGCCTGACGGTGGAGAACCTCCAGGGTGGCCACTCCGGCGCGGAGATTCACAAGAACCGGGCCAACGCCAACAAGGTCATGGGCGACTTCCTGGGTAGAATCCAGAAGCTGATGCCCCTGTGCCTGACATCCTTCTCCGGCGGCAGCAAGGACAATGCCATTCCCCGGTCCTGCCAGGCAACCGTGGTGGCCATGGGCATCGGCCTGGAGCGGATCAACGACATTGCCGCCCAGCTGCAGCAGGAGATTCGGGAGACCTACGATGAACCGGCGGCCACGGTGCAGGCCTTTGACGTGGACGCTCTGGGCGGAAACTCGCTGACGACCACGGCAACGGCGGATGTGATTTCGCTTCTCTGCGCCGCCCCCAACGGCGTGCAGGCCTATTGCCCGGATATGCCGGAGCTGGTTCAGACCAGCCTGAATCTGGGCGTTGCCAAGCTGGGGGACCGGTTTACGGCTACCTTCTCCGTCCGCAGCTCGGTGAACCAGGAGAAGGAGGCGCTGATCGGCAAGCTGAAGGAGCTGGCGGATTTCTATAATGGCACCTACAGCCAGACCGGCACTTATCCCGCCTGGGAGTACAAAAAGGAGTCCAGACTGCGGGATGTGATGGTTCCCATCTACAAGGCCATGTTCGGCAGGGAGCCCCAGGTTCTGGCTATTCACGCCGGTCTGGAGTGCGGCCTTCTGGGGGATAAGCTGCCTGGGCTGGACTGCGTTTCCATCGGCCCGCAGATGCACGATATCCACACCAGCCGGGAGAAGCTGGAAATCGCCTCCACCAAGCGCACCTGGGACTTCCTGCTGGAGGTCCTGAAGGGACTGTAAATTTACCGATATTTTTGATTGTCCCGCGGAAATGGGCTCCAAAGTCCGTTTCCGCGGAACTGCGACGTATTTGTGAATTTTCTTTAACGAAAATATGGATTTGTTGGAAAGATTGCCCATATTCTTTTCCGGGAAACCATGTTAGAATAGTACATATTGGCGGATGCCAAAAGAAAGAAGAAAGAAAGGTCGAAACGAATGTTTGAAAAGCTCTTCCATTTGTCTGACAACAAGACAACCGTAAGAACCGAGCTTATTGCCGGTCTTACCACCTTCATGACCATGGCCTACATCATCGCCCTGAATCCCAACCTGCTCACGGGCTTTGGTGCCGAGGGACAGGACCTGTGGAACGGTGTGTTCCTGGCAACCTGCATTGCCTCTGCCATCGGTATGTTCGCAATGGCGTTCCTGGCAAACAAGCCCTTCGCCCTGGCCCCCGGCATGGGCCTGAACAGCTTCTTTGCTGTGGTCGTGGGGAACATTGTCGCCATGACCGGCATGACCTATGTGGCCTCCTTCCAGGCCGCTCTGGTGATCATTCTGATCGAGGGCAT
>CAKTJX010000028.1 GCA_934569045.1 uncultured Oscillospiraceae bacterium
CCGAACACAGAAGTTAAGCTCGTCCGCGCCGACAATACTTGCAGGGTGACTTGCCGGGAAGATAGGTAATGCCAACACAAAGATTCCCCCTTAGCTCAGTCGGTAGAGCGACGGACTGTTAATCCGTGTGTCGTTGGTTCGAGTCCAACAGGGGGAGCCAAGAAGACCGAATTTGTTCGGTCTTCTTTTTTTATGAAAAGCGCAGATGCTCCAACGACGTCTCCCCCTGTTGGACTCGAAAGGCGGCTCTTAGCAACTGTCCGCCGGACAGTTGCAACCAACCTGGCTTTGCTGCAGCAAAGCGAGTCCAACTTTGCATTGTGGGTGCCAGGAAGTTTGTTGGCAAATTGGGGTTTGGCGAATTGACAGAGTGCTTGGATGAACGTATAACCTTACGGGGAAACCCCAACCTTCCACTTGGGGAAGGTTGGGGGCTCCCCTCCGGGGGTATACGTTCAACCGGGCGCTCTATCACTTCGACAAACCCCAATTTGCCTGCGCACCCGCTCCGACAAACAGCAGATGATTGCTTACCCCCAGCCACTCTGGCTTTTCGCAGATATAAAAATGGTACCGCAGGTATTGCCGAAAGGTTTCCGTATCCATGCTGCTGACCTGGTCTTTCAGAAGCTCGCTGACTCCATCAGCGGCGACTTCGTGGGAAACTACGATCCCGGCATCCCGGAGCAGTTCCCGGCAGGCGGGGAGTGTGTGGAAGACGAAGGGATAGTCATAGAGCCGGAATGTTTCTTTTTCATAGGCTCCATGCAGCAAATATTCCGGCTGTTTTTGCTGCATGGTCAGGATTACACTGTCGTTGGACAGAAAGGCAAAGAACAGCTTCCCGCCCGGTTTGCAGACCCGTTTTGCCTCCTCAATGGCGCGAATCCGGTCTGCTCTTTCGTGCAGATGGTACAGCGGCCCCAGAAGCAGGACGATATCAAAGCTGTGGGCTTCATAGCGGCTCAAATCCAGGGCGTTGCCCTGCTGAAGGTCAACGGTATCCTCTTCCGTCATCTGTCGGCGGAAGGCGGCTAGGTTGCTTTCCGCCAGCTCCAGGGCGGACACGCCATACCCCTTTCGTGAGAAGTAGAGGCTGTAGGCACCGGGACCGGCGCCGATATCCAGAATTCGGTCCCCCGGCTTCAGGTATTTCTCAATGTAGTTCACGGTTGTCAAAAATTCAACCTGCGCCGCCCGGCTCTCGTTCAGCCGATTGCTTTCATCATATCGGCGGTAAATTTCCTGCACCAGCGCCTCATCGCTGTCAAAGACGCAGCCATCCATGTAATGCAAGGGTGTCAGCTCCTTTCCGGGTTGTAGAGAATGTAGCCCTTGGAGGGCTCGATCTTCCCCAGGCGGGTCTCATAGGAAACGTCCTTGATATATCGAAACCCGCACTTTTCAATGACCCGGCGGGACCGATCATTCCAGACAAAGTGATACACCAGCAGAAAATCCAGCCCTACGGTGCCGAACAGGTAGCGAATGACCGCCTGGACAGCCTCCGGCATCAAGCCTTGCCCCCAGTAGTCCTTGGAGAGCGCGTAGCCTAGTTCTCGCCCCTTCAGGTCCGCAAGGTCCGGATGGCAGGGCTCCTTATACTCCTCAATCCCGATGGAGCCGATGGCCTTGCCCTGGTACTCAATGGCAAAGGTGTGCTTTCCTTGAATGAACAGATTCAGAATGGTTTGCGATTCCGCCAGATCCTTGTGGGGTGCCCAGCCGGCCCGCTGGCCCACGCCGTCTACTTTGGCATAGGCGTAGAAGTCCAGAAGGTCCTCCTGCCGCCAGGGCCGCAGGGTCAGGCGTGGGGTTTTCAGCGTGACATTCGTAATATCAAAGGGTGCATTCATGGTGTTACCTCCTGTTTCTTGCTTTGATTATGTCTTGTAGATTTCTGTGGAAAAAGCTATAATAGAGAAAACGCAAGGAAAGGGTAATGGCTATGAAAATCAAAATCGCCTTTTTCGATGTGGACGGGACGCTGATCGACATGGAGCGGAAAAAGATTACGCCCAATACCGTTGCCGCCCTGCGGCGGCTGCGGCAGCGGGGTGTGCGGCTGTGCATTGCCTCCGGCCGATCCCCCATGCTGATCCCGAAGATCGAGGGCGTGCCCTTTGACGCGCTGCTGGCCTATAACGGCTCCTACTGCTATACGCCGAATGAGGTTATCCACAGCAACCCCCTGTCCCGGCATGATGTGGACACGATTCTGGGCAATGCCGCCCGGCTGGGCCGCCCGGTCTGCGCGGCCACCAAGGACACCCTGTCCCCCAATGGGATGGATGCGGATCTCACGACCTACTTTGCCATTGCCAAGCTCTTCCTGAAGCCGGACCCAAACTTTGATCAGGTTGTCCGGCAAGAGGTGTACCAGCTTATGCTGTCCTGCAATCCAGGGGAGTACGCCGAAATCCTGGCGGGAACGGACAACGCCAAGATGGCGGCCTGGTGGGACAGAGCGGCGGATATCATCCCGGCGAACAGCGGCAAGGGCGCGGGCATCCGGGCGGTGCTGGAATACTTCCACCTGACCAGGGAGGAAGCCATTGCCTTTGGCGACGGGGACAACGATCTGGAAATGCTCTCCTCCGTGGGCGCCGGCATTGCCATGGGCAACGCCTCCGATGCCCTGAAGGCCATCGCCACAGAGGTATGCGGCGGCGTGAAGGACGACGGCATCGCGGCCTACTGCCTGGAAAAAGGCTTGATTGACAGACTGTAGAAAAAGAACAGCAGCAGGCAAAACCGATTTGGTTCCCGCCTGCTGCTGTCTTTGTATCCTCACTCCGAAACGGGGTGCGGCAACGCAGGCCCATGGGCGTCAGACGCATTCATGGGCTTAAGGCTACCATTACCACAGAAAACAAACATTGCCGCTTCCTCCTTCGTTTCAGGCGATTATACATGGGAATGGATGCACTGTCAAGAGGCCGTTACACCATTTCCGCAATTTCGTAGATGAGCCGCTCCGTCTTCTCCCAGCCCAGGCAGGCATCGGTGATGGACTTGCCGTAAACGCCGCCGTCCACCTTCTGGTTGCCGTCTTCAATGTAGCTCTCCACCATGAACCCCTTGACCAGGCTGTGGATGCCGGAGTCATAGTTCCGGTTTTGCAGCACCTCCCGGACAATCCGGCCCTGCTGGAAGGGATTTTTGCCGGAATTGGCGTGGTTGGCATCGATGACCACGGCGGGATTCTGGAGCACCTGCTCCTCGTAGAGCCGGTGCAGGAAGATCAGATCCTCATAGTGGTAGTTGGGCCGGGGATCGCCGTGCTTGTTGGTGTAGCCCCGCAGGATGGCGTGGGCGTAGGGATTGCCGGTGGAGGTGGCCTCCCAGCCCCGGTAGATGAAGGTGTGGCTGTGTTGGGCGGCATTGATTGAGTTCATCATCACGGACAGGTCACCGCCGGTGGGGTTCTTCATGCCCACGGGCACGGAGATGCCGGAGCTGGTGAGCCGGTGCTGCTGATCCTCTACGGACCGAGCCCCCACGGCCACATAGGCCAGCACATCGTCCAGATATTTGTAATTCTCCGGGTAGAGCATTTCATCGGCACAGGAGAAGCCCGTTTCCCGCAGAACCCGCATATGCAGCTCCCGAATGGCGATCAGCCCCTTCAGCATATCCGGGGCGGCATTGGGGTCTGGCTGGTGGAGCATGCCTTTGTAGCCCGCGCCAGTGGTCCGGGGCTTATTGGTATAGACCCGGGGGATGATCAGAAGCTTGTCCTTTACCTGCTCCTGAATGGGAATCAGCCGGGAAATATAGTCCAGCACGCTGTCCTCCCGGTCCGCCGAGCAGGGCCCGATGATCAGGGCCAGCCGATCATCCCGGCCACCCAGAATATCCTTCAGCTCCTTATCCCGCCGATCAAACACCGCAGCCATTTCGGCGGTGACGGGGTATTCCTGCTTCAGATCGTAAGGAATGGTGAGCTTGCGTTTGAAATCCATATTCATAGTGATAAACCTTCTCTGTCTCGATAGATAGCCCCAGTATAGCGGTTTCCGGCGAAAAATGCAAGAAAAAATGAATTTAAGCCTTTACATCCCGCTTTTTCAGAATCGTGGCGGCGAGGAAAAAGAACACGCCCAGCCACACCAGGCAGCTAAGAAAGAAGCGCCCGTATTTCCCGGCCAGTAGGTCTGCCTGCCGGTTGGCGTTCATGCCCAGCTGCATCAGGCTGTAGGGCCAGAGAAGGGCAAAGCCCTTCGCGCTGGCCAGCATGCCCGTGATGCCGCCAATCAGCCCGAAAAGGATGGGCACGGCGAAGCTGCGGATGCACATTGCCAGCAGCAGCTGGGCCGCGATCACCGCCAGGGCCCCCAGGACACCCCGCAGAAGGTAGGCAAGCAATATGACGGGCGGCAGCCCCGGCAGGTGGGCAAACACCCTGCCGCAGAAGAGAAACAGGCAGAATACAAGCCCATGGGTCAGCAGGGCCAGCTTGGCAACCACGATAAATTTAGCGGTAAACAGATCGATGGAGGGCACGGGCATGGTGCGGATCAGATTCCAGTTGTGCCCCAGGTGCTCCAATCGCCAGAGGTAGGCGGCGTAGGCGGACACCATGGCGGGGAAGAAGAACAGGGAATAAAAGAGCGTGTGCTGGGTCCAGAGGCTGTACCAGCCGTCGGTCAGAATTTCCAGATTTTGCAGATAGTTAAAGGTTCCGTATACGGCGGAGATTATCGGCAGCAGGAAAAACAGAATCCAGATTGGGGAGCCGTGGAGCTTCTGGTTTTCCGCGAGAATGGCACGTTTCAGCATGGTTACACCTCCTGATTCCGGGCACAGTGCCGGGCAGCGAAATACAGGGCGATCCCCAGGGCGGCGGTGAAGAAGAGGAAGCCCCATTGATAGCCCCGGAACCCATAGGTAACAGTATGGGTCGCCTGGTCCCAGTTGGCAATATCATAGGCGCTGAGGGGGACATAGTAGCCCCAGATCACAAAATAGCTGCAAATTTGGGGCAGAAAGGCGGAGAAGATGCCAAGCAAGGTCCCTACAATGCCCATACACAGGGCCACCAGCGGTCCGGAGCTCAGGAGCATTACCAGAAATTCCAAAAAGAACAGCATGCCGTCTACGGCCAGCGTGCAGAGAAAGAGGTATACAAGCTGCATTGGCTCTATGGCATCCGTATAGCCGTAGAGCTTTCCCAGCAGCACCGCAGCGGCCAGCTCCAGCAGCGTGATCAGCAGAATTTCCAGAAGCCCCAGAACGGCTTTGGCGGTGAAGAGACTCCGGCGGCTTTGCAGGGTGTACAGAAGGCTCCGGGTGCAGCCCTTGATCTCCATATCCCACAGGCGGCTCGCCAGCAGCGCCATGGTCACCGGCAGCAGAATGGCATGGAGAATGGGCAGGCTGTAAAATAGACTTCTGTACCCCTGGGCCAGCTCCTCCTGGGAGCCGGGTGCGGTTCCGCCGGCCCAGGCAACCACAATCAGCGGCACCAGCAGGCACAGCAAAAGATCGTGCCGCCGATGGGCCTTGCGCAGCTCCGCGTTAAAAAATCGCATGGGAAACCACCTCCCCGCCGTTCTGGGTCAGCCCCAGAAAAATCTCCTCCAGGCTCTTGGACTGGGGCGCAATGCCCACAACCCCGGCACCCCCGGCGGCAAGCGCGCCAACCAGGGCGGACAGGGCCGCATCCCCCATGGGCGGCAGCCGGAGCAGCCCCTGGGATTCTGCCGCCTGGATGCCCTGGGCACGCAGCAGGGACAGGGCTTTGACCGGGTCCAGCACCCGCAGATCAATGCCGCCCAGGCTGTGCCGCCGGAGTGCCCCCAGGGTGCCGTCAAACAGGAGCTTCCCGTGGTTCAGAATGCCCACCCGGTTCACCATCTGTTCGATCTCCCCCAAAAGGTGGCTGGAAATCAGCACCGTGGCCCCGGTGGTTTCCGGCATGGAGGCAATGAGGCTGCGCATTTCCTGAATCCCGGCGGGGTCCAGGCCATTGGTGGGCTCGTCCAGGATCAGCAGCTTAGGGCTTCCAAGCAATGCGGTGGCGATGCCCAGCCGCTGCTTCATGCCGAGGGAGTACCCGCCTACCTTCCGGTTTGCGTCCTGGGTCAGGTGGACGATGTCCAGCACCCGGTCAATGTCCTTTTTTGGGACCCCTTTCAGCTCTGCCACAATGGACAGATTTTCCCGTGCCGTCAGGTGGGCGTAGCCGGAGGGGGACTCAATGAGGCTTCCGGTCTGGCGGAGGATGGACAGACGGTTATTCTCCTCCATGGTCCGGCCCAGCAGGGCTACGGTGCCGCCGGTGGGGTGTACCAGCCCCAGCAACATCTTCATGGTTGTGGATTTTCCCGCACCGTTGGGGCCAAGAAAGCCGTAGACGCAGCCCTGGGGCACGGCGAGATTCAGCCTGTCCACCACGGTACGGCCCTGGTAGCTTTTGCTGAGGTCGTGGGTTTCAATAACGGGGTTCATAGCATTCGCTCCTTTTTTCGTTTGGTTCCGGGGAACGGGGCTATTCTAACTGCTCTGCCTTAATCCCGGCGGAAGCCCAGCTTAATTTCCCCTTAATTTTTGGAAGAATCCGGGCAAAGCTCCGGTGGATGTGCTATAGTAGGGCCAAAGGAGGGGGCGCAATGAACAGTATTTATGAGGCGAGGCTCCTGCTGGTAGATGACAATGGTGATTTGCTGTGGCTGCTGACGGAGCAGCTGACCGGGGCGGGCTACCGGAACATCCGGCAGGCCAAGAGCTGCCGGGAGGCCAGGGCGGCCTTTGCTCAGGAACGGCCGGAGCTGATGATCCTGGATATCAATTTGTCGGATGGGGACGGCTTTTCCCTCTTCCGGGCCCTCCATGCCCAGGCGGATATCCCGGCCCTGTTTCTCTCCGCCCGGGACGCGGACGGGGACCGGCTGTTTGGCCTGGGGCTGGGAGCGGACGACTATTTGACAAAGCCCTTTCTGATGCAGGAGCTTCTGCTGCGGGTGGGGCGAATTCTGGAACGGGCCTATGGGCGCACCCTGCCGGGGCGGGGGACCGCCGCACTGAAGGTGGGGGACCGGCTCGTAAATCTGGAGGATGCCCTGGTGCGCCTGCCGGATGGCGGGAGCCTGCCCCTGACCGCCATGGAGCGGGCGCTGCTGCGGAAGCTGGCGGAAAACCGGGGCCATATCGTGACCTATGACGCCCTGTGCGCCGCCGTGTGGGGCGCGGATTACTATGGCTATGAGAACAGCCTGGGGGTTCACATCCGCCATCTGCGGGAAAAGCTGGAAAAAGAACCCAGCCGCCCCCAGGCGCTTTTGACGGTGCGGGGCATTGGTTACAAGTTGGCAAAGGAGGAGCAGGCATGAAAACTTTCGTGCGTCTGATCCGCCGGTACATCCTGATGACGGCGGGCATTGTTGCCCTGACCCTTGCCCTGGGGCTGGGGACACTTGTCTGGCTGGGCTGGCGGGAAAACAGCCATCTGGTCCGGAGAACCTATGACTACGGCAGCATAGCGGATGCCATGGTGCAGACGCCCGACGGTTTGGCCCTGGGCCCGGAGCACCGCCCGGAGGAATGGCTGGAGGGCTACGCCTGGGCTATGGTGCTGGATGACGATGGGCAGGTTGCCTGGAGCTGCCGCCTGCCGGATGCCCTGAACAAGCGCTATACCGCCGGGGAGATCGCGGGCTTTGCCCGCTGGTATCTGGCGGATTACCCGGTGTTTTGCCAGCGGGAGGACTACGGGCTCTTCGTCATTGCTTTGGAAAAGGGAAGCTTGTGGCGGTACAGCCTTTACGGCTCCCTGGGAATGCTGGAGGATTTCCTGCAGGGCATTCCCCTGGGCTTTGGGCTGCTGCTGGGGCTGGGCCTGGGGGCCTGCGTCTGGCTGGGCTGGCGGGGGGCAAAGCGGCTGCAAACTGTTGCCGCGGGCCTGGACGCTCTGGCGGAGGGCCGGACTGTCCAGCTCTCCACCGATGGCTTCGCGGGAGAGCTGGCGGAGACGCTGAACCGCACCAGCGCCCAGCTGCAAAGCCGCAACGAGCAGCTGGCCCGGCGGGACGATGCCCGGACCCAGTGGATTGCGGGGGTCAGCCACGATGTCCGCACCCCCCTTGCGCTGATTCTGGGCTGGGCGGAGCAGCTGGAAGGGGATGGGGGCCTGCCCACAGCCGCAAGGCAAAAAGCGGCGGGCATCCGGGGCCAGTGTGAGCGGCTGCGGACCCTGATCGATGACCTGAACCTTACCAGCAAGCTGCAATATGGGGCCCAGCCCCTGCGCCGGGAATCCTATCTGGCGGGCCCCCTGTTCCGGGAGCTGACGGCCCAGTTCTGCGACAGCCCCTTGGCGGAAAACGCCGCCATCTCCCTGGTTCAGACGGAGCAGGCCCAGCAGGCACATCTTCTGGCAGACCGGGCGCTGCTGGGACGGCTGCTGGACAACCTGCTGGGCAACAGCATCCGCCACAACTCCGGCAATGTGGCAATTACGGTACAGACAGAACTGCTTCAAAATCAATTCCGCCTGACGGTCACAGACAATGGCCAGGGCTATCCGCCGGAGGTGCTGGCGGCGCTGCAAGCCCCGCATACAGAGAACGCTCCTCATATCCTGGGCCTTCATGTGGTAGAACAAATCGCCGCCGCCCACGGCGGCCAGGCAGTTTTCTCACAAAACACTCCAAAGGGCGCGAAAACAACCGTCTGGCTGCCTTTGAACTAGGGAACCTCTAAATAAATCGTCTGCGGCTGGAGAGCGGATCTTTTCTGCCCGCTCCTCAGCATCAAAAGCAGGAAATACACAAAGTATTCCTCTGCTTTTGATGCTTCGATCGGTCAAAAAATCTCTCGCTCCCAGCTCTTGCCGATTTATTCAGAGGTTCCCCAATAAAAAAAGCGCTGCCAAAGCAGCGCAAAAGTTTTAAATTCGTCCCGCAGGGACACCACATCCGCCCGAAGGGCGATTTCATCCGGCCGCAGGCCGGATTTCCCCTGCCCACCTGCAGATTTCACCCAGCCCTGCTGGATTTCATTGGGGCCGCCGCATTCCTGCGGCGGCCCCCTGCGATTGGACCTATAAGCCGGGTTCTGTTTTGACAGCCATCTATCTAGCCCCGCAATCGCTCGCGGGATCAAGCCACCTCTTGGGGACGGCCGGGCAAGCCTATTGTCCCACACACGGTGTTGCTCCGGATAGAGTTTACATCGTAAAACCCATGTTGCCATGGGCCGGGTGCGCTCTTACCGCACCTTTTCACCCTTGCACAATGTGCCTGAAAGGCACGTTGTGCGGTATCTCTCTGTTGCACTTGTCCTAGGGTTACCCCCGGCAGGCGTTACCTGTTATCCTTGCCCTGTGGAGCCCGGACTTTCCTCATCTGGGCCCTTTCGGCGCCCATCCGCGGCTGTCCAGCCCAGTCGCGGGGCTATTGTACCCCAAAAGAAGGGAATTGTCAAATGCTTTGGAACGGTAAGAAAGATTTAAGGATTCCGGCGCATCGACATTCCGGGCTTTGTGTGATATGATGACGTAGATCAATCGTTGATGGCCCGTAGGGACTTGTAAATGCCAAAGCTTTTTCTTTCAGACGGGGCCCTGTCCGCATTTCGGCTGGGTGCCTCCGGCGGGGAGCTTCTTGGCGGGACAAGAAAGGGGCCCCCGGAGGGACCCAGCTAATACAAGGACAGGACTCCCGATTCAAGATAAAAGCCAATTTTTTGCATGAACAGCCTACTACAAGGCTCAAAAGTTTTTAATTTCCCGAATATACCTGCTGCTGGCTGGAAAACAGGGGGAGGAACACACTATGGAGAAAATTCTTTTGCTGGAGGACGACGGCCCCCTGGGGAAGGGCATTCAGCTTGCGCTTCAGGGGCCGGAGCTCCAAATCATATGCTGCGCCACGCTGGCCCAGGCCCGTGACGCGCTGGAGAAGGAGGCCTTCGACCTGCTGATCCTAGATGTAAACCTGCCGGACGGCAGCGGGTTGGAGCTCTTGCAGGCGGCGCGGAAGAAAAGCCGGGTTCCGGTGATCCTGCTGACAGCCAACGATCTGGAAATGGATATTGTGACGGGGCTGGAATCCGGGGCGGATGACTATATCACCAAGCCCTTTTCCCTGGCGGTGCTCCGGGCGCGGGTCCACGCCCAGCTCCGGCGGGGCCGGGGGACGGCCGCCCTGGAGTTGGGGCCCTTCCGCTTTGACTTTGCGGCTATGGAGTTCCGCAAGGACGGGAAGCTGCTGGAACTGAGCAAGACGGAGCAGAAGCTCCTGCGCCTGCTTGTGGAAAACCGGGGCCAGACTCTGCCGCGGGCGGTGCTGGTGGACCGAATCTGGACGGACGGGGCGGAGTTTGTGGATGAAAACGCCCTGTCCGTCACCGTGAAACGGCTGCGGGGTAAGCTGGAGGACGACCCCTCCAGCCCCCGGTACTTGAAAACGGTGTATGGCATCGGCTATACCTGGGTAGGAGGCTGATATGACGGGCTTGGAATACATCCTGATCTCGATGACGGCGCTTTCCCTTGCGGCGGCCCTCTGGGAGCGCTGCCGGACCCGCCGCCTAATGGAAAATCTGAACCGGATGCTGGAAGAGGCGATGCAGGGGAATTTTACGGAGGACAGCTTTGACGAAAGTCTACTCTCCGCCCTGGAAAGCAAGCTGGCCCACTATCTCGCCGCCTCCACCGTGTCCGCTCGGAATGTGGCCGCGGAAAAGGAGAAGCTGAAAAGCCTCATTGGCGACATTTCCCACCAGACCAAAACGCCCATTGCCAATATCCGGCTCTATACCCAGCTGCTTATGGAGCAGCCGGGAAACGCCGACTGCCTGGAAGCGCTGGACACCCAGACCCGCAAGCTCCAGGGCCTCATCGATGCCCTGGTAAAAACCTCCCGCTTAGAATCCGGGGTCATCGCCCTGCACCCGGAAAGTGGGAGATTGCAGACGGTGATGGAATCCGCCGTAAACCAGATCCTGCCAAAGGCGGAGGCGAAGGGCATCTCCGTTACGCTGACCCCCACGGACGCGGAGGCGGCCTTTGATCCCAAGTGGACAGAGGAGGCCGTTTATAACCTGCTGGACAATGCCGTGAAGTATACGCCGCCCGGCGGCATCGTCTCCGTCACCGCTACGCCCTATCCCATGTTCTCCGCCGTCCACGTCCGGGACACCGTGCCGGGAATTGGGGAGGAAGAGCAGCCCAGGGTATTCCAGCGCTTTTACCGGGGCGCGGCCTACCGGGAAGAAGAGGGCGTGGGCATTGGCCTCTACCTGGTGCGCCAGATCGCCGAGGGACAGGGCGGGTATACAAAGCTCATTTCCCAGGTCGGCCAGGGCAGCACCTTCTCCATTTATCTGCCAAGAACATGAAATCTGTCCGTTCCGTTAGATTTGGGAAAGAATGTGGAAAGATTCCTATTGTAAAGTCTGTACCGTGCGAACAGTACAGACTTTTCTTTATGGAGGCAAATGATGTATATTTTAGAAACCAAGGATTTGCGGAAAACCTATGGCTCCGGGGAGACGGCGGTGAAGGCGCTGGACGGGGTGAATCTGGCGGTGGAGCAGGGGGAGTTTGTGGCCATTGTAGGCACCTCCGGTTCTGGAAAGTCCACCCTGCTGCATATGCTGGGCGGGCTGGACCGGCCCACCTCCGGCAGCGTGACCGTGGACGGGAAGGAGCTCTCCTCCCTTAACGATGAGGCATTGACCATTTTCCGCCGCCGCAAGATCGGCTTTGTGTTCCAGAGCTACAATCTGGTTCCGGTGCTGAATGTGTACGAAAATATCGTCCTGCCAATTCAGATGGACGGCCGGAAAGCGGACCAGGCATTTCTCCGGCAGATCGTGAAAACCCTGGGCCTGGACGGGCGGCTGGAGGCTCTGCCCAGCCAGCTTTCCGGCGGCCAGCAGCAGCGGGTGGCCATCGCCCGGGCCCTGGCGGCGGCCCCTGCCATTGTGCTGGCGGACGAGCCCACGGGGAACCTGGACTCCAAAACCTCCCAGGATGTTCTGGGCCTTTTGAAGGTCACCAGCCAAAAATTTTCCCAGACTATTGTGATGATCACCCACAATGAGGAGATCGCCCAGATGGCGGACCGGATCATCCGCATTGAGGACGGGCGCATCCAGACGGGGAGGGCACGGGTATGAACGTCCAAAATCGGGGCTGCATCCGCCGCCTGAGCTTCCGGACGCTCCGGGCGGCCTGGAAGCGGAACGCCATTGCCGTGATCGCCATTGCGCTGACGGCGCTGCTGTTCACTTCCCTGTTTACGGTGGCCCTGTCCATCAATTCCAGCTATGAAACCTATACCTTCCGCCAGATCGGCGGCTACTGCCACGGGACCTTCAAGGAGGTTTCGGAGGCCCAGGCCCAGGCCATTGCCGCCCACCCAAAGGTAAAGGCCGTGGGCAAACGGACCACCATAGGGTTCCTGGATACGGGGGTATTCGCCAAGGTTCCCGCCGAGGTCAGCTTCATGGATGACAACTGCGCCGCCTGGAGCTACGCGCGGCCCCAGACCGGACACGCGCCAAAGAGCGGCAAGGAGGTGACCATGGATACGGGAGCCCTGAAGCTGCTGGGCGTGGAGCCAAAGCTGGGGGCCCAAATTACGCTTACCTTCACTGTGGGAGACAAAAGCCAGACCGCCTACGAAAAAACGGACACCTTCACCCTGGCGGGTTGGTGGGAATATGACGAGCTCAGCCCCGTCCACTACATCAACATCTCCCAGGAATACGCCCAGGCGGTGCAGGCCGAGGCGGCTGCCGCGGGATTAAAACCCTTCCGCACGGATTTGAATGTGATGCTGGCCTTCCCTGTGGATATCCGGGGACAGATGGAGCGGGTGGATTCCGATTTGGGGTATTCCTGGGAGCCGGACGGAGGCGAAAATGTCGTCCGCATCGGGGTCAACTGGGGCTATACCTCGGCCCGGCTGGGGGAAAGCGTGGATGTGGCAATGGTTTTGGCAGGAATCGCCTTTCTGGTGCTGATTGTCTTTACCGGATACCTGATCATCTACAACATCTTCCAGATTTCCGTCACCGGGGATATCCGCTACTACGGCCTGCTGAAAACCATCGGGGTCACCCCCCGGCAGCTGCGGCGGATCATCCGCTGGCAGGCAATCCTGCTGTGGGCCGCCGGGCTTCCCCTGGGGCTGCTGCTGGGCTATGGCGTGGGGGCCGGGATGACCTCGGTGGTCATGGCGAGAACCACCTTCGGGGCCGGGGTGTCCACTGTCAGCACCTCTCCTTTGATTTTCCTTGCCGCCGCCCTGTTTACCTTCCTCACGGTGCTGCTCTCCTGCGCCCGCCCGGGCCGGATTGCCGCAAGGGTCTCCCCGGTGGAGGCGGTGCGGTATACGGAGGCGGCGGGGACAAAGAAAAAGCGCCGCGGGACCCGCGGGGCGGGAGTCCGGCAGATGGCCCTTGCCAATCTGGGCAGGAACCGGAGCAAGACAGTCCTTGTGGTACTGTCTCTTGCCCTGTCGGTGGTGCTGCTGAATGTGCTGGTGACCTTTACCGGGGGCATCGACACGGAAAAATACCTGGCAAAACAGACCTGCGCGGATTTTATCGTCAGCAGCACGGACTATTTCCGCTTTCGCTACGGGGGGGAGGCCTACTTTCCCCAGGATTTGATCGCGGACATCCAGGCAAATACCACCCAATCCCTGTCCGGCTGCGGCTACAAGTGGACGGAGGCCATCGGCTGGACATCGGAAGAAAGCTGGCGGGCCTGCCGGGCGCGGTTCGGCTTCCAGGACACGGTGGAGACGGAGCTGGCGCGGCTGTCCCGCCGGGGGGCGCTGGTGGGAATGGATATCCAGCTGGAAGGGCTGGACGACAGCCTCTTTGAAAAGCTTACCGTTGTGGATGGGGATTTGTCGCCCCTGTTCCGGGCGGACACCCACGCCATTGCCCTGGCCGTTCCCGTAGATGACTACGGCAATGTCATCCGGTCCGAGAGCTACCCCCCAATCGGCAGCACCCAGACCGTCACCTATGTGGAGGATGCCTATTATATCGACAGCCGCACCGGGGAGCCCTGCGACGAAAATACCCCGGAGGAATTTCTCAAATATTTTGTCGCCAAGAGCCACGACGTGGAGTATACCGTCTGCGCCTATGTGACGGTGCCCCATGCCATGAGCTACCGCTATGGCACCCTGGGCTACAGCTTTGTCCTGCCTGTGAGCAAATTGGCCCAGGACGGCGGCAAAGAGCCCATCCTAATGGTGTATCTGTTCGACACCCCGGACTCTGCCGCGGAGGCGGCCGCGGAGCGCTATCTTGCGGCGCTGACGGGCGGGGAGAACTCCGAGCTTATGTATGAGAGCAAGGCGACCCTCCGGGCGGAGGTTGCGTCCTTCCGGAATATGTTCCTGCTGCTGGGCGGGCTGCTCTGCGCTGTCATCGGCCTGGTGGGCATCCTCAATTTCTTCAACGCCATGATGACCTCTATCCTGTCCCGGGGGCGGGAGTTTGCCGTCTTGCAGGCTGTGGGCATGACCGGGGGCCAGCTGAAGCGGATGCTGCTGTGGGAGGGGCTCCTCTATACCCTGGGCTCCGGGTTGGCTGCGGGGCTCCTGTCCGCGGCGCTGAACCCGCTGCTGGGCGCAGCTCTGGAAAACGTCTTCTGGTTCTATCGCTATCGGTTCTGCATTACCCCGGTAGTGGTGCTGCTTCCGGTCTTTGCCCTGCTGGGCTGTGCCATCCCGGCGGCCATGTACCGCCACGCGGCAAAGCGAAGCGTAGTAGAGCGGCTGCGGGCCGTTGAGGTCGGATAACTCCCATTTTCTGTCCACGCTCCCTTCTCACTTGCAAAATCCTTCCCGGTGGGCTATACTAAAGCAAACGGAAAGGTGGGAAGCTTCATGGATGCGTTTGAATCGTATTTCTCTTCTCTGAAAGAAAAAAAGATCGCCGTTCTGGGCCTGGGGGTCAGCAATCGGCCCCTGGTGCGGCTGCTGCTGGAATTTGGCTGCGACGTGGTGGGCTGTGACAGAACCCCCCGGGAGCAGCTGGAGGGCGAGGTATTGGAGCTGGAAAAGCTAGGCTGCAAGCTCCATGTGGGGGAGGGCTACTTAGACGGCGTTCGTGCGGACGTGGTGTTCCGCACCCCGGGCATGCACCCGGCCAACCCCGCCATCGAGGCTCTGCGGCAGCGGGGAGCCCAGGTCACCTCGGAGATGGAGGTATTCTTTGAGGTCTGCCCCTGCCACTTGATCGCCGTTACAGGCTCTGACGGCAAGACCACCACCACCACCCTGGTCAGCGAAATGCTGAAGGCCTCCGGGAAGACTGTCTGGCTGGGGGGGAACATTGGTACGCCCCTGCTGCCCCTGGTGCGGCAGATGAAGCAGGAGGACTTTGCCGTGGTGGAACTGAGCTCCTTTCAGCTGATGGACATGCGCCGCAGCCCTCAGCGGGCCCTGATCACCAACCTGGCCCCCAACCACCTGGATATCCACAAGGATATGGCGGAATATGTGGAGGCCAAGAAGAATATCTACCGCTTCCAGGATAAAACCGGCATTCTGGTTCTGAACGCCGACAACGCCATTACGGCGGGGCTCCGCGGAAACGGGGAGACCCGGTTCTTCTCCAGAAAGCAGCGCACCAACTGCGTCTGGGAGGAGGACGGCGTCATCTACCGCCGGGGGGAAAAGCTCCTGGAGAGCAAGGAAATCCTCATTCCCGGCACCCACAATATTGAGAACTATATGGCGGCAATCGCCCTGGTTGAAGGCCTTGCTACAGACGATGCCATCCGCCAGGTGGCCAGAACCTTCGGCGGCGTGGAGCACCGGATTGAGCTGGTGCGGGTGAAGGACGGGGTGCGCTACTACAACGACTCCATTGCCTCCTCCCCCAGTCGGACCATCGCGGGGCTGCGGAGCTTCCCGGAAAAGGTGATCCTCATTGCCGGCGGCTATGACAAGCACATCCCCTACGATGTTCTGGGGCCGGAAATCTGCGCCCATGTGAAGAAGCTGTTCCTGGGCGGGGCCACCGGGCCCAAGATTCGGGCGGCGGTGGAGCAGGCCCCGGAATATCAGCCGGGACACCCGGAAATCGTGGACTGCGCCGACTTTACGGCGGCAACGCTTGCGGCGGCCCAGGCGGCGGAGCCGGGGGACGTGGTGCTCATGAGCCCCGCCAGCGCGGCCTTTGACCAGTTCAAGAATTTTATGGTCCGGGGCCAGTATTTTAAGAAATTGGTGAAGGAGCTGTAACCATGGAGCTCTCCAAAATTTCCAACGGCATGCGGAAGGTGCTGCCTCTGAAAGCCTGCGGCGCGGTGATCGTGGCGGCGGGCTCCGCCTCCCGGATGGGGGGCATCGACAAGGTGATGGCCCCCCTGGGCGGGGAGCCCATGATTGCCCGGACGGTGCGGGCTTTCCAGCAGTGCGAAGCCATCACGGAGATCGTGGTGGTGACCCGGCAGGACCTCATTCAGCCCGTTATGGACCTGTGCCGGGATATGGACAAGGTCCGGGCCGTGGTGGCGGGCGGCGGCAGCCGCCAGGAATCCGTTTGGCTGGGGCTGAACGCCCTTTCGGACAAGGTGCGGCTGGCGGCAGTCCACGATGGGGCCCGGCCCCTGATCTCCGATGCCCTGATTGACAAAACCGTGCGGGCGGCCAACACCTACGGGGCCGCCGCCCCGGCCATCCCGGTCAAGGACACCATCAAGGTGGAAAAGGGCGGCCTCATTGACTCCACGCCGGACCGGGCCACCCTCCGGGCGGTGCAGACTCCCCAGGTCTTTGACTTCGATCTGCTGCGGGGGGCATTGCAGAAGGCCCAGAAGGAGGGGGCGGCACTGACCGATGACTGCTCCGCCGTGGAGCGGCTGGGCATGAAGATTCGCCTGGTACAGGGCGAGGAGCGAAATTTAAAGGTGACCACCCCCATTGACTTGAAAATTGCGGAAATGCTGCTGGAGGAACACACATGAGAATCGGACACGGATATGATGTACACGCTTTGGTTCCCGGCCGGGATCTGATCCTTGGGGGCGTAAAAATCCCCTATGAGCTGGGCCTGGACGGCCACAGCGATGCGGATGTGCTGCTCCATGCGGTGATGGACGCTCTGCTGGGGGCGGCGGGCCTGGGGGACATCGGCCTCCACTTCCCGGATACGGACATGCGCTATAAGGGCGCAGACTCCGGGATGCTTTTGCGGTGTGTTGGGGAAAAAATCGATGCCGCGGGCTACCGGGTGGGCAACATCGATGTAACCATGATTGCCCAAAAGCCGAAGCTGCGGCCCTACATTGACACCATGCGCCAGAATATCGCGACTGATCTTGGCATTGACCCGGTCCGGGTCAATGTGAAGGCCACCACAGAGGAGCACCTGGGCTTCACCGGCCAAGGCCAGGGCATGGCCTGTCACGCGGTGTGCCTGCTGGAAGAAAAATAAGAGAATATGGCAAAGAACGCCTCCCGCGCATAGAATGTGCCGGGAGGTTTTGCTGTATGAAACAATATATGATCACCTTCCGCTCGGTCACCTATGCCCAGCGGGGGGAGCGGAGTCTGACAAAGCGGGGCATTTCCTGCACGGTGGGCAGGACCCCAAAATGGATGGAGCAGCAGGGCTGCGGCTACGGCCTGCGGCTGCGCGGAAGTGTGGAGGCGGCGGTGGAGACCCTGCGGCGGGATGGCATTGCCTGGCGAAAGGTCTATGTGCTGCAGGGGGAAAAATACCAGGAGATTGCCCTATGATCTATCTGGACAACGGCGCGACCTCCTTCCCAAAACCGGCCCCGGTGATTCGGGCCGTGGAATGGGCACTGAATCACGGGGCCAATCCGGGCCGGGGCGGCTATGGAGCGGCCATGGCGGCGGCGGAAATCGTCTACAACTGCCGGGAAGCGGCGGGACGGCTCTTTTCCTGCAAGCCGGAGCAGGTGGTCCTGACTTCCAACTGCACCCATGGGCTGAATATTGCCATCGGGAGCCTGGTAAAGCCCGGCGCAAGGGTCCTCATTTCCGGGTTTGAACACAACGCGGTGACCCGGCCTCTCTATGCCAGAAATTGCCAGCTGCGGATTGCCGGGCGGCAGCTCTTCCGGTGGGAGGAGCTGCTGGAGCGCTTCCGCCGGGAGCTGCGGCTGGGGGTAGACGCGGCGGTGTTCACCCATGTATCCAATGTATTCGGCTATATCCTTCCGGTGGAGCAGATGGCGGCCCTGTGTCGGGAGGCGGGGGTACCCTTCATTCTGGACGCGGCCCAGTCCGCCGGGAGCCTGAAGGTGGATTTTGAAGCCCTGGGGGCGGATTTTATCTCCATGCCGGGGCACAAGGGCCTGCTGGGCCCCCAGGGAACGGGGCTGCTGCTCTGCGCCCAGCCGGGGGAGCCCCTGCTTTATGGCGGCACCGGCACCCTTTCCCGGGAAAAGACCATGCCGGAGGAGCTGCCGGAGCGGCTGGAGGCGGGAACCCTGAATGTCCCCGGCGCGGCAGGCCTGACGGCGGGCATCTGCACGGTGGAGCAGCTGGGCCTGAACAATATCTTTCAAAACGGCCACAGCCAGACCATGCGCTGCGCGAAAGAGCTGGAGCGGCTGGGCTACCGGGTCTAT
The DNA here is from genome assembly GCA_934569045.1 of uncultured Oscillospiraceae bacterium. Classification (GTDB taxonomy): domain Bacteria; phylum Bacillota; class Clostridia; order Oscillospirales; family Oscillospiraceae; genus Faecousia. The sequence continues at coordinate 18,584 of CAKTJX010000028.1, forward strand.
TCCGGCCCCCACCAGGCCATGACGGTGTCCTTCCAGGGAAAGAAAGACTGCGAGGAGCTGGCGGAGAAGCTGGGCAGCCAAGGCATCGCCGTCCGGGCAGGTCTCCACTGTGCCCCCCTGGCCCACGAAAGCGCCGGAACCCTGGAGCGGGGCACCGTCCGGGTCAGCTTCGGCCACGACGCGTCCCCCGCCCAGACCCAGGCCCTGCTGCGGGCCCTGGGGAGAAACGGATAAACGGCGGAAGCAGAAAATTTACATTTTCTGCCGCCGGGGCGATTTTGCGAAAACCTTGGGGAATCTGTGGGGGAGCGGAAAATCTTAAGAAAAAGGAAAGAAGAAAGTGCGAAAAGGGTGGGAAGGGAACGGCAAAGCTGGGAAGAATTTTATGCAGAATATCTATTGCCAACGGCAGGGTTTTCCGCTATAATAGTCCGGATAATAGATAAGTATACCATAGGCCTATTGTGCGATCCAAAAAAGTTGACATAAAAGAGGGTTCAAGCATGGAAGCATTGCAAAGTTTGCTGCAGCAGGTCATGCGGATGCAGTGGTCCGACTATCTGGACATTGCGGTCGTGGCGTTTATTATATATCGGTTACTGCCTTTGATTCGTACACCCAGCACCATGCGGGTTGCCCGGGCGGTGATCGCGGTGGTGATCATCGCGGGACTGACGGACGCCATGCATCTGTATACCCTGAGCTTTATCATCAATCAGTTTTTGTCCATCGGGCTGCTGGCGCTGGTGGTGCTCTTCCAGCCGGAGCTGCGGCGGATGCTGGACCATCTGGGCAGCGTGCGGCTGCGGGGGCTCTTCGGCAGCACCAGGCCTGTGGCGGAGATGGATATGGTCATCAGCCAGACCGTGGCGGCCTGCGACTGCATGAGCCGGGAAAAGGTGGGGGCCCTGATCGTCTTCACTCGGGAGGCGCGACTGGATGACTATGTCAAAACCGGCACCACCATTGACGGCCTGGTTTCCGAGCAGCTGATCCGGAATATTTTCTTCCCCAAGGCGGCGCTGCACGATGGCGCCATGATCATCCGGGACGGGAAGGTGAAGGCTGCGGGCTGCGTGCTGCCCCTGTCCACCAGTGACCGTCTGGCGGCGGACCTGGGCACCCGGCACCGGGCAGGCGTGGGCATGAGCGAGAACAGCGACGCGTTGGTGGTCATCGTCTCCGAGGAGACGGGCACCATTTCCGTGGCGGTGGGCGGGATGCTCAAACGCCACCTGGCCCCCAAAACCCTGGAAAAGCTGCTGCGCAATACCCTCTGCCCGGAACAGGCGGAGCCGGAAAATCAGGACTTCGGCCAGATCCTGAAACAGAAACTGATGAAGTCCGGAAAGGAGAACCAGGACCATGAAGCGTAAAATCGGATCGATGCTGCTGTCGCTGGCCTGTGCCTTCGCCCTGTGGCTGTATGTGATCACGGCCGTGAGCCCCGGTTCTACCGATACCTATTATAATATCCCCATCGTGTGGGAGGGGGAGTCCGTGCTGAACGAGCGGGGGCTCATGGTCACCGCCGTGTCCTCCAATACGGTGAATCTGCGGCTGTCCGGCAACCGGTCGGACCTCAGCAAGGTCAATTCCAGCAATATCACCATCAAGGCGGACCTGTCCAAAATCTACGAGCCGGGAACCCAGATTCCCCTGAGCTACACAAGTCCCACCTTCCCCGGGGATGTGGCCAGCAACGCCTTTGTCATCGAGTCCAAGGAGCCGGACAGCATCTACGTCACCGTGGTCAAGCGGATCAGCAAGACCGTGCCGGTGGAGGTGGTCTGGGTGGGCTCCACGGCAGAGGGCTTTATGATTGACCGGGAGAATAAGACTCTGGATTACCCGGAGGTCACGGTCACGGGCCCGGAATCCGTGGTCAACACCATTTCCATGGCTACGATTACGGTAGACCTGGACGGACGGCGGGAGTCCATCAGCGAGAGCTATAACTATACCCTGTGCGATGACCAGGGAGACCCTGTGGATGCCAAGCTCATTACAACAGACGTGGAGCAGATTCGCCTGGATGTGACCATCCGCCGGGTGAAGGATCTGCGCCTGACCTACACCCTGAACGCCGGCGGCGGCGCGGATGCGGACAATACCACCGTCAAGCTCAGCGCGGAGACCATCCGGGTTTCCGGCAGCGAGGCGGCCCTGGAGAATCTGGGAGATACCCTGTCCATCGGCACCATCAATCTGGCGGACATCACCCGCAGTACCACATTGACCTTCGGCATTTCCCTGCCGGAGGGGGTTACCAATCTGACTGGAGTGACAGAGGTAACGGCGGAAATTTCCTTCCACGGCCTCGCCTCCAAGGATCTGACGGTGGAGCAGATTCAGAGCACCAACATCCCGGAGGGATTGAAGGTGGAGCTGATCACGGAAAAGCTCACCGTCACCCTGCGAGGACCCTCGGAGCTGATCGCCAAGGTAACGCCGGAGGATGTGACTGCCATCGTGGACTTCACGGGGGCGGAGGTGGGCACCTCCACGTTCAAGACCAGCCTGAGCTTCGGGGCGGGCTTTGAGAGCCTGGGCACCCTGAAAACCGAGAGCGTTTCCGCCAAGATTGACAAAAGCTGAGGACCCGTTCTGAAAGACGGATAGAAGGAGAGCATGACCATGGTAAAGAGCATGACCGGATACGGCCGGGCCGTGGAAACGGTAAACGGCCGGGAGTTCACCGTTGAGGTGCGCAGCGTCAACAACCGATATCTGGACTGCACGGTAAAGCTGCCCAGAGGCCTTTCCTTTGGAGAGGACGCCATGAAGCAGGCCGTGAAGGCCACCATTTCCCGGGGCAAGGTGGACGTATTTGTCTCCGTCCGCGCTGAGGGGGCCCAGGATACCACCGTCAGTCTGAATAAGCCCATGGTAGAGGGCTACCTCGCCGCCATGCGCCAGATGCAGAGCGAGTGCGGCGTGGGCGGGGAGATCACCGTTTCCATGCTGGCAGGCCTGCCGGAGGTATTCCTGCTGGACAAGCCCCAGGTGGACGAGGAGCAGCTATTAATGGATTTTCTCAGCGTGGCGGCCAAGGCGCTGGAAAGCTTTGATGCCATGCGTACAACAGAAGGGGCGGCCCTGAAAAACGACCTCCACAGCCGGGGCCAGACCATTTTGTCCCTGGTGGAGCAGGTGGAGGCGGGCAGCGCCCAGACGGTGGAGGACTACCGCCTGCGGCTGGAGGCTAAGCTGAAGGAGGTTCTGGCCTCTACCACCATCGATGAGAGCCGCGTTCTCACGGAGGCGGCCATCTTCGCGGACAAGATCGCGGTGGACGAGGAAACCGTCCGCCTGCGCAGCCACTTGGAACAGATGAATACCATGCTGGAAAACGGCGGCCCCATTGGCCGGAAGCTGGACTTCCTGCTCCAGGAGATGAACCGGGAGGCCAACACCATCGGTTCCAAGTGCTCTGATGTGCGCCTGGCCCGTGTGGTGGTGGAGATCAAGGCCGAGCTGGAAAAGATTCGGGAGCAGACCCAGAACATTGAATAAGGAGACGGGAATGAAGCTCATCAACATCGGCTTTGGCAGCATGGTGGCCGCCGGACGGGTGCTTTCCATTCTGGCGCCGGATTCCGCCCCCATCAAGCGGATCATGCAGGAGGCTAAGGACAGAGGCATGCTTATTGACGCCTCCTATGGGCGCAAGACCAAAAGCGTGCTCCTGATGGACACGGACCATGTGATTTTATCCGCGCTGACCCCGGAGACCCTGACCGCGCGCTGGGCGGGCCGGGACACCGCGGAAGAAGAGGGAGAGAAGGAATAGAAGATGGCTGGAAAACTGATTGTGATCTCCGGGGCCTCCGGAGTTGGCAAGGGAACAGTTGTCAAGGCGATGATGGCCCGGCGGGAGAACCTGTATTTCTCCGTATCGGCCACCACCCGTCCCCCACGCCCGGGCGAGGTGGACGGAAAGGACTATTATTTTGTCACCCGGGAACAATTCCTGGAGATGATCCACCGGGGGGAGATGCTGGAGTACGACGAGCACGCCAAAAACTTCTACGGAACCCCCAAAGCCCAGGTGGAGCAGAAGCGGCAGTTGGGCCACGTCCTGCTGGATATTGAGCCCAACGGGGCCAAAAATGTGAAAAAGAATTACCCGGAGGCGGAGCTGGTGTTCATTATGCCCCCCTCCGTGGAGGAACTGGAGCGGCGGCTCCGGGGCCGGAATGATACGCAGGAGGATCAGATTCAGATCCGCATGGAGCGGGCCAAATGGGAAATGGAGCAGCGGGTCTGGTACGACCATGTGGTGGTCAATGACAACGCGGACCGCTGCGCCGAAGAAATTCTGGCTCTGATTGAAAAATAATTACCCACAAAATAAATTGTTTTCTATATTATGGAGGAATCAAAATGCTTTATCCACCTGTTGCTGATTTGCTGACCAAAGTTGAGAGCCGTTATCTGCTGGTGAACCTGGTAGCCCATCGGGCCCGTCAGATTGCCGCCGAGGCGGAGGAGTTCCATGAGGACCTGCCGGAGAAGCCTGTGACCATGGCCATCCAGGAGGTTGCCGACGGCGAACTCAGCGCCACCGTGAAGGAAGAGTACAAGCGATAAGCGCCCCAGCAGGGCAAACGGGAGGAATGGAACATGATTGCGGGGATTGCCGTTTCGGCGGCGAATTTTGCCATCGATAAGCTCTATTCCTACCGCATCCCCGAGGGAATGCCCCTCCAGCCGGGGCAGCGGGTTCAGGTAAGCTTCGGCAGAGGCAATGCCGATGCCGAGGGCATCGTGGTCACCGTTTCCCAGGGACCGGAGGATAAGCTAAAGGCCGTGAAGCTGGCCCTGGACGAGGAGCCTATTCTGAGCCCATTGCAGCTTCGGTTGGCGGCTTTCCTGCGGGAACGGTACTTCTGCACCTTTTATGACGCTGCCAGAGCCATGCTCCCCGCGGGGCTGTGGTTCCGGCAGCAGAATATCCTCTCCCTGACGGAGAACCGCAGCTGGGAAACGGCGGCCATCCGCAAGGAGGGAGCGCTGGAAATCCTGCAAACCCTACGGGACTTAGGCGGTGTGTGCCGGGAGTCGGCGCTCAGCGCCTGCATCCCGGAGGAGGACAAGCGCCAGGAGGTTCTTGCCTATCTGGCCCGCAAAAAGTGGATTACCGCCGAAAAGCAGCTGCAGCGCAAAACCCAGGATAAGGCCGAACGCATCGCTAGCCTGGCGGTTCCGGCGGAGCAGGCCATGGACTATGCCCAGAGCCGCCCCAAAAGCGCCGCCATGCAGCGCAGCGTCCTGCAGCTGCTGTGCAGCGTGGGCACCGCCAGTGTGAAGGATCTGTGCTATTATACGGGCGCTTCCTCCGCAACCATCACCCGGCTGCAAAAGCTGGGGCTTGTGGAGCTGGGGGAGCGGCCGGTTCTGCGCTGCCGGGAGATCCCCAAGGCCCAGATTCAGAAGCCTCTGATTCTGAACCCGGCGCAGCAGACCTGCTTTGAGGGCCTGCTGGCCCAGGCCCAGGGGGAGAACCCCGGTGTGGCGCTGCTGTGGGGGGTCACCGGCTCCGGCAAGACCTCTGTCTACATCCGCCTGATCGATGCCATGCTGGCCCAGGGGAAGAGCACCATTCTGATGGTGCCGGAAATCGCCCTGACCCCCCAGCTGCTGGGTCTGATGGCCGCCTGGTTTGATGACCAGGTGGCGGTGCTCCATTCCAGCCTGTCCGCCGGAGAACGGTACGACCAGTGGAAGCGGGTGCGCCAGGGAAAAGCCAAGGTCATTGTGGGTACACGCTCTGCCGTGTTTGCCCCCTGCGAGAATCTGGGTCTCATCATCCTGGACGAGGAGCAGGAGCACTCCTATAAATCCGAAAATTCCCCCCGCTATGCCGCCCGGGAGGTGGCTATGTGGCGGGGGGTGAAGGAGCGGAGTCTGGTGCTGCTGGGCTCGGCTACCCCTTCTACTGAAAGTATGTACCATGCCCGGCAGGGGGACTATGCCCTCTATCGGCTGCACAGCCGCTACAATGGCAGACCCCTTCCCGAGGTTGAGATCGTGGATATGCGGGAAGAATTGAAGCTGGGCAACGATGGCAGCCTGAGCGTGCCCCTGCGCCAGGCCATCCACGATACGGTGGCCGCCGGCCGGCAGGTGATTCTGCTTTTAAACCGCCGGGGCAATGCCCGGGCCCTGGTCTGTGTGGACTGCCGGGAGGCTCCGGAGTGCCCCCGGTGCAGCGCCAGACTGACCTACCACAGCGCCAATAACCGGCTCATGTGCCACTACTGCGGCTTTTCCCAGAGTGTTCCGGACCGCTGCCCAAAGTGCGGCGGCCCCCTGAAGACGCTGGGCACCGGCACCCAGCGGGTGCAGCAGGAGCTGGCGGAGCTGTTCCCGGATGTGCCCACGGCCCGGATGGACGCGGACACCGTCAGTGCCGCCAACACCCACGAGGCCATCCTCTCCCGGTTCCGAAAGGGAGAGCAGCGCATCCTCCTGGGCACCCAGATGGTGGCCAAGGGCCTGGATCTGCCCAATGTGACCCTGGTCGGGGTGCTGGACGGCGACTTGAGCCTGTACACCGGCGGCTTTCGGGCCGGGGAGACCACCTTTGATATGCTGACCCAGGTGGTGGGCCGGGCCGGCCGGGGCGATTATCCCGGCAGGGCCGTGATTCAGACCATGGCCCCGAATCATGAGCTGATCCGCATGGCGGCGGCCCAGGATTATGAACACTTTTACGAATTGGAGATTCGGCTGCGGCAGGTTCAGCACGCGCCGCCCTTCTGTGACCAGGTGGTGGCGGCTTTTCAGGGCCAGGTGGAAGCCCAGGTGCTTTCCGGGGCGGTAAAGTTCCGGGACAGCCTCCTGGAGCTCCGGGCAGGCGGCAGCTTTGGCCCGCTTTTCCTGGAATGCCTGGGCCCGGCTCCCAGTCCGGTGCCGAAAATCAACTATCAGTATCGCTACCGCCTGACCATCCGCTGCCGCCTGGACAAGGCCATGCGGTCCGCCCTGGCGTACTTACTCAGCGCCTTTGGAAAGGACAGCAAAATGCGGGGTGTCAGCGCGTATCTGGACGTAAACGGTTTTGAAATGTAAGGAGAGAAACGATGGGACTTCGGAAAATTATGACGGTGGAAGCACCTTGCCTGCACAAGGTCTGCCGCCCTGTGGAAAAATTTGACGGCAAGCTGCATAAGCTGCTGGACGATATGAAGGAAACCCTGCTGGATGCCAACGGCGTGGGCCTGGCGGCCCCCCAGGTGGGCATTCTGCGCCGGGTGGTCATTGTGGACACCGGCGAGGAGATGCTGGAGCTGGTGAATCCGGAGCTGCTGGAGACCAGCGGCGAGCAGGAGGGGGCCGAGGGCTGCCTCAGCGTTCCCGGTAAGTACGGCCTGGTGAAGCGGCCCAACGTGGCCAAGGTCCGGGCCCAGGACCGGGACGGCAACTGGTTCGAGGTGGAGGGCGAGGAACTGATTGCCCGCTGCTTCTGCCATGAGATCGACCACCTGGATGGCATTGTCTATACGGAGATTATGGAGCGCTACCTGACTGAGGAAGAACTGAACGGGGAGGGCTGAGGATGCGTGTGGTCTTTATGGGTACGCCGGACATTGCGGCGACCTGCCTGAAACGAATCCTGGCAGACGGCTTTGAGGTGGTGGGCGTGTACACCCAGCCGGACCGGCCCAAGGGCCGGGGCATGAAGCTGGCGGCCTCTCCCGTCAAAGAGGTGGCCCTGGCTGCCGGGCTTCCCGTGTTCCAGCCGGAAAACTTCCGGGAGGAGGAGACGGTACAGCAGCTGCGGGACTTAAAGCCCGATATCTGCGCCGTGGTGGCCTATGGCCGCATCCTGCCCCAGAAGGTGCTGGATGTGCCGAGCTTTGGCTGCATTAACATCCACGCAAGCATCCTGCCTGCCTACCGGGGTTCTGCTCCCTATCAGTGGGCGGTGCTGGACGGGCTGAAGCAGACCGGTGTTACCGCCATGTATCTGGTGCGGGAAATGGACGCCGGAGACATTATCGATGTGTCCAAGACCCCCATCGGGGAGAATGAGACCGCCGGGGAGCTGCTGGACCGTCTGGCGGTGTTGGGGGCGGAGCTGCTGAGCAAGACCCTGACCCGCTTTACCCAGGGCCCGGTGCCTGCCGTGCCCCAGGACGAGAGCCGGGTGAGCTATGCCCCCATGCTGGAAAAGACCATGTGCTCCATCGACTGGAGCAAAACCGCCCAGCAGGTGCACGACCATGTGCGGGGCCTGCAGCCCTGGCCCGTGGCTACCATGGAGCTGCAAGGAAAGCGCTTCAAGGTTCACGAGACCCGTGTGGTTCCCGGCAAGGGAACGCCCGGGGAAATTCTGGGGCTCACCAAAACCGGCCTTGTCATCGCCTGCGGTGCGGGAGCCGTGGAAATTCGGGTTTTGCAGGCCGAGGGCGGCAAGCGGATGAACGCGCCGGACTATTTCCGGGGCCACCCCCTGAATGCTTAAATGGGGGCCCGGGAAACGGCGCTGGAGGCGCTGATCACCTGCAGAAGACAGTCCGGCTGGAGCAACGCCGTGCTGAAGCAGACCATTGCCCGGGACCGGCTGGACAGCCGGGACGCGGCACTGGCTACGCGGCTGTGCTATGGCGTGGTGCAGAACCGGGGACGGCTGGACTTTTATCTGGCCCAGCTGCTAAAGGGCAGCGTCAAGAAGCTGCACCCGGCCGTGCGGGATATCCTGCACCTGGGCCTCTACCAGATCTATGATCTGGACAAAATCCCGGACAGTGCGGCGGTAAACGAATCTGTCTGCCTTGCCCGGAAGTACGGCCCCGGGGGCAGCGAGCGGCTGGTGAACGGCGTGCTGCGCAGCGCGGTGCGGACCAAGGGAACCCTGGCAGAGCCTACCTCCTACGCGGACCTATACAGCCACCCGGACGAGCTGATTTCTCTATTGAAAACTGCCCTGCCAAAGGGCACCCTGGAAAGCGTCCTGAAGGCGGACAACGAAGCGCCCCAGACGGTAATCCAGGTCAACACCTTAAAAATGACAACGGCGGCGCTGGTGGAGCGGCTGGCCCGGGAGGGAATCCTGGCCCAGCCCCACGGCTGGATGCCGGACTGCCTGATTTTGGGCAGCACCGGCAGCCTGGAAAAGCTGCCCTCCTTTCGGGAGGGGCTGTATTATGTCCAGGACCCGGCCAGCAAGCTCAGCGTCCTCTGTGCCCAATTACAGTCGGGGTGGCGGGTCCTGGACTGCTGCGCCGCCCCCGGCGGCAAGAGCTTTGCCGCGGCCATTGCCATGGGCGGCACCGGGCACATCACGTCCTGTGACGTACACCCCCATAAAATAGAGCTTCTGGAAAACGGGGCCCAGCGGCTGGGGCTGACCAATCTCTCGGCCCACTTGCAGGATGCCACTGTGTTTGTTCCGGAATGGCAGCAGGCTATGGACGCGGTGCTGGTGGATGCCCCCTGCTCCGGCCTTGGCATCATCCGCAAAAAGCCGGATATCCGCTACCGGGATTTGAAGCAGAACGAGGCCTTGCCCGCTTTGCAGGCAAAAATTCTGGAAAACCAGGCCCGGTATGTGAAGCCGGGGGGTGTGCTGATGTATTCCACCTGCACCCTGCTTCCCAGAGAGAACGAAGCGGTGGTGCGCGCCTTTCTGGCGGACCATCCGGCGTTTACATTGGAGCCCCTGCCCCTGCCGGAGGAGTTCCCGGAAAATACAACCGGGATGCTGACGCTGCTGCCGGGACAGCACGATACGGACGGCTTCTTTATTGCGAGAATGCGGAGGAACCCATGAATCTGAAATCCATGACGCTGCCGGAGCTCTCCGGACTTTTTCAAGAGCTTGGACAGCCGGCCTTCCGAGCCAAGCAGGTGTACACCTGGCTCCATAAGGGGGTCCGCAGCTATGACGAGATGACAAACCTGCCAAAGAGCCTGCGGGAGACCCTGGCCCGGGAATATCCCATCTGCCCGCCCCAAGTTGTGCGGCGGCAGGAATCCCAGCGGGACGGCACCATCAAATACCTGTGGCAGCTGTCTGACGGCAACTGCGTGGAAACGGTGCTCATGCGCTACCACTACGGCAACACCGTCTGCATTTCCACAGAGGTGGGCTGCCGCATGGGCTGCGCCTTCTGCGCCTCCACCCTGGGGGGACTGGTGCGGCGGCTGGAGCCCTTTGAGATGCTGGATCAGGTGCTCTTTACCCAGGTGGATTCCGGGCTGCCCATTTCCCACATTGTGCTTATGGGCATCGGGGAGCCTCTGGACAATTTTGACAATGTGATGCGCTTTCTGGAACTGGTGAACAGCCCCGAGGGCATGAATCTCTCCATGCGCCATATCAGCCTGTCCACCTGCGGCCTGGTGCCGAAGATCGATGAGCTGGCAAAGCGCAATTTGCAGCTGACCCTCTCCGTGTCTCTTCACGCCCCCAACGACGGGATTCGGAACCGGATTATGCCGGTGAACAAGGCCTATCCCAGCGAGGAGCTGATCGCCGCCTGCCGCCGGTATTACGCGGCTACCTCCCGGCGCATCTCCTTTGAGTACGCTATGATCGGCGGGGTCAACGACAGCGTGGAGAATGCCAAGGAGCTTCTGCGGCGGATGAAGGGGCTGCCCTGCCACTTCAATCTGATCCCGCTGAACCATGTGGAGGAGAGCCCCTTAAAGCCCAGTACCAAAGAGGCGGTGGCGGCTTTCCAGAAGACGCTGGAGGACGGCGGCATTCCGGCCACAGTCCGCCGGACCCTGGGGGGCGACATTGACGCCTCCTGTGGCCAGCTGCGGCGGAAATATACGAAAGAACAGAATTAGAAACAGAGGTGGAAACCATGCAGAGCTGGGGACTGACAGACCAGGGATGCGTCCGAAAACAGAATCAGGATGCCTTTCATATTGAAAAGCTGGGGCGGGGGAGCCTGCTGTGCGTGGTCTGCGACGGCATGGGCGGCGCGAAATCCGGCAATATTGCAAGCTCCCTGGCGGTGGAGGTATTCGTTCAGGAGGTCCGGCGCAGCTGGTCCAACTCCGCGGACTGGGACAAGTGCGATATGATTCTGCGCAGCGCCGTAAAGCTTGCCAATTTTACGGTGTACGACCAGGCCAAGCAGTTTGAGGAATTCGACGGCATGGGCACCACCCTGGTGGCGGCCCTGATCCGAAAAAACCAGGCCTCCATCGTCAACGTGGGGGACAGCCGGTGCTACAGCATTTCCTCCGGTTCCATCCGCCAGATCACCAAGGATCATTCCGTGGTGCAGATGATGGTGGACCGGGGAGAGCTGACCCCGGAAACCGCGAAAACCTTCCCGGGCAAGAATCTGATCACCCGGGCCGTGGGCACAGAGCCCACGATCCTGTGCGATCTTTACCGCCAGGAGCTGGAAAAGGGGAGCTATCTGCTCCTGTGCTCCGACGGCCTGAGCAATATGCTGGACGACCAGGAAATGCTGTTTGAAGTCGTCCATGGAGTCAACAAGCAAAAGTGCTGCAAGCGGCTGCTGGATATCGCGAAGATGCGGGGTTCTCCCGACAACGTGACCAGCATTCTGGTGTCGATCTGACCGAATCACGAAAGGAGCTGACGCGAAAAATATGAATCAATATATTGGGCGGCTGCTGGACGATCGGTACGAGGTCCTCGAGGTGATCGGCACCGGCGGCATGGCGGTTGTATATAAGGCATTGGATCACCGGCTGAACCGGCAGGTGGCCATTAAGATTTTAAAAGACGAATTTTCCGGGGATGAAGAGTTCCGCCGCCGCTTCCGGGCGGAGGGCGAGGCCGTGGCCATGCTGAGCCACCCCAACATCGTCCAGGTCTATGATGTTTCCTCGTCGGACGCGGCGAACTACATCGTCATGGAGCTGATTGACGGCATCTCCTTAAAGCAATATATGGAAGTCAAGGGCGTGCTGAACTGGAAGGAGACCCTGCATTTTGCCATGCAGATCGCCAGAGGTCTGGAGCATGCCCACAGCCGGGGTATTGTCCACCGGGACATCAAGCCCCACAACGTCATGGTGCTGAAGGACGGCAGCGTAAAGGTCATGGACTTCGGCATTGCCCGGGTCATGAGCAAGAGCAACACCCTGACCAAGGAGGCCCTGGGGTCCGTCCACTATATCTCCCCGGAGCAGGCCAAGGGCGGCTATACGGACAGCCGGTCCGATATCTATTCCCTCAGCGTTGTAATGTATGAGATGATGACGGGCCGCCCGCCTTTTGACGGAGAATCCCCCGTGGCGGTGGCCATCCAGCATATCAACGGCGGCGCGCCCAAGCCCTCCAGCCTGAACCCCAATATTCCGGTGGGCCTGGAGCAGATCATCCTCAAGGGCATGGCGCTGGAGCCCAAGGACCGCTACGCCTCCGCCGCCGAAATGATTCAGGACATGGAGGAGTTCCGCAAGAATCCCACCATTGATTTTCAGTATAAGCCCTCTGCCCCCTCGGAGCATCCCATTGCCATCCGGGGAATCCCCCAGACCTATCCCAAGTCCACGGCGGAGCGGGTGGCGGCTGCCCGGACGGCCAATCCCCAGCCCAGACCCGCCGCCACCGGCAGACTGCCCCAGCAGGCCCAGCAGACCGCCCGCCGCCCCGCGGTGCAGAGCGAACCCCGGCGGCAGGCCGTGAGCCAGAATACGGAGGCCATGCGCCGGGCTGCCCTGCAGCGGAAGAAGGAGGAACAGCGCAGACGGGAGGAGCGCAACCGCATCGCCACCATTGCGGTGATCGTTTGCAGCGTGGTGGCCATTATCGCCATCGGCGCGTTCCTGATCGCTGTGTTCAACGGGGCCCTGCTGAATAAGGACAAGGATCTGGTGGAGGTTCCCTACTTGATCGGTGTGGATTACTCCGATGAGCTGATCACCAAATATTCGGATTTTACCATCCGATTCCAACCCCAGCAATATGACAGCACCTATCAAAAGGGACAGATCATGGCCCAGGAACCGGCGGGGGGCAGCAAGGTCTCCAAGGGGACGGAGATTGTGATTACCGTCAGCCTGGGAGAGGAGCCCGCGGTGAAGATCATGGAGAATCTCACCGGCGTCAGCATGGAGGAGGCCAAGTCCTACCTCAGTGGCCAGGGCTTTGTGCCCCTGATCCGGCAGGAGGCCAGCGACACGGTGGAGGCAGGGAAGGTCATCCGCACGGACCCGGAAAGCGGCACCCAGCTGACGGACGGCCAGACGGTGAGCGTCTGGATCAGCACCGGGCCGGAGAATGTGTCCATGCCCAATGTGGTGGATATGACCCGGGAGGCGGCGCTGAAGCTGCTGGAGCAGATTCCAAACATTCATATAGTAGAGCAGTCCGAGGCCAGCGCCTATGTGGCAAAGGGCAACGTGACCCGGACGGACCCCAAGGTGGGGGCGGTGCTTGCCTCCGGGCAGAATGTTATCGTCTACGTGAGCTCCGGCCCGGAGACGGCGGTGATGCCCAATGTGGTGGGCCTCTATTCGGAAACCGCCATCAAGCAGCTGAACGCCCTGGGCTTTACCAAGGTGGAGACCGAGAGTGTCAAGAGTGACCGGCCCAAGGGAGAGGTGCTCTCTCAGTCCGTGGAAAAGGACACGGTGCTGAAGCTGGAGGAGCGGATTCTGCTGAAGCTGTCGGACGGCTCCGGCAAGACGGACAGCACCACCGAAACCACCCAGGCACCCACAGAGACCACGGCGCCAAAGGAAACCACGGTGACCGTACGCTTCACGGTGCCCAACCGGGAGGAGAGCTATCTGCTGACCATCGTCCAGGACGGCACGGTGATCGTGGAGGACGAGAAAATCCCCGCCGGGGCCACGGAATACTATATCGAGCTGACGGGCAGCGGCACCAAGGAATACGACCTGTATGTGAACGGGGAAAAATATCTGACCCAGAGAGTGACATTTGATGGCTGAGAAAACAGAAACCGGGAGAATCATCCGCTCCCTCAGCGGCTTTTATGATGTGCAGCTGCCGGACGGGGTGCTGACCTGCAAGGCCCGGGGCATCCTGCGCAAGGAGGGCCAGTCCCCTCTGACGGGGGATCTGGCCGAGGTGACTCGGCAGGGGAGCAAGGGCATGGTGGAGCGGATTCTGCCCAGAAAAAACAGCTTTGTCCGGCCGGCAGTGGCCAATGTGGATGCGCTGGTGATTTTCGCCGCCAACGTCAACCCCATTACGGAGCCCTTCCTTATTGACCGGGTGACGGCCATCGCGGGCAACAAGGGCGTGGAGAGCATCCTCTGCGTCAACAAAACAGACCTGGACCGGGCGGAGAACCTTTGCGGCATCTACAGCCGAGCAGGCTTTCGGGTGATTCCAACCAGTGCCCAGACGGGTTCCGGCGTGGAGGAGCTGCGGCAGGCCCTTCAGGGAAAACTCACTGCCTTTACGGGAAATTCCGGTGTGGGCAAGAGCAGCATCCTCAACAGGCTCTGTCCCCAGCTGGCTCTGCCCACGGGGGAGGTCTCCGAGAAGCTGGGCCGGGGCCGGCACACCACCCGCCATGTGGAGCTCTTCGCCCTGGACCCGGAGACCTTCGTCATGGACACGCCAGGCTTTTCCTCCTTTGACACGGACCAGATGGACGTGATCTTAAAGGAAAACCTGCAATACGCCTTCCCGGACTTCGGGTCCTATTTGGGCCAGTGCCAGTTTCACGACTGCTCCCACCGCCGAGAACCCGGCTGCGCCGTCCGCGCCGCCGCGGAGACCGGGGCCATCGAGCCCAGCCGGTACGACAGCTATTTAAGGCTCTATGAAAAGGCCGCGCAGTATAAAGAGTGGGAACACAAATAATATGAATCAAGGGCCGGGGATTTGTTGGCCTGTTCATGCAAAAACTTTGCTGTTACCTTGGCTGAAAGCCCTGTCCGCGTTTAGGCTGGGTCCCTCCGGGGGCCCCTTTCTTGTCCCGCCAAGAAGCTCCCCGCCGGAGGCACCCAGCCGAAACACGGACAGGGCCCCGTTCGATAGATGAAAAGAAAAGTTTTGGCGCGTGCAAGCTACTACGATACTCAAAAGCTTTAAATTGTTCAGACTCTGATTCGCATAAATAAAGAAAAAACGGAACCGGCAGGACGGGGAAAGTCCTGCCGATTCCGTTTTCTATCGCAGGGATGTCTCTGGGAAGGAAACAGCTGCTTTTCTCCCGAATGACCAAATTTCATTCCGAATTTTTGTAAAAGTTTCTGAAAAAATGCTTGACAAAGCGGGAAAGGAATGGTATCATATCTGAGCATGTGCGGGGAAACTGCGCACAGCAATGCGATGATGCAGGAGATTGCGTCGAAAGGCGGTAACTTCTGCGGAGTATGTCCGGTCATCGGGCGGCTGAACTGCTTCTGTTTCGCTGGCGTATATCGC
>CAKTJX010000029.1 GCA_934569045.1 uncultured Oscillospiraceae bacterium
GCAGTTTGTTATTTACATTCCCTCATTCCGGCGGGAACAAACACCCTACGGAAATCAGTAGCTTCATAATGCATGGCACGCGCAAAGCTTAGCGTACGCACGGTCTCCACTCAAATCACACCCGAGCCCGGCTCGTGGACCTTCCGGGGCGGATGGGCGCCTAATTAGGCAGCCTGAGCAACAGTGTTGTTGTCAGTTAAATTTAAAAAGTTACCCGTTTTATCGTGGTCAGGTGCCACGACCCGCTATTCCAGCCTCACTACCCCCGTCGAAACCAGTACGGCCCCATATTGGGAAAGGGATGCTGACAACTGTAACTCCCCCGGGCCGGCCGGAGCCGGCCCGCAGGGATGGAACTTTTAGAACCGCCCGTAGGGGTCCGGCAGCTTCTTGGGCTCCGGGTAGACTTCCCCATGGGTATCTACGGTGATGGACTTGATCTTCTGCTCCTGCACAGGCCGGTCATTGGGGCCGGTCTTGGTGGCGGCGATGGCATCCACCACATCCATGCCGGAGGTCACCTTGCCGAAGGCGGCATACTGGCCGTCCAGGTGCTTGGCATCCTCATGCATGATGAAGAACTGGCTGCCCGCGGAGTTGGGAGAGGAGGAACGGGCCATGCTGAGAACGCCCCGCTTATGCTTCAGGTCGTTCTTGACGCCGTTGAAGAAAAACTCGCCCTTGATGCAGTAGCCGGGGCCACCCATGCCGGTGCCCTCGGGGCAGCCGCCCTGGATCATAAAGCCGGGGATGACCCGGTGGAAGATCAGGCCGTCATAATAATTGTGATTGCACAGATCGATGAAATTATAGACGCTCTGGGGGGCCTTCTCGGGGTACAGCTCTCCCTCGATGACACCACCGTTTTCCATCGTAATCTTAAAAGTCGGATTCATTGGTTATCTCTCCTTCATAGCACGGTCAATCTGCCGTTTCGCGTCCCGCTCCGCGGCAGCCGCCCGCTTATCATACAGCTTTTTGCCTTTGCACAGGCCGACCTTGACCTTGACCCGGCTGCCCTTGAAATAGACAGACAGCGGAATCAGGGAATAGCCATCCTGCTTTACCTTGCCAAACAGGCGCATGATCTCCCGCTTGTGCATCAGCAGTCTTCTGGGGCGCTTCTCGTCCCGGTTGAAGATGTTGCCATGGTCGTAGGGGGAAATATGCATCTGGTTCAGAATCAGCTCGCCGTTTTTGATGCCGCACCAGCTGTCCTTCAGGTTCAGAGTGCCCGCCCGGATGGACTTTACTTCCGTACCGCACAGCTCAATCCCGGCCTCAAACTCCTCCTCCACGAAATACTCATGGTAGGCCTCCCGATTCCGGGCCATGACCTTGATGCTCTCCTTTTCCAGACGGCTCACCTCCCCTTTGGATGTCTACTGTGATTATACCATATTTGTCAAGTCTTCAAACAGCATGGCTTCCAAATCCCGGGGGCTGTCGAAGCGGTAGGTGCACAGGTGGGTCATCTCCTCCGCGATCTCCGGGCAGTTCTTCCGGCTCCACCCGGCAAAGGCGATATCCACCCCTGCCCTGCTGGCCATCTGCCAGGCGGGCTTCATATCGTCCACCACCAGCAGGTCCCTGGGCCCAAAGCCATACTTCTTCATGATCTGCTCCAGCGGGTAGGTGCTGGGCTTACGCTGAGCCTCCGGCAGGTCCCAGCCGAAAATATCATCCGGCAGGAGGCCGAAATGGGTGCGGTAGTCCCGGGTGATATTTTCCTCGCAGGAGTGGGAGACCACGCAGATCTTCCCCCCGGCCTGCCGGAACCGCTGCAGCAGCTCCCGGATGCCCGGATAGGGCAGCGGCGTGTGGGTGCGGATGTAGGCCTGCCAGCCGTGGAACTCATCCTCCAGATCCTGTTCCGAAAAACCGTACCACTGGCGGCACATCTCGGCAAAGCCCAGGTGATAGCAGCCGGAGGTGTATTTCTCCAGGCTGACCTCCGCCCCCGGGCAGAACTGCCGAATGGTCTGCTCAAAAAAGGGGTAATTCACAGTCGCTTCACTCTGGACCGCCGTATCATCGTGATCCATTACCAGGCAGGCGTATTTCATGCTCTCTTCTCCGTTTCTCTTTTTGCGTTCATTATAGCAAAGGGACCGCCATCCCGCAACCAGAAATTTCCCGTTGTAATAATCGAACGTTTGTGCTATAATTAAAATTACAAAACGGAGGTGTGATGATATGGAACAGCTGCTGTGTCCGGTAGATGTAATTGCCCTGTGGGGCGCGGATGGAAAAATACGGCCCCTGCGGCTGCGGATTCAGGGGGACAGCGGCCCCCAGCGGGTAGATATCCTGCAAATCGTCCAGGAAAAACAGGAAAAGCGCTACGGCTGGGAGGGCATTCGGTTTCTCTGCGTCGCCCGGGCCGGGCGGACGGAGTATCCCCTGGAGCTGTACTACAGCCAAAGAAGCCGGTGCTGGAGTTTGGGAAACGCCTGAACACGCCCAATGCGGACATGTTCAGGCGGCAGTCGCGGAATCAACTCAGAATTTCAGACAGCGTTTTCAGGAGAACCTTCAGGTCGATGGGCTTTGCCAGATGCCCATTCATGCCCGCGGCCAGGGCATTCTGCCGGTCCTCCTCAAAGGCATTGGCGGTCATAGCAAGAATCGGAATCTGTTTGCAGCAGGGGGCCTCCATGGCCCGGATCTGCCGGGTGGCCTCGTAACCGTCCATCACCGGCATCTGAACATCCATCAATATCAGGTCATACTGCCCCTGCCGGGCGGTTTTCATTTTCTCCACGGCAACGGAACCGTCCGATGCAACCTCTACGGTAAACCCGGCCTCCTGCAGGATTTCCACCGCAATCTCCTGATTCAGCACATTGTCCTCCACCAGCAGGATTCGTTTTCCCTTGGGAGATGCGGTCTTTCGCTCCGGCTCGGAGACCGTGGCGGGAACCGGCTGGGACAGAATATCCCGCAGCTCCGACATGAACAGCGGCTTTTCGCAGAAGGCCGTTACGCCTGCCTCCCGGGCCTCCTCTTCCACATCCGACCAGTCATAGGCCGTGAGAATAATGATGGGCCTGCTCTCCCCGATCACCTTCCGGATTCGGCGCACCGTCTCAATGCCGTTCATATCCGGCATCAGCCAGTCGATGATATAGGCATAGAACTCATCGCCCATTTCCATGGCGTGCTTGGTGCGGATCACCGCTTCCTTGCCGGAAACCGTCCACTCCGAGCGCATACCAATCTCCGTCAGCATGGAGGAAATGCTCAGGCAGGTATCCGTATCGTCATCCGCCACCAGAACCCGCAGGCCCTGAAGGGATTCCGCCTTCTGGTAGACCCGGCGCTCTCCGGTGAGCCGGAAGGTCAGGCAGACATCGAATTCGCTTCCGGTTCCCTCCTCGCTTTTCAGACTGATGGTTCCGCCCATCATATCCACGATCTTCTTGGTAATGGCCAGGCCCAAGCCGGTGCCCTGGATGCCGCTGACGGTGGCGCTTTCCGCCCGGCTGAAGGACTCAAAAATATGCTCCTGGAATTCCTTGCTGATGCCGATGCCCGTGTCTCGGATCACGAAGTGATAGCGGGCGCAGCCCTTGGGCGCTTTTTTCTCCTGCCGCACACGCAGGCTGATGAGGCCGCCTGTCTTATTGAACTTGACGCCGTTGCCTAGGATGTTCAGCAGCACCTGGGTCAGGCGCAGCTTGTCCGCGAATACATCCTCATCCACCACATCCACGGTATCGATCAGGAAATCCAGCTGCTTGGAGCTGATGGTGGGCTGAATGATGGTGCGGATATCGTGGAGCAGATTCGGCAGGTGCAGAGGCTTCTCATCGATCTTCACCTTGCCGCTTTCAATACGGCTCATATTCAGCACATCGTTGATCAGAGAAAGCAGATGCTCGCTGGAGGTGCCGATTTTGCGCAGATACTCCTTGACCTTCTCCTTGTTATCAATATGAGAGGCGGCCAGAGAGGTAAAGCCGATAATCGCATTCATGGGGGTGCGGATGTCGTGGGACATATTGTTGAGGAACTGGGTTTTGGCATGGTTTGCGTATTCCGCCGCCGCCAGCGCCTCGGTAAGCTTCTCGTTCTTCTCCCGCTCGGCAAGGACGATATCGTTGACATTTTTAAAGCCCATGATGAAATCATTGCTTTCCTCATCGCCCGCAAAGGTGAAGCTCACCTGGAAATACTCCTGCTTTCCCTTGTACTGCCGCTTATAGACCACGCTGTAGATGACCTGCTGCCGCAGCTCGTGGAGCACTACCTCGTACTGAGTTTTCCGGGCAAACTCCTCCCTGTCCCCTTCGCAGACGAAGTTGGTCAGGTAATCCCGCATCCCGTCTGCATAGTTCATCTCGCTCTGCGTAAAGGAAATAGACTCCCGTGCCACATTGTCCCGTCCGGTATCCCGGTACTTGACCCAGGATTTTCCGTCCTGGCAGATCAGCCACACGGTGGTAAATTCCTGGGAAAGGCCGCTGATGACGCGGGTCTGCTCCCCCAGAAGCCGGCGCTCCTGTTCCCGCTGCTTCTGCTCCGCCACATTGGCGGAAATATCCTCTACGGAGAATAGGACGCTGGTCACCACTCCATTTTCATCCCGGGACGCAGCAATCCAGCTGGCGCGGCACCACTCCCAGGGGTCCAGCATCCCGTGGAACTCTTCCACGACCAGATCATTTTTTTCAAGCTGCCGCTCCAGATGCCGCCGGTCCATAAACGCGCGCATCTTTTCCTGGTCCTCCGGTCGGACACACAGGGTGATAAAGGCATCGGTCACATCCCCCGCCGCGGGGCAGTCCTGAACGACCTGCTCAAAATAGGGAATGTTTTTCAGCGCTTTGCAGGTATTTGCGCGGAGGTCCACCCAATACACCGCAAAGAACGCATTGGAAAGGCCGCCGATGGTCTGGAGCTGCTCCTCCAGCCTTGCGTTGACCTCCTGCAGCTGCGCCTTCTTCTGATCCTCCTGGGCGATAATCTCATCGATCAGCCGATAGCCCATGACCGCCCCTGTACCGTCTTCTCCCGTCAGCGCGCCGGTTACCTCCAGATAATGCCGCTCGCCACTGTCGGACACAATGCAGAAGCGGTATGCCAGCCTTTGATGATTCCGCAGATACGCCCTCAAGCCGTCCGGGCGAAGCATATCCACAAAATCCGGGGCGGAGGACTGGTCCACGTGCTTTGCAAAGCACTCCTCCAGCTTCTCCCGGTAGTCGGCAAACCCGGCAACGGTTTTGCCTGCCTCCAGGAAAAGATTGGTCTCGTCGTTGGATTTGAGCACCGTAATGGTCTCTTTCGCAAAGTTCAGATAGAAGAAGGAAAGAAAATCCTGGCACAGCGTATCGAGAATCTGCTTCTCATTTTTCAGAGATTCATTCTCCGAAATATCCAGGAAGGTGGTGTAAACGGCACGCTCCCCCTGGGGCGTGGTAATGACCTCGGTGTGGGCCAGCAGGCTGGAAATTTTCCCCGCTTCCGTGGCAACGGTACAGCCATAATCCACAGAACCATCCCGGACACGGAGCGCACGGAGCTTTTCCAGATCCGCAGCGCTGCGGTACACCACTTTCGACATGACCTTGTCCAGGTTTTGCCTGGCGTCCTCCAGATTCTTGATGCCGTAAATCCGCATGGCCTCCGCGTTCATATACAGATGATTTCGGTTCGGGATCGTATAGTAGACGATGCCGCAGGCCGCCCGGTCTGTAATGCTGCGGCTGTAGGCGGCCGTGCGGCTTTGGGCCTGCTGCAAATCACGGTTTTGCCGCATGAGCCACTGTTGGGACTGGTTCTCGTCTTCCAGGCGGAACACATCGGAATATTCTCTGTGGTAGCCCGCAATGGTCACCGTCTGTCCTTCCGTATGCATCCGTCTGCCGCCGCAGCGGACCCGCATCTCCCCGGTGACCGGGTGGAGATAACGATACACAATATCGGCTTCCCCACGCATCAGTTCCTCCATATACGCCGTCAGCAGCTGCCGATCATCTGGGTGAATATGGGCGGAGAAAAAGGCGTAGCATTCCTCCGGCGTAAGGTCCGGTGTCACCCCCAGAAGGTCCCGCATTATGGCATCGGCATACATACAGCCCGTACCGTCGCTGTCCAGCTCCATTTTCCAAAAGCCTGTGCGGCTTTCCCGGATGTATTCCTCCACTGCCTGCATTTCCAGATCGATCATACGTGTGAGCTCCAATTCTCGTTATTGTTGTCAAGCGGCTGTCTGATGTAAAACATGAATTGGTTCCATTATATCCGAGGAGGCCCTATTTTGCAAGGTCTTATGCGTAAAATATCACAAGATTCAATCATTCAAATCAGAAACTGAATTGCGGTGCATGTTGATTGCCCGCCCACACAAGGGATCACAAATAGCGTCCCGTAATACTGTTCCCGTTGTTTTGAATCTCTCTCGGTGTTCCGGCTGCCACAATCCGGCCCCCTGCTTCCCCGCCGCCGGGGCCCATGTCGATGATGTAATCGGCGTTGCGGATCACATCCAGGTCGTGCTCAATGACAATCACTGTGGCGCCATTGTCGATCAGTGCCTGGAACACACCCAGCAGCACCCGGACATCCAGGGGGTGCAGACCGATAGAGGGCTCATCAAACACGAAAACGGAGTCCTCCTGGGTTCTGCCGATTTCACTTGCCAGCTTAAGCCGCTGGGCTTCGCCGCCGGAAAGGCCCGGTGTTTCCTCCCCCAGAGTCAGATAGCCGAGACCCAGCTGTTTCAGGATGTTCAGCTTTTGGCTGACGGTTTTCATCTCCTCGCAGAAGTCAATTGCGGAGTTCACGTCCATGTCCATCAGCTCCGGCAGAGAAAGAGCCTCACCTGCCCTGTTTGTGAGCTTTATATCATAGGCTTCCCTTGCATAGCGGGAACCGCGGCAGTCCGGGCAGGGAATATTCACATCCGGAAGGAACTGCACATCCAGGCTGACGACACCCGTTCCGTCGCAGCCGGGGCAGCGCAGGGAGCCGGTATTGTAGGAAAAGTCACTTGTTGCGTGATACCCTTTCTCCCTGGCATTGGGAGACTTGGCATAGAGCTTACGCAGCTCATCATGAACCCCCGCGTAGGTTGCCACCGTGGAGCGGACATTGATGCCGATGGGCGTTGCGTCAATGAGCTTGATATGCGCGATTCCCTCGGCTTGAATGGAACGGATATGCGCCGGCAGCGTGTGACTGCTGATGGCGGCATCCAGCGCGGGAATCAGGCTTTCCAGAACCATGGTGGTCTTGCCGGAGCCGGAGACACCGGTGACAACGGTGAGCCGGCCCTTGGGGATATCCACCTCCAGCGGCTTGACCGTATGGATGGAATTCGTAGAAAGATGAATGGTACCGTTTGCAAAGAGGTCATCTTTTGCGGCGCAGTCCCTTAATTTTGTTTCGGCCCTGCCGGAGAGGAAGGGACCGATCTGAGAAGCCGGTTCTTCTTCTATCTCCGGAATCGTTCCCTGGGCAATCACATGACCGCCCTTGGCTCCCGCCTCCGGCCCCATTTCTACGATCCAATCGGCTTCCTTCAGAATCTGCGTGTCATGATCCACCAGAATCACAGAGTTTCCGTCGGCTACCAGATCGTGCATAACCCCAGTGAGCCCCACGATATTGGACGGGTGCAGACCGATGGACGGCTCGTCCAGCACATACAGCACACCCGTTGTACGGTTGCGGACAGCACGGGCCAGCTGCATCCGCTGGCGCTCCCCGGTGGAGAGCGTGGAGGCGGAACGGTCCAGAGTCAGATACCCCAGGCCCAAATCCATCAGCCGCTTGGCTGTGCTTTGGAACGCCTCGCAAATGCTTTCAGCCATCGGGCGCATTTCCTCCGTCAGACTGTCAGGAACGCCCCGGACCCATTCCACCAGCTGGGACAGCGTCATAGCGCAGGCCGCATCCAGCGAAATCCCCTGGAGCCTGGGCCCCCGGGCAGCAGCGGACAGCCGTGTGCCGCGGCACTCCGGGCAGATATCCTCCTTCAAGAATTTCTCCACCCGCTTCATGCCCTTTTCATCCTTGACCTTCGCAAGGGCGTTTTCCACCGTATAGACGGCGTTGAAATAGGTAAAGTCCAGCTCCCCGGCCTGATTGGAGTTTTTGGATTTATAGAGGATATGCCTTTTCTCGGCGGGGCCGTGGTAGACAATTTCCTTTTCCGCCTCGGTCAGATCCCGGAAGGGCACATCGGTACGCACGCCCATCGTGCGGCACACATCCGTCATCAGCGACCACATCAGACTGTTCCACGGGGCGACCGCGCCGCCGTCAATGGTCAGGGAGTCATCCGGCACCAGGCTTGCCAGATCGACGGTGCGGACGCTGCCGGTGCCGCCGCATTTTTGGCAGGCCCCCTGGGAATTGAAGGCCAGCTCTTCCGCGGACGGTGCGTAGAACCGCGCGCCGCACTCCGGGCAGACCAGCTTCTTCCCGGCGGCAACCCGCAATGTCGGCTCCAGATAATGCCCATTGGGGCAGCGGTGGCTGGCAAGGCGGGAATACATGAGCCGCAGGCTGTTTAAGAGCTCCGTTCCCGTGCCAAAGGTGCTGCGAATCCCCGGCACACCGGGACGCTGATGCAGCGCCAGCGCCGCAGGGACATACAGCACCTCATCCACACTGGCTTTGGCGGCCTGGGTCATTCTCCGGCGGGTGTAGGTGGAAAGGGCCTCCAGGTAACGGCGGGAGCCCTCGGCGTACAGAACACCCAGGGCCAGCGAGGACTTTCCGGAGCCGGACACTCCCGCAATGCCTACGATCTTCCCCAGAGGGATATCTACATCAATATTTTTCAGGTTGTGGACCTTTGCGCCACGAATCCGCATTTTATCGATCATTGCGTTCACTCCAAACATTTAGTCAGCAATGCCCCAAACATACACATTTTAATGGGGGCCAAATCCAATTTGGTTCAAAAGAAAAGGGACCATCTCACGATGATCCCTTTTCTTTGGTCCGAGTGACTGGATTCGAACCAGCGGCCTCTTGAACCCCATTCAAGCGCGATACCAAACTTCGCCACACCCGGATATTTACTTGCTGTCTCTTAATAACTCGGACATGATACCACAGCTTACAGAAAATGTCAAGTCCTGATTTTTCCTTTTTTCGCCGGAGACCCGCGCGGAGACGGTATAGGGCCGTCCCCGCGGAATCTGGTCCGGTTATTCTTTGGCTGGCACAAAGGCGTATACCGCCGTGGCGGAAACGCAGAGCTTATCCGGGGCGTTTTCCCCGTACACCTCCGCGCGCAGATGCATGAGGCTCTTTCCCCGGGTCAATACCTGCACACGGACCAGGAGCGCACCCTCGGCGCGCAGGGGCCGGTGATAGCTCAGCTGCATCTCCACCGTGGGCGAGAAGCCCGCTCCGGGCTGGATGCAGTGAACCACAAAGCCCATGGCCTGATCCACTGCCGCGGCAGCCATGCCGCCGTGCAGGGAGCCCGCCGCGTTGGCCATCCATTTTTCCGTCCGGCAGCGGAAGGTATAGGTATCCGCCGCCTCGTCCCAGCTTTCCAGAGAGAAACCGAAGCGGTCCCCCACCGTATCCGGGGCCAGGGTGTGAAAAGAGGGAATCAGTGCTTGCAGCTGCTCTGCCGTGGAAAGCTTACTCTCCGCGCTCACTGCTGACAACCTTTCCGATGTTCCACAGCCGCGCCACGGTCTGCTCGGCGGTACGCTTCTCATCTTCAGAGGCGTACTCCACAAAGACGGTGTGGGCGGAGCAGTCGGTGCACTCTACCTGGACGCACCAGCCGCCCTCATGCAGCAGCATTCCGGGGCCGCGGCAAATGGGGCATTCTTCCAGATAAATTTTCTCTTCCATAATTCTATTCTCCTTATCGAAATACATTTTTGTTCGCATCGTAAATTTCTTCTCTGGCAATATGCGAGAAGTCCGGGGTAAGCTCCGGCAGATACCGCCGGATGGCGTTTTCCAGCAGGCTTGGGTTGAGAGACGGATTCTGGCAACAGATACAGGCCCGCAGCACCAGCTCCCCAGGCTCCCCGGCCTCCACAGTCAGCTCCCGGATCATAGGGATGATATCCTGCTCCACGGGGCCGTTCTTCCCCTTCTTCTCCACCGTCAGGCTGCCCCGGGCAAACAGCGCCGCAATGGTCTTTTGCGCATCCTGGGGAACGCCGCGGTCATATTCCAGGGTCACACTGCACTTCAGCAGCGCCAGCTCCCGAATTTTCCGCCCGCCATCGTAGCAGTCCAGCACCCGGACACCGGGCACCAGCGCGCAGTTCAGCCGCTGCTGAATTTCCGCTCCCGGAACCGGCTCTCCTTCCAGGTCAAAGTCCAGCAGCTCGCACCGGCTCTCCACCCCCACCGACAGGGGCAGGGCAATGGAAACCGAGGGTCTGGGATTGAAGCCCTTGGTATGGGTCAGGGGCAGGCCAGCGCGTTTGAAGGATCGCTGAAACACCCGCATCAGGTCCAGATGGGACATCCAGACCGCCGTGCCAGTTTTCTCAAACAGCAGTCTAGGCATCGCAGCGCACCTCCTTCAGGAGCCCGTTCGCGCCGCAGCCGGCGCAGCCATGGCGGCAGTCCGGGGTGACCAGATCCCTATAGGCCTGTTTCCGCTCCCGCAGCAGGAAGGACTTGGTAACGCCCACATCGATCATGTCCCAGGGCAAAAGCTCCCCCTCGTCATAACCCCGCACCGTATAGAAATCCGGGTCCACACCGCATTTGGCAAAGGCATCCTGCCAGAGATCATAGCGGAAGTATTCGTCCCACCCGTCCAGTCTGGCGCCGTTTTTCACGGCCTCCTCAATCACCGGGCCCAGGCGGCGGTCACCGCGGGCAAACACCGCCTCCAGGCGGCTTAAATCCGGGCTGTGGTAGTCATACTCAATGGATTTGGAATAGAAATGCTCCTTCAGCAGCTTGCAGCGCCGCAGATATTCCTGCGGGGTGATCTGCTTCTCCCACTGGAAGGGCGTATGGGGCTTGGGCACAAAATAGGCCGTGGCCACATGAACCCGCAGTCCCCGCTTTTTGTTGACGGCGTGTTCCTTCCAGGCCTGGATAACCTTGTAGACCAGCTCCGCAATGCCCAGCACATCCTCATCCGTCTCCGTCGGCAGGCCCAGCATAAAGTAGAGCTTGACGCTGTTCCAGCCCCCGGCAAAGGCCTGAGTGCAGGTGGAGAGGATTTCCTCCTCTGTCAGGTTCTTATTGATCACATCCCGCAGCCGTTGGGTTCCCGCCTCCGGGGCAAAGGTCAGGCCGGACTTCCGGACGGCCTGAAGCTTCTCCATCAGTTCCCGGGAGAAGTTGTCTGCCCGCAGAGAGGGCACGGAAAGGCTGATGTGGTTCGCCTCGCAGTAGGGCAGCAGTTCGTCCGTCAGGGCCTTCAGCCCCCGGTAGTCGGAGGTAGACAGGCTGGACAGAGTTACCTCATTGAAGCCGGTCTGCTCCATCAGCTTCACCGCCTGGTCGTACAGCACCTCCGGGCTCTTCTTCCGCACCGGACGGCAGGAGAAGCCCGCCTGACAGAACCGACAGCCACGGATGCACCCCCGGAAGACTTCCAGATTGGCCCGGTCATGGACGATTTCCGTAGAGGGCACGATCATTTCCGTGGGGAAATAGGCGGTGTCCAGATTCTCCACGATCCGCTTGGTCACGGTCTCCGGCGCGCCGGGCACCGGTGTGACCGCCGTCAGCACCCCGTTTTCATCGTAAGTATGTGTATAAAAGGAGGGCACATACACGCCGGGAATTTTGGAAACCGCTTGCAGGAACCGTTCCTTCTCCCAGTTCTCCTGTTTGGCCTGCCGGTAGCAGTCCAGGATTTCCACCGTGATCTCCTCCCCCTCGCCCAGGGAGAAGAAATCCACGAACTCCGCCAGAGGCTCCGGGTTGAAGGCGCAGACACCGCCGGCGAAAACCATATTGTGCAGCCCATGGCGATCCCTGGCGTGGAGCGGGATGCCGGACAGGCGGAGCATATTCAAAATATTGGAATAGGACATTTCATAGCCAATGGTGAAGGCCACCATGTCAAAGTCTTTCACGCTGTCCTGGCTCTCCAGGGCCCACAGGGGCAGATCATTGTCCCGCATGGCCTGCTCCATGTCGCCCCAGGGGGCGAAGACCCGTTCGCACCACACATCCGGGATGCGGTTCATCACGCCGTACAAAATCCGCATTCCCACATTGGACATGCCGATTTCATAGGTATCCGGGAAGCAGAAGGCCACACGGATGGCCATGTCTTCCTTCCTCTTGCAAATCTGCCCCCATTCCCCGCCGGTATACCGGGCGGGCTTCTGAACGGTGGGCAGAATGCGGTTCTTGCGTTCTGTCATCTTTTTACCTCTTTGGAATTGGTAGCCCTATTGTACTCTTAGTTTGCCATCTTTGCAAGGAATATTTCGCGCCGCTGCCGCAAAAACAAGCAGCGCGCCGGGATAGGCCCGCCACCGCAGCAGGACCGCCGCCGTCAAAGTCCCCGCCGCAAGTCCCACAATCCGGGTAATCCCAGCAGCTTTTTCCCCCGGCAGCCACAGCTCCAGTTCCCGAAGCAGCATCCGCCCGCCGTCCAGTGGAAAAATAGGCAGCAGATTATAGCACCCCTGCACCAGGCCGCACAGGGCCAGTCTTGGAAAATGCCGGGCTGTCAGCAGCAGCAAAAAACTGCCCATTGGCCCCGCCGCCGCTGCCAGAAGCTCCCGCCCGGGCGGCATTGCCGCCAGCTCCATCACCGCCCCCCTGCTCCCCAGAGCCATTCGGTAAATCCGGCCCCCCAGCAGCCGAACGGCCAGAGCGTGGCAAAGCTCATGGAAGGCCGCCGCCGCCACCGCGGCCATCAGCCAGGGCAGCGGCAGCACCAGCAGTGCCAGCGCCAGCGCCACGCAGCCCCAGCCGGAAATCTCCAGCCTACCCAAGCTCCACGCCCTGAACCACGGTTTTGCAGAAGGCCGCCACCGCCTCCCCCGCTGGGCTCCCCTGCCGCAGCTCCAAAATCAGCTCCGCAAAGGCCGCTTTTGTCACCGCCGCGTCCCCAGGCACCAGCCACCGCTCCAGCGTCTGCCTGGGAATCAGCAGGGCGGCGAGCACCGCAGCTGCCAACAGCAGCAGCTTCCATTTTTTCCGCCGCGGCGGGTTGCCATATTCAATCCGGTATGCCAAGGACATCACCTCTGGGAAAGGATATGTCTCTGTCCAGTGCCGTATTTCCGAAGGCGGAAACATACAAAAAGCGCCGGAAAGTTCTCTCCGGCGTTTTCTGGCAGGAAAGCGGACCATGATCCGCCCTGCCTATTCCTTATGAATCTGGCTGCGAATCGTATGCTTCAGCTTTTCCACATTCATCGGCTTTGCCAAATGCGCGCACATTCCGGCCTCCAGGCATTTCTGAATATCCTCCTGGAAGGCGTTGGCTGTCATTGCAATGAAGGGATTGTCTCCGCGTCCGGGCGGCCCAGGGCCCGGATGGCCTTTGTCGCCTCCAGGCCATCCATAACCGGCATCATCACATCCATGAGGATTGCGTCAAAGGTGTCTGCCGGGCTGCTGGAAAAGAGAATCACTGCCCGCTGTCCCATCCGTAACACGTGTAATACTCGCGCCTTAACGAGCGCTCCCGCCGCCTGGCCTTTGCCTGCGGCTTCCGGGAGGAGAAAGCTCTGGGAAATAATCTGCAATATGCCGTGACTGCGTAAAAAGAGCCGCCGCCGAGAGTCCGGCAAGCCTGTTACCGCGCCGGCCTCCCATGCTGGCAAAAGACATAGAAAACGCCGAAATCCTTTAGAGATTTCAGCGTTTTTTCTTATTTGGTCGGAGTGTCGGGATTCGAACCCGAGGCCTCTTGGACCCGAACCAAGCGCGATACCAAACTTCGCCACACCCCGATAGCCTTGCTATTATACTCAAAGAAGGGCGGCGTGTCAAGAGGGCTTTGCGGATTTCGGGAAATATTTGCGTTCTTCCGGTCTTTTCTCAATTACAGATGGACAAACCCCGAATTTTGCCGTATACTTTTTTCATGATGAAAATACACCTTTAAAGCCGGAAAGGAGTCCTGTCCATGTCGGAAAGCTACGCGGGAAAAGTAAATCGAAAGCTGATCAAAAAGCGCCGGATCATTGAGGCCGCCGCCGGGCGGGAGAAGGCAGATCTGGTGATGAAAAACGCCGCCTATGTCAACGTCTTCTCCAATCGCGTCTGCACCGCGGATATCGCCGTGGCGGAGGGTCTGATTGTGGGCATTGGCCAATACAGCGGCACTGAAGAGGTGGACTGCACCGGAAAAATTCTGCTGCCCGGCTTCCTGGATGCCCACATTCATCTGGAGAGCTCCCTGGTCTGCCCCGAAGAGTTCGTGAAGGCCGTGCTGCCCCACGGCACCACCACCGTGATCACGGACCCCCACGAAATTGCCAACGTCATGGGCACCGATGGCATTGAATATATGCTCCAGGCCACAGAGGATCTCCCGGTAGATGTCCGGTTTATGCTCCCCTCCTGCGTGCCCGCCACGCCGCTGGATGAATCCGGGGCCGTGCTGGACTATCGGGCCATTGACAGCTTCTATGACCACCCAAGAGTCCAGGGGCTTGCGGAAATGATGAACTTTGTAGGCACGGTCATGGGCGACGAGCAATGCCTGAGCAAAATCGTGGCCGCCCAGGCCCACCACAAAAAAATCGACGGCCACGCGCCGGATCTGAAGGGAAACGATCTCAACGCTTACATTGCGGCGGGCGTCTACTCGGACCACGAATGCTACAATCTGGAGGATGCCATTGCCAAGCTGGAGCGGGGCCAGTTTATCATGATCCGGGAGGGCACCGCCGCCCGGAATCTGGAGGCCCTGGCGCCCCTGCTGTGCGGCCAGTACAGTGACCGGTGTATGTTCTGCACGGACGACAAGCATCCCAGCGATCTGCTGCACAAGGGACACATTGACTACATCGTAAAGAAAGCCATCGGCCTCGGGGTGGACCCCATTATTGCGGTCAAGGTTGCCTGCCACAATGCTGCCCGGTATTTCCAGCTCAACAACCGGGGGGCCATCGCCCCGGGGTATCTGGCGGATTTCGTGCTCATCGACAACTTCCAGGATTTCACGGTGGAGCAGGTTTACAAGCGGGGCGTCAAAATGGCGGACCATGGGCAGGTTGCGGATTTCCCTGCCCCGGCGCTGCAGCCCTATCTTGCGGAACGCGCCCGGGATACCTTCCATGTAGGCACGCTTTCCACGGAGGATTTTTCCGAACGTCGGCCCAGAGGGATTATCGGCATGGTCAGCGGGGAACTGCTGACCGAGGATGCGGGATATGCCGATCACATTGACGCAAGCCGCGACATTCTGAAAATTGCGGTAATCGAGCGGCACAAGGGCACCCGGCACATCGGCATCGGCTACCTCAAGGGCTACGGCCTCCGCTCCGGTGCCGTCGCCACCTCCATCTCCCACGACTCCCACAATATCATCGTCGTCGGAACCAATGAGCAGGATATGGCTGCCGCTGCCAACCGAATCACAGAGCTTCAGGGCGGCATTGTGGTCTGGGCGCATGGGGAGGCCGCCGCCGAGCTGCCCCTGCCCATTGCGGGCATTATGAGTGACCGGCCGCTGGCGGAGGTAAACCGGCAGCTGGAGCAGGCCAAGGATGCCGCCCATGCGCTGGGTGTCCGCCCCGGGATTGACCCCTTTATGACCCTCAGCTTCATGGCCCTTCCGGTAATTCCCACGCTGCGCATCACCACCAGAGGTGTCTTTGACGTTTCCACCCAGAGCTATGTTTGACACAAAAAGGGTGCGTTGCAGTTCATTTTGCAACGCGCCCTTGGCATAGAAACTGTTCTCTTCAGGAAATTCCGTAATAGGCATCCAAAAATTCTGTCCGCATGGCAACATATTGCCGCAGGGTTTCCAGGCTCTCCAGGCCCCCGTAGGCCTGGCCCCAGATTTCCTGATCCCGCTCCAGGCAGCCGCTGGCCGCAAGGGACCGGGACAGCGCATCCAGCACCTGCTCCAAATGATCCTGGGAAAGTATGCCCTGCCGCAGCGCCTGCCAGCGCCGCGCGGTTTCCTCATCCAATCCTGGCTCAGTATCCCGGGCAAAATCATACTCCATTCTGGAAATCTCCGCATGGGCGCTGGCATTCAGATTGAACCGGAAGCCCTTCACAACGCCCATAGCCTGGTCCGTATCCCAGAGGAGCAGGGAGACACGGTAACTGTCCACCTCCGGGGTCAGCAGATAAAAGAGGTTCCGGAACTGGGCGTTGTCATACAGCGCCCCAAACTGCACGAACAAATTGACATCGATCAGATTGGGGATGTCCAGCCAGGGCACCAACTTTTGGGCGACCATATCCGACCAGATTGCGTAGGTCTGCGTCTCGTCAAAGGGGGAATACACAATCTTGCAGGCCCTGGGCTCCATTTCGTCCTCATCACCGGAGGCCTTCAGCAAAATCTGACTGCTGTCCAGGGACAGATATTTTTTGTCCACCCGCCTTTGGAGCAGATAGACACCCCGATAGGTGCCGTTGATCAGCACCTCTACATGCGCTCCCGTGGACATTCTTTCATCCCAAGGCGTCCCATCCGCCAGCTCGTTCCACAGCGTCATCAGATACTTTTCTTTCAGCTTGGTATCGTCCAGGCTCATGGGGTTCAGAATCCAGTCATCATCCGCCCCCATGCCCAGCAGCGCCAGATTTTTGGGGGTGCCATTTTTCTTTTTCAGGCAGAGCTTGATGGATTTCTTCGGCTGGCCCATGGTGTAATTTCCCCGGAGGTGCCACTGTAGGTTACTTTTTTTTACGCTGTAGCCCCCGGCATCGCCATCGGAGGGAGTCCAGACTCGGAGGGTTCCCTCCGCAATGTCCCCTTTTTCCGTCAGCTCCAGGCCCTCGTTCTCCTCCATGCACAGCACCGGCAGGGTGGTAAAGACCACCTGGTAGCGCATATAGGTCTTCCCACTTTCAATAATCAGCTGAAAACGGTGATTCTGTGCCACAGCCTCCGCAAGGTTTTCAAAGGCCGCATCCCGGAGGAAGTACATCTTCTGTCCCCCGTCCCGGAGGGTCAGCTTTCCGTGCAGCGCCCAGGCGGAGGTGTCGGTGCCGATGCTCTGGGGGATGTAGAGCGTATCCTTCTTTACATCCACCGCCGCCCGCTCGTCCATAAAAAGCAGCTGGTCGCTGTAATCCCGATATGCGTAGCTTCCCGCCGGTTCCGTTTCCCGGAAGGAAAGGCCCAGGCAGGTATTGCATTCCCGCCAGGAGAAAAAAGCGATTGCCCCCGCCATCAGCAGCAGGGCGCCCGCAAACAGGCAGCGCCTGACCATTCTTTCGTTGCGCATTGCGTTCCTTTCTCCGATCAGAGCGCCAGGGGGAACTGGCCCAGAACAGCCATTCTCCCCAGATAATATTTGGAAAAAGCCACCGGCGAGAGCTTCCCAAGACCCAAAAGCTCCCGCAGCACATCCGGCAGCAGCTCGTCATACTTCACTTCCAGAATGTGCTTTCCCGCGGGCAGCACCGGCACGGTGCCGGAAAAGCTGGGCTCCAGGAATTCGGAATAGGCTCTGCTGGCGCAGATATTGCGGTCAAAGGTCACCCGGACATTGCCCACCGGATAGACATAGGCCGTCCGCTCATAGGCAATGAGAGCCTTGGGCCGCATCAGGTCCTTCCGGGCCTGGAGCTGGAGCAGATTCAGCGCCTTCCGATGGTCCATTTTCAGTGGAAGCGTCCCGTCCAGCAGCTGCCGCGCTTCTTCTCCGGACAGGGTGCAGGACTGTTTCTTTGTCAGACCCGCCGCTTTTTCCTTGATCTCCAGATGGAACAGGGAAAAATCCGGCCCGTAGGACCGCAGGCGGAACTTCTGGCGGAGATCAACGCCAGCCTCATTTTCATCCATGCAGCGGTCCCAGGCATCGTCAAAATAGACGCTGCGAATTTCATAGCAGTCCCCCTGCTGGTGGGCATCCAGGGGCATGACCGCCTTCAGCCTTCCTGCCAGCACGGCCAAATCCCGATCCGTTACCAGATATTTCTTTTCAACACGGTACTCCATGGCCTGCTCCGCTTAAAACCGAACTTCCCCGTCATGGGTCAGAAGATTCACGGAGGAAATGCCAGCCGTGGCGGAAACCGCCTGAACCAGGCCCTGGGGGTTCTTCACCTGGAGCTCCACGATCCACTCGGTGCCCCGCTGGGTCAGGTTGCGGCTGCGGACTCTGGCCTTGGGGGCAAAAAGCTTGACCTGATCCAGGAGCGCTGCCTCCTCCGCGGTCTTATCGCCGGAGACAACCAGCAGGTAGGGCTGCCGCACATTGGGCAGCAGATCCAGAGCCAGCCACAGAACCGTCAGCGCCAGACTGATGATTACAGCCAGTTCATACAGCCCTACACCCGCAACAATGCCCATACTGATGCTCCAGAACAGGTACGTCAGGTCGGAAGAATCCTTCACGGCGTTGCGGAACCGGACGATGGACAATGCACCCACCATGCCCAGGCTGATGATCAGATTGCTCTGCATAGCCAGCATGATGCCCGCGGTAATCACCGGAAGGGAAGCCAAGGACTTATTGAAGCCCCGGTTATAAAACCCGCTCTTGCTGGTGGCACGGTAGATAAAATAAATGTACAGTCCCAGCAGCGCGGCAACGCCCAGGTGGAACACACTGGAAAAGGTTGTCAGGTTGCTGGCCGTAACCTGCTCCAGCACCTGGTTCTTAATCACGTCTTTAAAGCTCATTTTGTTCTCCTTTACCCTTCGGCCCTTCCGAATAATGCGCCGGATAGGCCTGCTCTTCCTAGATTATAGCCGGGAAACAATGCCCCGTCAAGTTTTTTGGGGAACCCCGTCAAAAAATGTGTCATTTTCAAAAAAGCACTTGTTTTCTATTCTAACATCTTTTATACTGGAAGAAGAATCCATTCTAATTATTTTCTTTGCAGGAGGTGTTCCATGAAAAAGTTTTTTCTTGGGCTGAGCGCTGCCACGGTACTGTACGGGGTCTACTGTCTGGCGGCCGATCTGCGCAGCGGGGCATTCAATGATGACACCATCACCTTTCTGGTGTTCCTGGCACTGGGTGCGGGGCTTCTCCTGTTTCTCTCCTGGCTGTTTGACGGGAAGCCGGTGGCCCAGGCTGTGCAGCAGACAAAGGCCGTCGTGAAGCAGGCGGAGGAAAAGGCGGATGCCTACGCCAGCTACTCCCCCGCCATCAAGCGGCGGATCTGGAAGTTCCGGCTGCTGGGCATTGGGCTGATTGCGCTGTCCGTCTGGATCTGTATTGCCGGGAAATGGCGGGAGGTTCCGGTATCCATTGCCACGGTGGTGCTGATTGTGGGCATCGCCATGTTCAACTTTGGCTCCCCCGCGGATTACAATGCCATGGTGGACGGCGGCGCCATGATCGCTATGGACATTCCCCGGGAAATTGAGGCGTTTTATGAGGTCTTTAAGAATCTCCCTACGCCCCTTGGCTCCGGATGGCTTGGAAAATTTTCCGCCAGCCCCCGCACCAGCCTGATTTTTGGGCCGGATAACCGGGGGCAATTCCTCTATTTTTATCTGTCCAGGGATGGGCTTGTGGGATATGTGGGCTATTCTATGATGGATGCCGCCATTTCGGAGCGGCTCACGGAGCCCCTGTATCCGCCCCAGGAGGTGCTTGGGGAGAGCCTTGCGGAGCACCTGTGCTACCATTCCGATGTCTTTCTCATGCGAGAGTGGCTCCAGACCAGCTTAGAGCATTTTGTCAAACACGGCGCTCCCCTGCCCTTCCGGGGGCTGCGCCCATCGCAAATCTATACCTTCAGCGAGGACTTCAAGCTCACGGGGCAGCATTTCACAGTGTCGGATGCCAATGGGAACGTCTGCTACACCGTAGACGGCACCGTGCCGCTGGTCACGCTGCGGGTTCTGGATAATCAGGAACACGAGGTTTTTGTGATGACCAAGCAGCTGAACCACGCCCTGCCGACCTACCAATTCT
This sequence comes from uncultured Oscillospiraceae bacterium, assembly GCA_934569045.1. GTDB lineage: Bacteria > Bacillota > Clostridia > Oscillospirales > Oscillospiraceae > Faecousia. Next base: position 19,995 of record CAKTJX010000029.1, read on the forward strand.
ACCAGGACGGCGCGCCCTACGGCACCCTTGAAAAGCAGCTGGATCTGGTCCGTGACCGATTCACCATGGAGGTATCGGAGGGCACACTGGAGCTGCGGGAGTACAACGGAACCATCGGGCACAATTACAAGGTCACCCTGAACGGGCAGATTCTAGGTGCCATAATGGACAATCTGGATCTGACCCCGGAGAACATCATCTTTGACAACGCCTATCTCATCGTCTACGAGCCTGCCCGACTGCCGCTGCTGATCGCCATGGCGGTAATGGCCGCCCGGGAGCTGGCACGGGACCGGGCAACAACATAAGGAGGAACCGCTATGAAAAAATGGATTGCCTTGCTTCTGGCGCTAGCACTGTCCGCGGTCCTGCTGGGCTGCGAGGAGGCCGAAAGCTTTGCGGGCCCGGAGGATGCCATGGCTGCCCTGAACGGCCAGGGAACCCTCACCATGCATGGGGATTTTGAGTCCATCAATCAGAGCAGCGATCTCTATGTGGGCGGCATCAGTGCTGCCCACATGGAGGAGTCCGGCCTTTTCAACATAAAATGGGCCGTCACCATCAAGGGGCAGGACTGGTTTTACGTCAAGTATGTAACAGGTGAACCCGTGAACAACCAGGAGGGTATCAACTCCGGTGTCACCCTGGGATTCTACGATTCCAACGATACCTGCCTGGGCTATGCCCAGGAGCAGATCGTAGGAGACTATGGCTATCTGTGGATCATGCTGAATCCGGACTTCTCCCCCACCGGCCTGTGGGCCACGGAAAAGGGCGACGCGCTCTATGACGAGGCGGACAATCTGCTGGCCACTGGAAAGACAAATTTCAGCTATTCCAGCAACCTGTGCGACTTCACCATCGACTGCGTAGGCGGCCAGGACGTGCCGGTGTTCGCGAAGTTCGCCATGTACATGGAGCTCTACAGTCAGGCAAAGACCCTGCACGGATAAAAAATGCCGGCGGCACGGAGACTGCGTTCCCTGTGCCGCCGACTTTTGATTCAGCGTATAAAAAGGGACCATCCAACGATGATCCCTTTTCTTTGGTCCGAGTGACTGGATCGAGAGCACTAAGGAGGCATCGCCGTCCAGCCGGCGATGCGCGGCATACCACCGGCATGCCGCATTGAAATGGGTTTGAATTCAGTCCGGACCAACAAAAAGAGGCCATCTAACGATGACCTCTTTTTGTTGGTCCGAGTGACTGGATTCGAACCAGCGGCCTCTTGAACCCCATTCAAGCGCGATACCAAACTTCGCCACACCCGGATATTCACTTGCTGTTCCCTGACAGCTCAGATATATTAGCATGGAAATGCGGGATTGTCAAGCCCCAATTTTCATTTTTCGGCATTCTTCTCCGGGCGGCGCGCGGCCGCCCGGAGTGGATTCAGCGAAAGCTTCTGACCCAGTTCAGGAGGGAATCCCGGTAGACGTTTTCCGCCACGTCCCGGTACATCCGGTCCGTCACCGGGCCGTTGGCGGCCAGCTTGGCAAGGATGGCCTGCTGGAGCTCCTCCACGGTCATTTCCTCGTAGGGCTTCCGGGCCTCCATTTGCTCCAGTCTGGAAGTCTGCGGCTCCTGAACGGGTTCCGGCGGTTCAAAGGAAATCTCCGGCATTTCGGGAACCGCGCAGGGGCAGTCCGCCGGAATCCAGAGCTCACCCCCGAAGGGCGGCAGCTCGATCTGGAGGTTCCCATTTTGGGCAACTACCTGTTTCCCGGTCAGCCCGCCCCGGTACGCCCCCTGGGGCAGACCGGATACATACAGGGTCTGGGGTGTGTTTGCGTTATTCACCGTCACCAGCACTGTCTGTCCCTGCCGTGTGCGGGTAAAGGCGTAGGTTGTGTTCGTCAGCACTTTTTCCTGATAGTCCCCGTAGGACAGCGCCGGTAGCCCTCGGCGGAGCGCCCCCAGGGCCCCGATCAGCTGGGCTCTCTCATTTCCCGCGAAGTCTTCCAGACGCAGCTCTGGGCGCAAATTCTCATCGGAGAAGCGCTGCTTTTTCCCTTCGATTCCGAATTCCGAGCCATAGTAAACGGAAGGAATCCCCGGCAGGGTATACAGCAACACATGGGTGGGCAGGAATGCCGCCTTGGCGCTGAGCTTGGAGGCGATCCGCGCCACGTCATGGTTGTCCACAAAGTTATAAAGCCGCCACTCTGGCCTGGTTTCCCGGACGGTGTGGGCGATCTCAAAGTAGTTATGGTCGTTGTGGCCGGAATAGAGCGCCTTGTGCAGGCGGTAGTTTGTAACGCTGTGCAGCATTCCAGGGGCCAGCCAGCGGCCATAATCCCCATGGATCACCTCGCCCATGAGCCAGAAATCTTTTTTTAGCCCCTCCGTCAAAGCGCGCAGGGCCCGCATAAAGTCAAAGTCCAGCACGTCCGCCGCATCCAGCCGGATGCCATCGATACCGAATTCGGAAATCCAGAAGCGCACCGTATCCAGTAGATACTGCCGCACCTGGGGATTGCCCTGATTCAGCTTCACCAGGAGATCGTAGCTGCCCCAGTTTTCATAGGAAAAGCCATCGTGATAGCTGTTGTCTCCGGAAAAATCCACGCGGCAGTACCAGTCCCGGTATGCCGATACCTCCCGAAACCGCAGGAGATCCTGGAACGCGAAGAAGTCCCGCCCGGTGTGGTTGAAAACGCCATCCAGCACCACCCGGATTCCCTGGTCGTGGCAATAGACCACAAAATCCTTCAAATCCTCGTTGGTTCCCAGGCGACTGTCCAGCTTCCGGTAGTCCGTGGTCTCGTAGCCGTGGCCCACGGACTCAAACAGCGGGCCGATATAGAGCGCGTTGAACCCCAGTTCCCGGATGTGATCCACCCAGGGAAGGAGCTTTCGCAATCGGGGTACCGGGGCATCATAGGCATTGTGCTTGGGCGCCCCGGTAAGGCCCAGCGGGTAGATATGATAAAAGATTGCTTCGTCAAACCAAGCCATGTTTTATCCCTCCAGAACAGCCTGTCTGTGCTTTTTCTCCTGGCTGTCCATCAGTATGCCGATGCACACACCAACGCCCATGCCGAGGCTCATGCCCACGGCCATATTGTCATTGGCAGAGCCCAGGGAGAGGCCGATGCTGAGTCCCAGGCACATATACACAGACATCCAGCTGGTTTCCGGCTTTTCCCGGCGGAACCGGGGCCCTTCCGCCCCCTGCCCCGCGGGGGTAAACTTATGCTTTTCCAGGATGCGCTGGGAAGCCCCGTTGTCTGGCGCTGTCTCCGCCTCCACAGCATAGACATCCTTCTGGGCGAAGGCCCAGTCCAGCATGGCCCCAACGGCCTCCGTCATATAGCCCTGGCCCTCATATTCCTTTTCCAGGCCATAGCCAATCTCCACGGTTCCCTTTCTGGGCGCACCCTTAAAGCAGAGGTCCCCCATCATCTGCCCGGTCTGTTTGGAAATCATTTTCCAGGGCGTATTCCAGAGCAGCGCCTCCGGGGCCGCCCTGCAGCCTGCCAGCATTTCCCCATAGGCCTGGCGCAGCTCCGGGTCCGCCGTTTGCAGCACCTTTTCTTCCAGCTCCTCCACCGTCATGGGCTTCAGCCACAGACGCTTTGTTTTCAGCATGGTTTCCTTTTTCATTTGCTGCCTCCCAGCTGATATAACAGCGGTTCAAATTTCAGGCCATAGCTCCGGGTATCCGTCTGTGCCGTCAGGGCAACGCAGCGGGCAGTAAAATCCCCGGCAGCGCAGGCGCTCTCCCACAGACCTTTTCCGGACAGCAGAAATCCCGTCAGGCAGGCGGCAAACAGGTCCCCGGTGCCGGAATAGCTGCCCGCAATTTTGGGTTGGCGGTAAAAACGGACCTCTTCCCCCTCCTTCACCGCAAAGCCCGTCTGGCGCTCCCCGCTGACCGCCCCGGTCAGGATGGCCCTTTTCTGGGGTAGCGCCCGCAGAAGCGCCGCGGCGCTTTCCTCGTCCCCTCTGTCCGGGAGCCCCGTCAGGAAGGCCGCCTCGGTTCGGTTGGGCATCAGAATATCTGCCCTGGCGCAGAGCCGGCGCATTTCTTCCGCGTATGTGCCGTCCAGGCCGCTGTAGAATTTTCCGCCATCCGCCATAGCCGGGTCCACAATGCAGATGCCGCCCGGTGCCAGCAATTCCTCAATCAGCGCCAATACAGGCGCAACATCCCGGCCACTTCCCAGATAACCGGTGCAGATGGCATCAAATCGAATGCCTTCCCGTTTCCAATGGGCAGCAATGGGGGCGATGCTGTCTGTCAGATGCTGGATATAGGGTTCCCGAAAGCCTGTATGGGTGGACAGCAGCGCTGTGGGCAGCAGACAGGTCTCATACCCGAAGGCGGAAAGCACACTCAGCGCCACCGCCCCGGAGCACTGGCCCAGGCAGGAGAGGTCCTGAACCGTCAGAACACGTTTGTACGCCATATCAGTCCACAACATCCAGATCAATCCCCAGCTCTCTCGGCAGGAACCGGGGGCATACATTCTCCGTGGTGACAATCACGGATGCTGCCAGATGGGTTCCGATCTCGCAGGCCTCCCGCAGGGTCTTCCCATAGGTCAGCCCCACCGCCAGACCGGCGCAGAAGGAGTCCCCGGCGCCGGTGGTATCCTTCACCTCAACGGCTCTGGCCGGGCACAGGCCCTTGTTTCCCTCCTTGTCCGCATAGACAGCCCCCTGGGAGCCCAGGGTTACCACCAGCTTGGGAATCTGGGCCTGGATGACCTTTTCTGAAATCACATCCACCAGCGCCTCCGGCGTCAAATCGGAAAAATCCGTGCAGAACAGCAGTCCCGCCTCCTGCACATTGCAGACAAAGGCGGATAGCTCCTTCAGAAAATCCCGGCGCTCCAGTCCGATGCTCATATTGGCCACCACACCGTAGACCTGCTTGCCGTGCTTCTTCGCCAGGGACAGGCACTTTTTCATAATCACCTTGTCCACGTCCACCTCAACCACAATGCTGTCGGCCTGGGAAAAAATCTCGTCCCCGTGAGCCTCCAGCGTGTCCAGAATGGGCAGCAGATTCGGGCGCTTGGAGATGGAGGCCACCACATCCCCCTCGTTGTCAAATACCGCCAGCCAGGTGCCCATGCCGTCCGGCACCTCCCGGATATAGCGGGTATCCACCTTATGGTTCTGAAGCTGGCGGATCACATCCGCGCCCACGGCAGTATTGTCCACCAGGCTCACATAGGCGGGCCGCAGCTCACAGTTGGCGATATCCTCGGTCACGTTCCGGGACACGCCGCCGTAGGTCTGCTCCACCCAGCCCGCGTTGCGTCCCGCGGGAATATAATTCCCCTCCGGGTATCCCTTGATATCTACAAAGACAGCGCCGATCACGACAATTCCCATAGTATTCCCTCTCTTTTTGTTTTCTTCCATTATACAGATATTTCCCCGTTTTGCAATGGGTTCCCTATAATAAGAATTCCTTAAAGCGCAAACCTGTGGACAAGCCGGGAAAAATGTGGTATATTATAGTGTAATCCATACTTTGCCCGGAAAAAACGGGCAGACTAATAGAAAAGCAGTCTATAGGAGGAACTCTTATGGTATATGTATTATTGGGCACCGGCTTTGAAGAAGTGGAGGCCATCGCCCCGGTGGATCTGATGCGCCGCGCCGGGATTGAGGTTCAGACCGTAGGCATCACCGGAAAGACCGTTTACGGCAGCCACCGCATCGGTGTGGAGGCGGATATTCTGCCGGAGGAAATCGATTTTGATGCGCTGGATATGATCGTCCTGCCCGGCGGTCTGGGCGGCGTTGCCAGCGCCCGGGCCAGCCAGGCCGCGCTGGATGCCCTGCGCTGGGCCTGGGAGCACAGCCGCTTTGTGGCGGCCATCTGCGCCGGGCCTACCGTGCTCGCGGACCTGGGCATTACCGATGGGCGGAATGCCACCTGCTACCCCGGCTGTGAGAAGCAGATGGGCAGCGCCCATATGGCCCTGGATGCCGCCGTCTTGCGGGACGGACGGCTGATCACCGGAACCTCCGCCGGTTGCGCGATTCCCTTCGGTCTGGCACTGATTGCCGCGCTGAAGGGGCAGGAGGAGGCAGACCGCATCGCCCGCCAGATTGTGATTCGGAACTAAAGGAGATAACCCATGCAAGAGAATCCCAACGAGCAGAAAAAGCCCCGGTTTCTCTCCCAGCAGTCGGAGAAAGAGGCCCCTAAGGGCCGCTATCAGGGCCGCTTTCTGAATAAACAGCCTGCCGAGCAGCCGGAGCGCCCACCGGAGGCCCCGGTTCTGCCCCCTGTGACCGCGGATGATTTCCTGCCGGAGGAGGAGGCTTCCCCGGCTCCCCAGTCAGCCGCTTTCCCCGCGCCGGAGGAAGCTGCCCCGGAGACGGAAGCGCCTCTTCCAACAGACGCGGAAAACACATTGGAAATCCCCGGGGATGAAGCTGTCCCGGAGGACATTCCAGCGGATCTGTTCCCGGAGGATGCTTTCCCGCCCGAGGACGGCACCCAGGCCGCCCCGGAAGAAGCCGCCCGGGAGCTGAGCTCCGCAGACTTTGCGGACCAGCTCTCCCACCCGGCCACTGAGGATGACCAGGATTTCCAGGAGCTCTTTACCGCGGAGCCGGAGGCCGAGGCCGAAATTCCCGTCCGGGAGCATCCGGCCCCCAAGGGCCGCCCCAAGCGCAAAGGCGGCGAGGGGCTGCTGGGCATCCCCAACATTCTAGTTACCGTGGTGTGGATTGCCATCACCGTTTCCATTGGCGTAACCCTGGGCCGCATGGCCTGGGTATGCGCAGCGGATGTGCTGGCCTTTGGCCGGGAGGACCACAAGGTAACCATCACCATCTCCCAGTCGGACGACATTGACGCCATTGCCACCAAGCTGAAAAACGCGGGTCTGATCCGCTATCCGGGACTCTTTAAGCTCTATGCCAGCTTCGCCGTGGACGATGGGGAGATTCAGCCCGGCATCTGGGACCTGAACACTCTGTATGACTACCACGCGCTGGTAAACATGATGTCCCCCAGCTCCAAGCGGAGCGTGGTCACCGTAATGATTCCCGAGGGCTACAGCTGCCGCCAGATCTTTGATCTGCTGCAGGAGAAGCGGGTCTGCACGGTGGAATCGCTGGAGAGCTACGCCGCCACTGGTGAACTGGACAGCTATTGGTTCCTGGACGGCCTGGAGCGGGGCAGCAAGTACTGCCTGGAGGGCTACCTGTTCCCGGATACCTATGAGTTCTACACCAACGACACTGCCCAGAATGTGCTGACGAAGATGCTGAACAACTTCGATTCCCGGGTAGACGAGAGCATCCGTGACCAGCTGGCGAGCCTGAACACCCACATCAGCCAGATGATGAACGATGACGGCCGCAGCGAGGACTATATCGCCAGCCACCAGATGACCATGGCGGATGTGATCACCGTGGCCTCTCTCATCGAGAAGGAAAGCGCCAGCGCCGAGGAGAGCTACACCATTGCCTCCGTCATCTACAACCGTCTCTACGCCTGGAACGGTACGCCCGCGTATCTGAACATCGATGCCTCCGTGATCTATGCCCTGGACGGCAAGACCGATCTGACCCAAGAGGATCTGGCCGTAGACAGCCCCTACAACACCTATCTGAATGTAGGCCTGACCCCCGGCCCCATCACCAATCCGGGCCTCAACAGCATCAAGGCCGCGCTGGCCCCCCAGGATACGGGCTACTACTACTATATCCTGGACCCCGCCGCCGGAACCCATCACTTCTCCTCCACATTGGAAGAGCACGAAGCCTTCCGGGAGGCCATCCGAGGATAACATGAGAAAATTAGAACTGCTGTCCCCCGCCGGGGACCTGGAACAACTGGCCATGTCTGTGCTCTATGGCGCGGACGCGGTATATCTCGCCGGCACCAGCTTTGGCATGCGGTCCTTCGCGGGGAATTTTTCCCCAGAGGACCTGCCAAAGGCGGTGGCCTTTGCCCACAGCCACGGTGTGAAGGTCCACGTCACCGTAAACACCATGCCGAGAAACGATGAAATCGCTCAGCTGCCCGCCTATCTGGAGCAGCTGGACAGCGCCGGAGTGGACGCCCTGATTCTGGCGGACCTGGGGGCCTTTACCCTGGCCGGGAAGTACGCGCCCCGCTGCCAGCGGCACATCTCCACCCAGCAATCCATTGCCAACTACGAATGCGCCCAGGCCTGGTTTGACCTGGGTGCCTCCCGGGTGGTGCTGGCCCGGGAGCTGGGGCTGGAGGAAATCCGAACCATCCGGCAGAAGGTAGACCCCAAGCTGGAAATCGAAACCTTTGGTCACGGAGCCATGTGCGTCAGCTATTCCGGCCGGTGCCTGCTGAGCAACTACATGACTGGCCGGGACTCCAACCGGGGCGCCTGTGCCCAGCCCTGCCGCTATCAATATACGCTGATGGAGGAAAAGCGTCCGGGGGAATATTTCCCCGTCTTTGAGGATGAAAAGGGCACCTACATTCTGAACTCCAAGGATATGTGCATGATCGACCACCTGGATGATCTGATGGATGCCGGGGTGGACTGCATCAAGCTGGAGGGCCGGGCCAAATCCGGCTACTATGCCGCCATCGTCACCGGGGCCTACCGGCACTGCATCGATGCGGCGGCCCAGGGGTTACCCTTAGACCCCGTCTGGCGGGACGAGGTGGAACACATTTCCCATCGGGTTTATTCTACCGGCTTCTACTACGGCCAGCCGGGTCAATACACCGAGACCTCCCGCTACATCCGCCAGTGGCAGATTGTCGCCATGGTGGAGCATTGCGATGAAAGCGGCCTTGCCCGGTGCTCCCTGCGGAATAAATTCACCCAGGGAGACGCGCTGGAATACGTGGGCCCGGACTGCAAGCCCTTCGCCTTCGCCGCGGGTCCCATGTGGGATGCAGAGGGTGCACCTCTGGAAGAGCCCCGGACGCCGCAGATGGAATTTACCATGCAGCTGCCCCAGCCCGTGCCGCCCTACTCCATGCTCCGCAGAGCCGTGGAGCTGTCCGCAAAATAAAAAGAACAACGCCGGATTGGAAGTCTCGCTTCTAATCCGGCGCTGCTGTTTTATTATTTATTTTTTCTTGCCGTTCATGAAGTCCGGCAGGGGTCTGCCCTGCTTGAGCCACTGGTGATACTCGGCGGTGGCGGCGAACTCCACGTCACCGGCGGAGTTCAGCGCGGTCTCCACGGAATCCTGGATCACGCCGATGATGAAGCCAACGCCAACGACCTGCATGGCAACGTCATTGGAAATGCCGAACAGCGAGCAGGCCATGGGGATCAACAGCAGCGATCCGCCGGCCACGCCGGATGCGCCGCAGGCACCCAGAGCGGACATGACAGACAGCAGGATGGCCGCGGGAATGGACACCTGCATTCCCAGGGTGTTGGCCGCCGCCAGGGTCATAATGGTGATGGTGATGGCCGCGCCGTCCATATTGATGGTGGCACCAAGGGGAATGGAGACGGAATAGATATCCTTATCCAGCCCCAGCTTCTCGCACAGCGCCATATTCACGGGGATATTGGCGGCAGAGCTGCGGGTGAAGAAGGCGGTGACGCCACTCTCCTTCAGGCAACGGAACACCAGCGGATAGGGATTCCGCCGCAGATAGATAAAAATAATCAGAGGATTGATCACCAGCGCCATCAGCAGCATGGTGCCAACCAGCAGCAGAAGCAGCTTGCCATACTGGGAGAAAATGGCAAGGCCGTTGCTGGAAACATTGGCGAATACCAGACCCATAATGCCGAAGGGGGCCAGATTGATGATCCAGCGGACAATTTTGGAAACCGCGTCTGCAGTGTTGGCCAGGAATTCCTTGGTGGTGTCGCTGGCAAGGCCCTTCATAGCCATGCCGAACAGGCAGGCCCACATCAGGATGCCGATGTAATTGCCGTTCATAATGGAGGAAATGGGGTTCGCAACGATGTTGGAAAGCAGGGTGTGCATTACCTCACCCAGCCCCTGGGGAATCACATCTGCAGTAGCAGCCTCCGCCAGGACCAATGTCTGGGGAAAGAGCTTACTGGTCACGACGCTGAGGGCAGCGGCTACAAAGGTAGTCAGCATATACAGCCAAACCACGGTGCCGAATCGGCGGTCCAGCGCGGACTGTCCCTGGGCAAGGGCGCTGGCAACAATCACGAACACCAGAACCGGCGCAATGCCCTTCAGCGCGCCGACAAACAGGGTGCCGAATTCCGCAAGCCAGACGGCATGGGGCCAGGCAAGGCCCAGCAGCGCGCCGATGACCAGGCCGATGGCGATTCGCAGGATCAGACTGATGCCGTTGTACCAGTCGGACAGCGCTTTTCCAAATTTGGACAGTTGATTCATGAATAACCCCTCTTTCTATTCCGGCATCGGGCCTTTGCAAGTCAGCCGTATTATTCTTGCAGTAAGGCGTCCCCTCCGTCGGTGTAACACAGGGATAATTATACCGTGTAACGACAAAAAATGCAAGTTCCTTTCAAACTTTTCCCTGTGTTTGAAAGGAACTTGCCAACAAGAGTCAAAACCGTAACCTTTTGTTCAAAATTATGCCGTTAGGCCATCCGCAGGATGTTCACCAGCATCTGCACGCACTGCTCCATATCCTCCACGGGGATATACTCAAAGCGGCCATGGTAGTTCTCCCCACCGGTGCAGAGGTTGGGACAGGGCAGGCCCTCGTAGGACAGTCTCGCGCCGTCTGTGCCGCCCCGGACAGGCACCTCTCTGGGGTCCATGCCCGCAAGGCGCATGGCCTGCTTGGCCCGGTCCACAATCTCCATGCAGGGCTCGATTTTCTCCCGCATATTGTAGTAGCTGTCCCGGATGGCGATTTCTACGGTGCCCGCGCCGTATTTCTCATTCAGGAACGCGGCGGTGGACTCCATGAGGCGCTTCTTCTGCTGGAATTTTGCCATGTCGTGATCCCGGATGATATAGCGCAGCTGGCTCTTCTCCACCTCGCCCTGCATATCCGTCAGGTGGATAAAACCCTCATAGCCATGCGTATACTCCGGCTTCTGGGCCGTGGGCAGGAGGCTCTGGAACTCCATGGCGATATACTGGGAATTCACCATCTTGTCCTTGGCGGAGCCGGGGTGTATGTTCAGGCCGTGGAAGGTGACGCAGGCGGAGGCGGCGTTGAAGTTCTCATACTCGATCTCCCCCACCGTGCCACCGTCAGCGGTGTAGGCATAGTCCGCGCCAAAGCCCTTTACATCGAACCGATCCGCCCCCCGGCCGATCTCCTCATCGGGGGTGAAGCCGATTTTCAGGGTGGCGTGTCTGCCGCCCTCCCGGAGAAGAATTGCGGCGGCAGTGAGAATTTCCGCCACGCCGGCCTTGTCATCAGCTCCTAAGAGCGTGGTTCCGTCGGTGACAATCAGGTGCTTGCCATGGTTCCGCTTCAGGGACTCATATTCGGATTCCCGCAGGTAGATACCCTTCTCCTGATTCAGAAGGATATCCCCGCCGTTGTATTCCACGACCTTGGCCTGAATATTCGCGCCGCTGGCATCCGGGGCGGTATCCATGTGGGCAATGAGGCCGATGGTGGGCAGGCTCTTGTCGCCGGGAACCGTGCCGTAGACATAGCCGTTTTCGTCCATGTGGGCATCCGCAATGCCCAGGGTCTTCATTTCCTCCACAATGGCCCCAGCCAGGACCTTCTGGTTCGCCGTGGAGGGGCAGGTTTCGGAAAATTCATCCGAGGTGGTTTCATAGCTTACATAGCGCAGAAAGCGCTGCTGAACGGTTTCCATATTCGTTTCCTTTCTATGAGAAAGAGCCGCCGCGAAAAAGCGGCGGCCCTTTGGCGTAAATGTTTACTTCTTAGCAGCGTTGACCAGCTCAGCGGTATCCTGGGCGATCATCAGCTCTTCGTTGGTGGGCACAACCCAGACCTGAACCTTGGAGTCGGGGGTGGAAATGACCATTTCCTTGCCGCGGGCCTTGTTGAGCTCGGGGTCCAGCTTGACACCCATGAAGCCCAGGTAGTCGCAGACCATGGCACGAACCAGGCCGTCGTTCTCACCTACACCGGCGGTGAAGGTCAGCACATCGATGCCGTTCAGCGCGGCAGCGTAAGCGCCCACATACTTGGCAACTTCGTAGGAGAACTTCTCCAGAGCCAGCTTGCAGTCCTCATTGCCGTTGTCCGCGCCTTCGCCCAGATCACGGAAGTCAGAGGAAACGCCGGACAGCGCCAGCATGCCGGACTTCTTGTTCAGCATGGTCAGGCAGTCGTCCACGCTCATGCCGTACTTGTTGCAGATGAACTGCACCACGCAGGCATCAATGTCGCCGGAGCGGGTGCCCATAGGCACACCGGCGAGAGGGCTGAGGCCCATAGAGGTATCCATGCACTTGCCGTCCTTGATGGCGGACAGGGAGGAGCCATTGCCCAGATGGCAGTTGACCATCTTGAATTCCTTCTTGCCAATCAGCTCAGCGGTACGCTTGGCCACATACTTGTGGGAGGTGCCGTGGAAGCCGTAGCGGCGGATATCGTCGTTCTCGTAGTATTCCTTGGGAATGGCGTAACGGTAGGCCTTGGGGGGCATGGTCATGTGGAAAGCGGTGTCGAACACGGCAACCTGGGGAGTGTTGGGCATAACCGCCTGGCAGGCACGAATGCCCATCAGATTGGCGGGGTTATGCAGGGGGCCCAGGGGGATGCACTTCTCGATGGCCTTGATGACCTCGTCATCGATGATGCAGGAGTCAGAGAACTCCATGCCGCCGTGCAGCACGCGGTGGCCCACAGCGTCGATCTCGTCCACGGACTTGATGACACCGTCAACGGGGTCAACCAGAATGTCCAGAACCGCGGCAATGGCCTCGGAATGGGTGGGCATGGGAATGTCCTTGACAACCTTCTT
>CAKTJX010000030.1 GCA_934569045.1 uncultured Oscillospiraceae bacterium
CCCATTTGTCAAGCACTTTTTTACAAAAACTGACAGCCATTTTTGGTTGTTTTGATGGTGGGCATTTGTCCGTCAATAGTACACATCGTAGTGCGGCGGGGTCTCTTAAATTGACAATTGGAAATTGATAAATGATAATGCGAATCAATAATTGGCAGTGGGTTGCCTCCAGACCGTTCATATTGGGCATCTGCACATCCATCAGGATCGCGTCATAGTCCCTGGGCTGCACCCGCCGGAAGGCCTCCACCAGCTTTGCGCCGTCGGGATAGATATCGCAGGCGGCATCGTTCACCTCCAGGACTGCCTTCAGGATTTCCGCGTTCAGCTCATTATCCTCGGCGCACAGGAACCGCATTCCCCGCAGAATCGAGTGGCATTCCTCCACAGGCACATTTTCATGGACCTGCTCGATGGCCGCAATCAGATTGGACAGGAAGAACGGGCGGGCAATCAGGCCGTCCACGTTGGCTTCTTTCAGGGTATCGAGAACCTTTTCCCATTCCGCGTAGTCGCAGCAGAAAATCAGAATCTCTTCCTTTACCACCGTTCGCAGCCGCCGTACAGTGTCGCCCAGATTTTCCGCATCCAGGCGGCCTGCCAGCAGAACCACATCAAAGGGAAGGCCCACCAGCGCGGCAGCCTCCGCCTCGGTGGAAACGGCGCGGAAGGGGACGTTCGCCTGCCGCATGCTGGATTCCGCGTTGCGAACCAGCACCGCGTCCTCCGACACCAGCAGCACGCCCTTCGCCGGGACCTCCCGCGCGGCGCTCTGGTCAACGGGCAGCGTCAGCGTCACGTCAAAGCGGCTGCCCACATCCACCTCACTGTGCACCTCAATGGTGCCGCCCGCCATGTCCACAATGCTTTTCATAATGGCCATACCCAGGCCGGTGCCCTGAATCCTATTGGTCACGGAGTTTTCGGACCGGGTGAAGGGCTCAAAGATGTGCTTCACAAATTCCGGGGTCATGCCGTAGCCGTTGTCCGTAACGGTGATGCGGATGGTGGCGCAGCCCGGTTTCTCGCAGGGCAGCTCCGCCAGATCCAGCGCGATGCTGCCGCCATAAGGCGTGTACTTCACCGCGTTGGACAGCAGATTAATGAAAATCTGCCGCAGGCGGACCCCGTCCCCGATCAGGTACTCATGCCGGAGATGGCCCGGGCGCAGTCCTCCATGGGGATATTTTCAGTGGCCGTGGTATAGACGGTGACCTCATCGTCCGTAATGGCCTTCTGGTTGTCGTCAAAGCACTGGATGACCTCATCCACCGTAGCGCGGCCGCAGACAAAGTCAATCATCTTTTCTCCCAGCACAACCACAATGTTTTCCCAGCCGGAATAGATAAAGCTGGCGGTGTGGCCGCTGTTCAGCTCATCGAGAATGTCGGCATAGAAGCTATCCTCGCCAACCGTCGCGTCCTTCAGGGGCAGCAGCCGGGCATTGTTCTGCGTGGGGTCCAGGGACTCCATGCCCTCTACGGTAGAGAGCACGCCCATCACCTTCAGGGCATCCGCCAGCTTCTTCTCGCTGCCCTTCTCCCCCAGGCTCTTGTTCAGGCCCACATAGCGGCTGACATTCAGGATGAATACGTTGTGGTTGCCGTCCTCGGAAAGGTAGGGCATCAGGCTGTATTTGTCCGTGACACCCAGCGCCGCGCTGAAGTCCGCACTGTTGCCCACCACAAACAAAGTTTTGCCCTCTGCCACAGACGCCTTCGTCTCGCCGTCATCCGTGGGGGAGCCCAGGCCGTTCAGCATGCCGATGTCCCGCCAGCGCTGGATCAGCCGGATGCTCTTCTCAATCTCGGGAGTGCCCTTGACCGTTGCCTCGCCCTTGATAAACCGGTTCTGCCAGGCCAGCCCCTCGGTGGAGCTGAGATACCCCGTGTCGGCAATGTTGCACAGATACTGGAACCCATAGCCGGGGAACTGGAGCATATCCACGCAGAATGTGCATCCGGCCGCCTCTACGGCGGTCTTCATTTCCTCCAGCTCCTTCAGGTTGGTGGGCAGGGTCCAGCCGTTCTTTTCCAGCAGGGTTTTGTTATAGGTGATGCCCAGGGCGTTGTAGCCCAGGGGCATCATATACACGCCGCCCTCATAGGTCACCTCCCGCAGACGGGACTGGACATAATTCTCGGTGAAATCAAAGCCGGAAAGGTCCAGCAGCTGGCCCTTGTCGTCATACTGCCCCGGCGAATAGACCGTTGAAAAATAGATATCCGTCATCTGGTCTGCCCGGCGCATATCAGTAAAAAACGCGGTGGTATTGCCGCCGTTGTAGGGAATGATCTCCAGATTGACCTCCGGATATTTCTCACGCACCAGATCCCGGAACGTTGCCATATTGCGGTACGGCGCGTTCATGGTAATCACCGGATGCTCGCTGTCCTTCCCGGACTCCGCTCTGCTTCCGCACCCGGCCAGCAGCGACAGTAGACCTGCCGCCGCCAGCAGAAGACACAATACTCTTTTCATATCTCTTTTTTCTTTCTATTTCCGAAGCGGCTGAACCGCCTTCCCCCCGCCGCGGCATCATTCCGTTTCCGCAGGCAGACAAATTTCTTGCAGTTCAGAAAAGACATAGAATAACGTTTCTGTTATATGCAATTTTTTACAGATTTTCAAGTGTAAATTCCCGAAAGCTGCCGATTTCCGGACGATATGAAGCTGGGCAGAATTCAGCCCGCGGATCGCGCATTCGAGGATATTCTGAACGAACTGGACGGATTGATCACGGCCCAACGGTGCCGCCCGTCGCATTTTTAAAAAAGCAGGGCATATCCCGCATAACGCGGCGATATGCCCCATTTTTTATTTTCCGAATGGAATAACAGTTCCGCGGCTGCCCAATCATTCACACCCGCTCAAACCCCAGATACCGTGTCCCCTGGAAGGACAGCTTCCCCCGGTCTCCCTCCACCAGCATGCCGTATTCGTTTCCGGCCAGTCGGAGCTCCATGCGGTCGCCGCTCTCCACCTGGAAGGTTGCGTAATAGGCAGTATAGCTGTGATACTGCTGCATCCCATTGGGGCTGCCATCCAAATGGCGGGTGACATTGGTCCGTTTTGCCACAACGGTGGCAGGGACCGTCAGTCTGGGGGAATGATTGTTTTTATTCCATTGCCCGATACCCTTCACCGCTGTCAGAATGATAAAAACTGCCACCAGAAGAAACCCAACGGAAAACAAGACTCCAAAAATACCAAACCCCATTTCAAATCCCATACTGCTCCCCCATTTCTCATTTTTCTTTTATTGTATCATAGGCGGCAGTTTCCGTCAAATTAAGATTTCCCTATAAAACAAGGGTTCGCCGCGCTCATTACGGTGAACCCTTGCCATTTTCAGATATTTTCTTCCAGCAGCGCCGAAAACGCTTCTTCCGACAGCGGCGTGCTCACGCAGATGGAATAGGCAAACTGCCCATCCGTCCAGGCGGCCAGTGAGAACGCCCCGTTTTCGCCCTTCAGTGTCACGCTCATCCCGGCGATTTCCAGGGTCTCCACCTGGGTGTAGACGTTGTAGTCGCCGGAATTGTCCTCGGTGCCCTGGCTTTTCCGATAGCGCAGATTCTCGGTTCCGCCAAAATACTGGATTTCCGCCAGAGCGCCCCAGTAGGACACATACTTTGTCTGCTCCACCGCGAAGGGCAGCCCCGTCAGCTCTTTCATATCCATTCCCGTTTTCTTGGAAAGGGCCGCCAGGCTGTCCACGGTTTCAATCTGGGCCGTGGACAGCATTCCCTGCTCCGGCTCCTTCGCCTGCTTTGGCTTCCAGGCAAACCAGCAGCACACGACAATAGGGTCGCTGCCCGGAATCATCGTTCCGTCCGAAGTGTAGGAGCTGTTCCCATCGTTGGTGGTGGGCGTGGGCACTTCCCCATTCTTCCCGCCGCAGGCCGCCAAAGACAGGGCCAGCACCAGACTCAAAACACATACAATCAACTTTTTCATAGCAAATGCATTCCTTTCTTTTCCCGGCATCTTTGCCGTTCTATCCTGGATACAGCCGGGAAAAGCGGAATGTTGCAGCCGACGCGAAAAATTTTTTATTTTTCTTCCTCCAGCTGCTCCAGCGCCGCAAAGATGCGGTCCGTCACATGCAGATCGTACAGGGCAATCAGCGCGAAGCCGCAGACGGGCCACAGGAAGCTCAGCAAGACAAAGGCCCGGGGCAGCACCACCAGCAGCAGCAGCGGCAGCAGATTCATGGCCGTTACCAGCAGCATCTTCGGCAGGTTCGCAATGCTCAGCAGCACCGCGTTGACCACCGTATCCCGGACGGTGCCATGGTAGCGGACCAGCAGCGGAAACATCAGCCCCGCCACCAGCGTCAGCGCCAGCAGGCAGAAGCAGATCAGCACGATCACCGCCATGCGGCCTGGAAACTCCAGATAGGCCACAATCCGGTAGTCCAGCGCCAGCACCAGCCCCGCGAACACCGTCAGCAGCCACAGCACAGTGGCCTTTCCGAAGTATCGGCGGAAGGCCCCGAAGAAAGCCTTCGCCCCGCAGTCCTCCTCCTGCCGCATCTGCGTCAGCGCGGACAGCATGGCGCAGGTAGAGGCCCCCACGGTCACAATGGGCAGGCTGCACAGCAGCCAGAAGAAATTGATTTTGAACAGCGCCACAAACCTGGCGCACAGCTGCATGAATTTGGAATCGGGAGTCAGCTTCATGGAATACCGCCTTTTACTTTTCTTTCTGGGGCTTTTCGCCCTTGACAATATGGGTTCTCGACAGCTGGTTCACCGACTGGTCATAGTCGGCATTGGCCAGGGCCGTAAAGAGAATGTCCACCACATTCAGCTGGGACATCCGGGAGGACATGGCGCCGCTGCGAAACAGCGATTCGTTGGCGGCAGTGTAGAGCCTGTAATCCGCCAGATCGGATACCGGCGACTGGATGCAGCGGGTAATTGCGATCATTGGCGTGCCCCGGTGCTTCAGATTCTTCATGCACTCGATGACCTCCGCCGTGGCTCCGGAATAGGAGAACACCAGCGCCGCGTCCTGGGCCGTGGCATTGAAGGACTGCACCAGCTGAGAATGCCAGTCCTCATTAATAATACACAGCTTATTCAGCCGGAGAAATTTCAGGTACGCATCCTTGGCGGCGCACAGCGAAGCGCCCATGCCGAACAGATAGATCACCCGGGCCCGGCGGATCACCTCCACGCTGCTGCGCAGTACATCCACATCCATCAGATCCCGGGTCTCCTCCAGGGAGAGGATATTGGCATCCGTGATCTTATCGATGATCTGCTCTAAGGAGTCGGAGTGCTGGATCTCCTGCTGGCTGCCCCGGAGGCTCTGCTCCCGGTGGGCCAGCTCCGTTGTCAC
Organism: uncultured Oscillospiraceae bacterium; assembly: GCA_934569045.1. Lineage (GTDB taxonomy): Bacteria > Bacillota > Clostridia > Oscillospirales > Oscillospiraceae > Faecousia. The sequence continues at coordinate 5,350 of CAKTJX010000030.1, forward strand.
CGCCCGGCGGAATTCCTTGTAGCCGGAAAAGCCCGTGTGGCCGCACATCCGGACAATGGTCGAGGGGGAGGAAAAGGTCTTCTGGGCCAGTTCGTGGACGCTGAGATCCACCACCAGCTGCGGGTCCGCCAGGATTCGTTCCGCCACGCCTCTTTCTGTACTGGAAAATTGTGCCGAGCGTTCCCGCAGCCGGATCAGAGCGCTGCTCATACTTTTTCCGCCTTTCCCGAAATTTTTTACCGTCATTTGTGTTTTTCTACAGTATGCGTACCATTGTAACGTCTTTTCCCGGGAATCGCCATGCATTTTGTGACCAAATATTTCATTTCAGTTTTGTGCATAATGTACATTTTTATCTTCCATATTTTGTCGTAGTTTCACCAAAGCGGTTAAAACAGCGTCTTTTAATTCAGCAAATAAAACAAAGTTTCATTCATCCACAAAAATATTGACATAAAATACTGTATTCGCTATAATGAGGCCAGAGCGAACCGGTTGTTCCGAATCGCGGGACGCCGACGCGCAATTTGAATACCAGGAGGATAACAGAAATGAAAAAGATCGTCACCATGCTGCTGGTCTGTGTGATGGTTCTGGGCCTGTTCGCCGGCTGCGGCAACGGAAGCACCCAGCAGACCACCACCACCGCCGCAACCACTGCCGCGCCCGCCGCGGAGACGGAAGCTCCCGCGCAGGAAACCGAAGCCGCGCCCGATACCATCGTGATCATGGCGCCCCCCGTCACCGGCAACTACCTGGAAAACCTGAAGACCTGGGCCAACGATTTCCATGAGCTGTACCCCAACCTCACCGTACAGGTCATCGAAACCTCCTGGGGCGACCACAACGACAAGCTCTCCACCATGGCTCAGGCCGGTGAGGCCCCCGACATTGCGGAGATTTCCTCCAACGCTCTGGGCACCTTCGTGGAGATGGGCGTGGCCATCGACATTGCCAAGTACATGCCCGCGGACCGTCTGGCTGACTACGATGCGAACGCGCTGAAGTACCTGTCCCTGGAGGGCACCACCTACGGCCTGCCTCTGTACCTGACCATTCAGTCCATCGGCGCCAACAAGACCATGATGGAAGATCTGGGCATTGACGTTGCCAAGATTCAGAAGGAAGGCTGGACCTACGAGGAGTTCCTGGATGTCATCAAGAAGGGCACCAAGGACGGCTGCTATGGCTTCGTCTTCGCCAACTCCGGCGTTACCGCCTCCGATATGCTCTATATCTTCGGTGCGGGCGCCGGCCTGAGCAACACCTTCACCCCCGACCTGAAGTACACCATGACCTCCGAGAATATGCTCACCATGCTCAGCGCCGTTGAGGAAATGACCAAGTCCGGTTATATGCCCAACTACGGTGTGGAAGCCGGCCAGCGTATGGTAATGTGCCAGACCGGCAACGCCATGATCTTCGGCAAGGCCATGCCTCTGTTCGAGAACAACTTCAAGAAGAACAACGCCGCTCTGGAAGCCAACGATGGCACCGCCGTTGAGAACTCCCTGCCTATGGACTACGCCTTCCTGCCCGTGCCCACCATGGACGGATGCGCCGAGTCCTGCTACGGCACCGTTGACGGCCTGATCGCCATGCGGAACAAGAACACCACCGATGAGCACCTGCAGAACGTGCTGCTGTTCATGGACTACATCTGCTCCGGCGAGCGGATCGCCACCTGCATGAACGAGCTGTATCTGGACCCCGTATGCCAGTCCGGCCGTGACGCCCTGGTTCTGGAAGAGGGCCGTGACGCCGACAACCTGGCCACCGCCGCCCGCTGCATCGCCATGGTGCAGGCGCCTCCCGAGGGTGTTACCACCGAGATGACCGCCACCGCCAAGAAGCTGATGGACGAGCAGATCGTGCCCAAGTTCCAGCTGCTGCTGGCCGGTGAGACCACCGCCCAAGAGGTTTACGACCACATCTGTGAGGCCGCCTACGCCGCCTTCGGCCAGGACAACTGCGTCTCCGGCAAGCTCGGCTAATGAATGAGAGGGTGCGTTGCAAAACGGAATACAACGCACCCTCTTTTTGAATCGTCCGGAAAGGACACCTTTTCCACCCGGAACGGGTGATTTCGTCCGATTGGAAATCGGATTTCTCCTGTCGGAAGACAGATTTTGTCCAGCCCTTGGCTGGATCTCATCGGGGCTGCTGCAAAACGCGGCAGCCCCATTTTAACCCAGGGAGGTAGGTCTATGAACAGCACGAAACAGAAGCGGCAGCAGACCGGCCGCCGACTGAAATTTACCAATGACGATCTGTGGGGCTATATCTTTATCGCTGCCGCCATGATTATTTTCTGCGTCTTTACGCTCTACCCTGTATTCAGCGCCATCTATACCAGCTTCTTCAATTACAAGCCCTTCGGCTCCGAATTTGTGGGGCTGAAAAACTATGTGGACACCCTGAAGTATTCCAAGTTCAACCTGTTCTACAAGGCTGCCGGGAATACATTGATCTATACCGTGGTGGTCGTGCCGCTGTCGCTGCTGCTTTCCTTCGCGATTGCGGTGATGATCCTGCCCTTCAAGAAGAAAACCCAGTCCGTTTTCAAAGCCATGTACTACCTGCCGGGCATCGCCTCCGGCGTGGCGCTGTCCGTTGTGTGGCTGTGGCTGTACGACTCCTCTCCGGACGGCATTTTCAACCGGCTGCTGGGTGTCTTCGGCATCCCGGCCCAGAACTGGCTGTCCTCTACCAAAACCTCGATGCTCTCTCTGATCATCATGGCCCTGCTTTCCAGCCACGGTGTTCGGATTATTACCTATATTGCCGCCCTGCTCGCCATTGACAACAGCTATTTTGAGGCCGCCGAGCTGGACGGCGCCACCTTCTTCCAGAAGGTGCGCTATATCGTCTGGCCTCTGGTGAAGCCCACCACCCTGTTCCTGCTGGTCACCGGTGTCATCGGCTCCTTCCAGGTCTTCATGAATGCCTACATGATGACCGGCGGCGGCCCGGACAACTCCACCACCATGATCGGCCTGCTGATCTACAACAACGCCTTTGTCTACGGCAAGTACGGCCTTGCCTGCGCCCAGGCCATTCTGCTGGCCATCGCCATCGCCATCATGTCCCTGTTCCAGTTCCGGCTCATGGGCGTGGATGTGGAATATTAAGGAGGGAACGCTATGGCTACTACCGGCTTGTATTCCCAACACCTGCACAACCGCAAGGTGCTCTACCTGCGCAACACCGTCATTGCCATCATCCTGATCATTCTGGCGGCGGCGACCCTGTTTCCCATCTGCTATATGTTCCTGTCGGCCTTCGGCCCCAATGTGTCCACCGCAGGCAATATGCGCACCATTCTCCCCGCCCGGCTGACCCTGGAATCCTTCGATGCCTTCTTCCACTTCAGCGACTACTCCCTGCGCTGGATTCTCAACAGCCTGGTAGTGGCCTCCGGCGCGGTGATCGGCAACGTGATCTTCGCCTCCATGGCGGGCTACGCCTTCGCCAAGATTCGCTTTAAGGGCAGCAGCTTCCTCTTCGGCCTGATCCTGGTGGCCATGATGATCCCCTACCAGGTGACCCAGGTGCCGCTGTACATCCTGATGGTGCAGAAGTTCTCCATGACCAATACCTATGCCGCCATGATTCTGCCAGGCCTGTGCACCGCCTACAACATCTTCCTGTGCAAGCAGTTCTTCTCCGGCCTGCCCACGCCGCTGATCGAAAGCGCCAAAATGGAGGGCTGCAACCAGTTCCAGATCTTTATCAAGATCATCCTGCCCCTTTCCAAGACCGTTCTGGCTGTCATGGCCATCAACACCTTCATGTCCAGCTGGAACGACTTCTTCTGGCCCTTCCTGGTGACCAACGATCCCTCCATGTACACCATCCAGGTAGGCCTGAAACAGTTCAAGTTCGCCAATGAAACCCTCTTTGCCCCCATGATGGCCGGCGCAACCGTTTCCGCCCTGCCCATGTTTGTTATGTTCTTTGCATTGCAGAAGTATTTCATGGAAGGCGTCACCATCGGTGCCGTCAAGGGCTGATTTTTCCCAAAACAGCCCCCACAGTGTGGGGGCTGCATCTGTGAGGAGAAAAAAATGATCCGAAATTATTTACCGTCCGATGAAGAATCCCTGCTGGCCCTGTGGAACACAGCTGGGACCGCCATGGGGTACGCGCCCCTGGAGGCGGAGCAGTTCCGGGCGCTGCTGACGCGCCACCCGAACTTTTCCCCGGAATACACCTTTGTTCTGGAAGAAACCGGCCGCATTCTGGGCTTTGTCAACGGCTGCACCGGTGACGACATTCCCAAAGGGGATGTCCGGGGCTATGTCAGCTGTCTGATTCTATCGCCGGAGGCGGACACCCCGGAAAATACCGCTCTGCTTCTCTCCGCCCTGGAAGAAGCTTTCCGGGCAGCGGGCAGGCAGTACAGTGCGGTCACCTTCTTCAATCCCATCCGCCTGCCCTGGGTTATCCCCGGCACCCCGAGCCATCAGCACAACAACGCCCCCGGCGTTGCCGTAGAGCTGCCCCTGCATGACCGGATGCTGGCCCTGGGCTACCGGGAAACCACCCGGGAATGCGCCATGTACTTAAACCTGGCCGATTACGAAACCCCGGCCTGGGTGGCCGAAAAGGCCGAAAAAATGGCGTCCAGCGGCTATACCGTTGCCCGCTACGATCCGAAGATGCACACAGGATTGGAAGAAATGGTAGAAGCCCTTGGCAACGCCATGTGGTCGGCAGAGATTCCCGCCGCCGGAAAAAGCGGTATGGAGCTGCTGGTGGGCTTGCAAGGTCACACCTGCGCCGGATTTACCGGCCCCATCTACCCGGAGCCAACGGGGCGGGGTTACTTCGCCGGTCTGGGGGTTGCCCCCCAGTATGAGGGCCACGGCATGGGGACCCTGCTGTTCTACCGCCTTTTGCAGCGGGAAAAAGAGGTTGGTTCCCAATATATGTCTCTGTTCACCGGGGAAGAAAATCATGCCCGGTTCATCTATCTCGGCGCGGGGTTCCGGATCGTCCGGACCTTTGGCGTCCTGCTGAAGGAGCTGTAGAAAATGAAAACACACACCGTACTTGCCATTGGAGCCCATGTAGGTGACGCGGAGCTCACTGCGGGAGCCCTGCTCGCCACCTGCGCCGTCCACGGCGGCAAAGCCGTCACTCTGGCCCTCACCGCTGGAGAAAAGGGTGCCCCCGCCGGGGCGGATATCGCCGCCTACCGCCGGGACAAGATTGCCCAGGCCGAGGCCTTCGCCCAGGATCTGGGGGGCCGGGCCATCGTGCTGCCCTATGCGGACGGCCTGGTGCCGGACAACGACGAAATCCGCTTCGCCGTCTGCGATGTGATCCGGGAAGTCAAGCCGGATATCATCGTCACCCACCATGCGCAAAGCATGCACAAGGACCATGCCGCCTGCCACCGCATTGTGGTGGATGCCTGGTTCTACGCAGCCATTGCGGGCTTCCAGCGGGAAAAACCGAAGCATTTCGCCCAAAAGCTGTATTTTGCCGAAAACTGGGAGGATGCCCCCGGGTTTGAGCCCTATGTCTATCTGGACGTCAGCGATGGCTATTCTCTCTGGGAGAAGGCCATCGACCATCACTGGTTTGCGGTACATTCCACCAGCTTTCCCTACAAGGAATATTATTCCCACCTGAAGCGCCTCCGGGGCATCCAGGGCCGCAAGGGCTACTGCGAGTGTTTCATGATCCCGGCGGAGCAGCATCGGCTGGTGCAGACAATGGAGGATATCTGATATGGTAGAACTGCAAAAAATCGCTACAGAACAGCGAAATCCCAACACCATGGACATTGACACCCTGTCCACCCTGGACATGGTGAAGCGCATCAATCAGGAGGATCACCGGGTCGCGGATGCCGTGGCCCTGGTCACAGAGCCCATAGCCAAGGCTATCGATGTGATCGCGGCCCACCTGAGCAGCGGCGGCCGCCTGATCTACTGCGGCGCGGGCACCTCCGGGCGGCTGGGCATCCTGGATGCCGTGGAATGCCCCCCCACCTACTCCACCGACCCGGAAACCGTCCAGGCCCTGATGGCCGGCGGCTACGGCGCCATCTTCAAGGCCGTAGAGGGTGCGGAGGACAGCAAGGAGCTGGGTGTAACCGACATGAAGGGTATCCACTTCTGCGGGAAGGACGTGCTGGTGGGCATCGCCGCCAGCGGCCGGACCCCCTATGTGCTGGGCTGCATGGAATACGCCAAGAGCCTGGGAGCCCCCACCATCGCCGTCACCTGCTGCCCCGGAAGCATCTTGGATACCTTCGCGGATATCGGCATCGCCCCGGCCCCCGGCCCGGAGGTAGTCACCGGCTCCACCCGGATGAAGTCCGGCACGGCCCAGAAGATGGTGCTGAATATGCTTTCCACCGGTGCCATGATCAAGCTTGGCAAGGTCTACGGCAATCTCATGGTGGACGTAAAGCCCTCCAACGAGAAGCTGGTGCGCCGATGCGTCACCATCGTATGCAGCGCCACCGACTGCACAGAGGAAACCGCCGTCCAGGCCCTGGAGCAGTGCGGCTACCACCCGAAGACGGCCATCGTCATGGTCCTGTGCGGCGTGGACGCGGAAACGGCAAACCAGATGCTTGAAAAAGCAGGCGGCAGGATTGCCAAGGTTCTTAAATAATAAAAAGGCCTCGCAGAGTTTGCCGCCCGCAGGCGGCAAATAAAGTGAAATCATTTTCTGTCGGGGCGTGTACCTGACAGAAAATACATCTCAGGCTGCAAGTGTACGCCCGTAGGGCGTGCACGCAGCAGACTGCTATCCTTTTGTCAAAAAAGGGCAAAGCCCTTTTTTGACAGGTTATAGGTTGATTCTCCCCATCACCACCCCATGGCTTGCGCCGGTGGCTGAGGGAGCATTGTTGCAGATGCCGAAGAGGGCCTCGTTGGCCAGCATGGCAAAGGCCACGGCCTCTTTCGCATCGCTGTCGTAGCCCAGATCCTCTTGAACCTGCACCCGGCATTCCGGCAGCGCCTCCCGCAGGAAGCGAAGCAGCGTCGGGTTCCGGCTGCCGCCGCCGCCCACCACCAGTCTGGCGGGCATCCGAGGCGCAAACCGCCGCAGGCTCAGGGCAATGGATTCCGCCGTAAACCGGGTAGCCGTTGCCAGAATATCCACCAGCGGGTAGTCGCCAGAGCGAAGCAGGGACTCCACATAGGCTTTGCCGTAGTATTCCCGGCCGGTGGTTTTGGGCGGCTTTCGGGAGAGGTAGGGGTCTTGCAGCATCCGCTCCAGCAGCGCCGGGATCACCTTTCCCGCGGCGGCCAATTGCCCTCCATCGTCATAGCCCAGCTTTCCGTCCGTGATCTTCGCGGCCAACGCGTCCATGACCATATTGCCCGGGCCGGTGTCAAAGGCCGTCACCTGGTCTAAGCGGCAGCCCGCCGGCAGCAGCGTCACATTGCCGATGCCGCCGATGTTCTGCAAGGCCACATCCTCCGTCTCGCTGCGGTAGAGCAGGAACTCCGTATAGGGCACCAGGGGCGCGCCAAGCCCCCCGGCCGCCATATCCCGAATCCGGAAATCGCTGACCACCGGGCAGCCGAATTCCTCGGCCAGATACGATGGGTCCCCAATTTGTAGGGTCCCCCGGATGGTGGTTCCGAGATAAGCTGTCTCCTCCGGGATGTGGTAAACCGTCTGCCCATGGCAGCCGATGAGATCGATTCCGGGGGTTTCCGTCTGTTTCAGGAGCGCCCGCACGGCCTGGGCATAGAGCCTCCCCAGATGGGTGCCCAGCAGGCAGAGCTCCCGGCTGCCGCCGAAATCGCCGCCGCACACCGCCAGAATCCGCTGGCGGGTGGCCTCGTCAAAGGGCTGAAAGTAGAACCCCAGCTGCTCTACCCGGGTTTCCAGACCGCAGCCTGTAATCCGGGTCAGCGCCGCGTCCACGCCGTCGGCAGAGGTGCCGCTCATGAGCCCCACCACCAGCCGATCCGGTTTTTCCCAAAGCGTACAAAATGGATGCCGCATTTCATGTTCTCCTTTCCAAAAAGGGCGTGATCTGTCTGTATCCCAGTTTATCCGGCAAGAAGCCGGTTGTCAAGGAGGTAAAAAACATGGTTTTGTTTGGTTCCGACCGCGTCTCGGAGTTTCCGGCGTTGTTTACGGGCCGCACGGCCCTGCTCACGGGCCCTTCCGGCCGCACCAGCCGCAACGAGCCCACCATTGATGTATTGAAACAGTGCTGCGATCTGCGGCTTCTGCTGGCCCCGGAGCACGGTGTCCGGGGGGACAAGGCGGCAGGCGCGCTGTTTGCCGATGAAATTGACCCGGACAGCGGCCTGCCCGTCCGCAGTCTCTACACCAAGGATTCCAAGCGGCTGTCCGCCGAAACCTTGGCGCTGTTCGATACCCTGGTCTACGACATTGCGGACGTGGGCTGCCGGTATTATACATTTCTCACCACCCTGCGCTACTGTATTGAGGACTGCGCCGCCGCCGGGAAGCGGCTGGTGGTGCTGGATCGGCCCAACCCCCTGGGGGACCGGGTGGAAGGCGGCCTCATGCAGCCGGAGTGCGTCAGCTTTGTGGGGGGCTACCGGATGCCCGTGTGCTACGGCCTGACCTGCGGCGAGCTGGCGGTGATGATGAACGAAGAGCTGCAATGCGGCTGCGATTTACAGATCGTCCCCTGCGCCGGACTCACCCGGAACATGACCTTCCGGGACTGGGGCCACTGCTGGGTCATGCCGAGCATGGGCATTCCCCGATATGAGACGGCCCTGCTGTACCCCGGCACCTGTCTGATTGAGGGCACCAACTGCTCCGAGGGCCGGGGCACCGGGGACCCCTTCGGCATCATCGGCGCGCCCTTTATCCAGGCGGAGGCTTTCTGCAAGGCCTTCAACGCCATGGGCTGCCCGGGTGTGGAGACCACCCCTGTGTATTTCACCCCCACCGCCTCCAAGCATCAGGGGGTTCTCTGCGGCGGCATCCAGCTGCATATTCTGGACGAGTCGGCCCTCACCCCCGTAGCTATGGGGGTAAAGCTTCTGGATTTGCTGCGGAAAATGTACCCCGATGATTTTGCCTTCCTGCCCCCCGTGCGGGAGGATGGGAAGATTTTCCTGTCCCTGCTGGCAGGGCACCGGGATTTTGAGCGGGAGGATTGGGACGCGGATGCCCTGATTGCCCGCTACGCCCAGGAGAGCGCGGCCTTCCGCCTGCGCAAGGCCGCCTACGAGCGCTACCCGAAGGAGTGACGCCCATGACGCTGAAAGAAATGCTGGGGCAGAAGCTGGTGTTCGGTTTCCACGGCACCACCCTCTCCCCCGAATTCAAGGCCCTGATTCAGGAATACAAGATCGGCAACGTGATCCTCTTCCTGCGCAATGTATCGTCCGCGGAGCAGCTGCGGCAGCTGTGCGGGGAGATTCGGGCCCTGATTCTGGAGGAAACGGGCTGTCCGCCCTTTATCATCATCGATCAGGAGGGCGGCATGGTCAGCCGCCTGCCCGCCGATGCCGTCAATGTTCCCGGTGCCATGGCACTGGCGGCGTTGGGAGACCCGGAAGGGGCTCGGCTTGCCTCGGAAATCACCATCCGGCAGCTGAAGGGCCTGGGGGCCAACTTCAATATGGCCCCGGTGCTGGACGTGAACTCCAACGCCCGCAACCCGGTCATCGGTGTGCGCAGCTTTGGGGATAACCCGGCCCGGGTGGCAGACTTCGGCCGTGCCGCCACTGCCCCCTACACAGGCAGCGGTGTGCTGTGCTGTGCCAAGCATTTCCCGGGGCACGGGGACACGGCGGTGGACAGCCACCTGGGGCTCCCCAGAGTGGATAAGACCGAGGCGGAACTGGAGGCGCTGGAGCTGATCCCCTTCCGGCGGGCCATTGCGGCAGGCGTTCCCGCCATTATGATGAGTCACGTCCTCTTCCCCCAGCTGGAGCCGAACCAACTGCCCTGCACCATGTCCCGAAAAATGGTCACCGGCCTGCTCCGGGAAAAGCTGGGATTTGAGGGATTGATTCTGACGGACTGCATGGAAATGCTGGCGATTCAGGATCATTTCGGCACCGCCAACGGTGTTGTCGCCGCCATCCAGGCGGGGGTGGACCTGGCGGAAATTTCCAGCACCTTCGCTTTGGAGCAGGCCGCCGCCAAGGCGCTCCTGGAAGCGGGGCAGGCAGGAAAGCTGGACCTGGCGGAAATCCAGGCCTCCGTAGACCGGATTCTACGCTATAAGCGGCAGCTCTTCCAGGCAATCGACCCGGCGCTGTGCAATCAGGCCCAAGACCGGGCAGCGGCGGAGACTCTGAGCCGCAGGGCCGTAACCGAAATCGGCGGGTCCCGTTTCACCGTAAACGAAAACACCTTCTTCTGCGGCTGCGCGGATTACCGGGCCTCCGGTGCGGGGAACGAGACGGGCAGCGGCAGCACCTTCCCGGAATATCTGGCGGCCCGCTTCCAGGCAGGCAGCCTGGTAACCCCCAAGGACCCCACTGCCCAGGACATTCAGGCGGCGGTGGAGGCGGCGAAGGGCAGCAAGACAATCGTTCTCGGCACCTGCAATGCCCACCTGTTCCGGGGCCAGCTGGCCCTGTGCAGTGCCCTGGCCGCGCTTGGGAAGCCCATGGCCGTGGTCGCCATGCGCAACCCCTACGACCTGTCCGGCCTGCCGGAAAATCTCTGGAAGCTGGCAGCCTACGACTACAGCGCCCCCGCCCTGGCGGCGGTGGCCGAAATATTCCGCGGCGGCGAGGCCTTCGGACATTGCCCCGTTGTGCTGTGAGGGAAAGCTATGCTGATTGCAGGAATTGACGGCGGAGGCACCCATACCCGCCTGGAGCTCCGTGATGAAAATAACCGCCTTCTGCGGCGGCTGGAATTCGGCCCCTTCAACCTGAACGCCATTGGGGAAGCCGCTTTTCGGGAGCGGCTGCGGGAGGTGTTTGCCGCCTGTGGGAATATGGCGGACTGTGCCAGGCTCTGTGTCGGCGGCGCGGGGATTTCCAACCCGGAGGTGGGGCGGATTCTGGCCGAGGAGTTAGAAAACGCCGGATTTGCCGGGAAGTGGAAGCTCTGCGGCGATCAGGAAATCGCCCTGCGGGGGGCCATGGACGGCCCCGGCATTGCGGTGATCGCGGGCACCGGCTCCATCTGCTTTGGCAAAAACGCCGCGGGAGAAACCGCCCGCAGCGGCGGCTACGGCCACCTGATCGATGACGGCGGCAGCGGCTATGCCCTGGGTCGGGATGTGCTCTCCGCCGCCGTCCGGGCTGTGGACGGGCGGAGTGTGGATAGAGCCATCCTGGATGCCGTGTACGGGGCGCTGGGTGCTTCGGACCCGGCGGCCATTGTGTCCTTCGTCTACCGGGACACCACCGACAAGGCCGCCATCGCCCGGTTTGCGTCCATTGCCCTGACCCTGGCGGAGGACGGAAACGAGACCGCTTGTTCCATCCTGAACCGGGGGGCCGAGGAGCTGTACCAGCTGACGGCGGCGGTCCAGCGGCGGCTGGGGCTGGAAAAGCCCACCGTTGCCCTGCTGGGCGGCCTGCTCAGCCAGGACAACCCCTACCGCCGCCGGGTGGAGGAAAAGCTTTCCACCCTGGGCCCCGTCATCTCCCCCGCCCACGACGCCCTCTGGGGAGCGGCGCAGAGGGCATGGGAGCTGTGAGCCCGCTGGGCTCACAGTGAAATCCGGCCGTTGGCCGGGTGAAATCTGCCCTATGGGCAGATGAAATCCGGTCTGCGACCGGGTGAAATCGCCCTGCGGGCGGCTGTGGTGTCCCTGCGGGACGGATTCTAAATACAGGAACAGGGACGCTGCAAAGTTGGCAGCGTCCCTGTTCCTATTTCAATTGCGTTACAGCGCCGCGTCCGCGGCGTCCAGGGCAGCGGCGATGACCGCGTCCATGTCGTAGTAGCGATAGGCGCCCAGGCGGCCGCCAAAGAGGACCTTGGGTTCGCCCTCGGCCAGGGCCTTGTATTTTGCGTACAACGCGCCGTTCTTCTCATCGTTGACGGGGTAATAGGGCTCGTCCCCGGGGTGCCATTCGCTGGAATACTCCCGGCTGATGATGGTCTTGGGCAAGTCGTTTCCTTCCTCGTCCTTGCCGAAGGTGAACCACTTGTGCTCGATAATCCGGGTGTAGGGGGTCTCGGCGTCGGTATAGTTCACGGCGGCGTTGCCCTGGAAGTTGGGCTTGTCCAGCAGCTCGTTCTCGAAGCGGACGGAGCGGTATTCCAGCGCCCCAAGCTGATAGCCAAAGTAGGCATCGATGGGGCCCGTATAGACGATCTTCCCCGCCAGAGCATCCAGCTCCCCCTTGTGCTCCAGGTAGTCCACCCCCAGCCGGACCTCGATGCCCTCCAGCAGGTGCTCTACCAGGCGGGTATAGCCGCCGATGGGGATGCCCTGGTAAAGGGCATTGAAATAGTTGTTATCAAAGGTCAGCCGCACGGGCAGGCGCTTGATGATGAAACTAGGCAGCTCGTTGCAGGGGCGGCCCCACTGCTTCTGGGTGTAGCCCTTGATGAGCTTCTCGTAGATATCCGTGCCTACCAGGGAGATGGCCTGCTCCTCCAGATTTTTTGGCTCGGTGATCCCCGCCTCCCGGCGCTGCTCCTCAATCTTCGCCGCGGCCTCCTCCGGGGTGATGACGCCCCACATCTTATTGAAGGTGTACATGTTGAAGGGCAGCGAATAGAGCTCTCCCTTGTAGTTGGCCACAGGGGAATTGGTGAAGCGGTTGAAGGTCACGAACTTATTTACATAATCCCATACCCGTTGGTTGTTTGTATGGAAAATATGGGCGCCGTACTTATGAAAGTCGATGCCCTCCACCTTTTCGGTGTAGACATTGCCCGCAATGTGATTGCGCTTGTCAATCACCAGCACGGATTTTCCGGCGGCTTTCGCCCGCTGGGCAAAGACCGCGCCGTAGAGGCCCGCGCCGACAATCAGATAGTCATACATACAATACACTCCTTCCATTATTTCAGCAATTCCGGTTTCCGCTTTCGGAGAATGGACAGCGCCGCCTCCACCGCGGCATCGGAATTCCCGGATTCCAGAATACTTTGCAGCTTCTGTGCCTCGCTCATCTGGCGCTTCCGCTGCTCCTCCGCCTTTCTGCGGACAAAGGCCTTCGACAGCCGCTGAATACTCTGGGCATCCCTGGGGAGCTCCTTGGTAATCAGGAATTCCTCGTAGGCATTGCAGACCGTTTCCGTGTCGTCCCCGAAGTAGATCTGCTCGCCGTGGTCCAGCCACAGGATCTTGTTGCACATTTCCCGCACCTGATCCACCGAGTGAGAAACCAGGATGCCTGTAACGCCGCCGGAGAGGATCTGCTTCATCTTGTCGCCGCTTTTCTTTCGGAACGCGCCGTCGCCAACGGACAGGACCTCGTCCAGAATCAGGATATCCGGGTTTACCAGACAGGCAATGGAGAAGGCCAGCCGGGATTTCATGCCGGAGGACAGCTGCTTGAAGGGCCGGTCCTGAAAATCCCGCAGCTCAGCGAAATCGATGATCTGCTCGTACATATCGTCCATGAATTTGCGGGTATAGCCCAGCATGGCCCCCCGGAGATAGGTATTCTCCCGGACGGTCAGGTCCCCGTCAAAGCCGGAGCCCAACTCCAGCAGCGCCGCGACGCTGCCATTGATCTCCATAGACCCTTTCGTTGGAACCATGATGCCGGAAACCGCCTTCAGCAGGGTGGATTTTCCCGCGCCGTTGGAGCCGATAATCCCCAGCATATCGCTCTTTTCCAGGGAAAAGGACACATCCTTGTCCGCCCAGAACTCCGTAACGTGATAGCTCCCCTTCAGGCGGCGCATGACGTATTCTTTCAGGCCGATATCCTGAAAATCGCCGGTGATATAGCGGATGGATACGTTATTTGCTTGAATCATTGCCATTGTTCGGTCCCATCCTTACACATAATACAGGAATTTATGGTTGTACTTCTTGTAAATCCAGCCGCCGATGGCCACTACAATCGCCGCGTACACCGCGCACAGCAGGTGGAACGACAGAGAGGGAAGATTCCCATCCAGCACAACCACCCGGAAATACTTGATATAGCAGTAGATCGGATTCAGCAGGAAGAGCCGCTGCACCCGCGGGGAGAAGGTCTCCACCGTGTAGAAAATGGCGGACATATACATCAGCAGCAGGGTGAACACATCGTACAGGTATCCGATATCCCGGAAGAACACGAACAGCGCCGATAGGATCAGCCCAACGCCGATATTGAACACCACCATGCACAGAATCGGGTACAGCAGCATGAAAAAGCCCAGGTGGAACGTCACGCCGTCAATAGCCGCGAACAGGAAGAACACCAGCAGCGTCAGGCCGAAATTGATCAGGGAAGAAATGTTCTTGGAGAGCAGGAACATATATTTCGGCACATTGACCTTGCTGAATATGGAGGCGTTGGCCATCAGGGAGTTCATCCCCCCGTGGGTCGATTCATTGAAATAGGAAAAGACCAGGTTGCCGCAGAACAGATACGTCGTGTAGTGCTCCATGGCGCGACCGAAGAAATTCATAAAGACCAGCCGCATGACGAACAGCTGCAGCAGCGGGGACAGCACGCTCCAGAACATACCCAGAACCGTGCGCTTGTACTTCTGCTTAAAGTCCCGCTTGGTCAGCTCTTCAAACAGGAACCTGTTGGTAATTGCTTTTTCTCGAATGGTGTTCAGTATCTTCATAAAATCATCTCATGTGGAAAAGGTGTAAAAGCTTCTTGACAAACGTGTTCCGCCGGGAACCCTTGGGGAACAGCCTGCTGAGGATGCCCCGCATGGATTTCCCTCTGGGGAAGAGCTTGTTCAGGATATCCCGGTCCTCCCTGGCAACGCTGTTTTTCCGTTCGTGCATATACGCCAGCGTCTGTTCATAGAAAACCGTCTGCCGGGTTGCTGCCCAGAAGCGGGCGCTCACAGGATTGCCGAAGTCAAACCAGGGGGTATCGAACTGATAGGCAATCACCACCGGGGCCTTCTGGGCCTTCAGCAGGGCCAGATAGTCCCCGCAGGGGGCGTAGGGCAGCTGATACTGGAGCCCGCCGTCCGTGGGATACCAGACGTTGTATTCCTGGCCGATGTACTCCACGCTGCCGCCGCACAGCACATTCAGCAGCTCTTTCCCGGAGCGCGGCTGTCCCAGCGTATTGATGGCGGCTGCCTTGATTTCATCGATTCCGAACCGTTCGCGCATAGCCTCCAGATTCCACAGCATGGAATCCGTATAGAAATAGCCATAGGGGTCCTTCAGCTGGGTGGAAACATAGTTCCACTCCGTTTCCGGGCAGATATCATTGATCCGGGCCAGCATCAGAATATCCTTCGGCGCGCAGACCAGGGCCCGGGTCTCCCTGTGGGCCTCCCACAGCGGCACGATGGAGCCGGCAAACAGCACCTTGGGGCCGTAGACCAGCATCCGCCTGTATTCC
Source organism: uncultured Oscillospiraceae bacterium (assembly GCA_934569045.1). Taxonomy (GTDB): domain Bacteria; phylum Bacillota; class Clostridia; order Oscillospirales; family Oscillospiraceae; genus Faecousia. The sequence continues at coordinate 20,781 of CAKTJX010000030.1, forward strand.
GGCAGAATCCAGGGCAGGCAGGGCAGCAGACCGGGAACCGCGCCGTGTTCCTCCGTCAGGACGCTTTCCAGCAGACCGGCGTCCAGGAAGCGGATGGAGACATTTTCATAGGGGGCGCACAGCTCCGTGAACGCGCTCTGCGCATAGGTTTCCTGCCTCCGCAGCGCCACAATCAGATCGTAGCGGTACCCCGGCTCCGTATGCTCCAGGAAGGACCGCAGGGGCGCGGCCAGCAGGAAGCTCTCCTCCTGGCTGAAGTCAAAGAAAACGGGGATGGTTTTCTCCCCCGCCACAGGGGCAGGGCTGGGCACCGGGTCTGTGTAATTGAAGTACACCAGGGGCAGATGGCGGACTCTGTACTTGCCGCTCTTTTCAATCCAGTAGATATAGGAGCTGCAAATAATCTCCCCCATGAAGCCGTAGATGCGGGTCAGCTGCTGGTTGTAGTGGGTCAGGTCTACCTCTTTCTCCAGCTTTTCCAGCACCGCGAATTCCATGGCGCACATCTGCCGGAACAGCTCCGCCCGCATCACGAAGCAGTTAAAGCCCAAAAACTGTTTTCCGTTCAGGTATTCCCTGGCCGCGTCGCCCACCTCCGGGGAGACCTCTTCCAGAATCGCCAGCATGCGCTCCAGGTCCTCTGTCATAATCAGGGCCCGGTCATGGGCCGTCCAGTGGCGCAGGGCCGTGGGCTGGTTGCCCCGGGGGGTGTACAGCTTCACCACGTCCTGCAGGGGGCCGCAGACAATGTCGTTTTCCTCGATCACAGCGCGCATTTCCGCCTCGTCCTCCAGGCCGAAGCGGGCCAGGGTGAAGGGGGTGATGGCGGCGGACTCGATCTGTCCCCGCAGATTCCGGGGCGCGTCCACATCCCGGAAGCACAGGAATCGGCGGTAATGGCACAGGCCATAGTAATCCGCCTCCACATTTTTCCAGATCCAGTACTGGGCCGTCAGCTCACAGTACTGGGGGTTCTTTGCGGAGATATTCTCCCCTTCGTCATCGTACCGCATGCCCTCCATGCGTCTGGCCGCAATGGCGGAGCCCACCTGAACGGGCATCAGCAGGGCGTTGGTCGGCAGCACGGATGGCTTATGGCAGGCCACCGCGATTTGAATATTCTTCATAGTGTTTTTCTGATTCTCCTGGTTTTGATGCATTATCGGCCTCTGGCAATAATATCCTTCTTCATGCGGTCATATCCTTCGTACTTGGGCACCGGATACTTGATGGGCAGGATGAGCTTTTCGCCCAGGGCACGGTCCATCTCCTCGTCCATCCAAGGACGGACACCGCTTTCGGGTGTAAAGGACAGCTTCTCAAATTTGACTGTACCATCATCCTCCACCCGGAAGTCCACCCGCACAAAGCACAGCCCCTCCGCCAGCTTCTCTGCCAGAGCAGCCAGAGTGCCCAGGTCCGCTGTGGGCGCCTCGCCGCCGCTCCGGGCATCCGCGTAGGCCAGGGCCAGCCGGTTCCCATCCCGGTCAAAAAACGTGTCCTCGTGCAGGATGTATTCCGCGTGCCCGGCAAAGCAGAAGACCCCATAGCGCTTCCGCGGGCACACTTCCGCATAAGGCTCCGCGAAAATTCTGGGAGAGAGATTCATATATTGCAATTCAAAGCCGTTGTCAAATGCATAGTTGTGGCCCAGCCAGTCTGTAATACGGTCTCCCACCTGTTTCCGGTCCATGGCCGCCTGGCTGGCCACCGGAATGCGGTCCTCGCAGCCGTGATTGACCCTCAGCACAAAGCTGTCCGGCAATTGGGTGAAGTCGATTTCCCCAAACTTTTTCCACTCGCCCAGCTTGGGAACCAGGTATTCCTCTCCGATTCTCTCCGCGGCATATTCTCTGACCCGGCACAGGTCCGAGAGCTGCCCCTTCTGGGTTGTGGTGTTGTAGAGCTTCAGCCACTGGATTTTCTCGTTGAAGGTGCTGGGATACCGCAGAGACAGGGGCTTCCCCGTCCGCTCCAGATACCACCGCTGCAGCTCTGTCAGATAGAAATCCCGGTGCAGATTGTTGTAGAAATTGTAGTCCCGTTCCACCTCGCCGGTCTGCTCCTCGGCGGTCTCGCCGCCCTTCGGCAGACGGCGGGCACCGTCCCGCAGGGCCCTGGGCAGCCAGGTAATGGCACGGCCAATCCGGAAGGAGTGGGACTGATGGACGCAGTCCAGATCATACCGCGTTTTTTCCAGGTCACTCTGCCTGCGCTGGCCCAAATCCGGGGTCCAGGTTTTGATATACTCCCGGTTTTCCACAGAAAGCCTGTGAAACTTGTAGGCATCGGGATTCTCCAGAATCATGCGCAGGCGGATGCTCTCCTCCATGTTGAAGTACTCCCCGCGGATTTCGCCCTGCTCCATCAGCTCCCGGAAATCCTTTGCGAAGCGTTCCAGGAACAGGTCCTTGAATTCATCTCCGATTCGCTCATAGTTCCACTCATAGTTTCTGAACCGATAACGTGCAAGCAGCGGTGCAAACTTCTCTTCCAACTCCGGCTTTTTCCGCAGCTCCTCCCGGATGTACGCATATTCATCGCACATGCAGAAGACCTTTCCCTTGGAGTGCACCGAAGAATCGGGGTTATCCCGGCGGAGCATGTAGTAGTCCCGCTCGAAATACATCAGCCGCTTCGCCTGGCACATGGTCAGGAACCAGAAGCCGTTGTCCTGATAGGAGGCCCCGGGAGATTCATGGAAACGGATATTGTTAGACCGCAGAAAAGCAAGATCGTATAATCCCGTCCAAATAACATTTTTAAAGTCAAAAATTCCGAAATTATCCGCAGGTGTGTAAACCTGATTGTACTGACCAAGCGCACGATTCGTGACCATGGCAATGTAGTTGAAATACTTCCAGTTCTCTTCATCTGTAACAAAAAGCGAATAATCTGGTTTAATAATATCAAGGAGGTTATCCTCAGCTAATTGATACAGTTCCTCATACATAAGCGGCTTGATATAATCATCCGTTTCCAGTATAGCAAAGTACTGCCCGGTAGCCGCATCCATGCCCATATTCATCTGGTAACCATAGCTCTTCACGGGCGAATGCAAAATTTTGATTCTCGAATCCTTTTGGGCATATTCCTCCAAAATTTCCAGTGTTCCGTCCGTAGAGCCCGCATCTACACAGATGATCTCAATATCCCGCATAGTCTGGCTGATGGCACTTTCGATGCACTCCCGGATGAAGGGAGCCACATTCAGCGACGGGAGCACCACAGACACCTTAACAGGACTATCAATATGCCGAATTATCTTTATATACTTATCATATTTATCGCTTTCCAAATAGAACGTCCTGGGGAATCTTGAAAATCCGAAATCCGCCTCAGCGTGCTCACGAATGTAATCATATAGTGTGCGCTTCGCCTGCGAATCCTTTATGGATTCATAGTTGTAGATCATCCCATTCATTGCGGACCGGAGATAGGATTTTTCATAGGTCTGGAAAGTGCCGTCTTCCTGCATTCTTCTCTTCGTTTCCTTGAAAGCATCCCAGAACGCAAGCGGTGATGCGTGATTCGTCTGCTGTAATCTCGTTCCGCTGCCAATCCGATAATTTACAAAGCTTTCATTCAACACGGAGATTCTCTCTGCCTGTGTAAGTGCCTGAGTGGTAAACGCCAGATCATTGGTACGAATCACACTCTGCCACACAATATGGTGCTCCACAATGAAACTTCTGCGGAACATCTTATTCCAAGGCCAATTCTGGAAGGAATTCAGCAAAAGCTCTGCCATCTCCGTTGGATGAAACGGAGAATGGTTGGGGCACTGGTCGACTCGCAGGCTCCAGGGCATTGGTCTTATTGCGCCAGTACGCATATCAAATTCGCTGGCAGCATAGACAAGTACATCCGATGCTTCTCGCTCCATAACTGCCGCACACTTTTCCAGCATTTCAGGCACAAAAATATCGTCAGCATCCAAGAAGGACAGAAAGTCACCTTTCGCAATTTTCATACCCGCATTTCGTGCGTTTCCGGCATTGCTATGCTCTGTGCGCAGCGAACGAATCCTGCCGCCCTTCTTTTTCAAAGACCGGATAATCGACGGCGTTCTATCCGTTGAACCATCATCAACAATAATAATCTCGATTTCTTTCAGTGTCTGATGAATAACACTTTCCACACACTCCAGAAGGAATCTTTCCCCATTGTACACCGGAATAATTACAGAAACCTTGGGCTGCGTTCCCGTCGTCATCATATCCTATCTCCTGTCTTCTTTCATTGATACACAAACAGCCGCCAGACACCGTGAGCCGTCCGGGGCCACCCATTCTTTACTGTCCCGCGCCCGCCGGGGCCGGTTCCGCAACAAACTCCACCCTTGGGCGGAAAAACAGGCCTGCCCGCATTCCCCGCAGGAGCACCCCCAGCCTTGGCCCCATGGGTCTCCCGTACCGGACAATGCGCAGAAAATCCCGTCCCCGCTTGGCAAAGCAGAAGAGCCGCCCTTTAGCCCCCTCCTGCCGGTATAGGTACGCCTCATTCCGAAAGGCGTAAAAGTACCGTCCAATCCGTTCCGGGTCGTCCAGGGCAACATTGGAGCCCTCGTTGTTCTTTGTCGCGTGAACCACCTGGCTGCCGCCCACTACGAAGCTTGGGATTCCCTCCCGCACCGCAATCCGGCGGGTGAATTCCGAATCGTCACCCCAGATAAAAAACTCCCGAATGGGAAGTCCCACCCGCAGGATTGTTTCCCGGCGCAGAAACAGGGAAACAAAGGTTGCCTGCTCCGCCTGGACCAGGCCATACTTTAAAAGGGGGCTGTAATCATAGTAGCTCTTTTTCAGCTTTTGGCGGTTCATTTTGCACTCGCCGCCGTCCGTCCACAGGGCCACGCTGGAAAGCCAGCCGTAATTCCCTTTCAGGAGCGTGTCCGCCTCCAGCAGCTTTTCCAGGGCATCGGGCTTCGGCAGCGTGTCATCGTCCATAACCCAGATCTGGTCGTAACCTGATTCCGCCGCCCAGCGCATTCCGTAGTTGAAGCCCCCGGCGCCGCCCAGATTGCTGCCGGTATTCCTGCTTGAAAGCGCCCGCTGGGCTGCCAGCCATTCGGCAGTTCCGTCCGTGCTGGCATTGTCCACGATCAGAATGTCACAGCCGCGGGTCTGGGCCCGCAGCGCCTGGACACACTGCTTTAGAAGGGTCAGGCGATTATAGGTAACAACCACCGCCGCAACCGCATGTTTTTCTATGTTCTGGGGCATTCGCCGGACTCCTTTGCTTTCTCGTTCTTTTGCGGGTTCACACCGCCGTCTGCTTCCAGCAGGTATTTTCTCTCCCCGCAAAGATTCGATTCCACTTCCGGGAGGTAAGTCACCCCCGCCCAAAACCCGTTCCAGATAATCTTGAGTCTCCCAAACCTATCTGACTTTGCCCTCAGCAAAACCTGAAGGCAGTGCCAAACATCCTTTGTGATCACCCACAGCCATCCCCGCAGGCCCTCTCTCCGGTACAGGTACACGTCATTTCTGTAAAAGTAATTGTAGCGTGCAAGCCGCGCTTCCTCTTCTGTCGCGATGCATACAATTGTCTTGCTTTTCATCGCGTGGATCACAACGCTCTCCGGTACAAGATAGCACAATTCTTTTCTGGATATCCTACGTGTATATTCCCAGTCATCTACCCAGATAAAAAAATCCCGAATCGGCAGTCCATACTTCTGAACCGTATCCCCGCGCAGGAACAGCGAGACAAAGCTGGCCATCTGTATCGAAACGACCCCTTCCGTTTTTCCGTCCACGCTTACAGCTCTGTAGGGCGTCGCCCGTTGAACATTCATAGGGCAAATTGAGCCGTCTGTCCACAGGCATTTACTGCTCAGCCAACCGTAATGCCCGTCCAGAATCGCATCCGCCTCCAACAGCTTTTCCAGGGCGTCGGCTTTCGGCAGCGTGTCATCATCCATGACCCACACATAGTCATATTCCGCCTCCGCGGCCCAGCGCATTCCGTAGTTGAAGCCCCCGGCGCCGCCCAGGTTGCTGCCGGTATTCCGGCTGGAAAGCCCCGGCTGGGCTGCCAGCCATTCGGCAGTTCCGTCCGTGCTGGCATTATCCACGATCAGAATGTCACAGCCGCGGGTCTGGGCCCGCAATGCCTGGACGCACTGCTTCAGCAGGGCCAGTCGGTTATAGGTCACGACCACCGCCGCGACCGAATGTTTTTCTATGTTCTGGGGCATTCGCCGGGCTCCTTTGCTTTCTCATTCTTTTTCCCGCCCCGGAGCTTCCGCAGCACAAAAGCGGTTCCCTTTTTCAGCCAGTGCTGATTTTCCAGATTCACCACGGGCAGTTCCCGGTAGGAAACGCCGTTGGTTTCCAGCCACACGTCCAGCAGCCGCTCGGAGACATAGCCGAATACCCGCCTGTCTGACGGGGAATAGCCGGAGATATCCAGGCAGCTCTCCAGCCGGAACAGCACGTCAAAAAGCCATGTACAGTAGGCATCCAGCACGTCGGCCCGCATCAGCAGCATATTGAACCGATGGCCGGAGGTTCTTCCCATCACGGCATCAAAGGCCGGGAGATAGCCGGGATAAGCCTGAGCCAGAATTTCCCGGGTCTTATCCAGGTCAATGGCGTGGTGGGCGTGGGCATACTGGGAATAGTTGGTCTCAATCCAGTAGTGCCGCTTTTTCGGCAGCAGAACCGGGGTATCCGCCATCAGCGCTCTGGCTCTGGCCCCGGTAAGAATCCTTGCTTTTCTGTCCCCGAACCGGGACTGGGCGAAGTACCGGCGGTAATGGCAGAGTCCCAGAATATCCTCGTCCAGGTTCTTCCAGATCCAGTACAGACCCGTCAGCTCACAGAAGGAGGCGTTTTTTAAGGATATATTCTCCCCGGTGCTGTCCGGCACGGTGCCGGGAATCGGAGTGGAACGCAGGGCATCCCCCACAGACAAATAGAGATACACCGGGTCCTCCGACATCCAGTAGGGCTTATGGCAAGCCACCGCGATTTTCACCCAATGCACCTCCCCTGTGTTCCATTGGACAGGACGCCACAATTTTTGCTATTATAGCACACTTCACACGGTTATTCAACCGGCAACCGCAACCAATTATTCTTAAAATATGCAGATAGAATTTCTCCGCTGCCGAAAAAGAAAAAATCTCGCATTTCCTGCCCCGCTGTTTTATGATAAAATAAATTTGAATATACGGAGGAACTATGACGCGGCGGTGCTCTCCGCCGGCATCTGCGGCTTCGGCATGGGCGCAACCCCCAACGCCATGGCCAATATGCAGGTGCTCACGGAAAAATACGCTCCCTCGGTGAAGGCCTATATCCTTGTGCCCATCATCGGCTCCATGTTTGCCGATTTTCTCAACAGCCTTTGCGTCACCCTGTTCATCAATCTACTGTGAGAGGTAACCCCATGAAGAAACGAAAGCTGCACCTGACCTTCGACACCGAAAACCTGGCCTTCCCCGAAATCCACACCGGCGAGGTGGACAACACCGACGAAACCGAGGAGGCCCCCGTCAGCATCCTCTACGACAACCTGGCCATGCCGGAAATCCAGTTCCTGCCCCATAAGGGGGAGAAGAAGAAACAGAACTGAGGAGGGCCGCCTTCCGCCGGCGGCCCTCCAATTTCTGGACTATCTGCAATTCCGGGAGGGGGAATAAACCGTTTTATTCCTCTCCCCACACCTCTTTCGCCATGCGGAAGGCCGCCCAGGCCTTGGGCCAGCCGGCGTAGAAAGCCGCGTGGGTCAGAATCTCCGCAATCTCGGTTTTCGTAACCCCGTTCTTCTTGGCGGATTCCAGGTGATACCGGAAGGAGGAATCCGTCAGTCCCTGGGCCATCAGCGCCACCACCGTAACCACGCTGCGGTCCCGCAGGGAGAGCTTGTCCTCCCGGCTCCACACCTGGCCGAACAGCACGTCATCATTGAGCTCCGCGAACTTGGGCGCGAATTCCCCCAGGGCGTCTCTGCCCGCTGTCTGTTTTACTGCCATGGTAAAAGCCTCCTGTAAAAAGTCTGCCTCCATTATAGCACGCCCGCCCCATTCCCGCAAGGAAGGGGGCTTTGTCATTTTATAACTTTTCATGCCCTTCCCCGCCGGAATTCGGAGCAATTTCTACAACTTTTGGAAATAGGCGGAAAAACTGTTGATTTTTAGAAAAGGCAGTGCTATATTTTGGGCAGTGGTTTAGCGTATGCTAACCGCACGAAACAAGGATTGGAGGATTCCATTATGAAGAAAATCGGTTTGTTCGGCGCCGGCGTTCTGTTCGGTACTGCCGGTCTGAAGCTGCTCACCAGCAAGGACGCCCAGAAGCTCTACGCCCACACCACCGCTGCCGTCCTGCGGGCAAAGGACAGCATTATGCAGACGGTTACCGCCGTCCGGGAGGGTGCGCAGGATGTTTACGCCGATGCGCAGGATATCAATGAGTCCCGGGCTCAGAAAGAGGCTGCTGCCGTCATCGCGGATGCCCCCGTGGAAGAAGCCGCGGAATAAGCACCCCCGAAAGCGCTGACAAAACCCTTTGTCAGCGCTTTCCCTATGAGAGGACCAAAAAACATGAAGTGTAAAATTATGCATGAATCCAGCGGCCGACTCCGGGTCCATCTGAACTGCGTTCGGATGACCCTGCGCCAGGCGGATGTGCTGGAATACTATTTGAAGAATGTATCGGGTGTCACCGCCGTCACGGTCTATGACCGGACCCAGGACGCGGTGATCGTCTACCGGGGCAGCCGAAGCGACGTAGTCACCGCCCTGGCCCAATTTGCCTTTGACCGGGCGGAGGCCATGGATCTGGTGCCTGACCACACCTCCCGGGCCCTGAACCGGGAATTTGAGGACAAGCTGTCCATGACCGTGTGCCGCAGGGTGTTCAACAAGCTCTTCCTGCCGCTGCCCGTGGCTGCCGCCATCACCCTGGTCAAATCCTGGAAATATATTCGGGAAGGTCTCCGGGCCCTGTTCCACGGGCATCTGACCGTGGCCGTGCTGGATGCCACCGCCGTTACCGTGTCCATCGTCCGCCGGGATTTCGACACCGCCGGTTCCGTCATGTTCATGCTGCGGCTGGGCGAAATTCTGGAGGAGTGGACCCATAAGAAGTCCGTTGCCGATCTGGCTGGGGCCATGGCGCTGCAGGTGGACAATGTGTGGCTCCAGACCGGAGAAGAAGAGGTGCTGGTGCCCATCGGCCAGGTGAAGTTGGGCGACCGCATCGTGGTGCGCACCGGCAGTCTGATTCCGCTGGACGGCAAGGTTGTCTCCGGCGAGGCTATGGTAAACCAGGCCTCCATGACAGGAGAATCCCAGCCCGTGGCCAAGCGCCCGGGCAGCCTGGTCTACGCCGGCACCGTGGCCGAAGAGGGCGAGTGCGTCATCCAGGTGGAAAAGGAGTTGGGCAGCGGGCGGTATGACCGGATCGTAAAAATGATCGAGGACTCCGAAAAGCTGAAATCCACCGCTGAGGCCAACGCCTCCCACTTGGCGGACAAGCTGGTGCCCTACACCCTGGGCGGCACGGCCCTGACCTATCTGATCACCCGCAACACCACCAAGACCCTGGCCGTGCTGATGGTGGACTTCTCCTGCGCCCTGAAGCTGGCCATGCCCATTGCGGTGCTGTCCGCCATGCGGGAGTGCGCGGAATTCCACATCTCCGTCAAGGGCGGCCGGTTCCTGGAGGCCCTGGCGGCGGCGGATACCATCGTCTTTGACAAAACCGGCACCCTGACCTACGCCACCCCCAAGGTTGCCCAGGTGGTGCCCTTCGGCGGCCGTCAGGAATCCGAAATGCTCCGGCTGGCCGCCTGCCTGGAGGAGCACTACCCCCACTCCATGGCCAACGCCGTGGTGGAGGAGGCCAAGGCCAGAGGACTGGACCACCAGGAGTACCATTCCCAGGTTCAGTACATCGTGGCCCACGGCATTTCCAGCATGGTTGAGGACGAAAAGGTGCTCATCGGCAGCGCCCACTTCGTCTTTGAGGACGAGCACTGCCGGATTCCCGAGGGAGATGAGGGGCTGTTCCGGAGCCTGGACCCCAGCTATTCCCACCTGTACCTGTGTATCGGCGGCGAGCTGGCAGCGGTGATCTGCATTTCCGATCCCCTGCGCGCGGAGGCGAAGGAGGCCATTCAGGCCCTGCACCGCTGCGGCATCTCCAACGTGGTCATGATGACCGGTGACAACCGCCGCACCGCCCAGTCTGTAGCAGAGACCGTAGGCGTGGATCAGTTCCACGCGGAGGTTCTGCCGGAGGACAAGGCCGCCTTCATCCGTCAGGCCCGGTCCCAGGGCCACACGGTGATCATGGTGGGCGACGGCGTCAACGACTCCCCCGCCCTGTCGGAGGCGGACGTAGGCATTGCCATTTCCACCGGTGCCGCCATTGCCCAGGAGATTGCGGACATCACCGTGGCCTCCAACGATCTGCGGGCCCTGGTAACCCTGCAGCAGCTCAGCACCGCTCTGATGCGCCGGATTCACCGGAATTACCGGTTCATCATCGGCTTCAACTGCGGCCTCATCGGCCTAGGCCTGGTCGGCATCCTGCCCCCCACCACCTCCGCCCTGGCCCACAATATGTCCACCCTGGCCATCAGCCTGAAGAGCATGACAGACCTTCTGCCGGAGCCAGAGGAAGCGGACGCGTAAGTGTTTTTTACGCCCTGGAACGGATTGAAACCGTGCCGGGGCGTTTTTCGTTTTCCTCTGGATTATGGGCGGGGATGGGTGTATAATAAGGGTGTTGAAAGTCTATAAATTAGTATTTGTCAAATTGATAGAGCGCCCAGTTGAACGTATACCCTAAAAAGGAAGCCCCAACCTTCCCCAGCTTAGATTGTCAAGTCAAGTGCAACACCGTATCAAAGAAGACCTCATAGGGAGATTTCCAG
>CAKTJX010000031.1 GCA_934569045.1 uncultured Oscillospiraceae bacterium
TGGAAATCTCCCTATGAGGTCTTCTTTGATACGGTGTTGCACTTGACTTGACAATCTAAGAAGGGGAAGGTTGGGGGTTTCCCCCCGGGGGTATACGTTCAACGGGGCTCTTCCACACCCCCAATTTATCAGACAGGAGTCATTATGAAACAACCCAAAAAATCCCCTCGTCTCTGGCCACTGTGGCTGCTGGTGCCGCTGGGTGTGATCTTTTATTTCTGCAAATTTGTCCTGCCGGGCTACAGCTTTACGGCGCTGGTGTGCCTGTGTCTGGCGGCGGTGATTCTCTTTTATGTGGGGATGCCCTTTGTGGGGCAGCGGTTCCCTAAATTTGCCAGGGTGACCACAATCTGTGTGACGGCGGTGCTGGCGGTGGGACTGCTGGTCTGCGCCGTGACGGAGGGCATCATCATTCACGCCAGCTTCGGAAGCCCGGAGCAGGATGTGGACTATGTAGTGGTGCTGGGGGCCAAGGTCCGGGATGACGGCCCGTCGGTGTCCCTCTGGGACCGCATCTATGCCGCCCGGGACTATCTGGAGGCCCACCCCAATACCATCGCGGTGGTGTCCGGCGGCAAGGGCAAGGATGAGCCCATCAGCGAGGCCATCTGCATGTATGTGGAGCTGACCAATCTGGGCATCGACCCGGACCGAATCTGGACGGAGGACCGGGCGGAATCCACCTGGGAGAACATCCACTACAGTCTGGATTTAATCGAGCAGAACACCGGCACCCGGCCCACCCGGCTGGGGGTGCTGTCCAGCGAATACCACCTGTACCGGGCCAGCCTGTTTGCCCGGAAAAATGGGGTGGAGTTTGTGGGAATTCCGGCGAAAACCTCCCGCTTTTCTCAAAAGGTGAATCATTTTATGCGGGAAGTGGCCGGTGTATGGCATTATATTTTACTGGGAGGCAGTTATGATGATTGACAGAAGCTACGCGGATTTCGCATGGTCGCAGACGGAGGCCCTGCTGAGGATTGATTCTCCCTCCGGCTTTACGGCGGAGGCGGCAAAATGGGTAAAGGCGGCCTTTGAGACCCTGGGCTGCCCGGCCCGCATCACCACCAAGGGCGGCGTGCTGGCGGACTTGGGCGGAAAGAACACCGAGGATGCCCTGCTGCTGGAGGCCCATACGGACACCCTGGGGGCCATGGTCTGCCAGATCAAGGGCAGCGGGCGGCTGAAGCTGACCAACCTGGGGGGCATGAGCGCCAACAACGCTGAGGCGGAAAACGTCCGGGTCTACACCCGGGACGGCAGGGTTTATGAGGGCACCTGTCAGCTGGCGGATGCCTCCGTCCATGTCAACGGCAGCTATGCCGACACCAAGCGCACCTTCGATACCATGGAGGTGGTGCTGGACGAGGACGTGAAAAACGCCCAGGATGTGAAGAATCTGGGCATCTCCATCGGGGATATTGTCTGCTTTGATCCCCGGACCCGGCGCACCGCGGCGGGATATCTCAAGAGCCGGTTCCTGGATGACAAGCTGTCTGTGGGCATCCTGCTGGGCTTTGCCAAGTACCTGAAGGACAGCGGCATCCAGCCGGAGCGGAAAATCTATGCCCACATTACGGTCTATGAAGAGGTGGGCCATGGCGGCAGCGCCTCCGTGCCTCAGGGGGTTACCGAGGCCATTTCCGCGGATATGGGCTGCGTGGGCGATGGGCTGGACTGCACCGAGCGGCAGGTGTCCATCTGCGCCAAGGATTCCGGCGGGCCCTACAGCTATGATGTGGTGTCCGGCCTGATTGATGCCGCCAAGCGCACCGGGGCGGACTATGCCGTGGACGTGTACCCCCACTACGGCTCCGATGTGGAGGCCACCCTCCGGGCGGGCCATGACATTCGCCACGGCCTGATCGGCGCGGGGGTCTATGCCTCCCACGGCTATGAGCGCAGCCACATTGACGGGGTCTACAACTCCATCCTGGTGCTGGCAGGATATACCCATGTGCTGTGAGAATGGGGTGCTGGAGCAGCTGCGGCAGCGGCGCTCCGTCCGGGCCTTTACGGGGGAACCCATTCCGGAGGAGACCCGGAACGCAATCCTGGAGGCCGCCGCCCAGGCCCCCACGGCGGGGAACCAGCAGATCGTCTCCATAGACCGCTACCCGGACCAGACCCCGGAGGACCGCGGGGCCCTGTTCGATCAGGGAGGGGAAAAGGAATACGGAGCCTATATGCGCGCCTTCTGCGCGAGAAAATACAATTCCGCCTTTTCCGGAGAAATGACCCGGTCGGTTGGGGTGTATTTGAAGGATTTTGAAGAATAAAAAGAACCCCGAGCTTCCCACAGATTTTTGCGGGAGGTTCGGGGTTTGAATGTGTAGGGGAAAGTGGACAAATTGGGGTTTGTATAACTGCCCGGTTGAACGTATACCCTAAAAAAGGAAGGGGGCTGTTGCAAAATAGGCATTTTCGTAGGGGCGGCTACCAGCCGCCCGCGATCTGACGGAATTGCGCGTTTGATCGATACGCTCTGTCCCGAAAGTCGGCGGGCGGCTAATAGCCGCCCCTACGGGTTTGCTATTTTGCAACAGCCCCTTTCCCTCCGGGGGTATACGTTCAACCGGGCACTCTATCAGTTTGACAAATCCCAATTTACAAAATCAAAAAATTCCCCTTGACAAACGAACGACCCCGTGCTATATTAATAACGTAAATGATAATCACTCGCAAATAAAAGCGAGAAGACAGAAGGAGGAATTCCATGGAGCAAACGAAACAGTTTCGCAAACGGAATGCCATCCTGGCCTGCCTTCGGGGGACCACTGCCCACCCCAGCGCGGAGACGCTGTACCAGATGCTCCAGGCGGAGCAGCCGGATATCTCTCTCGCCACCGTCTATCGGAATCTGGCCCTGTTTAGGAGCCAGGGGATTATCGCCAGTGTGGCAACGGTAAACGGTGTGGAGCGGTTCGATGGGAATATAGAGCCCCATGTGCATTTTATCTGCACCGAATGCGGCGCTGTGCAGGATGTTTCCCAGGTGGAGCAGCCGGACTACAGCGGTTATGCCAGGCACTTAGGCTGCCGCATCGATCAGACCCAACTGACTTTCACCGGAGTCTGCCGGGACTGCCTGCAAAGGCCCGGCAGCCTTACGGAAAGTGATACAAGCATTGCGTAACAATCAACAAATATACAAAATCAAAATGGAGGATTACACTATGAAGAAATTTGTCTGCCCCGTCTGCGGTTATGTTCTGGAAGCTGAGGCTATGCCCGAAGGCTTCGTCTGCCCCGTCTGCAAGGTTCCCGGTTCCAAGTTCAAGGTCATGGAAGAGAACAAGCTGGCTGCCGAGCATGAGCTGGGCATCTATGAGAAGACCGTTGCCAACAACCCCGACATTTCCGCCGAAGACAAGGCATATATCCTGGAGCAGCTGAAGGCCAACTTCACCGGCGAGTGCAGCGAGGTGGGTATGTACCTGTGCATGGCCCGTGTGGCCCATCGGGAAGGCTATCCTGAGATCGGCCTGTACTGGGAGAAGGCCGCTTACGAGGAGGCCGAGCACGCCGCCAAGTTCGCCGAGATGCTGGGTTCTACCCTGGAGCCCAACATGACCGCCTCTACCAAGAAGAATCTGGCATGGCGCGTTGACTGCGAGTTCGGTGCCACCCAGGGCAAGTTCGACCTGGCCGCCTGCGCCAAGAAGAACGGCCTGGACGCCATCCACGACACCGTCCACGAAATGGCCAAGGACGAGGCCCGTCATGGCAAGGCTCTGAAGGGCCTGCTGGAGCGGTACTTCAAGTAAGAGAGGCTTTCCGATGAAATACGAGTGCCCCTGCGGCTATGTCTATGACCCTGCCCTGGGCGACCCCGAAAACGGTGTAGCCCCCGGCACAGCCTGGGAGGATGTACCCGAAGATTGGGTGTGTCCCACCTGCGGTCTGGGCAAGGATGCCTTTTACCCTGCGGAATAAATAAGCATTTTTGGGTGCGTTGCAAAATGAACTGCGACGCACCCATCGTATTTTTCATTGTCCCGCAGGGACACCACAACCGTCCGGAACAGGCGATTTCGTCCAATCGCGGATTGAATTTCACTGGGGCCGTTGCGTATTGCAACAGCCCCTTTTTTGCTGCCCGAATGGGCCCCCAATTCTCTCTTTCCTCTTTTAGCTTGGCGTGCTATACTTGTGATAAAGCCAGCGGCAATGGAGCCGCGGGAAAAACAATAGCGTATTTTTGGAGGGGTGTCTGTATGAAAGCGATTCTCTATACCAGCAACACTGGCAGCACGGAGCGCTACGCGCGGCTGCTTGCGGAGAAGACGGGGCTGCCGGTCTACTCGCTGGCGGAGGCGGAGAAGGCTGTTCCGGACGGAGCGGAGATTATCTACCTCGGCTGGATTATGGCTGGGTCTGTCAAGGGCTATGGGGCCGCGGCGAAGCGCTACCGTGTCCGGGCCCTCTGCGGGGTCGGCATGTGGCAGACCGGGACCCAGGCGGACAGCGTGCGCGGGAAGATGAATGTCCCGGAGGAGATCCCGGTATTTACCTTACAGGGCGGCTTTGATCTTAACAAGCTCCACGGTCTGTACCACTTTCTGATGGTGCTGGTGGTGAAGACAGCGGGCAAACGCCTTGCCGCCAAGACCCAGCGCACCCCGGAGGAGGACGATGTGCTGGAGCTGATGCAGCACGGCGGCCAGCGGGTCGGCCCGGACCAGCTGGGGGCAGTGCTGGATTGGTATAACGGGCAGAAATAAAACAACGAAAACACAAACGGCCCGCTCCGGATGATGGGGGCGGGCCGTAGTATTTTGGGCGTGGATGTGACAGATTGGGGTTTGCCGAAATGATAGAGTGCCTGGATGAACGTATATCCCCGGAGGGAAACGGGGCTGTTGCAAAATAGCAAACCCGTAGGGGCGGCTATTAGCCGCCCGCCGACTTTCGGGACAGAGCGTATCGATCAAACGCGCAATTCCGTCAGATCGCGGGCGGCTGGTAGCCGCCCCTACGAAAATGCCTATTTTGCAACAGCCCCCTTCCTTTTTTAGGGTATACGTTCAACCGGGCAGTTATACAACCCCCAATTTGCTGTTCTCTACTTATACTCCTGCAACAGGAACATGGGCTTTACCGCTACCACTTCATCGTATTCCTCCTGGTCCACCTGGACGGAGGAATTCAGCTTTTTCAGGTCCTCTTTGACCACGGCCAGGGCCTCCTTGGCGGTCTGGGCGCGGCCCTCGCGGAGGACGCGGATCATGCGGTCCAGGACGATGGGGTGGGCGTAGCGGGCGGGGAGAGGGAAGTCCTGGGGCAGGCACTTCTCCATATCCTGAATAGATTCCTCCCAGGCGGCGGTGACCGCCTTTTTGTTGGTTCGGGCGGTGGGCAGTACCTGGGTGCCGGAGAAGAGGAAGGTCACCGCAAGACCCAGCAGGGTAAAGTACAGGCCGGTGCTGTCACCCTTTACAAGAACATACACGCCATAGCACAGGGCCACGATGCCGGCCAGGATGATGGCCAGGGCTACCCAGCGATAGGCGGGGACGGTGCGGTCAGAGCTGCGCTTCTGCTTGGCGGCGGCGGAGAGCCGGGCCGTCTGCTCCGGGAAGCCGGCAAGATAGGCCTTGGCCCCCTCCAGCTCCTCCCGGGTCTTCTGGGCCTTGGGGGTGAGCTCCTTCAGGTACTTTGCCTCTCTGGCGGCCTCTTTTTCCCGCAGCTTCCGCTCCGCCTCCACGCTGTGGGTGGGCAGATCGGGGAGCATGGCGGAAATATGGGCGATCATCATGTCCACATCCTGCTCATACTTGAAGTTGCACTGCTTTACGGTGCCGTTGTCCAGCTCCACCACCAGATAGGGGATGGCGCCGAAGACACCCTTGCCGGAGAAGCCGCCCTTGCTCATGGCCACCCGCTTGAAGATCCGACGGAGGGACTTCAGGGCGACATAATAGCGCCTGTCAATGTAGAAGCTGTTTAAGTAGATGGCTTCGTCACCCACACCGCAGGGGCCGAAGTGCTTGCAGAATTTTTTATCGACGGTGAGCGTGGGCTTGTCCAGTGTGGTGCTGCCCAGCTGGGTAGGTGTAAAAATCATGGGATACCTCGCGATTCTAATGGAAAAGGTGGGGAAGCTGCCTCCCCCACCTTTTATGGATTATGGATTTGGATTACTTGCCCAGGGTCTCGTACTGGGGATGCACGTCACGCTTCTTGATGCTGTAGACGAAGATGCCCAGGAACAGAGCAGCCGCCAGGATGCCCACAGGGTAAGCCAGCGCGGTGTTGTAAACGCCGCCCTTGTTCAGGAACTGGCCCAGGCACTCGTTGCCCAGCATGAAGTAGGTGATGGACACGGCGGTCATGAAGGTGGCGGGCACGGCGGTGATCCAGTAGTTCTTCTTCTCATAGAACAGGAACATGGAAGCGGCCCACAGAACGATCATAGCCAGGGTCTGGTTGGTCCAGCTGAAGTACCGCCAGATGATGGTGTAGTCGATCTTGCCCAGAGCGTTGCCGATGCCCAGGATGGCACCGATGCCCAGCACGGGAACGCACAGCAGCAGACGGTTCTTCCACTGCTTCTGATCCAGATGGAACCAGTCGGCCAGCACCAGACGGGCGGACCGGAAGGCGGTGTCGCCGGAGGTGATGGGGCAGGCAATAACGCCCAGCATGGCCAGGGCAATGCCAATGCCGCCCATGGTCTTCTTGCAGACGTCATAAACAGCGGTGGAACCGCCGCCGCCCAGGGCCAGCAGCTCTTCACCGGTGTACAGGGCGCAGCCGGCGGTAGCCCAGATCAGGGCGATGATGCCTTCGGAAACCATGGCGCCGTAGAATACGAAGTGGCCCTGCTTCTCGCTCTTCAGGCAGCGGGCCATCAGAGGACTCTGGGTGGCATGGAAGCCGGAGATAGCGCCGCAGGCCACGGTAATGAACATGAAGCTCCAGATGGGGGTGCCCTGCGGATGCATGTTGGTAAAGTTGTTCCAGATTTCGGGAATCTCATAGCCCTTGGTGAAGATACCCAGGGCCACGCCAACAGCCATGACGATCAGGCAGATACCGAAGACGGGGTAGACCTTGCCGATCAGCTTGTCAATGGACAGGAAGGTGGCGATGAAGTAATAGATGAGAATCAGGATCAGCCAGAACATCTTGCTGCTCAGAATGCCGGGGGCGTTGGCGCACAGCAGCTGCAGCAGACCGGCAGGGCCCACCGCGAAGACGGTGCCGACCATAACCAGCAGCACGACGCTGAAGACACGCATGACGTTCTTCATGGTCTTGCCCAGGTAGATGCCGGAGATTTCGGAGATGGACACGCCGTCGTTACGCTCGGACAGCATGCCGGAGAAATAGTCGTGGACGCCGCCGGCGAAGATGGTGCCGAAGGTGATCCACAGGAACACGATGGGTCCCCACAGAGCGCCGCTAAGGGCACCGAAGATGGGGCCGAGGCCCGCAATGTTGAGCAGCTGGATCATGAACAGCTTCCACTGAGGCAGAACCACATAGTCCACGCCGTCGTTGATACGCACAGCGGGGGTCTCGCGGTCATCCGGTCCGAAGGTATTTTCTACGACTTTGCCGTAGAAGAAGTACCCCGCGATCAGAATTGCCAGGCAGAGCAAAAAGCTAATCATTTGGACTCCTCCTTAATGAATATGAAATTTTTGAACGGGCAGAATCCGCCCCTTCGATACCTAATTATTATCCCTTTGGTGCATAAAATCAATGGATAAAGTACACAAAAAACCAATCCAAAATTTCACGATGTTCACAAATCATCCATATTTTGTACACAATACATCCAAATCCAGCGGAAATGTCGGGGTTTGAACCTTAAATAATTGTAAGGAAACTGGGGAATTTGCGAAAAATATTGAACTGTTATAGTATATTGTATACAATTCTCAAAAATTAGGAGGAAGAAAGGAACGAAAGGCGTATATGAGAGAAATTTATCAATATCTTTACTATTCAGGGGGATTGGGCCGAAAAAGCGGTGCGGAAGGGGAAAAGTAAAAAACCCGCCCGCCGAAACCGGCGGGCGGCTGGATTATTCAGCCTTCTGGAACGCGGCGATTTTTGCCGCGATCTCGGCTTCATCTACGGGGTGCAGGGTGTAGACGACATAGTAGTCCGTGCCTGTATATCCCTGCCGGATCTCCGTCAGGTTTCCCTGGGTATCGAAGCGGTAGGTGTAGACGGAGCAGAAGAAATCCAGGCTTTCGGAGCCGAAGCTTTGCAGGAAGGTGATCTCCTCCGGGGAGATGACACTGTAGCCCTCCGGGAAGTAGATGTTCTCATAGGGACTGTCGAAGAGATTCCGCTTCATCCAGTCGGAATAGAATTCGTCATTGGCATCGGCCACAAATTCGTTGGGACTGCCGTAGTCCGGCAGGAAGCGGACGGCCATTTTGTCCCCGGAGCGCCAGATGTGCTCCCGTTCAAAGGCCATGTCCTGGCCCAGAACGGTGCGGTGTTCGTATTTTGTCACGTTGTAGCTGCCGGTGCGGAGCTTATCGAGGGCAGCATCCACCCGGGCAATGGCCTCCTCACCGCCCTCGCCATAGATGCCGCCGGGGGCGGAAATCTCGAAATCGGCGTACTGGATGATGCTCTCACCGCCCCGGTAGAAGTGCAGACCCATGCGGTAGGTCCCGGCTTCCAGCTGGCCGTAAATGCCCGTCCAGTCCACCTGGAACATCTGCGTCTGGGCCCGGAGGGAGACGCTGCCCAGGGAGCCGGTGGTGGTTTCGTCCCCCAGGCGGACCCAGCTGGGGCTGTGGTTTTTGAGCTGAACCTGTTCCAGCCAGTACTGCCCATCGGTGGTGTCGTTGGAAACGCCAACGGTGCCGCTGGCCAGCCAGACCTCGCCGCCGCCGGGGGTCAGCAGGTCGTCATCCACCCGGAAGAAGATGCCCCAGGGGGAGTTTTCCTGGGCGGTGAAGCTGTCGGTGGTCGCCAGCGTAGGTTCCAGCATCCGATAGGTGGGTACAGAGGTAAGCTCCATCTGATTGCAGTGGGTGCTTTGGGTGCCGTCAGGCAGGGTGGTGACGGTTTCACAGGCGGCGTAGCTCAGCTTCCCATCCTCGGAGAACCGGTAGGTGCTGGTGCCCTGACAGGGATTGCCCTGCACATCGGCCCACACCGAGCGGAAGACAATTTCCTGGTCGGAGATTACCGACTGGCCCTCCGGGAAGAGAATTCTTCGGTTTTGATCCAGGGAGAAGGGCTCCGCCCAGCTGTCCCCATCCGGCAGAATTCCGTCTTCCGAGACACCGCCGGAGATGCGGTACTGGCCCCGGTAGAAATTCACTTCCTGGGTGTTTCCAGTCCTTCGGATGGTCTCGGTCATCTGAATCTGCCCGTTGGGGGCGGTTTCATACAGGGCGATGGCGTAGCTGCCCAGCCGCAATTCGCTCAAAGCGCTTTTGCACCGGGCAACGGCGGCCTCCTGGGTGCTGGTCAACTGCGCCCGGTAGATGTGGAAGGGGACATAGAAAGTTCCGGTGCTGCCGTCGTCTGCCGCCAAGTCCAGTCGCAGCTGATAGTCTCCGGCGGTCAGTGCACCATAACTGGATGTCCAACGGAGCTCTGTTATGTAGGGAGACCAGTAGAACACCTGGTCCGGGTCGTTGTAAATGCTGAACCAGACCTTCATTGGTTCCCCAATCAGAGACAGGGCATTCCACTGTTGACCGTCCCAATGCTCCAGGGCGGCAGACTGGGCGGTGATCTCCTGTGCAAAGTCTGCCAACTGGGGCCCTGCCAGACAGGTGAGGGTTCCGCCCTGGTTGGAGTCCGGGATTAGGGTGAGGCTCATGTCCCAATCTGGATTTTCCGGGGAGGCCGGGGCTGTGGTGACGGTGAAGCTGGCGGGGTCCTCCTGGGAGGCTTGCAGCAGCGCTGCCTCCGGGTCCTGGGACGCGGGGCTGGTACCCAGGCACACCGCCGTAAAGGCCACGGCCAGTACCCCCAGCAGCCCTACCCAGAAGCTGGGCTTGCGGTAGTTCAGCACGGAGCGAATCCGGTACTTTACGCTGACCTCCCCAAAGGCCACGGGGCAGGCGGCGTAGTGTACCCGGTTGGTGCTGCATTGCAGCAGGGCAGAGGAGTAGGCCTTCCGCTCCGGCAGCTCCATGAACTGCACCACCCGCTGATCGCAGGCCAGTTCGATGTCCTTACATAAGAAATAGTAGGCCAGCCACACCAGGGGATTGAACCAGTGCAGGGCCAGCGCCAGAAAGCCGATGAGCTTGATCCAGTGATCCCCTTTGTCCAGATGGGTTCGCTCGTGGGCCAGAATCTGCTTTCGAGTCTCCGGGGACATGCCCGCAGGGATGTAGATTTTGGGTTTCAGGAAGCCCAGCACAAAGGCGGTCTCAATCCGGTCCGACTCCCAGCCGCCGGGAACCTTCACCGCGTCCAGCACCAGGCGCTTCAGGTGCAGATAGGAAAGGACGCTGTAGCCTAAAATCCCCAGGGCCAGAACCAGCCAGACAATCCAGAGCACCGGCCCCACATTCCACCCGGCGGGCAGGGTGATGGCGCTGGGCTGGAGGCTCAGGCTGCTCTCAATGGGGATGGGCAGCAGCAGCCGCAGGCCTGCCAGCATCCACAGCAGGCAGATATATTTCTTTGGGGTTCGGTAGAGCACCAGCCGCAGCACCAGCACCGCAAGAATCACGATGCTGCCCTGGATGCTGGCAGTCAGAAGCCCGGTCAGCAGATGGTTCATGGCTCCTCCTCCTGATAGCGGTCGATCATGGCTTGCAGCTGGTCTACCTCCTGACGGGTCAGCCGCTTGCCGCCGGAAAAGGCGGCGAGAAAGGCGGGCATGGAGCCCTCAAAGGTCTCGTCCACCATTTTCTGGATGCGGGAGCGCTGGACCTCCTGCTTGCTCACCAGAGAGGAGACCGTGGCGTTCTCGTTTTTTACAATGCCCCGCTGGGAGAGGCGGCGGATCACGGTGTAGGTGGTCGCCTTGGACCAGCCCAGACGCTCCTTGCACAGGGCCGCCAGCTGGGTGGAGTTGATGGGCTCCACATCCCACAGCAGCAGGCAGAATTTATACTCACTGTCAAAGATTTTCGGGGTTTCCATAGGGGTTCCTCCTTTATTGGAATGGGTCGACTTCCACACCGTCCTCCAGGATGTTCTCGCATTCGTAGAGCGAATAGGTGCGGCCCCCCAGGTCCCGAAAGGTGGTATCGGTGACGAACACATCCTTGCAGTCCGTCAGGCAGAGACCGCCCTGGCTGCACTCGTAGATCTCGTCCTTCGCAATCTGAATATCCTTGCTGGAATAGGCCATAACACCGTAGATGCCGCAGCCGAAGAGCCCGCAGCCTTCGATCAGCACATCCTGACAGTTCCACAGGCCGATGACGCCGCCGATGCAGGAGCCCGGCTCCTTGGTGTGCCCGGCGGTGAAGCCGTAGAGCCAGAGGTTGGCGCAGTTTTCAAAGTTGATGACGTTGGCATAGCGGGGGGTGGCGGAAACGGTTCGAGCGGTTCGGTCCGACACATCGGAGCGGATGGTCAGGTTGGTAAGATTGGTGATGTACAGCGAGGGCCCATCGAATTCCTCCTGCCAGCGGTAGTATTCGCCGCCGGTTTCCCCGTAGCCAGTGGCGGTGCTCAGGTCCAGCAGCTCCGCCTGGAGCACAATCTCCGTATCCGGGGCCAGGGCCGCCAGGAACTCGTCCACCGTGGAGACGTTGACCGTCTTCTGAGCCCCGGTGATCACCGAGGTGACCGGAGTTTCTACCGGGACGGCCTCCACAGTCTCCGGGGGCTGGGTGGTTTCCGTGGGAAAGGTTGGGGGCGTTGGGGTTTCCACTACCGTGGGCGGCATCTGGGGCTCGCTGCTTTCCACAGGAGCAGCGGCGCAGCCGGTGAGCAGCAGCAGGGCGGAGAGCAGAATGCAGAATCGTTTCATAGGGGTCAGTCCTTTCTGTTTGTTCAAAATAGGATTAACACGTTAAACCTTATGGAGAAAGTTTAACTCATTAGATCGGATTTGTCAAGAGGGTTTTGGAAATTTTAAGAATGAAATTGGGGATGTGTTTTATAAATTGGGGTTTGTGGAAGTAATTGTGTGCCCGGTTGAACGTATACCCTCAAAAAAGGAGGGGGCTGTTGCAAAATAAGCATTTTTGTAGGGGCGGCTACCAGCCGCCCGCGATCTCACGGAATTGCGCATTTGATGGATGCGCTCTGTCCCGAAAGTCGGCGGGCGGCTAATAGCCGCCCCTACGGGTTTACTATTTTGCAACAGCCCCTTTCCTTTTTAGGTTATACGCTCAATCGGGCGCTCTTTTACTTCACCAAACCCCAATTTGACAAAACTCCCCCCGCCGCGGCAGGGGGGAGTATGTGCCGGTTTCTTGACAGAATATGGTTTTGCTGTATAATAAAAGAAACACAGCGTGATTTGCGTGAATATTGAGAGATGTGTCGGCGATCATCTGGCGGAAAGAGAAGGGGATTTATGGCGGAAAAGAGAATCGGCTATTATGATATTGCCAAAGGAATCGGTATTTTCTGCGTGGTGTATGCCCACGCGAAGGCACCGTTCAGTAAGTATATGTATCTGTTCCACATGCCCCTCTTTTTCCTGATTTCCGGGCTGCTCTACAATGCCAGCACACCGCCGGGGACCTATGTGAAGCGGAAAATCCAGACGCTGTATATTCCCTTTGTGTTCTGGAACGCCCTGTTCTGTACCGGAATGAACATATATAAGCGTATATATATATATATATATACGACGGTATAGCAAAGACAGCCAGGCAGCTTTTTCTGGTGGCGCTGACGCTCAGCAAATCCGGGGAATTTCTGGGTGCAACCTGGTTTTTAGGCGCGCTGCTGCTGATATCCGTTCTCTACAAGCTGCTGGATTACAGTCTGCCGGAGTCGAAGACCAAGGATTTCTTCCTGCTGTTCTTTTTCGCCGCGCTGGCTACAATGGCCTTTGAGGTCAATTTAAAGTATCTGTTGAGCAGAACCTTTGTGCTGAGCTTTTTCTTCGCGGTGGGCGTTTTTTGCAGAAAGCATGGGATAGACAAAACGCTGCTGCGCGGAGAATATGCCATTGCGGCTGTAGCCAGTGTCCTGGCCTTTCTGCTCTTTGCACGGTACAACTGGGCGAATATGGGGAAGGACGAATATGGGCATACGCTGACCTTTTTTCTCGGCGCGTTTCTGGCATCCTACGGGGTGATCTACTTTTCCAAGGTGCTGGACGGCCGTGAGGAAAAGCCAGCCGTCATGCTGAAATCTCTGCTGAGCTATCTGGGCAGGAACTCGATGGATATTGTGATCTGGCAGTTTGTGGCGTTCCGCATTGTGATTATTCTGCAAATGTATCTCTACCATGAGGAGATCACCGTTTCCAATGTTCTCTCCTATTATCCAATCCACACCGCTTCCGGCGGCTTGTGGTGGGTGGCTTATACATTGGTTGGACTGTTTGTGCCCATTCTCTGGGGAAAATTCCTGCGGTTTGGTCCCTGGGGAAAGCTTCTGAAGCGACTGCATATTGTGTAAAAAATGGGTGTGCCGCAAGCAGCGCGGCACACCCATTTTAAGCAGTTCAGATTTTTTCCTGGCTCTTTGCTAGCTCAAATTCCTTCTGAACTTCCTCGCTGGGGGCGGGGGTCAGGAGGCTGACGAGGACGATGACCAGCAGACCTACCAGGAACGCGGGCAGCAGCTCATAGATGCCGAAGACACCGCCCAGAGGCTTGACCAGGTATTTCCAGAGGAACACGGACACGCCGCCGGCGGCCATACCGGCCGCCGCGCCGGGGAAGGTGGTGCGCTTCCAGTAGAGGGCGCAGATTACCAGAGGGCCGAAGCCCGCGCCGAAGCCTGCCCAGGCGAAGGAGACGATGCCGAAAATGGAGCTGTTGGGGTCCTGGGCGATAAACACACCCAGAATGGCGATGACGATCACGGTGATCCGGGCAGCCAGCATACTTTGCTTCTGGGTCATCTTCCGGCCCAGAGCTTCCTGCAGCAGATTCTGGGAGATGCTGGAGGAGGCGGCCAGCAGCTGGGAGTCCGCGGTGGACATGGTGCTGGCGAGAATACCCGCCAGAATCAGACCGGCCATCAGCGCCGGGAAGATGCCGGCCTTGGACAGAAGGTTTGCGATGCGGATGATTACGGTTTCCGTCTCGGAGCCGGAAAGTGCCTCAATGGCGCCGGTGCCGGACAGGGCCCGGCCCACGATGCCGATAAGCACCGCCAGGGCCATGGCGATGGTCACCCAGACGGAGGCCACCCGGCGGGAGAGCTTTAGCTTCTTTTCGTCTCCAATGGCCATGAACCGCAGCAGGATATGGGGCATTCCGAAGTAGCCCAGGCCCCAGGCCACGGTGGAGAGAATGGTCAGGGGACCGTAATTTCCAGCGGAATTGCTCTCAACCAGATAGGTTTTGGTCAGGGACAGGTAGCCCGGTAGGGCTCTGGCGTTGTCCATTATTGCCCCCATGCCGCCGGCCTGGACGGTGGCGTAGATCAGCACAAACAGAATGGCAGTGGTCATGATGATGCTCTGCACCAGATCCGTGATGGATGCGGCCAGGAAGCCGCCGGCGGCGGTGTAGCCCACAATGACGATGGCGGAGACGATCATGGCGCTCATGTAGCTGACGCCGAACAGGGAGGAGAACAGCTTGCCGCAGGCGGCGAAGCCGGAGGCGGTGTAGGGGATGAAGAACACAATGATGATTACCGCTGCCAGAGCCGCCAGAATGCTTTTGCGGTCATGGAACCGCTTGGAAAAGAACTGGGGAATGGTGAAGGACTCGGTGATCTGGGTGTAGCGCCGCAGCCGCCGGGCGGTGAAGAGCCAGTTGAGGTAGGTGCCCACCGCCAGACCGATGGCGGTCCAGCCCACGTCCGCCACACCGGACAGGTAGGCAAGTCCCGGCAGGCCCATCAGCAGGTAGCTGGACATATCGGATGCCTCGGCGCTCATTGCGGTCACCAATGGGCCCAGGGTGCGTCCGCCTAAGTAGAAGTCGGCGGTGGAAGCGTTCTTTTTGGCGTAGTGCGCGCCGATCCAGAGCATACCCAGCAGGTACACCAGAATCGTTACGGTGATGCAAATGGTCGAGGTCATTTCTCTCATCCTTTCTCTTGACTTTGGGATGGGGGGATTGTATCATGAAGACATACATTTGAAAAGCGAATATTTCGCATGGAAATCATAACAAAACCGCATGAAAAAGGGGAACCCACCATGGATATGAACATCCTCAAGTACATGGCCTTTCTCAAGACCGTGGAGTATGGCAGCTTTACCAAGGCAGCGGAGCGGCTGAACTATTCCCAGTCAGGGGTCAGCCGGATGATCCACGACCTGGAAAAGGAGTGGTCCATCACCCTGCTGGAGCGGGACCGCACAGGCATCCGCCTGACCTCCGACGGTTCCCGGCTGCTGCCCTATGCCCAGAGTCTGTGCACGGAGTACCAGAAGCTGCAAATGCAGGTGGACGATCTCCACGGGCTCCAATCCGGCATCATCCGCATCGGCACCTTCTCCAGCGGCGCGATTCACTGGGTGCCCAACATCATCAAGGCCTTCCAGAAGGACTATCCGGGCATCGACTATGAGCTGCTGCTGGGGGACTACTCGGAGATCGAGGAGTGGATCGCCCAGGGGAGAGTAGACTGCGGCTTCCTGCGGCTGCCCACCAGGCCGGATTTTGACATCATCCCCATGGGCCGGGACCGGCTGCTGGCCATCCTGCCGGAGAACCACCCCCTGGCTGCCTGCGACAAGGTGCCCATCACGGCGCTGTGCGAGGAGCCCTTCATGCTGCTGGAGAAGGCATCCCAGGCGGAGGTCTCGGAGGTTTTTGAGCGCAACGGGTTAAAGCCCCGGGTCCACTTCACCACCTGGGATGACTACGCCATCATGGCCATGGTGGAAAGCGGTCTGGGGGTCAGCATGCTGACGGAAATGATTTTGAAGCGAACCCCCTTCCACATCGTGGCGAAGGAGCTGGACGTGCCCGCCTACCGGGAAACCGCCCTGGCCCTGCGGGAACAAAAAACCGCCTCACTGGCGGTGAAGAAATTCATTGGATATTTGCAGTACCGGTAAAATACGCGCTGCGAAATTGACAAATTCCGCGGAAGTTGTTACAATTGCCATACAACACTGGCCACGAATGTCAAGGGCGGCCGGAAAGGACCCATGGATGGAGACAAAGGAATCGATTCTTCGCGGCGTTTTTGGCTATACGGCCTTCCGGGGCGGCCAGGAGGCGCTGATTGACGCGGCGCTGGCGGGCCGGGACGTGTTCGGCATTATGCCCACCGGCGGCGGCAAGAGCCTGTGTTATCAGATCCCGGCGCTGCTGATGGATGGGGTGAGCCTGGTGGTTTCGCCCCTGATTTCTCTGATGCGGGATCAGGTCATGGCCCTGAAGAACGCCGGCGTGGCGGCGGCCTATATCAACAGCTCCCTGACGCCGAACCAGATTCGGCTGGCCTACCGCAATATTTCCCTGGGAATGTACAAAATCATCTATGTTGCCCCGGAGCGGCTGCTGACAGACGGCTTCCTGGAGGCCATCCAGAGCCGCCGGGTGGACATGGTTACGGTGGACGAGGCCCACTGTATCTCCCAATGGGGCCAGGATTTCCGGCCCAGCTATCTGAAAATCGTGGATTTTCTAAAAATTCTGCCCCGCCGCCCGGTGGTCTCCGCCTTTACGGCCACGGCCACGGAGCGGGTGCGTCAGGATGTGGAGGAAATCCTGGGCCTGCGGGACCCGCTGCGTGTGGTCACGGGTTTTGACCGACCCAATCTGCGCTTTGAGGTGCGCAGACCCAGGCAGAAGCCCGCCGCCATCCTGGAGCTGGTGCAGGAGCGCCGGGACAAGTCCGGCATCATCTACTGCGCCACCCGGAAAAATGTGGAGGAGGTCTGCCAGCGCCTACGGGAGGCGGGCATTCCGGCCACCCGGTACCACGCGGGCCTTTCGGATCAGGAGCGGCACGAAAATCAGGAGGATTTCCTCTATGACCGGGCCCCCGTCATGGTGGCCACCAACGCCTTTGGCATGGGCATCGACAAGTCCAACGTGGCCTATGTGATTCACTACAATATGCCCCAGAGCCTGGAGGCCTACTATCAGGAGGCGGGCCGCGCCGGACGGGACGGGGCCGCGGCGGAGTGCATTCTCCTGTATGCCGCTGGGGATGTGCAGACGGCAAAATATCTGATCCAGCACCCGGCGGGGGCCGGGGAGCTGACCCCGGAGGAGCAGGAGAATTTACAGCGGCAGGATTTGGAGCGGCTGGAGCAGATGGTGGGCTACTGCAAGACCACTTCTTGCCTGCGGGGCTATATCCTGGACTATTTCGGCCAGCCCCATGAGCCCCAGTGCGGCAACTGCGGCAACTGCGACTCCGGCATGGTGGAAAAGGACATCACCCAGGACGCCAAGCTGATTCTGACCTGCGTCCAGCGGATCAACGCAAGACTGGGCTACTCCATCGGCCTGACCGGCGTGGTTCGGACCCTGCTTGGCAGCCGGGAGAAGCGGCTGCTGCAAATGGGGCTGGATCAGCTGCCCCTTTACGGCCAGCTGCGCGGCCGGGGCCGGGAATCGGTCCGGGCCATGGCGGAGAGCCTGGAAGCCCAGGGCTACCTCTATGCGGACCCGGTTCACGGCGGTGTCAGCCTGACGGACAAGGCAAGACCCGTGCTCCTGGAAGATCAGCCCGTTTCCATGCAGGTGCTGCCGGAGAAGAAGCCGGTGCTGCCCCAGAAGGCCAAGTCCGCCCCGGACGATGAGCTGTACACAGTGCTCAAAAATCTGCGCTGGAAGCTCTCCCGGCAGGAGGGGGTCCCGGTGTATATCATCTTCTCCAATGCCTCCCTGGAGGACATGGCCCGGAAGGCCCCTACCACCATGGAGCAGTTCCGCTCCGTCAGCGGCGTGGGCAGCGTCAAGGCGGAGCGCTACGGAGAGGCCTTCCTGGATGCCATCCAGGACTACAAAGCGGGGGTGCAATGAACGAAGTCCGGCCTTTGACCGGGTGAAACCGCCCTCCGGGCGGAAAATGTGTCCCTTCGGGACGAATTCAATGAAAAAAGTGCGCTGCGAATGCGGCGCGCTTTTTCTGTCTTCCGGAGATGGACGGCATGGTTTGATATGCAAGTTGCACATAGATATCATGCAATTTAATAACAGGCAATGAAATGAAGCTATTGCGGCAATGATCATCCAAAAACAGAAGGATGAAAGACAAGCGAACATGGCAGCATGGAATATTTATGCGCCGTTTGACGGAACGGCATTCGGGAAGAGCACTCTGCACGGGATAGAGCGGGGAGAGAAGGATTCCGCAATGCTTGTACAGCTGTCCGCCTCTTGCGTATTCAACTTGAAAATTCCGTGATGTGAAGAATGATGTGTGCTGAAAATGGACATTGCCTATCGGAATGGTAATATATTACACAAATATGAATTTCCATTTTCAACTTTTTTATGCAATCAACTGAAATGCATAGTCAGCTAATGAAAAATGCAAATTCCTGTTTGACAGCGGGAGGCACAGCCGCTATAATACAGGACATAGCAAGGCGCAGATGCCTGAAAAATGAAATTCGGGCACATGACCAATGCACTTTGCTGTCAGCAAATTTTACCAGGAAAGGAAAATGAAAGATGAACATGAAAAGAATCGTTGCACTGCTTCTGGCAATGGTCATGGCCCTGTCTCTGGCTGCCTGCGGCGGGGCGGACACCGGCAGCACTACGGCCACAACTGCCGCGGCGGCTTCCACCGGTGACGCGGCACCCGCCGATACCACCGCGGCTGCCGCAGAGGGCGGCAAGGTGCTCAACGTGATGGTTGAGGTCGAGGTGGAGAGCCTGGACCCCCAGGTTGCCACGGACGGCACCAGCTTTGAGGTGATCGCCGACTACACCGATGGCCTGACCCAGATGGACGCCGACGGCGCGGCAATCCCCGCCATTGCCGAGAGCTGGGATATCAGCGACGACGGCACCGTCTATACCTTCCACCTGCGGGAGGACGCGAACTGGTCCAACGGCGACCCCGTGACCGCGGATGACTTCATCTTTGCATGGCAGCGGGCCGTGGACCCCGCCCTGGCTTCCGAATACAGCTACATGCTCAGCGACATTGGCCAGGTGAAGAACGCCGCCGCCATCATTGCCGGCGACATGGACAAGAGCGAGCTGGGCGTGAAGGCCCTGGACAGCAAGACCCTGGAGGTAACTCTGGAGGTTCCTGTCAGCTACTTCCTGAGCCTGATGTACTTCCCCACCTTCTATCCTGTGAACCAGAGCTTCTTTGAGGGCCTGGCAGAGGGCACCTTCGGCACCAGCCCCGAGACCACTCTGAGCAACGGCGCGTTTGTCCTGACCAGCTACGAGCCTGCCGCTCTGAACTTCACCCTGACCAAGAACCCCGGCTACTATGACGCGGACAGAGTCCAGCTGGACGGCCTGAACTACCAGGTGATCAAGGACAGCCAGCAGGCCTACATGAGCTACCAGAACGGCGACCTGGACATCGTAATGCTGTCCGGCGACCAGGTGGAGCAGGTGGAGGGCGACCCGGAGCTGTCTGTCACCGGTGCCGGCTACCTGTGGTATCTGACTCTGAACCAGCATGATGTTCCCGCTCTTGCCAACCAGAATATGCGTCTGGCTCTGAGCAACGCCATGAACCGTGTATCCATCGTGGAGGACGTGGTGAAGGACGGCTCCGTTGCCACCTACACCGCCGTGCCGCCTCAGTTCGCCGCCGGCCCGGATGGCTCTGATTTCTCCGCTGACCAGGAGAAGTTCAGCGATGTGTGCGCCGATGACGCGGACAAGGCCGCCGAATACTTCGCGAAGGCCAAGGAAGAGCTGGGCACCGACACCTTCGAGTTCGAGCTGCTGGCCGAGGATCAGACCGAGACCCAGAATGTGGCCGCCGTTATCAAGGACCAGGTGGAAAAGGCCCTGCCCGGCGTGACCCTGAATATCAAGGTTGAGCCCAAGAAGCAGCGTGTGGCCGATATCCAGGACGGCAATTACGAGGCCTGCCTGACCCGCTGGGGCCCTGACTACGCCGATCCCATGACCTACCTGAATATGTGGACCACCGGCTGCTCCAACAACTACGGCCTGTGGAGCGACGCGGACTACGATGCCATCATTGCCGACTGCACCACCGGTGCCTATGTGACGGACCCCGAGGGCCGCTGGAATGCCATGTATGACGCGGAGAAGATCGTCATGGATCAGGCTGTCATCATTCCGCTGTACACCAAGGCAAATGCCAACATGATCAAGACCGGCGTGGACGGGATTGAATTCCACCCTGTCGCTCTGAACCGTGTCTACAAGGACACCGTGAAGGGCTGATGTAACCGTGAATTGCCGCAGCGGCTTTGAATTTCAGGGCCGCTGCGCTTTTTTGAATACTGTCGGTTCCCGATGCTTTGCAGGGGACGATGACGGTATTATAATTCTTTAGAGTACCGCCATCGACCTCTGCAACCGAAAGGAGAAACCCAAAACATGAAACATTATATTATAAAGCGTGTTTTGATTTCCGCGTTTACGCTGCTGGCCATTACGCTGATTCTGTTCATCCTCCTGCAGCTGATGCCCGGCTCCCCCTTCAATGATGAGAAGCTGTCGGACGATCAGCGGGCCGTGCTGTATGAGAAATACGGTCTGGATCAGCCCATCATTGTCCAGTTTGGGAAATATGTAGCCAATCTGTGCCGGGGCGACTTCGGCGTCAGCTATACCATCAGCAAGAATACGCCCATTACCCAGCTGATTCAGAGCCGCCTGCCGGTTTCCATCCGGGTGGGCGGCCAGGCCGTGACCCTGGGCGCGGTGATCGGGCTTTTGCTTGGCATCGTCGCGGCCCTGAACCACAATACGATCTGGGACAATCTGTGCACCCTGATCAGCGTCATCGGCGTTTCGGTGCCCAGCTATGTGTTCGCCCTGGGGCTCAGTTACAGCTTCGGGTTCAAGTTGAAGCTGTTTCCCATGCTCTACGCGGACAAAACCCCCTTCGCCTCCTCAGTCCTGCCCAGCATTGCCCTGTCCATGTTTACCATGGCCAGCATTGCCCGGTTTACCCGGACGGAAATGCTGGAGGTGCTGGACAGCGACTATATGCAACTGGCGGAGAGCAAGGGCATTACCGGCTGGCCCCTCATCGCCCGGCACGCCCTGCGCAACGCCCTGATCCCCATTATCACGGTCCTGGCCCCGCTGATTGTGGATCTGATGACCGGCAGCCTGGTGGTGGAAAAAATCTTCTCCATCCCCGGCGTGGGCAGCCTGCTGGTAACGGCTATCCAGTCCAATGACTACAACGTGGTCATTGCCCTGAGCTTTATTTATTCGGCCATGTACATCGGCATCATGCTGGTGGTGGATATCCTCTACGGGATCATTGATCCCCGAATCCGGGTGGCAAAGGACGGTGGCAAGAAAAAATGAGAAACAAAAAGAATGTGCCTGCCGCCCTGCCGCGGGAAAAGGAATATGTGTTCCGGGAGGACGACTTCCAGCTGAAGGCGGACCATTCCGGGGTCAATATCGACAGCAATTTCGCCTCCCAGAGCTACTGGAAGGATGTGTACAAGCGCTTTGTCAGCAATAAAGGCGCCCTGGTCGCCCTGGTGCTGATCGTGCTGATCACCTTTTTCGCCATTGCGGGCCCCGGCATGAACCAGTACAGCTACGCGGAGCAGAATCTGGCGGAGAAGAACTTCGCCCCCCGGATTCCGGGGCTGGAAAAGCTGGGCATTTTTGACGGCAACGAGAAAATGGCTACCTCCACCGGCTACAAGATCGTTAACGGCTACGAAAAGAAGGGCGCAGACGATGTATACTATTGGTTCGGCTCCGATACCCTGGGCCGGGACATCTGGACCAGAGTCTGGCAGGGCACCCGGGTCAGCTTGGGCATCGCCCTGGTTTCCGCGGTGATCAACATGACCCTGGGTATGTGCTACGGCCTGATCTCCGGCTATTTCGGCGGCCTGACAGACAGCATCATGCAGCGCTTCGCGGAGATCAACAACGGCATCCCCAGACTTGTAATCTGCACCCTGCTGCTGATGGTGCTGAAGCCCGGCTTCGGAACCATCGTGCTGACCCTGGTCATTACGGAGTGGATCGGCATGAGCCGGATTGCCCGGGCGGAAATGCTGAAGCTGAAGGAGCAGGAGTTCGTGCTGGCAAGCCGGACCCTGGGCGCCGGGAGCATTCTGATCATCTTCCGGGAGATTCTGCCCAACATCATCGGTCAGATCATCACTCAGCTGATGTTCAGCATTCCCACCGCCATCTTCACGGAGGCCTTCCTGAGCTTTGTGGGCCTGGGCATTCCCGTGCCCCAGTGCTCCCTGGGCAGCCTGATCAGCGATGCGTTCAACAGCTTCACCACCCACCCCTATCAGATCATTCCCCCCATTGCGGTGCTGGCAATCCTGATGCTCAGCTTCAATATGCTGGCAGACGGCCTGCGGGAGGCCTTTGATCCCAAAATGAAAGAGATGTGAGGTGCGCGCCATGGAACGAGAAAAAGTACTGACTGTGCGGGATCTGAGCATTACCTTCCGCACCACGGCGGGCCCCGTCCGCGCCATCCGGGGGGTCAACCTGGACCTCTACCGGGGGGAGACCCTGGCCATCGTGGGCGAATCCGGCTCCGGAAAATCCGTCACCGTGAAGGCCGCCATGGGTATCCTTGCCAAGAACGGCCATGTGGACAGCGGCACCATTGAATATACCTATCACCATGACGATGGCACCGCCGAAACGGTGGATATCCTGAAGATGAAGAAGCGGGATATCCGCCGCCATATCAACGGCAAGCGGATTGCCATGATCTTCCAGGACCCCATGACCAGCCTGGACCCCACCATGACCATCGGAAAGCAGATCATGGAGGGCATGATCTGGCATTATAAGACCTCCAAGGCGGAGGCCTACGAAAAGGCCATTGCCCTTCTGAAGGAGGTAGGCATCACCGATGCGGAGGAGCGGATGAAGAACTATCCTCACCAGCTCTCCGGCGGTATGCGGCAGCGGGTGGTCATTGCTATTGCCCTGGCCTGTGACCCGGAGCTGCTGATCTGTGACGAGCCAACAACGGCCCTGGATGTGACCATTCAGGCGAAGATTCTGGAGCTGATCCAGCGGATTCAGCGGGAGCGGAAGATTTCTGTCATCTACATCACCCATGACCTGGGGGTTGTGGCAAAGGTGGCGGACTTTGTAAACGTCATGTACGCCGGACGCATTGTGGAGACCGGCACCATCGATGAAATCTATTATTCCCCGGCCCACCCCTATACCTGGGGCCTGCTCAGTGCCATGCCGGACCTGGATACCAACGATGACCGGCTGTATACCATTCCCGGCTCGCCCCCCAATCTGCTGCACCCTGTTCAGGGTGATGCCTTTGCGCCGAGAAACGCCTTCGCCCTGAACATCGATGACCGGCTGGAGCCCCCCATGTTCCGGCTGACGGATACCCATTACGCGGCCACCTGGCTTTTAGACCCCAGAGCGCCCAAGGTGGAAATGCCGGAGGAGCTGAAAGCGCGGATCGCGCGGATGAAGAAGGAGGCAGAGTGATATGTGTGAAAAGCAGCCTCTTTTGCAGGTGCGGGACTTGAAGCAGTACTTCAAGGTCAGCGCCAATTATACCGTCCGGGCTGTGGACGGGGTCAGCTTCGATATCTACCCGGGGGAGACCTACGGCCTGGTAGGCGAGTCCGGCTCCGGCAAGTCCACCATCGGGCGCAGCATCATCCGGCTCTACGAGCCCACCGCCGGAAGCATTGTCTTTGACGGCCATGACATCAGCGGCAAGCTGGACAGGAAGACCACCAATGTTCTCCGAACCCAGATGCAGATGATCTTTCAGGACCCCATGGCCTGCCTGAATCCCCGGAAGAAGGTGGGGGAGATCATCGGCGAGGGCCTGGATATCCACCACCTGTATTCCAGCCGGGCGGAGCGGAAGGAGAAGATCGACCGGATTCTGCGAAAGGTGGGCCTGGCCCCGGAGCACGCGGACCGGTATCCCCACCAGTTCTCTGGCGGACAGCGGCAGCGCGTGGGCATCGCCCGGGCGCTGATTATGGACCCAAAGCTGATCATTGCCGATGAGTGCATTTCCGCCCTGGACGTGTCCATCCAGGCCCAGGTGGTCAACCTGATGAAGGATATTCAGCAGGAGACCGGGGCAGCCTATCTGTTTATCGCCCATGACCTGTCCATGGTCAAGTACATTTCGGACCGGATCGGCGTGCTGCACCTGGGCCACCTGCTGGAAACCGGCACTACGGAGGAGATTTTCTCCCACCCCGTGCACCCCTATACCCGCAGCCTCCTGTCCGCCATCCCCAGCCCCAACCCCAGAGTGGAGCGGACCCGCATTGCGGAAAGCTACGACTACGCCGCCTCCGGACTGGACTACAGCGCCGGCACCCTGCACACCCTGGAGGGTACCCACCAGGTTCTGGGCACCGATGCGGACGTGGCCCGCTGGCTGCAAAAAGAAAACCGGGGATTGTAAAAGGCCCCACCCATAAGCGAAAGGGCAGATAGGTACCCCCAATGCTGGATATCCGGCATTGGGGGTATTTCCGTAAGGTGCAGTTTGCCATTCAGTTGAATGATGGCGCCAGCTCCCCATTCAGGGCAATGTCATCCACTTAAGGATTTTGCAAGCAAAAGATGTATGTATACCCTCAACGGGAAGCTAAAAAGGGGCTGTTGCAAAATAGTAAACCCGTAGGGGCGGCTATTAGCCGCCCGCCGACTTTCGGGACAGAGCGCATCCATCAAATGCGCAATTCCGTGAGATCGCGGGCGGCTGGTAGCCGCCCCTACAAAAATGCTTATTTTGCAACAGCCCCTTTTTCAGTTTCCCCGGCAGGGTATACGTTCATCCATGCCCTGCGCTTAAGTTGATGACATTGCCTTTCGGGGGAGCCTTCGGTCAGACAAACCCAAATTTTACTTACAAATTACCTTCCTTAGCTTTCCGGTTTTACCTGGCGGCAGTATTATGCACAGCGTAAACCGAAATCCAAAACAAAGAAAAACTTAGGAGGAAGAAAAATGAAACTGAATAAACTGCTCTCCGCCGCTCTGGCGGGATGCCTGGTGCTGGCGATCAGCGCCTGCGGCGCGAAGAGTGACGCGCCTGCCACCACTGCCACCACTGCCGCCGCTACCGCCGCGGAAACCACCGCTGCTGCTACAGAAGCCGCCACCGAGGCTGCCAAGCTCTCCGGCACCGTGACCCTGGCTGGCTCCACCTCCATGCAGAAGCTGTGTGAGGCCATGATTGAGAGCTTTGAGGAAGCTTACCCCGACATCACCGTGACCGCCGAGTACACCGGCTCCGGCGCCGGTCTGGAAGCCCTGGCTGGCGGCAAAACCGACATTGGCAACGCCTCCCGGGCTCTGAAGGACGGCGAGAAGGCCTCCGGCGCTGTGGAGAACATTGTGGCCATTGACGGCATCGCCGTGATCACCCACAAGGACAACACCGTTGACAATCTGACCTCTGAGCAGCTGACCGATATCTACACCGGCAAGGTCACCAACTGGAAGGATCTGGGCGGTGCTGACGAGGCCATCGTGGTTCTGGGCCGAGAGGCCGGTTCCGGCACCCGGGGCGCTTTTGAGGAGCTGCTGAAGGTGGAAGATCAGTGCGCTTACGCCCAGGAGCTGGACACCACCGGCGGTGTTCTGGCCAAGGTTGCCGCTACCCCCGGCTCCATCGGCTATGTGTCCCTGGATGTGGTGGACGACACCGTAAAGGCCCTGAGCCTGGATGACGTGGCCCCCACCGAGGAAAACATCGTTGCCGGCAGCTACAAGCTCTCCCGTCCCTTCGTCATGGCGACTCTGGGCACCATTGAAGAGCAGAACGACCTGGTCAAGACCTGGTTCAATTACGTACAGTCCGACGAGGGCAAGGCAGTCATCACCGCCATGGGCCTGATCCTGCCTCAGTAACAAATGAGGAAAACCAAGGGCAAACCGGGTCAGGACGCTTTCACCGCAGAGCGCCTGGCTCGGGCCCTTCTTTTGATTTGTGCGGTTGTGGCGATTTTTGCGGTGTGTGCCATTACCCTGTATCTGTTTGCCAAGGGCCTGCCCGCCCTGCATAAGGTGGGCGTGGGCGATCTGCTGTTCGGCACCGTCTGGAAGCCCACGGCGGCAGAGCCCAGCTTCGGCATTGCCTATATTATCCTGTCCTCCATTGTCGGCACGGCCTTCAGCGTGCTGCTGGGTGTGCCCATCGGTCTACTGACGGCGGTCTTCCTGACGGAGGTATCCGACAAGCGTCTGGCAAGACTTGTACAGCCCGCGGTGGAACTGCTGGCGGCTATTCCCTCGGTCATTTACGGCCTGCTCGGCATGATGCTGCTGAATCCCCTGCTCTACAAGCTGGAGAAAGCCGTCTTCGCGGGCTCTGCCACCCACCAGTATACCGGCGGCGCGGACCTGCTGGCGGCGGTGATCGTGCTGGCAATTATGATTCTGCCTACGGTGATCAGCGTCAGTGCCTCCGCCATCCGGGCGGTGCCCACCCACCTGCGGTCCGCGTCCCTGGCCCTGGGGGCCAGCAAAATGCAGACCATCTGGCGCGTCACCGTGCCTGCCGCCAAGTCCGGCATTCTCACCGGCGTGGTGCTGGGCATCGGCCGAGCCCTGGGCGAGGCCATGGCCATCAACATGGTGGCAGGCGGCTCCGTAAATCTGCCCCTGCCCTTCAACTCCGTTCGGTTCCTGACCACCCAGCTGGTCAGTGAAATGGGCTACGCCGAGGGCACCCATCGGCA
This sequence comes from uncultured Oscillospiraceae bacterium, assembly GCA_934569045.1. Lineage (GTDB taxonomy): Bacteria > Bacillota > Clostridia > Oscillospirales > Oscillospiraceae > Faecousia. The sequence continues at coordinate 26,876 of CAKTJX010000031.1, forward strand.
GGTGCTGTTTACGGTGGGCCTGGTGCTGTATCTCTTTATTATGATCGTCAATCTGGTGTTGCTGCGGCTGCGCCGGGAAGGAGGGAAAGACAATGGGTGAATCCCTGACTGTTCATCGGAAGCGTCCGGTGGATACCCTGCTGTACGGGCTCATCTACTTCTGCGCCTTCCTGTCCGTGGCTCTGCTGGCGCTGATTCTCGTGTACGTCCTCTGGCGGGGCGTGGGCAGCGTCAACTGGTCCTTCCTGACCACCGTAACCTCCAAGCTGAAGGGCACCGTGGGCATTGCGGGCAACCTTCTGAACACCCTGATGATCGTGGTGCTGACCATGCTGGCGGCCCTGCCCATCGGCGTGGGGGCGGCGGTGTATCTGAACGAATACGCCAAACCCGGCAAGCTGGTGAGCCTTATTGAGTTCGCCACGGAGACCCTGTCCGGCATTCCCTCCATCCTCTTCGGCCTCTTCGGCAGTATGTTCTTTGGGGAAACCCTGGGCCTTGGCTACTCTCTGCTCACCGGCGCCCTGACACTGATGCTCATGGTGCTGCCCCTGATCACCCGGAACACCCAGGAGGCCCTGAAAACCGTGCCGGACAGCTACCGCCAGGGCGCGGTAGGCCTGGGGGCGGGCAAATGGTACACCATCCGCACCATCCTGCTGCCCTCCGCCATGCCCGGCATTCTCACCGGCGCGATTCTGGCCATCGGACGCATCGTTGGCGAGTCCGCCGCCCTGCTCTTCACCGCGGGCGCGGCCAAAATCCTGCCGAAAACCCTTGGAAAATTCTTCGCCAAGATTTTCCAGTCCGGCGGCACATTGACCATTCAGCTCTACCTCAGCGCCACCAGCGAGGGCGACTTCTCTACAGCCTTCGGCATCGCCGTGGTGCTGCTGGTGGTGGTCCTGCTCATCAACATGGGCGCAAAGGCGCTGGCAAGGAAGCTGGACGTAAGCAAGCGGGCGTAAGAAATGGCTTCCCCTGGGGGGGCCATCAAATAGAACAGGAGAAAAACTATGGAACCAAAAATCCGTGTGCGGGATTTGCAGCTGTACTATGGGCAGAATCAGGCGCTCAAGGGTATTGATATGGACATCCTGCCCAATACGGTGACGGCCTTCATCGGCCCCTCCGGCTGCGGCAAATCCACATTTTTGAAAACCCTGAACCGGATGAACGATCTGGTGGACGGGGTGAAAATCACCGGCTCTGTGGAGCTGGACGGGGAGGATATCTACGCTCCCGCCGTGGATACCACGGTGCTACGCCGCCGGGTGGGCATGGTATTCCAGCAGCCCAACCCCTTCCCCATGAGCATCTATGACAATGTGGCCTACGGCCCTCGGGTCCACGGCATCCGCAGCAAGGCAAAGCTGGACGACATTGTGGAGGAGAGCCTCCGGGGCGCGGCCATCTTTGACGAGGTGAAGGACCGGCTGAAGAAATCCGCCCTGGGCCTCTCCGGCGGCCAGCAGCAGCGGCTCTGCATTGCCCGGGCCCTGGCGGTGGAGCCGGAGGTGCTGCTGATGGACGAGCCCACCTCCGCCCTGGACCCCATCTCCACCGCGAAGATCGAGGATCTGATGGAGAGCCTGAAGAAGAAATACACAGTGGTGGTGGTAACCCACAATATGCAGCAGGCCACCCGTGTATCGGATTACACCGCCTTTTTCCTGCTGGGGGAGCTCATTGAGTTTGGGAAGACCCGTCAGGTCTTCTCCTACCCCAAGGAGAAGAAGACCGAGGACTACATTACGGGGAGGTTTGGCTGATGCGTATTCGCTTTGATGCCCAGTTGAAGCAGCTGGGCGAGGAAATGACCCATATGGGAAGCATGATCGAGTCCGCCATTCAGGACGCGACCCACGCCTTTTTGAACCAGGATGTGGAAACCGCCAAGCGGATTATGGCGGAGGACGAGCTCATTGACCAGGAGCAGAAGAAGATTGAGAATATCTGCTTCCAGCTGCTGATCCAGCAGCAGCCCGTGGCCCGGGACCTGCGGACCATTACGGCGGCCATGAAGATGGTCACAGACATGGAGCGCATCGGCGACCACGCGGCGGATATCTCCGAGCTGACGGTGGCCATGGCGGGTACGCCCTACAAGCTCCGTGGGGAGAACATCAAGCGCATGGCGGCGGAGACCATCGTCATGCTGCTCAGCGCCGTGGACTCCTATGTGAACAAGGACATTGCCAAGGCCCGGGAGGTCATCGACCACGATGACATTGTGGACAACCTGTTTTTGAAGGTCAAGGCCGACCTGATCGAGGTCATCCGGGAGAACCCGGAATACGGCGAGTACGCCGCCGACCTGCTGATGGTCAATAAATACCTGGAACGGATCGGCGATCACGCTACGAATATCGCGGAATGGGTGATTTTCGCGCTGGATAATAAGGGAGAGCAGGGGGAGTGAATTGACAATTGACAATTTGCCCCGGTTGAACGTATAACCTAAAAAAGAAGCCCCCTCCTTCCCCAACTTAGATTGTCAAGTCAAGTGCAACACCGTATCAAAGAAGACCTCATAGGGAGATTTCCAGTTAAGG
>CAKTJX010000032.1 GCA_934569045.1 uncultured Oscillospiraceae bacterium
ACCTTGTGCTTGCCGCGCAGCAGGTTAGCAGCGATCACAGCGGTACGGCCCAGGGGCTTGCCGGCTGCATCGATGATGTACCACTTGCGCACCACGGTCTCCTTCTTGGCGAGGGTAGTGGACATATGGGTTCCTCCAATTTTTTGGTAAAATATTTTGACATTCTCGTGGGGATGAAGTACAATATCTTCAAACCGCTTAAGATTTATACCATAAGAAAATTCAAATGTCAACACCTTTTTTGAAGATTTTTATGCAGCTTTGAAAAAGCTCTCGAAATCTTTCAAAATCTCTTGATTGCTCTTGAATGCTCACTTGCGGATTGAAACCGTTTTTAGGAGGAAATATAGAAAATGCAGAGACTTGTGGGCCTGGTTCGCAGGTGCGTAGAAGATTACAACATGATTGAAGACGGAGATAAAATTGCCGTAGGTGTCTCCGGCGGCAAGGATTCTCTGGTCCTCGTGAAGCTTCTGGCCGCCCTGCGGGGCTACCACAACCGGGATTTCCAGCTGGAGGCCATCACCATCGACATGGGCCTCGGCATGGATTACAGCGCCGTGGAGGCCATGTGCCGCGCACTGGATGTGCCCTATACCGTTGTCAAAACGGAGATCGGCCCCATCGTCTTTGACTATCGGCAGGAGAAAAACCCCTGCTCCATGTGCTCCAAAATGCGCCGGGGCGCATTGAATCAGGCGCTGGTGGACAAGGGGTTTAACAAGCTGGCTCTGGGGCACCATTTTGACGATGCGGTGGAGACCTTCCTCATGTCCCTGATCTACGAGGGCCGCATCAGCTGCTTCCAGCCCGTAACCCATCTGGACCGTACCGGCATTACCCAAATTCGTCCCATACTCTATATCCATGAGAAAACCGTGGATGCCTTCGCCAGACGGGAGAACCTGCCCGTTCTGCAAAACCGCTGCCCCGTGGATAAGCACACCAAGCGGGAGGAGATCAAGGAGTTGATCTACGATCTGGTAAAGACCTACCCGGATCTGAAGGAGCGGATTTTCGGCGCCATGCAGCGCTATCCTCTGGAGGCCTGGGAGCCCCAGGGCCGGTACAAGCGGCCTGTGGATGATTTCAGGGAATAATTCCCAGAAAAACGGGAAAACTTTCTTTGCAAGGAAAAAGGAGGTATTTCCATGGTCAAGGGTGTATCCCGTCAGGTCATTGTGGTTCCATCCCCGGACAAAAAGCTGTTCGATCAGGCAATTTTCATTTTGAAGGACGACGCGGTTTCAGAGGGCGTCAGTGATGACGCGCTTCTCCGCCAGGCCCGTCAGGTTCTCCGTGCGGCCCCCCAGGAGCACAGGCGCGGCGTACGGCTCTATGGCATCTTCTGGGCTGCCTGCGGGGCGCTGGTGACCGGAGTGGTGTGGGCTCTGACGGCACTTTTATAACGATCTATTTTCGCAGAAAGAGAGAAAATCCATGCAGATTGGAAATTTAACAGTAGAAAATCCCCTGTTCCTGGCCCCCATGGCCGGGGTGACGGACTGGGCCTTCCGGACGGTCTGTGCCAGGCTGGGGGCGGGGGTTACGGTGACGGAAATGGTCTCCTCCCGGGCCCTGGTCTACCAGGACAAAAAGACCGCCAAGCTTTTAAAGAAGAACGAGGGCAGCCTCTGCGGCGCGCAGATCTTCGGCAATGACCCGGAGATTATGGCCCAGGGGGCTCGGCTTGCGCTGGAGCTCTCCGACTGCGACTTTCTGGATATCAACATGGGCTGCCCTATGCCGAAAATCGCCAATTCCGGCGACGGCTGCGGTCTGATGCGCAGCCCGGAGCTGGCGGAGCGCATCGTCCAAGCGGTGTGCGCCGCGGTGGACGTGCCGGTGACGGTCAAGTGCCGCCTGGGCTGGGACAAGGGCAGCATCAACGTCCTGGACTTTACCAAACGCATGGAGCAGGCGGGCGCGGCCATGGTTACCGTTCATGGCCGCACCCGGAGCCAGCTCTATTCCGGCATGGCGGACTGGGACGCCATCCGCAAGGTGAAGGAGCAGCTGTCCATTCCGGTGATTGCCAACGGGGATATCACCGGGGCGGAGGCGGCCCTGCGCTGTGCCAAATGGACCGGGGCGGATGGGCTGATGATCGGCCGCAGCTGCTTCGGGGACCCCTGGATTTTTGCGGAGGTGCAGGCGGCCCTAGCAGGTCAGACCATCCCGGAGCGGCCCCCGCTGAAGGACCGCGTTGCCGTTGCCGTAGACCAGTTCCGCCTGGCGGAGCAGGACCACGGGGAGCATGTGGCCTGCCTGGAGGCGCGGAAGCACTTCGCCTGGTACTTACGGGGTGTGCCCCACAGCGGATTTTACAAGCAGCAGATTTCTTCTCTGACCACCATGGAGGATATTTACCGGGTGGCAAAGGAGATTTCCAGAGATTTGCAGTAGAATTTTGGATAAAAAAGAGGCCGTTTCGCATCCTAAATCCATGAGGTGAGGGATGTGAAACGGCTTTTTTCGGCGCTTATTCTGTGCGCCTGTCTGCTCCTTCCGGTGTCCGCGGAACCCATCCGCTGGGTGGATTTCAACGTGTCCAGCCAATCCATGGCCTATGCCTTGCGCCGGGATGTGGAGACCTCGGAGCAGGAAAAGCATCTGTCCTGGATCGAAATTCTGGCCCTGGCCGCCTGCAGGACCGGGGGAAAGTGCGGCCTGACCGCCGTTCAGAGGGCGGCGAAGGACTTAGAAGGGGACATGCCCGCCAAGGAGGCGGCCGGAGAGCTGGGGAAATATTACGATTATTATTTCGGGGCCTATTCTGCCGCCCTGGGGGGCCTGGTGGGCAGCTACGCCATCGAAAAGGCCGGCCAGTGGCTCCCGCAGTACGGCCTGAAAGCCTTTTCTCCCGTAGCGGCGGGCTACGGCTACAGCCATTGCGATGACTTTGGCGTGGGCCGCAGCTTCGGCTTCAAACGGAAGCATCTGGGCAACGACCTGATGGGCGGCCTGGGCACCCCCATTGTGGCGGTGGAGGGCGGCGTGGTGGAGGCCATGGGCTGGAACCGCTACGGTGGCTGGCGGGTGGGCATCCGCTCCTTTGACGGGAAGCGGTACTACTATTATGCCCACTTGCAGAAGGATCGGCCCTTTGCCCCAGGTCTACAGGAGGGGGACATGGTCCAGGCGGGGGAGCTCATCGGCTTTATGGGCCGCACCGGCTATTCGGACAGGGAAAACGTCAACAATATTGAGACGGTGCACCTGCATTTTGGCCTGGAGCTCATCTTTGACGAGAGCCAGAAGGAGTGCAACAGTGAAATCTGGATCAATGTGTACGAAATTGTAAAGCTCCTGTCCCAGCACCGCAGCAGCTATCAAAAAACAGCCCAGGCCTGGCAGCTGGTTTACCCCTACCGGGATCTGGACTGGGTGGAATTTCCTTAGATTTTTGCCGCTTCTACGCTTTGCACCGTCAGCGTGGTATCCTCCACGGTGAAGCGGATATCGAAGCCGGAGAAGGTGAGGCCGTAGACTCTGCCGGGCTTGCGCTGGTAGGAGGGCCGGGGATCATGGGAGAGAACGCCAATGGCGGCCGCCTGTTTGTCCTCCGGCAGCTTTTCCAGCAGGGCAGGGGGGAAGTCCACTGTCAGCAGAAAATCCCCGACTCGGTCTGTGAAGCCGCCGGCAGCTGCCGGGATACAGTCGCCGTAGGGAATATAGGGCTTGATGTCGAAAATCGGCGTTCCGTCCATCAGGTCCGCGCCGCCGACGATCAGCACCGTGCCAAACTGCTGGGTGTGCTTTTTCTCCAGTAGCCGGACGCAGGACAGCCCCAGATTGTTGGGCCGGAAAGGGGAGCGGGTGGCAAAGACCCCCATGCGGGTATTCCCCCCCAGCCGAGGAGGCCGCACCGTGGGGGACCAGCCCTCCCGCACCGCCTGGGAGAACTGCCAGATCAGCCACAGGTGGGAGTAGTCCTCAATGCCCCGCAGGGCCTCGTCATTGCGGAATTCCGGCTCGAAGACGATCATGGACTTCAGCTCCTCTACCAGGCCGCTTTGTCTGGGAATGCCGAATTTGCTGGGAAAGTCGCTGCGCATATGGGCAATGGGGTGAATTTCTACGGTTTCCATTTCAGGCGTTCCTCCCCCGGAACGCATAGGTTCCCGCAAAGATCAGGGTCAGCACCAGGCTGATGGCCGCGCCGGCAGAGCAGCCGAAGCTGTAGGACACTGCCAGCCCCGTCAGCCCGGCGACCAGGGCGAAGAGCACGGAAAACAGATGGTACTGCTTCTGGTTCCGGGCCACATTCCGGGAGGCTGCTCCCGGCAGCACCAGCAGGGAATTGAGAATCAGCAGACCCATGCTGGAAATGGACAGGGTTACCACCACCGCAATGGCCACCGTGAAAATCGTCTGGGACAATGCCACCGGAATTCCGCGGGAGGAAGCCAGCTGGGGGTGCACCGCCGTCAGGGTCAGCCGGTTGGCGTACAGGCACCAGAATCCCAGCACACCCAGCAGCACCAGCGCCAGCATCCCAATCTCCCCCGGCGTAATGGACAGCACGTCACCAATCAGATACTTATTGTACTTTGTAAAGCTGCCGCCGCCAACGGTGGCCACCAGAATGCCCAGGGCTACCGCCGCGCTGGAAAAAACGCCGATCAGTGTATCTGCCGCCTGATTGCTGCCCCGGCGGATGTAGGAGAACAGCAGGGCAAAGGCGGCGCTGAAGGCCACGGCGGCCCAGGTGGGGGCGGCGATGCCGAAGATGGACCCCAGGGCAATGCCCGTAAAGGCGGAGTGGCCCAGGGCATCGGAGAAGAAGCTCATGTGCCCTGTGACAATCATGGTGGAGAGAATGCCGAACAGGGGCGCCATCAGCAGCAGCGCCAGCAGGGCGTTTTTCATAAAGTCCCACCTGAGCATTTCCAGGGGGATTGCGTTGCAGATTGAATACCAGATGCTCATAAGCTGCCGCCTTTCATGTGGAAAATCCCCTGGAATTCCTGGGAGGAGAGAACCTCCTCCGGGGTGCCCTTGGCACGGATGCCGCCGTCAATGAGCACCACCTGGTCGGCGTACCTTGGCAGCATGGAAAAATCGTGGGTGGTCATCAGGATGGACAGGTCGTAGGTCTTGCGGATCTCGTCCAGCATATCCATCAGGGTGGTCATTCCCTCTACATCCACGCCGGACAGGGGCTCGTCCAGAATCAGAATGTTGGGCATGGGCTCCAGCGCCAGAGCCAGCAGCACCCGCTGCAGCTCACCGCCGGAGAGGGTGCCCACCCGCTTGTGCAGCAAATCGGTGCCGTGCACCCGGTCCAGACAGTCCAGAATGGTCTGCTCCATGGCCTTGGAAATGCCCAGGAAGGCGGGCCGCTTGCTCATGCAGCAGGCGAACAGGTCCGCCACGGACAGGGGCTCCCCCGGGTCAAAAGCCGGGCTCTGAGGCACATAGCCAATCCGGGGCTTGTGGCTCCGGTGTCCCGGCTCGGAAAAGGCGATGATGCCGGAATAGGGCCGCTGGCCCAGAATGGCTTTGAGAAAGGTGCTTTTGCCAGCGCCGTTGGGGCCGATCAGAGCCACCATTTCCCCACAGTGGACATGGAGATTCATGTCCTTTAAAATAATGTTGCCGCCGATGCTGACGCTCAGGTTTTCTACCCGCAGGCAGCAGGCATGGCCGCAGTCGTTGATGTGCAGTTCGCTCATCCCAGAGCCTCCTTGATGGTATCGATATTGCGGTACATGGCGTCAAAATAGCTGTCTCCCGCCATGGCCATGTCCAGAACGGCTTCCTTCGCACCGGTCTCCCGGCAGAGAATTTCCGCCGCGGAGGTGCTGCCGTTTTTCTCCACAAATACGGCGGGCAGATCATGGCCCCGGACCAGCTGGATGAGCCCGATCAGCTCCTTTGCGGAGGCCTCGCTGCCGGATTCCTCCTCCACCGCCGCCAGAATATCCAGGTCAAAGGCCTGGGCAAAGTAAGAAAACCCATCATGGAAGGTGATGAGCTCCCGACAGCTAAGCTGGGAGAGCGTATCCTGCCCATATTGCTCCAGCGCGTCCAGCTGGGCGAGCAGGGACGTTAGATTTTCCGCAAACCGGTCCGCCCGCTCCGGGTATGCCTTGCTTAACCCATTGCAGATATTCTGTGCCATGATCTTTGCGTTGGCAGGGGAGAGCCAGATGTGGGGGTCCCACTCGTGATCATGCCCGTCCCCATCGTGGGGATGTTCGTGCTCCCCGTGTTCCTCGCCCTCCAGCAGCGCAATGCCCTGGGAGGCGTCAATGGCCGGTTTTCCATCCAGGATGCCGTCCATAAAGTCCTCCAGCCCCGCACCGGACAGGACGATGAGCTCCGCCTGCTCTGCCTGCCGCACCTGATTTACATTCAGGGAGTAGTCATGCAGGCAGGAGACGGACTCCGTAATCAGCCGCCCCACAGTCAGGTCCGTTCCCTGGCACAGGGCCTGGGTGAACTGGTAGACCGGCAGGGTGGTGGCGGCAATGTCCACGGTTTCCGTGGACCGGGCGCACCCGCTGAGTAGCAGAAGCAGCCCCAATAGAATCGCAGATTTTTTCATATTCAACACCTAAAAAAGAAAGGGACTGCCAAAGAAGCGGCTGCCGCTGCGAACCAGTGCGCACACTGGTGTGGGAATCCCCCGGATTTTCGAGTATGTTTGCGGAAAATCCGGACAACTCTCCCCGAACCGGGGGATTGCCACGCCAGTGACATCGGTCACTGGCTCGCAATGACAGCGTTTCTCAACAGTCCCTTTGGGATATCCGATATCAGTGCTTGTCGGTCCATTCCTTGACCTTGGTCTTCGCCAGACGAAGAATGTCCTCCGTGGGGTAGGGAGAAGCTTCACCGCCGGCAACATACAGGAAGTACAGACCGCCCTCGGTCTGGTACAGGCATTCCTCATAACCGGCAGGATCACCCAGAGCACCGCAGGTGTACTTCTGAATCAGGGTCGCCGTATCGGTATCGTACTCTTTTTTGCAGATGATCTTTTTCATGGAACAAGCCTCCTTTCATTGGCGCTTATGCACACTATTATACAGGAAATGATTTGGAAATCAAGTGAAAAGAACGGCCAAGCCAAAACATTTCCAAAAAATTGGAGGAAACCAAGAGAAAGCGTCCCTCCATGGGTCTGCCCCTTCAGCACATTGCACAAAGAAAAGCTGGCTTTTTTGTAGAAAAAAGAACTTCTACCCGCAAAAAATCCGGGACAACCATGAAATAATCGTTGAATCGTTCAAAAAACGCAGCCGCCCGGGAGAGAGGCGGCTGCGGACTCTGCAATGTTGGCGATGGGAAAGAAATAGTTAGGAGGTATTTCGGCAATACAGCGCATTCATTACAGAGATTTTGGAAAATCAAAATAAGGCGGACGCAACCAGATGCGTTCAGAGGCCCTTTATGCCAGAGCCTCGCCCAGGCTGCGGCAGCTTGCCAGCGCGTCGTCATCGGGCTGCTCCTGGCAGATGACGCTGTCGCAGGCCAGGTTGGCGCCCTTGGCCTGGCAGGTTTCCTCCCAGGTGCGCATCCACTCGCCGTCGCCCCAGCCGTAGGAGCCGAACAGGGCAATCTTCTTGCCGGAGAGCTTGGCCTCGCAGCCCTCAAACATGGGGGCAAACTCCGTATCCTCCAGCTCCTCCGCGCCCATAGCGGGGCAGCCGAAGGCAACCGCGTCAAAGGCATCCATCTGGTCAGCATCAAATTCTGTGGCGGTCAGCAGAGAAACCTCCGCGCCTGCCTTTTTGGCACCCTCGGCCACAGCCTGGGCCATGGCCTCGGTGTTGCCGGTGCTGCTCCAATATACAACTGCAATTTTCATAATGGTCATTTTCCTTTCTTGTGTACCTTGGGAACCTCTGAATAAATCGTCCGCGGCTGGAGAGCGGATCTTTTTCGCCCACTCTTCAACATCAAAAGCAGGAAATATTGCGCAACCGTTGCCAGTGAAAACTGGCTTACGGATGCGGCATACCCCTTGCGGGTACATCCAGTATTCCTCTGCTTTTGATGCTTCGATCGGTCAAAAAATCTCTCGCTCCCAGCCCTTGTCGATTGAATCATAGGTTCCCTTATATCAACCGGCTACAGTGAGCCGTTCGATGTCTGTTCCGTTGGCAAGCTGGCGGCAGTAGACCCGGGTGCACTTTTTGTACAGGGCAAAAGTCTTCCGGGCCGCCTCTTCGTTTTCGTAGACCTTCCAGCAGCCAACGCATTTGCAGGGCTTCCGCTCCATAAATCCCAGCACATCCTCCGGGGGATAGCTGAGGAACAGCCCGATCTCGTGGGGAAAGTCCCCCGTCTGCCGGAGCTTTCTGGCAAGCTGGGTCAGGCACCGGTTGGCATCGCAGCAGCCATAGCCGCAGCGGCTCAGCAGCGCCGCGGACAGCTCTTTGGACAGGTCGGCTTCCAGCTTGGCGGGCCGGTAGAGATAGATCAGGGCCTTTTCCTGGGAAAACCGCAGGGGCAGCGCCCGGATGCCCTTGGGGCCCAGGCGTTTGTTCAGCTGCCGCAAGGATTCCAGCAGGGCTTCCTTCGTCTCATAGGGGCAGGTGAAGAGATTCCCGGTTTTCAGTCCCGCCAGGGTTGGGGCACAGTTGCGTACTAGCAGCTCTTCAGACATGGCCCGTCCCTCTGCCCCAGGTCCGACGGAGAAAATGCCGCAGACCGAAGGAACCAAAGAGAATCAGACCAATGCTTAGAAGGGCGCTGACAAAGGACAGCAAGCGAACCAATTCCATAATCGAACCTCCTATGCAAATGTTAGCTTACGCTAACTGCTGGTTTAAATTTAAGTTAGCCTTTGCTAACTGACAACATCATACACGATGCGTCCCAATTTGTCAAGTCCTTTTTCCTACTGTTTTGTAGGGATAATTTTTGACGATTTGAACGCAAAAGTGGCGCGCCGCAAACGAAACGCGGCGCACCACATTATCTTATCCCAAAAAAGGATTACACATACCCGTACATACCCCGCACGCTGACCTCTCCGCAGCTGACGGCCTCCTGGTGTCCATCGGGGAAGCGGACGATCAGATCGCCGGTGCCGCCAACGTCCAGAGCCAGCCCATGGCGGATTTCATCGCCGCGGACCAGGGAAATCTGCTGCCCAAGGGTGATGCAGTCGGCGCGGTAGCGCTGGAGCATGGCTTCCTTCCCGGTAAAAAGGGTCTCATCCATCTTCGCAAGTTCCGCCATCATGGCGGCGGCCACCCGGCCCCGGTCGATGGGCTGCCCCGTGACCATGGCCAGAGAGGCCGCACGGCCTCGCAGTTCCTCCGGAAAATCCTGGAGTGTCTGGCAGCAGTTGATGCCGATGCCCACCACCGCGTAGCTTACATTCCCATCGGGGCCCATGCCCAGCTCTGCCAGTATGCCCGCAATTTTCTGCTTTCCGCAGACCAGATCATTGATCCATTTGATGCCGGGACGGATTCCGGCGGCCTGCTCCACCGCGTCGCACATGGCAACACCTACGGCGCAGGTCAGGTGCATCAGTTCCTCGGGCGGGCACTCCGGCCGCAGCAGGATGCTCAGGTAAACGCCCACGCCGCCGGGGGACTGGAAGCTGCGGCCCAGCCGCCCCTTGCCGCCGGTCTGGCAGTTGGCCACCGCCACGGTGCCGTGGGGCGCCCCCTCCGCTGCCAGCTTTTTCAGATAGTTGTTGGTGGAATCAATGGTGTCAAAGTAGTGGAAGCGGTCCGACCAGGGGTATTCCGCCGGAAGAAACGCGCGAATTTCCTGTTCCATAGCCTCAGTCCATGTCCTTTACAATCTCTGTGGGGGCCTCGTCTAGAATTTCCGGGTGCTGGATCAGCCGCTTGAAGTATTTTAAGAATGCCGCGTAGTAGAAGCCGTCCACCGTCCGCTCGTCCAGGGTGAACCGGAAGTCCACATATTTCCGCAGAACCACCGTGCCGTCCTCCTGGACCTCCAGGGCCTTGCGCTTGCAGCCGAAGGAGCCGAACACCGGCAGATTGCCGAAGTCGTACAGGTGGTGATAAACCGGCGGGATGCCCAGAGAACCCATGGAGGTAAAGAAGACGCTGCCGTGGAAGGGGCTGATCTCCAGTAGGAACTTGGGCAGCAGGCCAAAATAATCCAGGGTTTTCAGCAGCCACACCACAAATTTCAGCACCACGCCAGGGATGAAGGTCAGCGCGTAGGCGGCGTTGTCCACCCCCGCGTCCAGAGGGGTATTCTTGACCTTTGCCACCTCGTCATTCATCTTTTTGTAAACATCGTAGCTGGTGTCCCTGGGGGAGAGATGGAGCTTGATTTCGGTCTCCGCTCCCTCGGTGGTCATTTCCTTTTTAATGGTCATGCAGAACTGAATGTCCTCCCCCCGGGAGTAGATCTTCTGTCCGGCAATGAACCGGTTGACACCGGGGTACTTTGCCACAGCCCGGCAGTAGGCGGCCAGGAACACATGGGTGATGCCGAAGTTTGTGAGCCCTTCCCGGCGCTTGGCGCGGATGTAGCGGTCCACATTGGTGATCTCAAAGGCCTGTTCAAAGAGGTTGGAGGCGGTGTTCCGCTCCACCATGATGTAGGGGGAAATCTGATTCACCGGCGGAAGCGTCCGAATCCGGCGGCCGTCTACCCGGTCGCCCCAGGTGGGGTGGTATTCTCCGGCGGGGTGGACCCGGATGGCGAAAATCAGCAGCGTGCAGCCCAGGAACAGCAGGGTGTTCGGCAGCAGCTGCACCACCCGTGCCCAGTCCTGCTGGAAGATGGCCTGACGGTTGTAGTACAGCACCGTGGCCATGGGCGCCAGCATGACGGGAAACAGCAGCCAGGTCCGATCCCGCCGCAGGCCGGAGGTGATGTCCGTGTACAAAAAGGCGAAGAAGAACAGGGCAATCCAACTCAGCAGGATCATTGCCCGCCCATTCAGATTGTGCCGCACCCACACGGCGGAAAACAGCACGAACATCCACACCGGGATGGCGGTCTTGTAGAACTGCTCCTTGCCGTTCAGAAGGGCAAGAAGAATATAGAGCACCGTGGCGGCCACCGGCAGCACCAGCTGCAGCCAGATATTGGCGTAGACCGGCGTTCCGGCCCATACATACAGCACAACCCGGCCCACGGCGGAGGCCCCCAGGCACAGTGCCATAAGCCAGACCATGGCGTTTCCGGGGCTGACGTAGAAATGCGCATTTTTATGCATAGAGATTCCCTCCGCTTATCCGAGAAGTGTTTTTAGAGCGGCTATGTGAGCAGGGGTTGTGCCGCAGCAGCCGCCGAGAAGCGTCGCGCCGTTTTCTATACAGGCCTTCTGCACCTGGGCGAAGGGCTCCGGCTCCAGCTTGTATTCCGCGATGCCTTGATCGTTGATGATGGGGTTGCCCGCGTTGGGCTTGGAGATCAGAGGCAGCTTTGTAAACCGCCGCAGCTTGCTCACCAGATGGGGCGTCATTTCATCGGCAGCCACGCAGTTAAAGCCCACGGCGCAGGCACCCCACTGTTCCAGCTGCCCCATCAGCGGTCCTGCATCGTGGCCGCTGTACAAAAAGCCCGCCGACTGCATGGAGTAGGAGATCATAACGGCCCCGGCCTGCTCCAGCTCCGCGGCGGTGAGGATGGCCTCTGCCTCCTGAGGATAGAGCAGCGTCTCGCCCACCAGCAGATCCGCGCCGCCGTCCATGAGGCCGCGGATCTGGCGGCGGTAGTTCTCCACCAGCAGATCAAAATTGTCCGGGTCCCAGCTGTCGCAGAAGGCGGCCAGGGTGGCAATGTCGCCGGCGATCAGGCAGTCCGGCGCTGCGGACCGGCTGAGGGCAAGAAGCTGGGCATTGATGGCCTCGGTATGCTTGTCCAGGCCGATTTTTTTCAGGGCAATGGGCTGGGCCTGGAAGGTGGGGGCGTAAATAATCCGGCTGCCCGCCTGGGCATAGCCCCGCTGCAGCTCTACCAATACCTCCGGGTTGCGCAGAACCCAGTCCTCCGTGGCCACATCCCGGGGCATTCCCTTGGCCCGGAGATAGGAGCCGGTGGCGCCGTCCAACAGCACGGGCCCATTGCAGGCAAGCTGTGCAAATTCTTCTTTCGTGAGCATTTCGCTACCTCATTTCTTTTCAGGTGGGTATATTATACGGGAAACCGGTGAGAATTTCAATATCCGTTGACCTGATTCCGAAAATCTGCTATAATGTCCCGAAGTACCTGAAAGAAAAGGAGAATACAGCATGAAAAAAACTGTTCTGCGGGAGTATGCCCGCCTGATTGTTCGCAGTGGTGTCAATGTCCAGAAGGGCCAGGAGGTCATGATCTATGCGGACCTGGACCAGCCGGAATTCGTCCAGATGGTGGTGGAGGAGGCCTACAAGGCCAAAGCCAAAAAGGTGACCGTGGAGTGGAATTACCAGCCTCTGACCAAAATCCATACCCGCTACCGCTCCGTCACCACCATGGGCACGGTGGAGGAGTGGGAGAAGGCGCAGCAGCAGCACTACTGCGATGTGGTGCCCTGCCGCATCCACCTGATCTCCGAGGACCCGGACGGTCTGAAGGGCATCAATATGGAAAAGCTGGTCAAGTCCCGCCGTATGCGCTATCCCATCCTGAAGCCCTACAAGGATCAGCTGGAGAACCAGCAGCAGTGGTGCATTGCCGCCGTCCCCGGCGCTGCCTGGGCCCGGAAGGTATTCCCCGGCGAGCGCACCAGCACCGCTGTGGAAAAGCTCTGGCAGGCCATCCTGGATGCCTCCCGGGTTACGGAGGACCCCATTGCCGCCTGGCAGGCCCATGATCAGGATTTGCAGGCCCGCTGCGACTATCTGAACGGCCTGGGCATCTGCTCTCTGCATTATACGGCGGACAACGGTACGGATTTCACCGTGGGCATGATTCCCGAGGGCCGCTTCTGCGGCGGCGGCGAGACCGCCCGCACCGGCATCTTCTTCAACCCCAATATCCCCACGGAGGAGTGCTTCGTCTCTCCCAAGCGGGGCGAGGCCGAGGGCATTGTCTACGCCACCAAGCCCCTGAGCTACCGGGGCCAGCTGATCGAGGGCTTCTCCATCCGCTTTGAAGGCGGCAAGGCTGTTGAAGTCCACGCCCAGTCCGGCGAGGAGCTGCTGAAGTCCATGATCTCCATGGATGAGGGCGCGGCCTACCTGGGCGAGTGCGCCCTGGTACCCCAGGCCAGCCCCATTGCCCAGAGCGGCCTGCTGTTCTATAACACCCTGTTTGATGAAAATGCCGCCTGTCATCTGGCCCTGGGCATGGGCTTCCCGGATACCATTGCGGACTTCCAGAATAAGTCCTTGGAGGAGTGCCGGGCGCTGGGCATCAATGACTCCATGATCCACGAAGACTTTATGATCGGCTGCGACAGCATGCATATTGACGCGGTCTGCGCCGATGGCTCCGTAAAGCCGATTTTCCGGAACGGAAACTGGGCGTTTTAAGGGCCTGACTCGGAAAAAGCATACCTGCGTAAATATTTTTCAAAAAACGAAAAAAACACTTGCATTTTTGAATCCTGTGTGATATTATATCCAGGCGATTCAAGATTGCTAGGGCATTTATGCCCTTTAACTGATATGAAAGAGGTGAAAGAAATGAAGGAAGGTATCCATCCTAACTACGAACAGACCACCATCCGCTGTGCATGTGGTAACGTCATCACGACCGGTTCTACCAAGAAGGACATTCGTGTTGAAATCTGCTCCAAGTGCCACCCTTTCTATACCGGCAAGCAGAAGCTGGTTGACACCGGTGGACGTGTTGATCGCTTCAACAAGCGTTTCGGCCTGAAGTAAGACGGACCCAATTACCCGCACTACGTTGGTAGTGCGGGTTTTTTGTATTTTTTACGTTGCCTACTCTCCGGTGCGTGTGGTATACTTGAGATAAGAAATCAGGAGGAAATCTATGGAAGAAAGAATGGAAACACCGCGGCAGGAGCGGGCGGTCCTGGTGGGCCTGAACGCCGCCTACTTCACGAAGGAGCAGACCGCCACAGAGGAATCCCTGGAGGAGCTGGAGGCCCTGCTGGAAACCGCCGGCGGCTTCTGCACCGGCAAGATGCTGCAAAACCGTCCCACCCCGGACCCCCACAGCTTCATCGGAGAGGGCAAGGCCCAGGAGGTAAGAATGCTGGCGGAGGCCACCGCCGCGACCATGGTGATCTTTGACAATGAGCTTTCCCCCGGTAATATCCGGGCATTGGAAGAGATCATCGGCATGACGGTTCTGGACCGCAGCGCCCTCATTATGGATATTTTCGCCCAGCGGGCAAAGACCAAGGAGGGCCGTCTTCAGGTGGAGCTGGCCCAGTATAAGTATCTTCTGCCCCGACTCTCCGGCATGGGCAAGAGCCTGTCCCGCCAGGGCGGCGGCATCGGAACCCGGGGCCCCGGCGAGACCAAGCTGGAGAGTGATCGCCGCCACATCCGGGAGCGGATCAATCGGCTGGAAACGGAGCTGCAGCAGGTCTGCCAGGTCCGGGGCGTCCAGCGGGAGCGCCGGATGAAGAATTCCGTGCCCGTGGTCGCCATCGTGGGCTATACCAACGCTGGCAAGTCAACGCTGCTCAATCAGCTTACCGGCGCGGGCATCCCCGCCAACAACCGCCTGTTCGACACCCTGGATACCACCTCCCGGCAGCTGAAGGTCTCGGACAATCTGGATGTGATTCTCTCCGACACTGTGGGCTTTATCGCAAAGCTGCCCCACCATCTGGTGGATGCCTTCCGGGCGACGCTGGAGGAGCTGCAATACGCGGATCTTCTGCTCCACGTCATCGATGCCTCAGACCCCAACCGCCAGGAGCATATCGCCGTTGTGGATCAGCTGATCTCCACTTTAGCCAAGCCAGGAACGCCGGTGCTCTACGTCTATAACAAGGCGGACCTGGTGAGCCGGGAGGAGCTGCCGGTGGGGGAGAACACCATTGCTGTGTCCGCCGCTAAGGGCTTCGGAATGGAGGCGCTGCTGGCGCTGATCGAGACAACCCTGGGCCATGCCCGGCACCATGTCACGCTCTGCCTGCCCTATTCCATGGGCGGCCAGGTGGATGCCCTGCACTCCGGGGCTAAGGTGCATAGTGTGGACTATACCGCCCAGGGCATCGAAATTGATGCGGTGCTGGACGATATCCTCTATGGCCGCCTGCGGCAGTATGTGACAAAGGAGAATTGAGCCGTGGAAGAGTACCTGGTGCCTACCGGCTTCGGAGAAGACGAATTTATTGAAAAAAAGTCCCGCTTTATTGGTAGGGTCTGGCCTGTGGAGACGGAGGAGGAAGCGCTTGCCCGCATCCAGGAGATGAAGAAGCAGCACTACGATGCTACCCACAACTGCTGGGCCTACATTCTCCACGGCGGCGCGGTCCGCTTCTCCGATGACGGAGAGCCCGGCGGCACCGCCGGGATGCCCATGCTGCAGGTGCTGCAGCGGGAGGGGCTCAATAACGTGGTCTGCGTGGTAACCCGGTACTTTGGCGGCATCCTCTTAGGGGCCGGCGGCCTGGTGCGGGCCTATACCAAGGGCGCGAAAATCGCGGTGGATGCCGCTGGAAAATCCATGAAACGGGTGTGGACCGCCCTGTATCTGCCCTGTCCCTACCCCTTCTATGAGCGGGTCAAGCCGATTGTGGCGGACTGCGAGGGCATTATCCGCAAGACGGATTTTGGCGCGGAGATCGAATTGGAAATTCTGTTTCCCGAGGGGCGTACCCAGGCCTTCCTGGATCAGCTCCGGGACTTAAGCAGCGGCAGTGTGGAGGCTATGGAGATCGGCCAGGAATACCGGGCCTTTCCCATTTTAACAAAATAGAGCGTGAAAGGGTGAACTCTATGACGGTACGGGAAGAATTGGAACGTTTGGAGCATCGGCGGCTGAATCCGCTGGCGGCCTTTTCGGACCGCTCCTCCGGCCGCCCCAGGCCGGAGCCGGAGCGGGAGGAGGACGTGCGCACCTGCTACCAGCGGGATACGGACCGGGTAGTGCACAGCAAGGCTTTCCGGCGGCTGATGCACAAGACCCAGGTGTTCCTCCGTCCGGAGGGAGACCACTACCGTACCCGCATGACCCATACCCTGGAGGTTACCCGCATTGCCAAAACCATCACCCGGGCCCTGGGACTCAATGAGGATCTGGCGGAGGCCGTCGCCATGGGGCATGACCTGGGCCATACCCCCTTCGGCCACGCCGGAGAGGCGGCCCTCACCGCCTGCTGGGGCAAGCCCTTCCGCCACAATGAGCAGAGCCTGCGGGTGGTGGACGTGCTGGAAAAGGACGGCCAGGGGCTGAACCTCTGCAACGAGGTCCGCATGGGCATCCTGGGCCATACGGGCCCCTACATCCCGGAGACCCTGGAGGGCCAGATTGTCCGCCGGTCAGACCAGATTGCCTATGTGAACCACGACATTGACGATGCCATCCGGGCGGGAATCCTGACCCCGGAGGATATCCCCAGGGATATTGCCGCCATCCTGGGAGAGAACCAGCGGGACCGGATCAATACCCTGGTCTGCGATATGATCCGCACCTCCCGGGAGGCAGGGGCCATCTGCATGACCCCCAAGGTGGAAAAAGGACTGGCGGACCTGCGCAGCTTTATGTTTGAGCGGGTCTATCATAACCCCATCGCCAAGGGCGAGGAGAGCAAGGCCAAGGCCATGCTCCAGCGGCTCTTTGACTACTATGTGGCCCACCCGGAGCGCCTGCCGGAGGATTTTCAGCCCCAGCTGTCCTTTGAGGGCATCGGCCGGACGGTCTGCGACTATATCGCCGGCATGACGGATAACTACGCCGTGGGAAAATTTACAGAGATTTTCGTCCCCACCGGCTGGAATGTTCGGGGATAATATGCTATAATACAATACTAAGTCAGAAAACAGGAGAGGAGGGGTGCGCTTATGCCGTTTCCACCGGCATTTCTGGATGAGCTGGCGGCCAGAAACCCGATCGAAGAGGTGGTAGGTCAGTATGTGAATCTGAAGCGCTCCGGGTCCAATCTCTTCGGCCTGTGCCCCTTCCATGGG
Organism: uncultured Oscillospiraceae bacterium; assembly: GCA_934569045.1. Lineage (GTDB taxonomy): Bacteria > Bacillota > Clostridia > Oscillospirales > Oscillospiraceae > Faecousia. Next base: position 16,998 of record CAKTJX010000032.1, read on the forward strand.
GAGAAGACGCCCTCCTTTTCCGTAGCGCCGGATAAGGGCATTTTCTACTGCTTCGGCTGCCACAAGGGCGGCAGCGTCATCAATTTCGAGATGGAAATTGAGGGCCTCAGCTATCCGGACGCGGTGCGGGCACTGGCCCAGCGGGCCGGGATGGAGGTGCCGGATGACGAGCTCTACCAGAGCCGTTACCGCCAGCAGGAGCGGCTGTGGGCCCTCTCCAAAGAGGCGGCCCGGTTTTTCGTATCCCAGCTCTATGCCCCCGCCGGGGCAGAGGGGCTCCAGTATGCCATCAAGCGGGGCATGAGCAAGAACACCCTGACCCGCTTCGGCATCGGCTTTGCCCCGAACAGCTGGAGCAGCCTGTGCGATGCCATGCGCGCCAAAGGCTATACGGATGAAGAACTCAGGGACGCGGGCCTGGTGTCCGTCTCCCAGAAGAACGGAACCATCTATGACCGGTTCCGCAACCGGCTCATGTTTCCCATCATCGATGTCCGGGGCAATGTCATCGGCTTTGGCGGGCGGGTCATGGACGATTCCACCCCAAAATACCTGAACTCCCCGGAGACGGTGATTTTCAACAAGCGGAAAAACCTCTTTGCCCTGAACATCGCTAAGAAGTCCAAGCTGGGCTATCTGATCCTGGTGGAGGGATACATGGATGCCATCGCCCTGCACCAGTACGGCTTTGACTGCGCCGTGGCCTCTCTGGGCACCTCTTTGACAGAGGAGCACGCCACGCTGCTGTCGCGGTACACAGACCAGATCACCCTGATCTACGATGGGGACGAGGCAGGCCAGAACGCCACCCGGCGGGCCATCCCCATGCTGGAGAAGGCGGGCTTGCAGGTCAAGGTTCTGCAAATGCGGGATGCCAAGGACCCGGACGAATACCTGAAGAAATTCGGAGCGGACAAGTTCCGCGTTCTCCTGGAGGAATCCTCCAACCGGGTGGAGTATCAGCTCCGGGCTATCCAGCGCAAGTATGATTTAAAACTGGACGAGGACCGGGTCAAGTTTATCGGCGAGGCGGCGGAGTTCCTCAGCAGCCTTGGGAACGCGGTTCAGCGGGAAATTTACGGCACCCGTGTGGCGGAGGCCGCCGGAATTTCCACGGATGCCATGAAGATTGAGGTTACCAAGGCCTTCAAGCGCCGCACCGCCCGGGAAAAGCGGAAGCAGGAGCACATTGATCTGGCCCCTGCCATTGCGGTTCAGCCCAAGAGCCGCACCATTCACTATGACAATGTGAAATCCGCCATGGCGGAGGAGACGGTGATTGCCCTGTGCCTGCGGGACCCGGCCATGATCCGGGAGGCGGGGAGCCTCCGCCCGGAGGTCTTTTCGTCCCCGCTGCTGGGCCGGGTTTTCGGCCAGCTTTTGGAGCAGGACAGTCAGGGTATGGCCCCGTCTCTCACGGGCCTGACGGATTTTACCGGGGAGGAAATGGCCCATATTGCCGGAATCCTCCAGAGAAATACAAACCCCGTGTCGGACCAGGCCATGCGTGACAGCATTGCCGTGATCCGGCAGATGCACCAGTTCAAAACAGCCGGCTCTGACGATGACCTGATGGCATTGCAGCGCAAACTACAGGAAAGTAAAGGGATCAAAGCATGACAGAACTGACCGACAAAGATACCACCCAGCCCATCCCCGTGCCAACGGATGAGGACGATATCCGCCAGTACCTTCAGGAGATTCGCAGCTATCCCCGCCTGACCCCGGAGGAGGAGCGGGAGCTGGCCCGCCGCTGTGCCCAAGGCGATGAGGATGCCATCCGCCAGATGGTCAATTCCAATCTGCGCCTGGTGGTGTCCATTGCCAAGGAATACACGGGCCGGGGCGTGCCGCTGTTGGATCTGATCCAGGAGGGCAGCATCGGCCTGCTGGTGGCGGCCCGCAAATTTGATTATACCCGGGACTACCGGTTTTCTACATATGCCACTAAGTGGATTCGCCAGGGCGTGACCCGTTGCCTGCTGAATCACGCGGGCACCATCCGGGTGCCGGTGCACACGGCGGAGCGGATGCGCAAAATTCAGGCGGCCCAGTCCTATCTGCGTCAGCAGAACGGCACGGAGCCCACGGCGGAGGAGATCTCTGCTCGGGTGGACCTGCCCAAGGAGAAGGTGGAGGAGCTGCTGCAGCTTGCCCCGGATATCTGCTCTCTGGACGTGCCTACGGGTGACGGCGACAAGGGCACTCTGGGCACCCTCCTGGAGGATATGGAAGCGCCCCAGCCCCAGGAGGAGCTGGTACGCAAGGAGCTGACAGACATGATGGATCGGCTCCTGGACTCCTTAACGCCCCGGCAGCAGACTATTCTGCGGCTGCATTTCGGCATGGAGGACGGCAAATGCCATTCCTTGGAGGAGATCGGCCAGCAGCTGGGCATTTCCAAGGAGCGGGTGCGCCAGGTGGAAAAGCAGGCTATGGATAAGCTGCAGGCCATGGGCACCAGCATGGGATTGGAGGATTTTCTGGAATGAACGAATTGGATATTTCCTTTGAGGACCGGCCCTGGGAGCTGTATCTGAATACCCGGCAGCCCGGTGACCGGGTTTCCGCCGCCCATCTTCTGACCCTTCTGGAGCAGGAGACGGAGGACGCGGTGGAGGATGCCTTTGCGGCCCTGGAGGACCGGGCCCTGGAGCTGGACATCTCCCAGCTGCCTGCCAAGCAGTACCAGGGCCAGGCCGCGCTGCGGCTGCGCCAGGAAGAAGAGCTGGCTAAGAAGGGCATGGATGCTTCCAGCCTGAACCCCAATGATCCCCTGCGGCTGTACCTGGAGGAGATCGCCCAGTTCCCGGCAGACGGCGACCAGGAGGCCCTGGCCCGCCGGGCAGCCCGGGGCGAGGAACAGGCGGCGGAGCAGCTGATGAACCTGGGGCTCCACCGGGTGACGGAGCTGGCCTCCGAGTTTGTGGGCTATGGCGTTCTCCTGATGGACCTGATCCAGGAGGGCAGCCTTGCTCTGTGGCAGGCCATCCAGGCCGGGGGAGAGGACTACGCCGCCCGCCGGGATGCCGCCATCCGGGGCGCTATGGCAAGAGCTGTGACCTTGCAGGCCCGGCAGCAGGGCGTGGGGCAGAAGATGCGCCAGGCCATGGAGGACTACCGGGCGGTGGACGAGCGGCTGCTCTCCGAGCTGGGCAGAAATGCCACCCTGGAGGAGATTGCTCTGGAAATGCATATGACCCCGGAGGATGCGGAGACGGTCCGCAGAGTCCTGGAGGATGCCCGCATGCTCCAGCGGGCCACGGCGGCCCCTCAGGAGCAGACGAAGGAAGAGGAAGACCAGGCCGTGGAGGATACCGCCTATTTCCAGATGCGCCAGCGCATTACGGAGCTGCTCAGCGTGCTTTCCGAGCAGGACGCGGAGCTGCTGACCCTGCGCTTCGGCCTGGAAAAGGGTCTGCCCCTGACCCCGGAGGAGACCGGCAAACGCTTAGGGCTCACTGTAGATGAGGTGGTCGCCCGGGAGGCAAAGGCTTTGGCTCTGCTGCGGCAGGAAGAAAAATAACGGCACGAAATGCCGGGAAATGAGGAAAAGCATGGACAAGAAAATCTCCGTGGCCATTGACGGCCCCGCCGGTGCCGGAAAGAGCACCATTGCCCGCCGCTTGGCAGCGGATCTGGGCTATCGATATGTGGATACCGGTGCCATTTACCGCACCGTTGCCTATTTTATGGATCTGTGGGGTGTCAGCCCCAAGGATGTGGACGGAGTCAACCGCTACATTGATGAGTTGACCGTGGGCATTGAATATGATGACGACGGACAGCAGCACATGATCATGAACGGCATGGACGTGACGGCGGATATCCGCACTCCGGAAATCGCCCAGAAGGCCAGCCTGATCTCCGCCCACGCGGTGGTGCGGGAGGTGCTGCTGGATATGCAGCGGGAGATGGCGGAAAAGTACGATGTGATCATGGATGGCCGGGATATCGGCTCTGTGGTGCTGCCCAAAGCCACCGTCAAGATTTTCCTCACAGCTTCCCCGGAGGTCCGGGCCAACCGCCGCTGCAAGGAACTCCAGGAGAAGGGCCAGAAGGTCAATTACGAGAAAATCCTGAAGGACATTCAGCAGCGGGACTACCAGGATACCCACCGGGACATTGCTCCCCTGAAAATGTGCCGGGACTCCGTGAAGGTGGACACCTCCGACATGACCCTGGAGGAGTCCATGGCGGCCATTCGGAAGATCATTGAGGAGAAGCTTTCCAGATGAGTGTGCGCGTGGCGAAAAGCGCCGGCTTCTGTTTCGGCGTCAGCCGGGCTGTGGAGCTGGTTCAGTCCTCCGCGGCGGCAGGGAAGCGCACGGTGACCCTGGGCCCCATCATCCATAACCGCCATGTGGTCAAGGCCTTCCAGGAGGCCGGTGTAGGGGTGATCAACACCCCGGAGGAGGCCCGGGCGGGGGACACGGTGATCATCCGCTCCCATGGCGTGGGCCGGCAGGTCTATGCTGCCCTGGAGGCGCGGGGCGCGGAAATCGTGGATGCCACCTGCCCCTTTGTCAAACGGATTCACGGCCTGGTAAGCCAGGCGGAGCAGGAGGGGCGCCTGCCCATCATCATCGGCACGCCAACCCACCCGGAGGTGGAAGGCATCGCCGGATGGTGCCGGGACTGCCGCATCTTTGATAGTGCAGAATCACTAAAAAAATGGGCCATTGAAGAACAAATTGATGCGGACTTGCCAATTTGCATGGTTTGCCAGACAACTTCCACTGAAAGTTTGTGGAAATTATGCAGAAATTTTGCAAAAAAACAGTTTACTAACTTGAAAATATTTGATACAATATGTAAGGCGACTGAGGATAGGCAAACCGAGGCGGCAAGTTTAAGCCGCCAGTGCCAGGCCATGGTGGTGGTTGGAGATGCCAAAAGCTCCAATACCGGCCGTCTGGCCATGATTTGCCGCGAATACTGCGACCGTGTAGCTCTTGTTGACGATGCCAGCGAACTGGAGCCCGCGTTTTTCGCCGGTATCACTGATGTTGGAATCACGGCCGGTGCGTCCACACCGGCGTGGATTATAAAGGAGGTCAACAAGACTATGAGCGAAATTACCAATGTTGAGGCTGTACAGGAGGAGAACTTTGCAGAGCTTCTCGAGCAGTCCATCAAGACTTTAAATACAGGAGACAAGGTTATCGGCACCGTTACCGGAATCGGCAATACCGAGGTCCAGGTAGACCTGGGCACCAAGCATGCCGGTTACATTCCTTATGATGAAGTCAGCACCGATCCCACTGTAAAGCCCGAGGATATCCTGAAGGTTGGCGACCAGATCGAGGTTTTCGTGGTCCGCGTCAACGACCAGGAGGGCACCGTGCAGCTGTCCAAGAAGAAGCTGGACGGCCTGAAGGTTTGGGATGAGATGGCCGACTACGTGGAGAACAAGACCACCATCGACGCCGTCATCACCGAGGAGAACAAGGGCGGCCTGGTTGCCAATGTGAAGGGCGTCCGGGTGTTCATCCCCGCTTCTCAGTCTGGCGTTGCCAAGGGCGGCGATATGGCTGCTATGGTTGGCAAGCCTGTCCAGCTGAAGATCACCGAGGTCAACCGTGCCCGCCGTCGTGCCATCGGCTCCATCCGTGCCGTGAACGCCGAGACCCGCAAGGCCGCTCAGGAGAAGATCTGGAGCGAGATCGAGGTCGGCAAGAAGTACCACGGCGTTGTGAAGTCCCTGACTTCCTATGGCGCTTTCGTGGATATCGGCGGTGTGGACGGCATGGTCCATGTCTCCGAGCTGAGCTGGAACCGGATCAAGACTCCCGCCGATGTTGTGAAGGTCGGTGACGAGATCGACGTTTATGTGATCTCCTTCGACCCTGAGAAGCACAAGATCTCTCTGGGCTACAAGACCGCTGAGATGAACCCCTGGAACCAGTTCATGACCAACTACGCTGTTGGTGATGTTGTGGATGCCAAGGTTGTGAAGCTGATGACCTTCGGTGCCTTTGCGGAGATTCTGCCCGGCGTTGACGGCCTGATTCACATTTCCCAGATCGCTGATCGCCGCATCGGCAAGCCCGAGGATGTCCTGTCCGAGGGTCAGGATGTGAAGGTCAAGATCACCGATATCGACGCTGAGAACAAGCGTATCTCCCTGTCCATCCGCGCTCTGCTGGAGGACGGCGAAGAGGACGCTGAGTAAGCCTTCCTGACAAACAATACCGGGGTAGTCTGTCTGCCCCGGTATTCTTACTATCACCCCAAAAAGGAGACAGACCTATGGTAAAGCATATCATTCTGTTCACTGTTGCCGAGGGCGCGGACAAGGACGCGGTCTTCGCCAGCGCCGAAAAGGCGCTGATGCCCCTGGTGGGCCAAATCCCCGGCCTTCTGAAGATGGAGGTTCGCAAGGCCTTCTGCGGCCCGGATTTTGTGCTCTATTCGGAGTTCGATTCTGAGGAATCTCTGAAGGTCTATGCGGATCATCCGCTGCATCTGGAGGCCAAATCCCATTTCTTCCCCCAGATTGCGGGCCGTATCGCCGCGGACTATATTGTGTAAGGAGAGAACGCTATGAAAGCAATTGTCACTGTTGTGGGCCAGGACCGGGTGGGCATCATTGCCGCCGTGTGCACCAAGCTGGCGGAGTACAATGTCAACGTGCTGGACATCAGCCAGACCGTTATGCAGGGCTATTTCACCATGATGATGGCCACGGAGGTATCCGCCTGCAATATCCCCCTGGCAGAGCTGGGACGCCGCATGGAAGAGGTTGGCATGCAGATGGACCTGTCCATCCGGGTGCAGCGGGAGGATATCTTCCAGGCCATGCACCGGATTTAAGGAGTCGCCATGCTGGATCAAAAAGATATTCTGTCCACCCTGGATATGATCGATAATCAGCACCTGGATATCCGCACCATCACCATGGGTATCAGCCTGCTGGACTGCGCAGACCCCGATCTTCACGCCTGCTGCCAGAAGATTTACAACAAAATTACCCGCTGCGCCAAGGACCTGGTCCGTGTGGGCCAGGAAATCGAGGCGGAGTTCGGGATTCCCATTGTCAATAAGCGCATTTCCGTGACCCCCATCGCCCTGGTTGCCGCCGCCTGCCAGACGGAGAGCTATGTGGAAATTGCCAAAACCCTGGATGCTGCCGCAAAGGCATGCGGGGTTAATTTCATCGGCGGCTTCTCCGCCCTGGTGCAGAAGGGCGCTACGGAAAGCGATTGGAAGCTGATCCGCTCCATCCCGGAGGCCATGGCCCAGACGGATATGGTCTGTGCCAGCGTCAATGTGGGTTCCACCAAGGCTGGAATCAATATGGATGCCGTGGCAGAGATGGGCCGTATTGTGAAAAAGACCGCCGAGCTCACCAAAGAGAACGACTGCCTGGGCTGTGCCAAGCTGGTGGTGTTTGCCAATGCCGTAGAGGACAACCCCTTTATGGCCGGCGCGTTCCACGGCGTAGGAGAGCCGGAGTGCGTCATCAATGTAGGTGTCTCCGGCCCCGGCGTTGTGTACCACGCCCTGCAAAGTGTCAAGGGCCAGCCCTTTGACGTGGTGGCAGAGACCGTCAAGAAGACCGCCTTCCGCATTACCCGCATGGGCCAGCTGGTGGGCGTGGAGGCTTCCCGCCGCCTGGGTGTGCCCTTCGGCATTGTGGACCTCAGCCTGGCCCCCACCCCCGCCATCGGGGACAGCGTGGCACGGATTCTGGAGGAAATGGGCCTGGAGGTCTGCGGCACCCACGGTACTACGGCGGCCCTGGCTCTGCTGAACGATGCGGTGAAGAAAGGCGGCGTGATGGCCTCCAACCATGTTGGCGGCCTCTCCGGCGCGTTTATCCCTGTGTCGGAGGACGAGGGCATGATTGCCGCCGCCGAGCGGGGCACCCTGGCTCTGGACAAGCTGGAGGCCATGACCTGCGTCTGCTCTGTGGGCTTGGATATGATCGCCGTCCCCGGGGATACCAGTGCCGCTACCATCTCCGCCATCATCGCCGATGAGGCGGCCATCGGTATGGTCAATACCAAAACCACCGCCGTCCGCATCATCCCCGCCCTGGGCAAGGGCGTTGGGGATCGGGTGGAAATGGGTGGCCTGCTTGGCAGCGCTCCGGTGATGCCCGTCCACCGGGAGAGCAGCGAGGCCTTCGTTGCCCGGGGCGGCCGCATTCCTGCCCCCCTGCAAAGCCTGAAAAACTGATTGCCAATCAAAAAATCCGTATGGATGGCAGCAATGCCAGCTCCATACGGATTTTTTATGAAAAGCGTTCCGAAGGGACAATACAACCGCCCGGAACGGGCAGTTTTGTCCGGTCAAAAGCCGGATTTCATTGGTTGTTCTCTTTCCAGCGGGTGAACAGGGAAGCCGACCCGGAGAGAAATTTGTAGGACAGCCGAACCGTATCCCCCTCGTCCTGACGATCCTCCGCAAAAATGGGATAGGGATTGCAGCCGCCGGAGAGAACGCCGACATCCTTCCGCCCAAAACGGTTTCCGCAGTTCTGGCAGACAACCTGATCGCCGTTCACCTCAAAATAGGCCTTTCGGGAGCCGTTGCAGACCTGGCAGGTATTAAAAGCCGTGCGGATGGTGCCGTCGGCATCCTTGGCAGCCAGAACTTCCATGGTCAAGCCGTCCACACGGACGGTGTACACCTGGATTTTTTCATTCAGTTCGGTGCTCGGGATTTCCAGATAGTTTCCTTCCTCCAGATGAGGAGTCTCTGCGGCCTTCTGACCGCAGCCGGAGAGCGCTGCCAGCAGAAAAGCGGTAAGAATCCAAAATGTAGCTGCTTTTTTCATTGTTTTTCCTCCTATTGTGTGACGGTAATGGTCCCGCTGATCATGCCCATCCAGCAGATGTATTGGTAGCTGCCCGGTTCCCGCGGGGTGAATTCAATGACGTTTTCACCGGGCTGAAAGCTGTATTCCAGCCCGAGGCTGCGGCAGAGAATGCGATTGTTGCAGCCGTTGATCTCCTCCGGGGATGCCTGGACAATCCAGCGGACGGGAATGCCGGCCTGCACCTGGATATCCGGATAAGCACCGGACTGAAGCAAGGTGCCTAAGGTCTGGTATCCATCTTCAGAAACCGCTGCCCGGACTGCTGTTTGCGCGGTGCCGGGCAATCGTGCCGAAGCTATGGCGAACGCAAGCAGGCAGGCTGCCCCCAGGAGGAGCAGCGGGCTGCAGAGATCGGTTTTCGGCCATTGATAGAGGAGTAATGCGGTGAAGAGACCGAGGGTTGCGCAGAACAGCTGCCGGGCCGTAAAGAGTCCGGCCAGTGCGCCGCCCTGACTGACCATTCCAAGTCCCAGAACGCAGACAAAAATCGAGCCGCCCAGCAGCACATTTTTGGTGTATTTCTGTCCCAGAAGGCCAACCAGGGAGCCGAAGCAGAGCATCAGCGGCATGGTGCCCAGGGCGAACGCGGCCATGCTCAGGCCGCCGCTCCAGGGGCTACCGCTGGCCAAAGCCAGAAGCTGCATGCTCTGCAGGGGGCCGCAGGGCATCAGACCGTTCAGAAGGCCAAACCCAAAGGGGGAGAGCGGCCCCTTGAAATGGGGCAGTCTGCGGTGCAGGGTCCGAAAACGGGGTAGGAAATCCAGCATATTCAGGCCCATAAAGATCATCGCGCAGCCTGCAATCAGTTTTACTGTTCCCTGAAGCGTATAAGAAATTCCCAGGGATACACCTTCCAGCAGCATCCCAAGGGTTCCCAGCAAAGCGCCGATGATCGTATAAGACAGAAGCCGCCCCAGGTTATAGAGAACGGTGCTGCTGCCTGGGGAGGCGGACTCCCGAAGCCCGGATAGATTCTGCGACAGACTGATGCCGCCGCACATGGCGATGCAGTGTACAGAGGTCAGCAGCCCTGTAAGAAAAAGCGCGCCATAGCCCATAGAGCTGTCCGACAGCTGGGAGGGCACGAGAAGATTCAGGATACCAAAATGCTCCAGCAGCGCGAAGAGTGCCAAAATTGCGGCGATGGGCCACAGAATGGCAAAAGGGCTTTTGCGAAAGGGCTGCATCGAAGCACTGTATCCAGCCTCCTGAATGACCTTGCAGAGTGCCTGAACGGTGATTCGGCTGCCATCATAGTGCACCAGCGCCGTACCTTTGGAATAGGATACGGATGCGTCCAAAACCGCATCCACTCGCTCCAGTGCGGACTGAATGCGGGCGGCGCAGCTGGCACAGTGCATTCCAACTATGTAGAGCGTGACGGATTGTGAATTCATTGCGTATCTCCTATAAAGTCTAGCAAACTAGTAGACATTATACAGAATCTGCGGGATTCTGTCAAGCCGAAACATGAGAACAAAAAGAAAACAATCCTATCGCACCATTGGGCTGCTGATAGGATTGTGAAAATTTGTTTTTGCTGCCTGAAAAGGGGGTTACAGCGCATGCCCAAGCAGATACCAGATAATGAGAAATCCCGGTAGCAGCGGCAGGTAGGCCGGCAGGGCGGAGGGGCTGATTTGAATGATCAGGAAGTTAAACCGGTCCATGGCGTAGAACACGCCGCAGAGGATGCCCGTGGACAGTACGGACTTGGTAACCTGACGGCCAATCAGATTGGAGAAAAAGAAGGTATAGATACCGCCCAGAATGGGATTCACCACCGTCAGGAAAATGCCCAGCACCAGCTTGAAGAGCCCCAGCAGCAGAAAGCACAGCAGTACGATCAGCAGCACCGCCGGGGCATGATAGGCAAGGGTCGCGGGCAGATACTTTGCGATGGCCCAGTTGGCGGCCACATGGAGCCCCATGGCCAGGATCACGCTGAGGAACCGGGACAAAAACCAGGTGACAGGATTGTCCCCCTCCGGCAGCACAGCGTCCACCAGGTTGACCACAAACGCCAGGAGAATCAGAGACAGGATCTGACTGCACAGCGTCTCAAAGGGTGTCCCCCGGAAGGGCAGCACGAAGAGATAATCCTGCACAAAGGTGACAAAGGGCAGGGGAGAGACCAGCTTTTCAAGTCCCTCGGGCTGGAAGGCGTAGACAATGACCGTCAGCACATACACCGTCAGAATTCCGGCGGAGGAGGAGAGGGCGTGGTTCAGATCCGACCGATTGCCGAAAATCAGCTTGGTCACCACGCCTACACCCAGCAGCGCCGCAACAAAGATGAGAATAAACTTCAGGGAAGCGCCGATGTCAAAGGTGGTGGGAATGGCAGACGCGGCCGTTTTGAGAATTTCTCCCAGATCATCGGGAAGATACTGCTTTGCGGCAGCAAGAATAGAGTTCAGGTCCAGTTCCATAGCAGATACCTTTCAAAATAGGGTCTCTGGGATCGTACCCAGATCCAGCGAAAAATAACCGGATAAGTTCCGGGAACCTATCAAAAAACCTCCGCCGAAAACGGCGGAGGTCCTTATAGCCTTTTCGAGATAACTTACTTGATCTCGGCCTCGGCGCCGGCTTCCTTCAGCTCGGCAACCAGCTTCTCGGCATCTTCCTTGGAGATGGCTTCCTTCAGGGTCTTGGGGCAGTTGTCAACCAGATCCTTGGCGTCCTTCAGGCCCAGGCCGGTAGCGGCACGGACAACCTTGATAACGCCCAGCTTGGAAGCGCCAGCGCTCTTCAGGATAACGTCGAACTCGGTCTTCTCCTCGACCTCAGCGGCAGCGCCGGCAGCGGGAGCGGCAACAGCGGCAGCAGCGGCGGAAACGCCGAAAACATCCTCCAGGGTGTGAACCAG
>CAKTJX010000033.1 GCA_934569045.1 uncultured Oscillospiraceae bacterium
CAAAAATAAGAGCGTTCTGAGCTTCACTCCCGCCCTGTGCGCCTCTATGCAGGTTTCCCTGTGCGTAAAGTTTCTCATCGACCGCCCCGTCAGAACCGGAACACTGTATTTTTTTGACTTACTGAATCAGGAATTCGAGGTCATTCCCATGACATAAGCGCCAGACAAAACACTGCTTTCAGGATTCTATGGTTGGTTGCAGCGTTCATCTAACACTTCTGCATGTGTCTTCCGGGTCGTATTTCTCAACACGGTCAAAGTAGTCGTCGTAATCGCTGAAATCGTCATCTCCGTCCCAGTAGTAACTGCCATATACAGCAATTACATCACCGAAAAGCTCAGCCAGTTCAGCTGCTTTCTTTCCGCGAGAAGTCAAATTGCCTTTCCGCGTTAAGGCTGTTGCTTCAATGTCACATAGATCATAATAGATGTCCACCAGCGTTTCGTCTGGCAAATCCAGAAAGCTGGTTTTCGAGTAGCCAAACTCACGCTCAATGAATTCATATTGCGAGCTGGTGAGAGATCGTGCTACATTATAGATGGGGGATCTTGTAATCATGGGTATGTCTCCTTGAATATGGTTGAAATAGTAAAAGAGCGTCGTAAAACACGACGCCCCTCGAAGAGAGTATTGGATTATGGAATCTGAGCTTTCAGAATTTGTCTGTACTTCGCATAATGGGAGCTCAATACATAGTCGATGACACATTGCTTTGGAATGTGGTACTCGCCACGAATTTTGAAGCTCTTAACAGCTTCGTTTTGAAGCAGCCGTCTGGCCTGAACCTCTCCCAAACCGCCGAGCATTTTGCGAAACTCGTTTAGGGTTACGACATCGTCGTACTGGCTCCAGTAGGCTTCGTAGTATTTTCTGCTCTGCATGAAATCTCCTCCTTGTCTGGTAAGCTTTGGGGTGCATATCCGCTCAAAGATCCCTCCAACTCATCAAAATCCGCATCAAATCTTTTCAAATGCCTATTCGCGTCTTCGATGCCGATTTCCAAAGAAATCCGAACGCACCCCCCTGCGGGGTGTGGACGGATTTCAGAAGCAGTCAGCACCCATCCCCAGCACCCCTTCGGGGCGCTGGGGATTTTGCCGCCCACTTAGAATCACTGAATTTCGCTTGACGGTATATCACTAGAGTGATATAATTAAGGAAAACCAACCGGGGAGGAACAGGCTATGGACCGCTGGATAACCCTATGCCATGGCTCGGAACAGATCATAGAAGAACCGACTTTTGGCAAGGGAAAAGAAACCAACGACTTTGGCCTTGGGTTCTATTGCACAGAAAGTGAGGACTTGGCAAAGGAGTGGGCTGTATCCTCCCTGCGAAGCGGCTTTGCCAATCGCTATACGCTGGACACGGAGTACCTGAATATTTTGAATCTCAACAGTCCCGGCTATACCATCCTGAACTGGATTGCCGTTCTGGTGGAACACCGCCTGTTTGCCATCAAAACACCGGTGGCCAGGCGGGCGAAGCGGTATCTTCTCGATCATTTCAGCGTAAATGTGAATGCCTTTGACCTCATTACCGGCTATCGGGCGGACGACTCCTACTTTGATTACGCTGAATCCTTTCTGAATAACGGAATTACGGTGCAGCAGCTTTCCCAGGCCATGCGCCGGGGAAAGCTGGGAGAGCAGATCGTAGTCAAATCCAAATTCGCGTTTTCCAGGCTCCGCTATGATGGGTTTGATATTGCCGAGAAGGAGACATACTTCTCCTTGCGAAAAGCACGCAATGACGATGCAAACAGGATGTACCTGGAAATGCTGGAACAAGAGGACGATGGGCTGTACATCCAGGACATTATGAGAGGAGGCATCCAAAACGATGACCCACGCATACCAAGAAATCTATCTGAGTAATGCCCAGGCAGCCCTTGGGGAGGCCTTTGACTATGCCATCCATGACTGCGGGATTCCCGGCGAGCAATTCGTGAAGCTGTTTGCGGCCAGTACCATCAGCCGCCGGATGGAAAATGGGGAACCGGACTACCTGGCCGGGAAAAGCGGCATTGAGCTTGCTGCGGATATTTTGTCAGAAACCACCGGGAAAGCCCCAAGGGCAGCTTCCTCCGAGCATTTTGGCAGGTCCAGAGAATACTGGATTGGCTGGACAGCCGCCTATTATCAGTGGTGGTCCGGCAGAAAATACAGTGAGATTTTCAGCGCTGTATCCTTTGAAGAGCTCCGGGAACTGTACCCCACACTCCATGAGGCGGACATCAGCAAGTTTGTGGACGTTCTGGATGTCCGTATCCGGGAAACATTCCCGGATACGAATTTGAAGCGTATCCGCACAAACTACGGCTGCACCCAGGCGGAGCTTGCAAAGCGCTCCGGCGTGAGCCTTCGCTCCATTCAGATGTATGAACAGCGAAAGAAGAACATCAACAAAGCCAGCGCGGAAACCCTGCTGTCGCTGTCAAAGGTTTTGGGATGCACCATGGAGGATTTGATTGAGAAGTAGGCTCGGAACTGGCAGCGTTGGCGGGCATCCCTTCCAAACGCCAAAACCGCAACAAACCGGCTCCTTTCCGCAAGATTTATGCTGGAGCTGCTGGGCACAAAGGACGATCTCATTGAGGGGGCGGTGCTCTATTTCCGTGTTTGCCTATTTCCATACCATTGCATCGCTGTACCTGCTGTACATTTTCTCGTGGACCATTACGGCGGTTGCGGAGATTACATACTTCGCTGCCAGCTATCGAAAGCTCAAAACGGACGACTGTGTCCCCTCCCGCGGAAGATGGGACGAAAAAAGTACTTGACAAATCACAGATCACTATATATAATAATTCGCCCGGTCCAAAAGAGATGGCTGCGCGGGGAAAAACGCGATAAGTGAGGGACTGAGCATGGAAAACATTAAAATTGCTGCATTTGATGTAGACAACACCCTGTTTGACTATCGGAATATGTGTATCCATAAGTCCACGGTGGACGCGCTGAACCGGATGCAGGAGAATGGTGTGCGGATTGCGATTGCATCCTCCCGTGCCTATTCGGAGCTCAGCCGGGACCTCATTGACCGGATTCACCCGGATTTTTACATCGGTGCCAGCGGCCAGAGCATTCAGGACGCGGCAGGGAAGCTGCTGTATGCCCGCCGGTTCAGCCATGAGCAGACCCGGCGTGTGGTAGAGGCGGCCCAGGCCCAGGGCCTGGGGCTGAGCCTGAAATATGAGGACTGCACCTGCATCTATACCCGGCCGGAGGAAATGTGGTCCGTGTTCGGCAATATCGGCGCGCCCAAGAGCCCCAGCATTTACTGCCCCAGCAAGGATTGGCACGAGAAGAAGCTGCCAATCGGCTTTACGGTGGCGGGCTCCAAAGAGGCCTGCGCCGGAATCCGGCAGGCGCTGGCAGCCTGGCCGGAGGAATTCCGGGTGGAGCTCTACGGCAGCGAGGTCATTGCGGATATTTTCCGGCAGGGTTACAACAAGAAGACGGCCCTGGCCTGGCTGGCAGAGTATCTGGGGCTCCAGCCTGAGAACTGCCTTTGCTTCGGAGACGGCACCAATGACATGGAAATGATCCGCTGGGCAGGGGTCGGCGTGGCCATGGGCAACGCCAGCCAGAGCCTGAAGCGCATGGCCGACAAGATCTGCCCCGCCTCCTGGGAGGATGGAATTGCCTGCCAGCTGACCGCCATGGGCCTCGCGTGACCATTTTCACAGTACAATTCATTATCCTATGAAAATTTTGTGTTTGAAAAAATTTTCATAGGATTTTATTTTTACTTGAAAATTTATTTTTATCGGGGCAAAAATTGAAAATTATTCACAACGCACAAAAATGCGACAAATTTTTATGTGAATCCATCAATAGAAATTTAGCACGTTGTCATGTATCATAAAATCATCTAAGAGTCACTCTTGGGTTATCAATTCGTGAGGTGAAACTATGAAAAAGCTGATCGCAATGCTGCTTGCCCTTACGGTGGTCCTGTCTCTGGCCGCCTGCGGAAGCAGCCAGACCACTACGCAGACCACCGCGGCCCCTGCCGCAACAGACGCTGCAACGCAGACCACCGCGGCTGCCGGTGAGACCACCGGTCCCGTGGAGCAGACCCTGCGCCTGGTCACCGCTAATGGCGGTAACTCCGGCGTCCAGGACCGCATCATCAGCCCCTGGGAGGACCAGAACCTGGCCACCATGCAGATGTTCCGGAGCCTGTTCCTGGCCGAGACCGACCTGACCACCCTGAAGTCCGATCTGGCTGATGCCAACTACACCGTGTCCGATGATGGTCTGGTGTACGAGATCAACTTCCTGGGCGGCAGCAAGTGGTCCGATGGGGAAGACATTACCCCGGAAGACGTTGCCTTCTCCATCAAGACCAACCTGAAGGTTGCCGTTTCCAACGGCATCTACACCAACGCCTTCAACAAGATCAAGGGCGCCGCCGCCTGGAAGGACGGCTCCGCGGACGATCTGGAAGGCCTGGTCGTTGACGGCAACAAGATCACCATTACCCTGGACACCCCCTACAGAGCCCTGCCCGCCACCCTGGCCCAGTTCGCCATCCTGCCCGAGCACGTTCTGAAGGACGCCGATCCTCTGGAGCTGCACAGCAATGTGGACTTCTGGAGCAAGCCCGTTTCCAGCGGCGCCTTCATGCTGACCGAGTTCAACGCCGGTAACTACTACGTCCTGGAGCAGAACCCTTACTACGACGGCGTGAAGCCCAAGATCACCAAGATCGTCAACACCTATGTTGCTGACCAGATCACCGCCGCCCAGGCCGGTCAGGTTGACTACTTCAACACCAACGTTGTTGGCACCATCAGCGAGGTTCAGAAGGTTTCCGGCATGGAGATGTTCCCTGTGGACATCCTGTTCTACCGCTACTTCATCTGCAACATGGAGGGGGTTGACGGCAACCAGAATCCCACCATGCAGAACCCCCTGGTCCGTGAGGCCATCCTGTACGCCATCGACCGTGAGACCCTGGCCCAGAGCCTGTTCCCCGGCCTGGCCACCCCCATCAACTCCGGCGTTGCCAACACCTCCGCCGCCTTCAACGGCAAGGTTTACGAGTACAACCCCGAGAAGGCCAAGGAGCTGCTGCAGGAAGCCAACTATGACTTCAGCCACAAGTTCCGCATCCTGTACTACTACTCCGACCAGGGCTCCATCGACTTCATGGAAGCCATTGCCTACTACCTGAGAGAGGTCGGCATGGATGTAGAAGTAATCCAGACCACCCAGGGCACCCAGGACCTGTTCCAGACCCGGAACTACGATATCGGCTACAAGGGCCTGTCCGCCTTCGATATCAGCGAGTGGTACGGCGAGTACAACTCCGCCAACGCCAACTTCCGGAATATCTTCGGCGGCGACACCGCGTTTGACGATCTGATCGCAAAGCTGGCTGCCACCACCACGGAGGAGGAGAGCAACAAGGTCCTCACCGAGCTGTCCAACCTGGAGAACGAGATGCTCTACAAGCTGCCTCTGTTCACCCTGGGCAACAACGTCTTCATCAATACCAACCACCTGAAGGTCAACGACAATCAGGTCTTCGGTAACCCCTGGTACAAGACCGACATCGGCTTCGCCACCTGGGAGATCGTAGGCTAATATTTTCCGGCGACGGATACCCGACGGGGAATGCGGAACCACCGCATTCCCCGTTTTTAGAATGACTCACAAATTGAATGAGAATGGAGTGCGCGTATGCTGAAGTTTATTCTGAAAAAGCTCCTGCAAATGATTCCCATGCTGCTGCTCATCAGCCTGCTGGTGTTCGGTGCGCTGCAGCTGACAGGCGTAGACCCCATCAGTTACATGGTTTCCCCGGATATGGCGGCCAGCGCGGAAAATCTGGAAGCCCTGCGGGAACAGCTTGGCCTCAATGATCCCTTCTTTATCCGCTATTTCCGCTGGGTCGGCGAAATGCTGCGGGGGGACTATGGCTACAGTATTACGACCGGTTCCTCAATCAAAACAATGCTGGAGCAAAGACTGCCCGCTACCTTTGAGCTGGCGCTGTGGTCCTTGCTGCTGTCTACCGTCATTGGCATCGCCATCGGCATTATCTCTGCCATCCGCCAGAATGGCATTGTGGACTACATCGGCCGGTTCCTGGCGGTTATCGGCCAATCCATTCCCCAGTTCTTCTTCGGTATCTGCATGGTGCAGATTTTCGCGATCAGGCTGGGCGTTCTGCCTGCCGGCAACCGGATGTCCGCCACGGGAGAATTCAGCCGCTTCCAGCACCTGATTCTGCCGGTCATTACCACCACGATTTCCATGTGCGCGGTTCTGATGCGCTACACCCGGAACAATATGCTCTCCGTCATGAACAGCGACTACGTAAAGACCGCCCGCAGCAAGGGCCTGCCGGAGTGGAAGGTCTACTTCAAGCACGCCTTCCGGAATGCTCTGCGGCCTGTGATGGTGGTGCTGGTGTTCCGCCTGCCGCTGCTGATTTCCGGCTCCGTGGTCATTGAGTCTGTATTTGCCTGGCCCGGCATCGGCGTGACCATTACCAATGCTGTGGTGGCCGGTGACTATCCGGTGATCATGGTAACGACCGTGCTGGTTGCGGCTGCCATGCTGATCGCCAGCTTCCTGGTTGACGTACTGACGGCCCTGCTGGACCCCAGAGTCCGCCTGGGCGAATAAGGAGGTAGAAGCAATGGCATTGACCGATAAATCCAAAGCCACCAAGCTGTGGAAAAAGAATCTGCGCAAATTCTGCAACAACAAGCTGGCCATGATTGGCTTCGTTTTCTTCGTCCTGATTACGCTGCTGTGCATCTTGGCGCCGCTGCTGACCAGCTACGATCCCAGCAAGCCCGATTTCTCCGCGATTACCGTTGCCCCCTGTGCCGCCCATCTTCTGGGTACGGACAAGCTGGGCCGGGATATCTTCGCCCGTGTGCTCTATGGCGGCCGGGTATCCATTCTGGTCGGTGTGGTCGGCGCCATGTCCGGCTCCCTGATCGGCGTGATCCTGGGCTCCATTGCCGGCTATTTCGGCAAGTGGATCGATACGCTGCTCATTCGTATCTCTGAGGTGTTCCAGACCTTCCCCAACATGATCCTGATTCTGCTGATGGTCGCCGTTCTTGGCCAGGGCCTGAACAACCTGCTGATTGTCTTCTCACTAACGGGCTGGATGACCACCTTCCGTATGGTGCGAAATGAATTTATGGTACTCCGGGAGGAGACCTACGTCAAGGTCTGCGAGGCCTTCGGCATGTCCAAGATGGCCATTATGTTCAAGCAGATCCTGCCCAATGTCCTGTCCCCCGTAATCGTTGCCACCACGGTCAACGTGGCGGGCTTCATCTTGTCCGAGGCAGGCCTGAGCTTCATCGGCGTTGGCGTTCCCTCCTCCGTTCCCACCTGGGGCAACATTCTCAATGCCGCCAAGTCTCTGGACGTTCTGGCCAACTACTGGTGGCTGTGGGTCGTTCCCGGTGTGGTGATTTCCGTGTTCGTCCTTGCTGTCAACTTCTTCGGTGACGGCCTGCGGGACGTGCTGGACCCCAAGCAGCAGTAAGGAGGAAAACACATGGATAGCAAGGATATTATTTTGGATGTTTCCCACCTGAACACCAGCTTCATGGTGGACAAAAAAGAGATCAAAATCGTCAAGGACGTTTCCTTCCAGGTCAAGCGGGCTACCACGCTGGCCATTGTGGGCGAGTCCGGCTGCGGCAAAAGCGTAACTGTCCATTCCATCGCCAAGCTCATGCCCAAGAATGCTGTGGTCAAGGCGGAGAAAGTCCAGTACAACGCCCTGCGGAACGGCCAGGTCCACGAGTACCGCCTGGAGCAGATGGCCCCCTATGGGAAGGAAATGCGCTCCCTGCGGGGTACGGAGATCGGCATGGTGTTCCAGGACCCCATGTCCTCCCTGAATCCCGTATATAAGGTGGGCGACCAGGTGGCGGAGAACCTGCTGCAGCACTTCAAGATGACCAAGGCCGAGGCAAAAGAGAAGGTCCTGGAGATGTTCCGCAAGCTGGGTATCCCGGACCCGGAAAACCGCATCAACGATTACCCCTTCCAGTTCTCCGGCGGCATGAAGCAGCGGGTGGTCATTGCGCTGGCAATGATCTGCAACCCGGAGCTGATCATTGCTGACGAGCCCACCACGGCGTTGGACGTGACCATTCAGGCCCAGATCATGGAGCTCATGAAGGACCTGCAGGTCAACGAGGGCAAATCCGTGATTCTGATTACCCACAACATGGGTCTGGTGGCGGAGCAGGCCGATGAGGTCTGCGTCATGTACATGGGCCGGGTTGTGGAGTTCGGCAGCCTGGAGCAGATTTTTGAAAATCCCTCCCATCCCTATACCAAGGCCCTGCTTCGCAGTGTGCCGGTGCTGGGTCTGGCGGATGACCAGAAGCTGGAAACCATCCCCGGCGCGACGCCCAACCCTGCGGACGTGGGCGAGGGCTGCGAATTTGCCGACCGGTGCGGCGAGTGCTGCGACGCGTGCCGTGTTGGGCGCATTGCCGCCTATGAGGTGGAGCCCGGCCATCGGGTGCGCTGCGTAAAGTTCAAGGGCTACAAGGAGGTTGACTGATATGGCGGACAACAAGGAGATTCTGTTTCAAATCCATGACCTGCAGCAGTGGTTCCCCATCAAAAAGGGTGTCTTGAAAAAGACCGTTGGCCACGTCAAGGCGGTAGATGGCATTTCCCTGGATATCTACAAGGGCGAAACTCTGGGCATCGTCGGAGAATCCGGCTGCGGCAAGTCCACCTTCGGCAAGTCCATTATGATGCTGGAGCGTCCCACTGGCGGCGAGGTGCTGTTTAACTTTGACGGAACCTTCAAGGACATTACCAAGTTCAACAGCAAGGAGATGCTGGAATTCCGCAAGCGGGTGCAGATGGTGTTCCAGGACCCCTATTCCGCCCTGAACCCCCAGAAGAAGATCTATACCGCCTTTGAGGAGCCCCTGAAGGTCCACGGCATTAAGACGAAAGAGGAGCGGGAAAAGATCATGGCGGAGGTTCTGCGGATGGTCAATATCCAGCCGGATTACCTGCTGCGCTATCCCCACGAGTTCTCCGGCGGCCAGCGGCAGCGCCTGTGCATCGCCCGGGCCCTGGAGGTCCATCCGGAGGTCCTGATCTGCGACGAGCCCGTGTCCGCTCTGGACGTTTCCATTCAGGCCCAGGTGCTGAACCTGATGAAGGACATTCAGAAGGAGCTGAACCTGACTTATCTGTTCATTGCCCACGACCTGTCCGTTGTGCAGTACATGAGCGACCGGATTGTGGTCATGTACCTGGGCAAAATCGTGGAGATCGCGGACAAGCACGCTCTCTATGAGCAGCCCCTGCATCCCTATACAAAGGCCCTGCTCTCTGCCATTCCCGTGCCGAAAATCGGCGGCAAGCAGAAGCGCCAGGTGCTCCAGGGGGAAGTACCCAGCCCCATTAAAAAGCCCACCGGCTGCGCCTTCCATCCCCGGTGCCCCCATTGCACGGACATCTGCCGGGAGGTGGACCCGGAGCTGACCCAGCGCCCCGATGGGCACTGTGTGGCCTGCCATCTGTTCAAATAACCTGCGGAGGAATCTATGAAGCGATATTACGCGTTTGATCGGGGCATTTTCCAGCCCCAGGCCCTGCACAATGTGGCCATCCACACGAACCCCGTGACCAAAGACCGGGAGAACAGCCCCATGTTTACAGAGGGCTTCTTCGGGGAGCCCAGCCTTCCCTGGGAGGTGCGCTACGACAATGCCTACCCCAACGTCATTTATGATGAAGAGGCCGGGCTGTATCGGCTGTACTACACCCTGATCATCTATGACCCCGAATCCGCCAGATACACCCGGGAGGAGCGGGCAAAGCGGCAGTATCTGCCCAAAAGCGACCGCCGCACCGCAACGGCCTACGCCGAAAGCAAGGACGGCATCCACTGGGTCAAGCCGAACCTGGGGCTGGTGGAATTCCAGGGCAGCAAGGACAACAATATTATCATGCTCTCCGCCCACGGCACCGGCGTGATGCTGGACCGGGAGGAGCTGAATCCCAAGCGCCGCTACAAAATGATGATGATGCTGGATGTGGTGGGCGTGGAGTCCAGGATGGCGGTGAGCTTCTCGCCCGATGGCATCCACTGGGAGGAGCCCATTGTGTGGCCCAAGTACACGGCCCGGGGGGATTCCCACAACTTCATTTTCCGGGACCGCAAGGATGGAAAGTTCAAGCTGATCACCCGTATCTGGCGCAACAATCTGCGGCTGTCCGCTCTGAGCGAGAGCACAGATTTTATCAACTGGTCCGAGCCCAAGGAGATTCTCCGGGGCTGGGGCTGGGAGTCTCAGGTCTATTCCATGCCGGTGTTCCCGGTGGGAGATATCTACCTGGGCCTGGCCTCCATGTTCCACGAAGGGGACCAGACCGCGCCCAATTTCGACACCGTGGACTGTGAGCTGACCTATGCCACCAAGCTGGACGTGTTTGACTATGTGGACCCCGGCGTCAGCTTCATCCCCAGAGGCGAGGGCCGCTACCCCAACGGGGAATTTGACTGCGGCTGTGTCTACTCCGCGGCTCCCCTGGAGATGGACGGTCGGCTCTGCTTCTACTACATGGGCGGCAACGGCCAGCACACCAACTACCGGGAGACCAGCTTCGGCCGGGCCTTCCTGGAAAAGGACAAGTACGCCTATATGAGCCAGCGGGACGAGGCCCAGCCCGGTACCATGGTCTCTGCCGCCGTCCATTTCTACGGCGAAAAGCTCCGCGTTCTCTGTGATGTGGAGCCCCAGGGCAGCTTGCAGGTGCAGCTGGTGTCCTCCTGGCGGGACGCGGCGGGCATCCCCGGCTACAGCTATGCCGACTGCCATCTGGAAAAGGACAGCGATGGCTGGTATACCGTCACCTTCGCGGAAAGCCTGGGCGCGTTCCAGCCGGAGAAGCAGGTCAGCATCGTAGCCAAGCTCCAGGGCTGCAAGCTCTATGCCCTGGAAGGCGACTTCGCCGCCACCTCCCACAACTATTAAACCAACACAGCCCCCCTCTGAAGAGGGGGGCTGTGTTGAAGCGGGGGTCAGACCTTGAACTTGAAGCAGGCCTTTTCTACATGGCTGACGTCGCCGTCCATGACCTTGACCATGTGGGCATCCTCGGGGTAGACGATGAGCACATCCTCCGGCGTCATGGAAAACCAGGTGGCAACGGGGCCCTCAAAGCCCACAAAGTCCTCCTCCGGCTTTTCTCTGATGACGGTGAGGGCATCTACATTGGTGACGCCGATTTTCTCGTGGCCGGACAGGAGCACATGCATATCGCCATAGTGACGGTGGCCCTCCCAGATGGCTTTTTCCACGGCCATGGTGTCGTAGTCGAAGCGGTTGACAAAGGCGTTGTCTCCGTCAATGGCATTGCGGCCCATGGCCAGGGTGCGCAGGTCCCCGCCCAGCAGCGCCGCAATCACGGCATCCAGAGCAGGGCTCTGGCCCAGATAGCGGCGGAGGTTCTTTTTCTTTGTGTAAATCATATCAGCAGCTCCTTTGAAGCAAAGTCTCCCCAATAGTATAGCGGGTTTTCAGAAAGAAAGCAACCATAATCATGAAAGAGTTGGTGCGTTGAATGAAATTGAAAAGAGAGTGTCAGTGCGATGTTCTGGTCCTGGGGTCCGGCATCGCGGGCATCAGTGCCGCGGTGCGGGCGGCAGAGCTGGGGGGCCGGGTGGTATTGGCCTGCAAGGGAGCCCTGTTTTCCGGCTCCAGCTTCTACCCCGGCACCTGGGGCCTGGGGCTCATCGGCCCGGAATCGGAACAGGACCGGGACGACTTGGCCCGGACCATTCTGGAAGTGGGCCAGGGGATGGCGGAGGAGCCGCTGGTCCGGACCTTTGTAGACGGCATTTCCCCGGCCATCGAAAATCTGCGGGCCAAGGGCGTCCGGCTGCGCCGGGCGAATCACGCCGACCAGAAGGAATTCATCCCCTGCTTTGACCATAAGCACCGGGACTGGAACGGCATCGAGTTTGACTCCGCCCGGGAGGTGTTCTCCCGGGAGCTCCGGGAGAAGAACGTCACCGTCCTGCCCCGGTGGGAGGCGCTGCGGCTGGTGAAGCACCGTGGCAGGGTCTGCGGGGCGATCCTGGGCAGCGGGGAGAACATCCGCTATGTGGGCGCCGGAGCCGTGGTGCTGGCGACAGGCGGCTACGGCAGCATTTTCAAGGAGCATCTGTGTACCGAGGATGTGGCGGGCATGGGGCAGCATCTGGCCCTGGATGCCGGGTGCGCCCTGGTAAATATGGAGTTTATGCAGATGATGCCGGGCTATCTGCGTCCCGCCTACAAAACGATCTTCAATGAGAAGACCTTCCGGTTTACCGTTCTCAGGAAGCCGGACGGAACGCCGCTGCTGACGGAGCAGGCGGCCCGGACCCTGGATATCCGTTCGGGCTACGGGCCCTTTACCTGTCGGCTGCCGGGAAAGGCTGTGGATCTGGCGCTGTTTCGCACCGTCCTTCAGGACAGCCGGGGGGTGGAGGCGACCTATACCCGGGAGATGCGGGCGCATCCGCCGGAATTCGTCAAGACCTATTTTGACTGGCTGAAGGAGGCCAAGGGCCTTACCATGGAGGACCCGGTCTATATCGGCATCTTTGCCCACGCGGCCAACGGCGGCGTGGCCATTGACAGCCGTGGGTTTACCGGCGTACCGGGCCTGTTCGCGGCGGGAGAGGTCACCGGCGGCATGCACGGCGCGGACCGCATCGGCGGCCTTTCTACGGCCAATGGGCTGGTTTTCGGCGGCATCGCCGGAGCTTCGGCCCTGGAAGCTTCGGGCTTTTCCCCGGAAACGGTGGATTTCCCCCTGCTCTCCGCCGGGGAGCTGGGCGAAAAACGGAGCGTTTTGCAGGAAACCATGTCCGCCAACGCCATGATTCTGCGAAACGAGACCGGGCTGACCCAGGCCCTGGCCCGGGTGGAAGAAGACAGCGCCTGGCTTCTTGCCCACAGCGCTCCAACGGACAGTGTGGCGGCGGCAATGGATACAGTCCGGCTTCTGGCCCAGTACGATACAGCGCGGAGCCTCCTGCTGGCGGCGAGGGAACGCCGGGAGAGCCGGGGCAGCCACTACCGGGAGGACTACCCGGAGTCGGACCCAAACCGGGGAAAGCCCATCTATCTGGAAAAGCGGGACGGATGCATCCGCATTCGCCAATAAGGAGTGTGTGAATATGCAGGACAAATATATGATTTTGTGTGTAGCGGGACAGTCCAACGCGGTGGGCTTTGATGAGTCCGTGATTCCGGCGGACTATGTGACCCAATTCCGCCGGGACCGCATCCGGCAGCTGGGGCTGTGGGGCGGGGACAATCTGAAAATTGTCCCCCTGGAGGCCTGCGCCCAGAATTACCAGGATATGCGTCCCTACGGAAATCCCAACAGCGACCCCAGCCAACCGGGCACCCGGGGGATGCATCTGCCGCTGGCGGACCTGCTACTGGACGCAATTCCGGCGGATTATGATATCCTGGTGCTGCCCTGCGCCTACGGCGGCGCGGGCTTTACGGTGGGGGAGACCGGCAGCTACGATGCCGCCGCGCTCCGCCCCTCGGAGGGCCGCCTCCGCTGGGGGGTCCATTCCCCCTTCTATCTGGCCATGCGGGACCGGATCGCCTACGCGCTGGACCGGAACCCGGCGAATCAGTTCCTGGGCCTGGTGTGGCTCCAGGGAGAGTTTGACTATGAAAATGGGGACGCCCAGATTGCGGGCTTTGAAGAAATGGCGGCGGACTTTCTGAATACCTTCGGCAGGCGGTACCCCGGCCGCGTCTACCGGGGGGACTGGAACCGGGATATCTGGTACAATGTGGAGACCGTGGCCTATTGGTACACTGTAGGCCAGTGCCAGAAAATCTGGGACCACTACCGGGCCTGGAATTCCACAACCTATGTGGAAATCCCCCGGGACACGGAATCCAACGCGGTGAACGGCACCGGCGCGACCACCGCCCTGCGGCAGTCCCATTTCGGAAACAACGCGTTCCAGAGGGTAGTGGCCCCCCGGGTGGCGGAGGCAATCCGGAAAAGACTGTAAATATGCTTTGAAAACAAACACAGTGCCACGCCCCGGATCAGGCAAAAGGGGGCAGGCACTGTGTTCGTGTATCGATATGTGGACTTAGGAGGTGTCCCGTATCTTCATAGATAGGATAGCATAGCTTCTCGCGTTTGGGTAATCCGAATCGGGAGATGCGGTATTGGATTTAGAGCATGTCGGTATCTTTCGTTACACCCGGACGGAGGTGCCGTAGTAGGCGTTCAGGTACATCTGCTTGATTTCCTTCATCAGCGGGTACCGGGGGTTGGCGCCGGTGCACTGGTCGTCGAAGGCCTGCTCCACCATGGCATCCAGGCGGTTCAGGAAGTCCTGCTCATCGATGCCGTAGTCCCGGATGGTCTTCTGGATACCGACACGTTCCTTCAGCGTGTCAACGGCGGCGATCAGGTTTTCCAGCTTCTCCTCGTCGGTGCTGCCGCCCAGCTTCAGGTAGTCCGCAACCTCGGCGTATCTTGCCAGGGTGTGGGGATGGTCATACTGGGGGAAGGTGCCCATCTTCACGGGAACCTCGGCGGCGTTGAAGCGCAGCACCTCGTCAATCATCAGGGCGTTGGCAACGCCGTGGGGCAGGTGGTGGAAAGCCCCCAGCTTGTGGGCCATGGAGTGGCACACGCCCAAAAAGGCATTGGCGAAGGCCATACCCGCCATGGTGGCGGCGTGGGCCATGTTCTCCCGGGCCCGGGGCTCCTTGGGGCCGTTGTCGTAGGCCTTTGGCAGGTCCTCAAAGATCAGCTTCAGGCTCCGCAAGGCCAGGCCGTCCGTGTAGTCCGTAGCCATGACGGAGGCGTAGGCTTCCAGAGCGTGGGTCACGGCATCGATGCCGGAGGCGGCGGTGAGGCCCCTGGGGGCGTTCATCATCATGTCCGCGTCCACGATGGACATTTTGGGCAGCAGCTCATAGTCCGCCAGGGGATATTTGACCCCGGTCTGCTCGTCTGTGATGACGGCGAAGGGGGTCACCTCGGAGCCCGTACCGGCGGAGGTGGGGATGGCCACGAAATAGGCCTTTTCCCCCATCTTGGGGAAGGTGTACACACGCTTGCGGATGTCGCAGAACCGCATGGCCATGTCCTGGAAGTCCGCCTCCGGGTGCTCATACAGCACCCACATGATCTTGCCCGCGTCCATGGCGGAGCCGCCGCCGATGGCGAGGATCAGGTCGGGCTGGAAGGCTGCCATCTGGGCCGCGCCCTCCCGGGCACAGGCCAGGGTGGGATCGGGGGCTACATTATAGAAGGTGGTGTGGCGGATGCCCATTTCGTCCAGCTTTTCCTCGATGGGCTTGGTGTAGCCGTTGTTATACAGGAAGGAGTCGGTGACGAGAAAGGCCTTCTTGTGCTCCTTCAGCTCGGACAGAGCCACGGGCAGGCAGCCCTTCTTGAAATAGACCTTTTCAGGCGCGCGGAACCACAGCATATTTTCCCTCCGAATGGCAACGGTTTTGATGTTCAGCAGGTGCTTGATGCCCACATTCTCCGATACGGAGTTGCCGCCCCAGCTGCCGCAGCCCAGGGTCAGGGAGGGGGCCAGCTTGAAGTTGTACAGGTCTCCGATGCCGCCCTGGGCGGAGGGGGTGTTGACGAGAATCCGGCAGGCCTTCATGGTGTGGGCGAAGGCATCCAGCTTTTCCTTGTGATTCACCTCGTCTAAGTAGATGGCGGCGGTGTGGCCGTAGCCGCCGTCCCGCACCAGGGTATCGGCCTTTTGCAGGGCATCCGCAAAGTCGGCGGCCCGGTACATGGCGAGAACCGGGGAGAGCTTCTCATGGGCGAAGGCCTCGGACAGGTCTGTGGATTCCACCTCGCCAATCAGAATCTTGGTGCTCTCCAGCACCTGGACGCCCGCCAGGGCGGCGATATCGTGGGCGGACTGGCCCACAATTTTGGCGTTCAGCGCGCCATTGATCAAAATGGTGCCCCGGACCTTTTCCGCCTCCTCGGCGCTTAAAATATAGCAGCCCCGGCGGATGAACTCCTCCTTCACCGCCTCATATACCCCGTCCAGCACAACTACGCTCTGCTCGGAGGCACAGATCATGCCGTTGTCAAAGGTTTTGGAGTGGATGATGGAGGAAACCGCCAGCAGAATATCCGCGCTGTCGTCAATCACCGCCGGAGTGTTGCCGGGGCCCACGCCCAGGGCGGGCTTGCCGGAGGAGTAGGCGGCCTTCACCATGCCGGGGCCGCCGGTGGCCAGAATCAGGTCGGCATCGTGCATCAGCTGATTGGTCAGCTCCAGGCTGGGCTGGTCAATCCAGCCGATGATATCCTCGGGAGCCCCCGCCGCCACGGCGGCCTCCAGAACCACCCTTGCCGCCGCAATGGTGCAGTCCTTGGCTCTGGGATGGGGGCTGATCACAATGCCGTTGCGGGTTTTCAGGCAGATCAGGGCCTTGAAGATGGCGGTGGAGGTGGGATTGGTGGTGGGAATCACCGCGGCGATGACGCCGATGGGCTCCGCAATCCGCTGGGTGCCGTAGGCGGTGTCCTCCTCAATCACGCCGCAGGTTTTTGCGTCCTTGTAGGCGTTGTAGATGTATTCGGAGGCAAAGTGGTTTTTGATCACCTTGTCCTCCTCCACGCCCATGCCCGTTTCCTCTACGGCCAGCTTCGCCAGGGGAATGCGCATCCTGTTGGCGGCGGTGGCGGCGGCCAGAAAAATCCTGTCCACCTGCTCCTGGGGATACTCGGCAAATTTCCTCTGGGCAGCGCGGCACCGGGCCAGGGCCTCGGCCAATTCCTGGGATGTAGTGACGGGAGCGTACTGTTTTTCCATAGCGAACCATCCTTTGCTTTCTATCGATATTATACTACCGATATTTATTTATCGATAGTATAATAGGGAATGAACGAAATGTCAAGCCCTAAATTCTACGATAGGATATATCAAAAATATGCGTGGCCGCTGTGAAAATGCGAATCAAGAGTTGAAAGCCCGTAGTAGCCTGTTAATGTAAAAACTTTGTTTTTTATCTTTCGAACGTGAGCCCTGTCCGCCCGTAGGCACCCAGCTTATACACGGACAGGGCCCTATCCAAAAGATGAAAAGAAAAGATTAAGCGTTAACAGTCTAGTACGGGCTCTCAACTCTTGATTCGCATTGGTAGTTGGTACGAATTCGCCCGGGTTTGTACAGGCAGTCAGCCTGTACTGCCCTCATCCACCGCTGAGGCGGTCCCCCTCCCCAAGGGGAAGGTAGAGGGCTTTTTTTAGGGTATCTGTTCAACCGGGCGTGCAATTACTTCTGCAAACCCCGCGGCCCATTAACCGAATCCATTCCCGCCGGCGGCGTAGCTCCGCCACCGGGAAACCTGTAAATATCCCCCCACAGCCTTCTCCGGGTCGCTGTCCTCCATCTTTTGGAAATTGTTGGTATTTTTTTCATTCAGCATGGCGTTTGCTCCTTTTCTCTGTTTTACAAGAGCATCCAACCACGCGGATGTGCATAGGATATGCACAGGATATGCACAAAAGGAGCCGCCGCAAAACAGCGTTTCCCATTTTGCGGCAGCTCCGAAAAAAGATATTTACTTTGCCTGCTTCCAGGGCCCCTGGCTGTAGAACAGCATGGACAGCACCATGGCCACTGTCCAGCCGATGGGCCAGGCGCACCAGATGCCCAGGGTGCCGAAGGGGACGGACAGGAGCTTTGCCAGGGCCACCCGGAGAATCAGATCCGTAAAGGTGGCCACCATAAACTGCTTCATGAGCCCCGCGCCCCGCAGAATGCCGTCAGAAACCAGCTTTGCCGAGATGACGAAGTAGAAGGGGGCCAGTACCCGCAGGAACTGGATGCCCACCTGCATGGCCGTACCGGAGGGGTCGTCCAGGAAGATGTAGAGCAGGTATTTCCCCGCCAGCAGATACAGCAGAACCAGCGGCACACTCAGCGTCCACACCAGCTTCAGCCCGGCCCGGAAGCCCTGACGCACCCGCTCCAGCTTCTCCGCGCCCATATTCTGGGCGGTGTAGTTGGAGATGCCGTTGCCCAGGGTGGTGAAGGAGGTGATCACCAGGTTGTTGAGCTTCACCGAGGCGGAATACCCGGCAATGACGCTGGAGCCGAAGGTGTTGATCACGCCCTGAATCACGATGTTGCCCACGGAAATAAAGCTCTGCTGCAAAATGCTGGGGATGGCGACAACAGAAATCTTTTTCAGCAGCGTCCAGGAGAACACCGGCACTTTTCCCTCCGTGGGGATGGTTTTGAAGCGGCGGAACACCACCACCACTGCCAGCACACAGCTGACACCCTGGCACAGGAAGGTGGCCCAGGCCACACCGGCCACGCCCATCCGCAGGGCCGTTACAAACAGAATGTCCACCGCGATATTGGAAAGGCTGGAGGCCGCCAGGAAGAAAAACGGCGTCTTGGAGTCGCCCAGGGCGGAGAAAATGCCGGTGGCTACATTATAATAGAACACAAAGGGCAGCCCCAGAATGTAGATATCCAGGTACAGCTTGGAGTCCGGCAGGATGTCCTCCGGGGTGTGAATCAGCCGCAGCAGGCTCTCGCACCAGAGGGTTCCCGCCCCCATCAGCACCAGGCACACCACGCCGCTGGCAATCAGGGTGGTGTATACCGCCGTCTTCAGATCCTTCAGCCGCTTCGC
The DNA here is from genome assembly GCA_934569045.1 of uncultured Oscillospiraceae bacterium. Classification (GTDB taxonomy): domain Bacteria; phylum Bacillota; class Clostridia; order Oscillospirales; family Oscillospiraceae; genus Faecousia. Next base: position 18,699 of record CAKTJX010000033.1, read on the forward strand.
GCCGAAGAGCTGGGACACGATGACGGAGCAGCCGATGTTGCAACCAAAGGCGAAGGCAATGAAAATCAGGGTGATCTCATAGCTGTTGCCCACGGCGGCCAGGGCGCTTTCACCCACGAATTTTCCGGCTACAAAGCTGTCCGCCAGATTGTAGAGCTGCTGGAAGATAATGCTGCCGAACAGGGGCAGGCAGAATTTCCATAGCACCGACTCGGGCTTGCCAACGGTCAGATCTTTATTCATGGTCCGCCTCCAGTTTCCGCTTCAGCACGTCACAGATGGCATCGGCGCACCCCTCCAGCCCCAGGCCGCTGGTGGAGAGCATGAGATCGTAGCTTTCGGGTCTGCCCCACTCCGTCATGGAGTAGAAATTGAAATAGTGGCGGCGCATCCGGTTGATCCGCTCCATCCGCTCCCGGGCGGCCCGCTCACTGAGCCGATTCCGCTGGGCGATTCGGGCGATACAGTCCTGTTCGCTGCCGTACAGAAATACGGAAAGGGTGCCGGGCCGTCCCGCCAGAATGGAGGAGGCGCACCGGCCGATCATCACCGAGGATTCCCCCTCCGCAATGGCGAGAATCGCCTTCTTCTCCGCGTGGTAGGCGTTGTCCCCGGCGGAGTAGAAAATGCCGGACATATCCGCCGTATCCGCGAAGCAGTTCCCACTGATGGGCAGCAGAAGATCCGTCAGTCGTTCCTCGTGCCCCGCGAGATACTGTTCATCCATGCCGCTGTCCTTCGCAGCCTTTTGAATCAGCAGCTTGTCATAGCAGGTTACCCCCAGCTTTTTCGCGACCAGTTCTCCAACCTCTCGTCCGCCGCTGCCATACTGGCGGCCGATGCAGACTGTAAATTGTTCTTTCATAGTCCATTCTCCTTCATTCGGCATCTATTGACACCCTCAAACGAATACAGTATAATGCGGTTGGAGCAATATGTAAAATGTATTGTTCACATTAATATCATGCAGAATAGATATGGAGAAATTGTATGGATATCCCACTGGACTACTACCGTGTCTTTTACTATGTTGCCAGATTCCGCAGCATCACCCAGGCGGCCCGGGCCCTGGGGAGCAATCAGCCCAATGTGACCCGCACCATCCAGCAGCTGGAGCGGGCGGCGGGCTGCCGCCTGTTTGAACGCAGCCACCGGGGCGTAACTCTGACGCCGGAGGGGGAGACGCTGTACCCCCATATTGAGAAGGCCATGCTGCACCTGGAAAACGCCCAGCAGGCCCTGACTCTGGAGCGGGCCCTGGGGCAGGGGCGCATTTCCATCGGCGCCAGCGAGGTGGCTCTGCGGTGCCTGCTGCTGCCGGTGCTGCGCCGGTTTCACGAGATGTACCCGAATATTCAGGTGCGGCTGTCCAACCATTCCACCCCCCAGGCGGTGCAGGCCCTCCAGGAGGGGCTGGTGGATCTGGCGGTGGTGACCACGCCGGTGGAGCTGGCGGCGGGCATGGAAAAGCACCCCCTGAAAACCATTCAGGAGGTGCCCGTCTGCACGAAAGCTTTGGCGGTCAAGCTTCCGGCCCGGTGCGGTCCGGAGCAGCTATGCCGGAGCTCTCTGGTGAGCCTGGGGCGGGACACCATGACCTATCGGATGTATGAGGAATGGTTCGCGGCCAACGGCCTTCCCTTCCAGCCGGACGTGGAGGCGGCCACGGCGGACCAGATTCTGCCCCTGGTCCGCAACGGCCTCGGCATCGGGTTTGTGCCGGAGGAATTTTTGAGTCAGGAAACGGGACTGTACCGCATACCCCTGACAGTTCCGGTGCCGACACGCCAGATCTGCCTGATCCAGACCAGTCAGCCCCAATCCATCGCCGCGAAAAAGTTCCTGTCCCTGCTGGAAAGCGCCTGCGCAATGGAAGAGCAGGGGCAAAAGACATAGTGCGCAAATAAAAAAACAGATGTCATTGCGAACCAGCGCGCACGCTGGTGTGGCAATCCCCCGGATAGACGCAAAGACTTTCGGTTTAGAAACGAAAATGTTTGAAAATCCGGGGGATTGCCACGGCAGTGTGCGTACTGCCTCGCAATGACATGGTTTCTCGACAGCCTGGCTGCTGCACCCGCGACATTTTTCCTTAACAGCCCGCGCTGCCAAACCCGATTTTCACGATCTGCATTTTCATGCCGTTGTCCCCAAGCCTGGCGAGGAGGCGGAAGAAGGGACCAACGGAGGGGCCTTTCAGGTCGTTGTAGCCCAGCATATAGCCCCGGCTGGAAACATCCAGGCGGGCATCCCAGGGGGAGAGCTCCCGGCTGGCATCCGAAACGGCAAAATAGGCCCCCACATCCTGGATTTTCGCGCCCTTGAGCCAGGTTTTGGCAATCATTTTTACCGCCGTCCGGTTGGCCGCGTCAAATACCAGCACCCCGCCGGGGAAGGCATCTGTAAGGTTCTTCACCAGCGCCTGCACCTGTTCCTTGAGGAAATAGTAGAACACGCCGGAGGCAAAGAAGACTGCCCCGCCGGAGGCGTTGATCTGGGAAAACCACGCCGGGTCATTGAGATCGCCGGGGATATTTTCCTCCCGCTCTCCCGCCGGCAGCAGCTGATTGCGCACCGCGATCACATCCGGGAAGTCCAGATTGTAGAGCTTGCAGCTGCCGTTGTCGCAGACCCGCCCCGTGTTGTCCAGGCCGCAGCCCAGGTTGACAACTGCCGCGTTCGGGTGGGTTTTCAGGTAGTCCCGCACCTCATACGCCAGGTCATTCTGCCGCATGGCGACTTCCAGCGCACCAAAGCGCTGCATGAGGCTGCGGGACTTCTTTTCCGCTTCGGAAAAGTCGTAGTCGATTTTTTCAATCAGATCGATGGCGGTCTCGTCCCGGTAGAGCTTCGGGTACAGCTCGGAGCAGACCTTCCGGGCATAGAGGGGAATGATCAGGGTCTCCTGCACGGTGTTTTTCTCAATTTTGTATTTCATCTGGCGTTCTCCCTTTCTGACAGACGCTCCCGCATGGGGGTTACACTGATGTTAGCAAAAGCTAACTGCTGCATTTCCAAAAGGCCGCGGTTTCTCGCGGCCTGTCTTTCACCATTAGGATAGCAATCTCCCATCTAAAAGTCAATAGAAAAACATCGCTTACTGTACTGCCAGAGGCCACGATTTGGACCTCTGGCAATTTTTGCTTTGTAGTCAGCCGATTTCCTCCCGCCCCTTTCCCAGCTTGTCCAGGATGGAGAAGACAATCAGCAGCTCCAGCCGCACCTCCGGGTCCTCTAGCCGGAGCTCGGAGATTTCTGTAATCCGCCGCAGCTGGTACAGGAAGGTGGCCCGCTGCAAATACAGTGCCCGGGTGGTGTTGGCGATATGCATATTTTCCCGCAGATAGACCCGCAGGGCTTTCACCAGCTGGCGGTTGTGGGCCCGGTCGTAGTCCATCAGCTTTTTCAGCCCCGCGGGATACCAGGATTCCGGACTTCGGCTGCCCTGGGCTCCTTGCAGCAGATCCAGCAGGGCATAGCGCTCGTACCGATAGAACCAGAAGGTGGGGTCCCGCTGTTCTCCGATGGTCAGGGCGGTGACGGACTGCTGGTAGTAGTCCCGAAGCTGGTACAGATTGTCAAATACCCGGCTGATGCCCGCCTTCATGAGCCCCTCCCGGATCAGGTAGACCAGCTGCTGCAGCTGCTCCTCCTGGCTGGCGGCGCTCCGGGTCAGGTTGGACAGGGCCACAATCCGGCCATCCCGGATTAGGCAGATACTGCCCGGCAGGCTTTTCTCAATCCGCATGGCAACGGCGGAGGTCACCCAGCTGTCCCGCTCCTGCTGGGAGGCGATGACGGCAATGCACAGGTATTCATCTGTGGGCAGCCAGCGGAGCGCATCCAGCGCGGTCTGGAGCTCGTGTGGCTGGGGCGTTTCCCCACTCAGCAAGGCGCTCAGGCAGGCATCCAGGTAGCGGGGGTGGTTATTCATCGGCAGATTCTTCTTGTTCATCATGTAGGCGATGAAATCCGCCAGATACAATAGCAGCGCGTGGTCGCTGTCCCGCAGGGGCCGGTCCGTTTCCAGCACCATGAGCCGGGCCACATAGATGCCGTCGATGCGGATGTTGTAGTAGAGAATACGGTAGCCCCATCGGTCCGCCGGGAAGATGGCGGGCACGGTCTCCTCAATGGTTTCCCCGTAGGCCTCATCCACCTTCAGCTCTTCGATCTCCTCATCGGGCAGATAGGTGTTCAGCTGGTCGTCGGTAAAGATGCGGTAGGCCTCCGGCTTAGGCAGCTCACTGTAGAAAATCAGGCGCATATCCTCGGAATACAGGGAGATGGGATTGCCGAAGCATTTCAGCACGGCGTTTCCAAAGTGATTCAGGGGTGCGTCCTTTTTCAAAAGGTCGTAGAGTCGCTGCTCCAGTTCGTCAAACAGGCGGAAAATGCGCTGCACTTCTTCAAACACGGTAAGAAGATCCAGCGTTTCCACGGCGATCAGATCCAGAGCAGCGGACAGAGGCTCCGGGGGTATGTCGCCGCAGCAGACCAGGCAGCCTCCCTGGGCCTGGGCGGGAACAGCCGGAAGCTCCGCCGCGGAAATCAGGGTGACCATATCCTGACGGGGCATGCTGCCGGGCCGCCAGAAGGTGATCCCTTTCAGGGGCCGCCGCAGGGGGTCGCCGGTAAGATGGCAGCGGGAAACCGGCAGTTCCAGATAATCCCGAATGAGATAGGCGTTCAGTTCCATAGAAAAGCTCCATTTATATATTTTGTATATATAGTTTACAAAGAAACACCTATTTTGTAAATAGCAATTTGAAGGTTATTGTGATATTCTATAAAAAACAAAAAGAGAACACTGGGTAAGCTGTCATATTGCCTCTCTGTCTCCACAATTTCCGGGGCGTTTCGCCGTGGAAGGGTTTTTATACTTTATAGAAAGCGAGGGACGCTTATGGACCTTTCCCAGGGGCTGCTTTCCTGTATTCCCATCCTGGTTTTGATCATCTGCGTCATGATCACCCACAGAATGACAGAATCCATGGCGCTCGCTTCGCTGTTGGCGGCGGTGCTGGCCTACGGCAGCCATTTTGTCACCGGCTATGTGTCCATGCTCTACGCGGCCCTTTCAGACCCGGCTTATCAGCTGCTGCTTCTGGTGGCGGGAGCCTTTGGCGGCATCATTGCGCTGCTGGAAAAGAGCGGTGCCCTCTATGGCTTCCGGGATGTGCTGCTGCGCTGGTGCAAGGGGCCCAAGCGGACCATGGTTCTGACCTGGGTGCTGGGCGGCATCGTCTTCATTGACGATTATCTGAACGCCCTGACGGTTTCCGTCACCATGAAGGGTATCTGTGACCACTATCGGATTCCTCGGGAGCATCTGGCCTATACCATCAACTGCATGGGGGCCTGCGTGTGCGTGCTGATTCCCATTTCCAGCTGGTCCGCCTTTGCCATCGGCTCTCTGGCGGACTACGGGCTAACCGCCGTGGATTACTACCGTGCCATTCCCTACATGCTCTATCCGCTTCTGTGCCTGACCATTTCTCTGCTGCTGGCCTGTCGGCGCTTCCCGTTGCTGGGGGGCATGAAGCAGGCCTACGCAAGGGTAGCCCAGGGGGGACCTACTTTGGACACGGAGGACGCGGCAGTTTCGGAGACGGAGGCGCCTGTGAAAAACGGGAAGGTCCGCAACTTCCTGATCCCCATGGCCTGCCTGTTTGTGGGCATGCTGGTCTCCGGCAATGATATTCTGGTGGGCATTCTTCTGGCCCTGGCGGCGCTGCTGGTGCTGCTATGCGGTGTTGACAAAATGAAGCTCCGGGACTTTACGGATTCCTTTCTCAAGGGCATTGCGGATATGGTCCCGCTGCTCACTACGATTCTCATGGGCTTTGCTATGCTGAACGCGGTGGAGAGCATGGGCTTCAATGATTTTCTGGTCAGTGCCTGCTCGGAGTTCGTCGCGCCCCAGTTCCTGCCGGTGGCAGCCTTTCTGCTGGTGGCCTGCGCGGCATTCCTGGCTGCCTCCTTTTGGATGCTGATTGTGATTACTTTCCCGATTTTTATCCCCCTGGCCCAGACGCTGGGCATCAACCCTTCCATCATCATCGCGGCAGTGATGTCCGGTGTGGCCCTGGGCAGCCAGGCCTGCATCTTCTCCGATGCCGTGTTTATGGTCGCCTCCGGCACCGGTGTTTCCAACGACCGGCAGTTCCGGGCAATTTTACCCTATGTCGCCATCGGCGCGGGGCTGGCGGCCATTGGCTATCTCATTCTTGGATTTTTGTAAGCAACATAAGGAGGAAAAGTTATGTTAACCAAACGAGAGAATTTCCTGGAGACCATCCATGGCGGCAGGCCGGACCGGTATGTAAACCAGTTCGAGTACATGGGCATGGTTTACTCCCATCCCTTTGACCTCCAGGACCCTTATCCCGAGTACGGCCAGCAGAACGTGGTCAATTCCTGGGGCATCACTATTTCCTGGCCCAAGGGAACCCCCGGCGGCTTCCCGGTGCACACCCCGGAGCGGGTGGTCTGCAAGGACATTGAGGACTGGCAGAGCTATGTCAAGTCTCCCAAGATGGACTATTCCGATGCCCAGTGGGAGCAGGCCATCAAGGACGCGGAGGCCATCGACCGCAAGGAGCTGCTGGTCACCGGCTTTATGGCTCCCGGCATCTTCGAGCGCTGCCACTATCTGCTGAAGATGGAAGAGTGCATGATGGCCTTCTACACCAACCCCGATGAGATGCACGACCTCATCAAGTATATTCTGGATTGGGAAATCCAGTGGGCGGAGCCCTTCCTGGACAAGGTGCATCCCGACTGCATGTTCCACCACGACGACTGGGGCAGCCAGCTCTCCACCTTTATCTCCCCGGCCATGTTTGAGGACTTCTTCCTGGAGCCCTACAAGCAGCTCTATAAATTCTATAAGGACCACGGCGTTCAGGCCATTGTCCATCACTCCGACTCCTACGCCGAGACCCTGGTTCCCTACATGATCGAAATGGGTGTGGATGTGTGGCAGGGTGTCATGACCACCAACAACATCCCGGAGATGATCCGCAAGTACGGCGACAAGATTACCTTCCAGGGCGGCATCAACTCCGCGACCCTGGATCATGAGGGCTGGACCAAGGAAGAGGTGGCCGCGGAAGTCCGCCGGGCCTGCAAGGAGTACGGCAAGAAGGCCTTCATCCCCAACCTGACCCAGGGCGGTGACTTCTCCACCTTCGAGGGCGTCTACGAGGCGGTCTCCGATGAAATCCGCAAGGTCAACCAGGAACTGTTTTAATCTGTTCATTCTGTTGGAATGAAGAAAGGAAGCGCACCATGAAAAAGAAGTATACCTTCCCCGTGATCATGCTGATCGTGGTGACCTTTTTGAGCAATATCGCCATTATGGGCACCACATTCTACTCCGTCATCATGACCGAGCTCTATGCCCACTATCCGGAGTGGGTGGTGAACGCCACCATGGCCTGGCCCGGCCTCATCGGTATGTTCGCCTGCCTGGCCTGCGGCAAGCTCTGCGACAAAGTGGATAAGAAGTGGGTCTTTGTCATTGGTATGATCCTCTTCGCCCTCACCGGCACCAATCTGGGCGGCATCGCCTACAGCAACAATATTCTGCTGATCGCCTGCGCCTGCTTCAATGGCGGCCTGTGCTACGGCATGTGCAGCGTATCCATTGTGGGCATTATCACAGACTGCTTCACGGACGAGGAGCAGCGCGGCTCCGTTATGGGCTGGTACAACGGCGCTATGGCCCTGGTGGGCGCGGTGCTGAGCTTCGCCTACGGCATGGCTGCCACCGTCCGCTGGGAGCTGGCCTCCCAGGTGAACTGGGCCTCCGCCCTGGTGGTCATCCTGGCGATCATCTTCATCCCCGCCTGCCCGCCCAGAGCGGCTGCGCCCGAGGAGAAGGCCGAGAAGGTCAAGGGCGAAAAGGGTTGGGCCAAGCGGCTGATCCCCCTGGTCATTGCCTTCTTCCTGACCAGCTTCGCCGCCATGTCCATTATGACCTTTATCGATCTGTTCGTCACCGGCAACAACCTGGGTGACGCGGCCCTCACCGGAACCTTCGGCTCTGTGCAGACCATTGCCTCTTTCATCGCCTGCACCTTCTTCGGTCAGCTGTATAAGAAGTTCGGCAACCGCCTGTCCATTCCCTGCTACTTCCTGATTGCCCTGGCCTTCCTGCTGATGTACCTGTTCCCCTCCAAGGCAACCCTGCTGCTGGGTGCGGCCATCTTCGGCGCGTCCTGGGGCACTGTGTATACCTACTGGTTCGTCCGGGCCACGGTTGTGGTTCCGGAGAGCATGGTGGGCACGGCTACCGGCATCATCACCACGGCCAACTCCCTGTCCTACCTGCCCATGTCCTACTTTATGACCGGCGTCATGGGCGCCGCGGGCATGACCAACTTCCGCAGCATGTTCCCCATCTACATCGCCGTCATCGCGGTGGTATTCGTGGGCGCGCTTGTGCTGAACGCGAAGAAAGAAACCGTAGAATAATCCCCCTTCCCAAAGCCCCCGCCGGGCGGTATTGATCGCGTCAATACCGCCCGGCGGTTTTCTGCTTTTCGGGCAATTTCATCAACCTTAGCAGGTAAAGATGAACGTATAATCCAAAAGGGAAGCCCCTTACCTTCCCCTTGGGGAAGGGGGACCGCCCGTGGCGGTGGATGAGGGTGGTGTTCCGCGCGGCGAATCAAAATAAACGATTGCCGGGGGCAATCGCACCATAAAAACATCGGTACGCAGAACGGACAAGGAGAAACTGTGGGCGAATTCGTACCCGCTCTTAGCTTCTCCGCCCGGAAATTTCATCATACTTTGGCACGATTTACATTTTCGCCGAATCTGGTAAAATAGGAGAAGAGAATGTACCCGGTGAGCGAGAGCTCTACCCCGCGAAAAGGAGAACGCCATGATGAAACGAGTTTTGAGTCTGCTGCTGGTTCTGGCCCTGTGCCTTTCCATGCTGCCTGCCCCCGCCTACGCGGAAGAAATCCCGGCGGGCGGCGCTGCCCAGACGGAGGAATATCCCGATGGAGGACAGCCTGTTAGTGAGGGAGAGCCCATCGATGGGGGAGAGCCGATTGATGAGGGGCAGCCCATCAACGAGGGCCAGCCTGTCAACGAGGGCCAGCCTGTCAACGAGGGCCAGCCTGTCAACGAGGGCCAGCCTGTCAAC
>CAKTJX010000034.1 GCA_934569045.1 uncultured Oscillospiraceae bacterium
GCGCGGTTCGTGGAAATGTGCTTCGACCCCGGCTCGGCTATGAACGAACGATTGAAAGCGACGCTTGTGCAGATGCTATCGGAGGTGGACGCAAAATGAAAGCCGTGATCTACGCCCGCTATTCCTCGGACAGTCAGCGAGAAGAATCCATCGAAGGGCAGCTTCGTGAATGCACGGAGTACGCCGAAAGAAACGGCATCACCGTCCTCCGCAGTTACATCGACAGAGCGTTGTCCGCCAGAACCGCAGACCGACCAGAATTTCAAAATATGATAAAGGACAGCGAGCAAAAGCTGTTCGATGTGGTGCTGATATGGAAGCTCGACCGTTTTTCCCGTGACCGCTATGACAGCGCCCACTACAAGCGGATTCTGAAAAAGAACGGCGTGAAGGTCGTATCCGTCAAGGAGAATATCTCCGACGGGCCGGAGGGTATCATCCTTGAATCCATGCTGGAGGGCTACGCCGAATATTACTCCGCTGAGCTGTCCGAAAAAATCCATAGAGGGCAAAAGGAAAACGCCTTAAAGGGCAGGAATAACGGCGGCGGCATCCCTCTCGGCTATCTGCTGGGCAACGAGCAGAAGCTTGTCCTCGACCCGGTTACGGCTCCGATAGTACGGGAGATATTTCAAAGATATGCCGACGGTGAAATCGTCCGCACCATCGTGGAGGACTTCAACAGGAGGGGGCTGAAAACGAAAAACGGCAAGCCATTCTCTCCCACCAGCTTCAACCGCATTTTGAAAAACCGCAAGTATGTCGGCGAATATCAATATCAGGACGTCATTATCCCCGGCGGTGTTCCCGCGATCTTATCGGACGATCTATTCTATCGGGTGCAGGCGCGGCTGGAGAAAAACAAACGTGCGCCGGCAACGGCAAAAGCGGACGTTGACTACCTGCTGACAACCAAATTGTTTTGCGGGCTCTGTGAGCGCATGATGATAGGCGAAAGCGGCACGAGCCACACGGGAGATAAGCATTATTACTACAAATGCGCCGGGGCAAAGCGAAAGCTGGGCTGCAAGAAGAAATCCGTCAAGAAGGATTTCATTGAGCGGGCGGCAGTCATTCTGACCGTCAACAGAGTTTTGCGAGATGAGGAAATCAGCCGCATTGCCGACAGCATCCTTGCCTTGCAAAACAGCGAGGACACCACCATCCCGGCGCTGAAAAAACAGCTTGCTGACACGGAGCGCGGAATAGAGAATATGCTGAACGCCATCCAGCAGGGCGTACTGACCAGTTCCACAAAAGAACGTTTGGAGGCTCTGGAAAAGCAAAGGGACAACCTGAAGATAGCCGTCCTGCAAGCGGAGCTTCAAAAGCCCAAGTACACCAAAGAGCAGATCGTGAGATGGATCGGGCAATTCAAATACGGCGATGTAAACAGCCGGGAATACCAAAAACGTATCATAGATACCTTCGTCAACTCCCTGTACCTGTTTGATGACAGGCTTGTCATTACCTACAACTTCAAAGGCGGCACGGAAACGATCACACTCAAGGATGTCGAGGCCGTCTATGGTTCGGATTTGAAAGCAATGTCTCCACCAATAGAAATGCCCCGCTTCGGCGGGGCGTTTCTATTGGTGGAGAACGGAGAGGGAAATCGAACCCTTCCAAATCAGAGCGCCGGTGGCGCTCTGGTGCATTTCGGCTGGACGAAATGCACACCATAGTGCTCTCGATTCCCCTCGGCTCCACCATAAAACCGCCTTATTTATACAAAAATCAGGAGGTGTCTTTACAGTTGTAGGAAAATGATGGTGATATGTACTAATTTGTGTTTATGCAATTCGACGAAAGAGAAGCAAATTTGGCTTTTTTGAAGCCAGTTTGCTAATGAAAATGCTAACAAGCGCAAGCGGTGCTGGCAGTAGACTGGTTTTGTTTATATGGGGATGCTTAGTTCATACAGCTCGTGGGGGGCGATATCCTGGCCTTGGAGCCATTCGATGCCGACACCGCCGGGGAGCAGGGATACGGAGCGGAAATAGGCCCCATTCTTCAGCTCTCCGAACCAGGAGCCGATCATATAGGGGGCCACGTCAAAGAGCCGCTTTTCCCCGGTCTCATAGGTCAGCAGCAGATTATGGCCACCCTCTGGGTGGACAACGGTCAATCTGGGTTGCGGCATGAAAACTCCTCCTAACATCGATGGGACACTTTTTGGTGGAGAACAACAAAGAACTGGCTGCGCTCAATGCGCCCAGGGCTACGCCAAAGGCGCTCCCCGTTACCAGTTCCACTTTAAATGTACCATGGGGATTCCAGCTCGTTTTCCACGATTCGCCGCCATTCGTCTATATGGTTTTCGGCGGCGGGGCGCAAATATGGGTGCGCTGGCCGTCTGCTTGTGCCCTCCTCCTCATACTGTGCGTACTCGACGTTAGAGCCGACATAGACAGCGTTGCCCTCCACATGATTTGTGATGCTGTTTCGCAGTCGCCCGGTGATAACGTGGCACAGGTCTTTTGCGTAGCTCTCGCATTCCAGGCCAATCCGCACAAGCGCCCGGTGAATGGCCGCTTTGATGCCCTCGGAAATTTCCTCGGTGAAATCCGAAATGTCAACGTCCACACGAATGCCGCCGCCTCCGCTGGAACTGTGGGTGTGGTTTGCCATTTCTAAATCCTTTCTATTGCTGCAATATCGCCTTGGTAAATGTTTTCAATACCGTCATCGCCCAAATCGACAGCAATCATATCATCGTCTGCGTCGATTTCTTCGGCGTCCCAGATAGCAATTGTTTTTCCTTCAATAATGTCGCCATCGTTCTTTTTTATTCGGACGAATGGCTTGCTATATGCAAAATCCCATATGTTTACCATATTTTTCATCACCTTTTCAGAACAGGGAAAATATGCTCTCCACGCTTTGAGTAATGGATAGCAATTCGGTTACTTCCGTAGTATTGTCCATCATGGTAGCATTGCCCGGCCTCCACATCGACGGTTACATACTCAACAAATTTCGTATTCTCAGGCGACTTTCCAGAGATTACTACCGTACCTGTTGAATGGTATTTTTCTATAATTTCCTGTACCTTATCCTCCGATATTGTCAGTTTATCTTGTGGCGTTTTCCCCTTTTGTAACCGTTCGGATAAATATGTTTTATACTCATTGGTTCCCTCGATATGCTTACGCTGCTGGCCTTTATTGACTTTTAAAGGATATTCGCCAGATTGAATCTCTTCTTTAAGTATAGCACGATTTTCCTCATTTTTCAATTGGGCTTTCCGCTGCTTTTCCTCTTCTTTTTGAACTTTTTGCAGCTGTAAGTCCTTCCCGGCTTTCCAATCCTCATAACTCAAATCGCCCAACTTGGATGCCCTGGGTACGTTCGGGTCGTGAAATTTATCCACAGAAACAACGGTGCATCGGCAGTTGTACACCAGATACCCCGGTGCGCTTGGGTCGCCTGGGTATTCCAGCTCGTACCCGTCAACCTTGAATTTCTCGCCGATATCCACCATCTGACCATCAAGCAGCCGGTGGGCGTGGCGTGTCTTCCCATCCAGAGTTGCCCGCCACATCTGTTTCAGCTGGATACCTAGAGATTCCGCATACTTGTATGTTCCAATTCTCCCGGCACACTCCGCCGCTGTGGCAGCAGTCCGGGCAGACCACACGGCAGCGGTGTTCGTTTCCAAAATCTGTCTGCGGGCCATTCGGAAAAATACCTTGCTTTTTTTCTTTGTTTGGCGTATAATACCCCGGACAGCAAAATACAGGGGAGCTCGTAATGGCGGGCTGAGAGGAAGGAACCACCTTCGACCCTTAACCTGATGCGGATAATGCCGCCGTAGGAAGTTAGAATTCGGTTTTCTTTTACGGGAGGCACCATCGGGTGTCTCCTGTTTTTGCGCTCTGGAGGAAAGGAGGAAACGGAAACCTGGCTGAGGGGGAGCGCCCTGAGCCTTGTATTTTCAGCGATGGGAAGCCGTGTTCCGGCGTGAGAGGATGCCAGCAAGCATCGACCGAACCTTCCGAGAGGACTGGTGTTCCGCACGGCGGCCCGCAGGGAATGCGCTGATAGTGCGTCCAGTCCTGATCACGCAGTAGGAAGCGACGCTGAAAATGCCGTTTCCGAATATCTGAAAGGAGCAATCTGATTATGAAACATACCAATCTGAAGAAGCTGGCCCTGGCGGGCGTTCTCTGCGCGGTGGCCGTGGTGGGCAGTCTGTTTTCTGTGCCTGTGTTCGGCAGCAAATGCGCGCCGGTGCAGCATATGGTGAATATTCTCTGCGCGGTGCTGCTGGGACCAGGCTACGGGGTCTGCGTGGCGTTCTGCGCGTCTCTGATTCGGAACCTTCTGGGGCTGGGCAGCCTGATGGCGTTCCCGGGCAGCATGTTCGGCGCGGCCCTGTGCGGCATTGTATACTGGAAGACCCGGAATCTCCCCGCGACCCTGGCGGGGGAGGTGCTGGGCACCGCCCTGCTTGGCGGGCTGTGCGCCTATCCCGTGGCCATTTTCCTCATGGGCAAGGATGCTGCGTCCATTGCGTTCTATGCCTATATTATCCCGTTCTTCATTTCCACCGCTGCCGGTGCGCTGATTTCCGGGGTGCTGATTTACAGCATCCGCCGCACCGGTCTGCTGGAGAAAATGCAGGCCAATCTGAATGGAGCTGTCTGAAAACCGATGAAAACCGCCTTCCAAAATCTTCGCCGGGTCCATCCCCTGATCCACAGTATCACAAATTACGTCACAGCCAACGACTGCGCCAACATACTGCTGGCCTGCGGCGCGTCGCCCATTATGGCGGATGACCTGGAGGAGGCCCCACAGATCACCGCGCTGTGCGCGGGACTCAACCTGAACATGGGAACGATGAACGCCAACCGATTTGCCGCCATGCGCTCCGCCGGGCAGGCTGCCAACGTGCTGGCCCATCCGGTGGTTCTGGACCCTGTGGGGGTTGGTGCCTCACAGATGCGGATGCGCTTTGCCGGGGAACTGCTGGAGGCGGTTCGGTTTTCGGTAATTCGAGGAAACTTCTCCGAGATTCGGGCGCTGGCCACGGGCTGCGGCGGAGAAAAGGGCGTGGATACGGACGGGAAGGCCCAGGTCACGGAGGAAAGCCTGTCCGACGCCGTGGACTTCGCCAGATCGTTTTCCCAAAAAACCGGGGCGGTTGTGGCGATGACCGGGGCCATCGATCTTGTGGCGGATGAAAACTTGGCCTATTGTATCCGCGGCGGCCATCCCATGATGGCATCCGTTACCGGGGCCGGGTGTATGCTGTCGGCACTGACGGCGGCCTTCGCGGCGGCCAATCCCGGAAGAATACTGGAGGCTTGCGCCGCCGCGGTCTGCGCCATGGACCTGGCAGGGGAGACGGCGGCGAGGCGTATGGGCCCGCTGGACGGCAACGCCACCTACCGAAATTACCTGATTGACGCGATTTACCATATGACACCGGAGAAGCTGGAGGGCGCAAATTATGAAGTGCGAACCTGAAATGATGCGGCTGTACGCCGTGACGGACCGGGCCTGGCTGGGCAAGCAAAGTCTATGCGAGCAGGTGGAGGCGGCGCTGAAGGGCGGCGTGACCTGCGTTCAGCTGCGGGAGAAGAACCTGGACGAGGCGGATTTTCTGGCGGAGGCCATGGAGATTTCCGCACTGTGCAGGCGGTACGGAGTCCCGTTTCTGATCAATGACAATGTGGATATCGCCCTGCGCTGCCATGCGGACGGTGTGCATGTGGGCCAGGAGGATATGCAGGCGGCAAAGGTCCGCCAGCGCCTGGGCCCCGGCAGGCTGATCGGCGTCTCTGCCCATTCCGTAGAGGAGGCCATGGCCGCGGAGGCGGCGGGGGCGGACTATCTGGGGGTAGGTGCCATGTTCGGTACCTCCACTAAGAAGAATGTGCGTCCGCTGACACCGGAAATCCTGAAGGCCATCTGTCAGACGGTGGAGATTCCGGTGGTAGCCATTGGCGGCATTCATGCCCGGAATATGGCGCAGCTTGCCGGAACGGGGGCGGACGGAGCCGCGCTGGTCAGCGCTATTTTTGGCGCGGAAGACATTGAAGCGGAATGCCGCCGCCTGCGGCAGCTGTCGGAGCAGGTCTTCGGAAAATAATGTGTGCGTACTCCCTGTACTTGGGAGTTTGCCGGCGGCAGATCGGGGGCACCACCTTCTGTCGCTTGATAAAAATAATGCAGAAGGAGAAAAACATGAGAACAGCATTATCAATCGCTGGCAGTGATTGCAGCGGAGGCGCCGGAATTCAAGCGGATCTGAAGACGATGACCCTCAATGGCGTGTATGCCATGAGCGCAATCACCGCCCTGACGGCGCAGAATACCACCGGCGTAACAGGCATCCTGGAGGTATCCCCGGAATTTCTGGGGCAGCAGATCGATATGATCTTTACGGACATCCGCCCGGATGCCGTGAAAATCGGCATGGTCTCCAGCTCCCAGCTGATTCAGACCATTGCCCGGAAGCTGCGGGAATACGGGGCGGAGAAAATTGTGGTGGACCCGGTTATGGTGGCAACCTCCGGCGCGCGCCTGATCGAGGAAGAGGCGGTGCAGACCCTGAAGCGGGAGCTGCTGCCCCTGGCGACTCTGGCGACGCCCAATATCCCGGAGGCGGAAATCCTGACGGATCAATCTATTCACACAGAGGAAGAAATGGTTCAGGCGGCGGAATCTATTTGGAAAAACTATGGCTGCGCGGTTCTTCTGAAAGGCGGCCACAGTATCAACGATGCCAACGATCTGTTGTACGATGCTGCCGGCCCCAGGTGGTTCCATGGCAGGCGGATTCCCAATCCGAACACCCACGGCACCGGCTGCACCCTGTCCAGCGCCATTGCCGCCAACCTGGCCAAGGGCTATGATCTGGATACCTCGGTGGAGCGGGCGAAGGAATATATCTCCGGCGCGCTGGCCGCTATGCTGGATCTGGGCAAGGGCAGTGGCCCCATGAATCACGCCTTTGACCTGAAAGGCAGGTTCGCGGAATGACAAATGCTGTTCTGATCGGGATTTTTCTGGCGGTTTATTACGCCGTTTCTATCTGGCTCTGCCGGGGTGTCCGGTTTACCACCAAGGATCTGTGCCTGTGCGGCCTGAGTGTCGCGCTGACTATGGTTCTGGAGTCCATCCGCATTCCGCTGCCCACAGGGGCGTCCATTCCGCTGGCATCCATGGTGCCGCTGATGCTGCTGTCCATCGTGTGTGACTATCGGCTGACCTTTTTTGCTGGGTGGGTCTGCGGACTCCTGGCGGCAGTATTGATCCCAGGCTGGGCGCCGGTGCACTGGGCCCAGTTTCTGGCAGAGCATCTTTTGTGCTTTTCCTGCATGGCCTATGTGGGTGCCTTCGGGACGGACAAGCGCTGGAAGCTGCTGTGCGGCCTGCTGCTTGCCTCCGTGCTGAAAATCGCGGGACACCTGTTCAGCGGAGTCCTTTTCTTCTCCCAGAACGCCTGGGATGGCTGGGGGGCCTGGGGCTACAGCTGGGCCTTTAATCTCTCTCAGAATGTGCCGCTGTGCTTGATCTCCGCGGCCATTGTGCTTTGCCTGCCGCTGAAGAGCCTGAAGCGGGCAGTCCATAAGGAGGAACGTGTATGCGCCTGACAGAAAAATGCGTCCAGGACAGCCTGCCCATCTGGGAGCAATGCTTGAACAGCGCCTTTTTGAAGCAGCTGGAGGCGGGAACACTGGACCCCGAATGCCTGCTGGGATATATTGTAGACGACAGCCTGTACCTGCGGGAGTATGCCAAGGTCTTTGCCTGGGGAATGCTGAAATCGCAGACCATGGAAGAAATCCGTGTCTGCTATTCGCTGCTGTCCTTTGTCAACGAGGGAGAGGGCTCTACACGGCTATCCTATCTCCACAGCTTCGGTGTGGAGGACGCTGAAATTCAGCTTTTGCCACAGCGGCCGGAGAACAGGGCCTATACGGACTGCATGCTTCAGGCGGCGGAGGCGGGGGGACTGGCAGAATGCATGATGGCCTGCCTGCCCTGTATGCTGAGCTATGCCTGGATTTTCGGAAAGCTGCTGGAGCGCTCTCCGGGGGTGCGGGAGACGGTTTACTGGCCCCTGGTGCGGGATTACGCGGGCCAGGGCTATGCCGATGCCTGCCAGAGCTGGATTGCCGCGGCAGACGCGCTGTGCGAGGGCCTGCCGGAGCAGCGGCAGCAGAAGTGCCTGGAGATTTTCCGGGCCTGCTCCCGCCATGAGCTGAACTTCTGGAATATGAGCGCCAGCCCCCGCCAGGATATTCAGCCGAGGAAGGCTCTATAAGATTTTTCTGCCTGAGACCAATGCGTCTCAGGCGGTTTTCTGTTTCGGACACTGGAAAACCGTCCGCAGGTGCGGTATAATAGCCCTACTTTACATGTGGGAGGATGAAACAATGGCACTGGCAACCTTTTATTGCGGGGACCCGAAAGATGCCCCAAAAACCACCCAGGGGGCTCATCTGGGGGCCAACGCAATCCTGAAGTGGCAGGATCAGCTCCTGCTGGAGCGTCGGGTGGACGCGGATGTCTGGGGCCTGGTTGGCGGCGGCGCGAAGAAGCAGGAGACGGGGCGGCAGACCATCGTCCGGGAGGTCTATGAGGAGCTGGGCCTGCGGCTCCGCCCGGAGCAGTTCCGGAAGCTGGCGGTCTATGGGGACCCTGGGCGTATCGCTGCCTACCGGGACGGCAGCGTGTGGCGCATGGTGATTGTGCTCTATGGCTATACATTCCCGGAAAGACCAACGCTTCGCATCAGCGCGGAGTCCAGGGAGCTTCGCCTTTTCACCCGGGAAGAAGTGCGGACGCTGCCCATTGCGGTGACCCATCAGGACATTATTGCGGACTGGTTCCTGAACAAAACTGAATTTTGACTGAAAAAAGGCCGGTTTCGTACAATCAAAACCGAATAAACTGTTAAAAATATACAGAAATTCATTTGATACTTGTATATTCACATTTTTTGTGATAGAATACATGCCGACGGCGCAGTATCCTAGTCAGAGTTACCGTTTTCCAGGAAGGGCCTAAAAATCCTTTGAAGGGCACATCGGTGAAGTCCCTGGTGTCTGCTTTTTACGCCCAGTTTAGGGTGGATGCTGGGGGTTAAGGATTCCGGGCGCGCTCCAATGGCATGGAGCATACGACCCGTTTTCCGTGGAGACCTGGTCTTGTGCGACGACGATATGAACCTCGCGCAGAGGCCCGCTCGCGTACGAACCAGGATTAGAACCTGCAAGGCAGTGCACAGAATCGTGTTGCTGCGTGCAGCGTAGCCTGCCTTGAGTGAATATGTGGGGAAAGAAGATCAGGCGGCCTGTCGCTGTGGCCATGGCGGCAGCCGATATCGCTTCTGGAAACCATATTTGCAAAAGAGGCTAAGACTACGGTTTTCTCTGCTGTGGAAATCACCTAGGCTGTCGTAACTGGGCAGACAGGGGATTGCGGTACGGACTAAGTGGCAATCGGGTACGTCTGATGGCGACACAGACGCGGCGAAATGAAACGGAAACGGCCTGCGCGGCAACGGCAGGTTTCCGCCGGGGAAAACAAACCCGACCTAAGCCGTAAGATTTATCCTGTCTGCCGCCGTCATTTTTATTCTGATTTAGGGGAGAGTTCCTGTGTCAAAAACCGATCCGGACAGTACAAAGCGTCAGCAGAAGGAGGCGGCCCGCTGGGCGTTGACCATCTTTCTGGTGACGATTGCGGTGTCCGCTACCATCAGCTTTGTCTCTGGCGAGGTGATGAACCGCAGCTCCATTGCGGTGGCTTTTTTAATCCTGCTGTTTATTGTAGCGGTGGGTATTGTTTTTGATATTGTGGGCGTGGCGGTTACCTCCGCCGATGAAAAGCCCTTTCATTCCATGGCCTCCCGCCGAGTGCCCGGCGCGAAGGAGGCAATCCGGCTGCTGCGCAGCGCCGGAAAGGTCAGCTCCATCTGCAACGATGTGATCGGGGATATCTGCGGCGTCGTCTCCGGTGCGGCCTCTGCCACCATTGCGGCCAGAGCACTGACCTATCTCTCGTTTTCCTGGCCCCAGGTGGTGAGCCTCGGCATGTCCGCGTTGGTTGCGGGTCTGACCGTAGGCGGCAAGGCCATCGGCAAAACCATCGCCATCCGCTCCAGTACGGAGATTGTCTTCCTGGTTGGGCGGATTCTGGCATCGTTGGATCAATGGAAGACCTGGCTGCGCGGCAAGAAAGATAAGAAAAAAGGATGAGTGCGCTGTGGGAATCTTACAGGATGTTCACTGCCAGCAGGATCTGCTGAATTTGACAGAGCCCCAGAGGGCCTGCCTGTGCCGGGAGATCCGGGAATTTCTGATTGAGAATGTGGCGAAGACCGGCGGCCACCTGGCCGGAAACCTGGGGGTTGTAGAGCTGACCGTCGCCATTGAAACGGTATATAATACACAAAAGGACCGCCTGGTTTTTGATGTCGGTCATCAGTCTTATGTCCATAAGCTGCTGACGGGACGCCAGGCGGATTTTGCGCGTCTGCGTCAGTTCGGCGGCATGTCCGGCTTTCCCAAGCCCTCCGAGAGCGTGACAGACGCGTTTGTGGCGGGCCATGCCTCCAGCTCTGTCTCCATCGCCCTGGGTATGGCGAGAGCCCGGACATTGCTGGGGCAGAACTACGATGTGGTTGCCCTGGTGGGCGACGGCGCGGCTACCGGCGGCATGATCTATGAGGCGCTGAACGATCTTGCCGTCAGCCGGGAGCCCATGGTGGTGATCCTGAATGACAATGAAATGTCCATCAGCAAGAGCATCGGCGGCCTGTCCAAGCACCTTTCCAGAGTCCGCAGCAGCCGGAATTATCTTCATGCCAAGCGCTATTACCGGGAATTTCTGAAAAAGCTGCCCGGCGGCAATGCCGTCTATAAGGCCACAAGCCGCCTGAAAAACCGCATCAAGCGCATGGTGATGCCGGGTACGCTGTTTGAAAATATGGGCATCACCTATCTGGGCCCGGCCGACGGCCATGATCTGCCCGGAATTACGGCTCTGCTGAATTCCGCAAAAGAGATGCGGGAGCCGGTGCTGGTCCATGTGATCACCCGGAAGGGCTGCGGCTATCCGCCTGCCCAGGAGGACCCTACCCGGTTCCACGGCATTGGAAAATTCGACCCCGTCACGGGAAAGAGCCTGGGGACCAAGGCAGCCACCTATTCTGATTCCTTTGGTCAGACCATGATCGATCTGGCATCCCGGAACGATCGGGTCTGCGCCATTACAGCCGCCATGTCCGCCGGCACCGGCCTGACGGAGTTTATGCGCCGCTTCCCACAGCGCACCTTTGATGTGGGCATTGCGGAGGAGCACGCGGTCTCTATGGCAGGCGGACTGGCGAAACAGGGCATGATCCCTGTGGTGGCCCTGTATTCTACCTTTTTGCAGCGGGCCTATGACCAGCTGATCCAGGATGTGGCCATGCTGCATCTGCATGTGGTGCTGGCCATCGACCGGGCAGGCCTGGTGGGGGACGACGGCCCTACCCACCATGGAGTCTTTGACGTTGGCTTTTTGCGGCAGATGCCGGGAATGCTGATTCTCGCCCCGGCGAGTCTCCACGAGCAGCGGGATATGCTCCGCTGGGCGGTGGAGCGCTATGACGGCCCTGTGGCGGTGCGCTACCCCAGGGGCGGCCAGGGCCGCTATGCCGATTCTGCCTGGCATGAGGGAATCGAAACCGCGGAAGGAAATCTCTGCTGCCACAGGGCGGGCGGGGATGTGACCCTGGTGACCTATGGCGGCCTTGTTAACAATGTGCTGGAGGCGGCAGAGCTGCTGGCGGAAGATGGGATCGAAGCCGGTGTCCTGCGGCTGCTGAATCTGACCCAGCTGCCCGGGAAGCAGATCCTGGAGCAGGGCAGCGGCCCTGTTGTGATTGTGGAAGAGGCCTGCACCGGCAGCGGCATCCGGGAGAGTCTTGCGTGGCTTCTGGATACGCTGGAGCCCGGGCGGCGGGTTTACGGCCTGGATTTGGGGCCGGATTTTGTCCCCCACGGTGCCCAGGAGAAGCTCTACGCGCTCTGCGGCGTGGATGCCAAGTCGATTGCGGAATTTGTAAAAGGGGTGACCCGAAGTGAAGGTTAAAAAGAGGCTGGATGTGCTCCTGACCGAGCAGGGCTATGCGGAGAACCGCACCAAGGCTCAGGCCATTATTATGAGCGGCATTGTCTATGTGGACGGCCAGAAGGCGGACAAGCCCGGAACGGCCTATGAGGAGACGGTGTCCATTGAGGTCCGCGGGGCGGCCTGCCCCTATGTCAGCCGGGGCGGCCTGAAGCTGGAGAAGGCTCTGCGGGACTTTGGGGTTAAGCCAGAGGGCTATGTGTGCTCCGATTCCGGCGCATCCACTGGCGGCTTTACGGACTGCCTGCTGCAGCAGGGGGCCAGCAAGGTGTTTGCCATTGATGTGGGCTACGGCCAGCTGGACTGGAAAATCCGTTCCGATCCCCGGGTGGTGGTGATGGAGAAAACCAATATCCGCTATGTCACCCCGGAGCAGCTGGGGGAGCCCCTGGATCTTTCTGTGGTGGATGTGAGTTTTATTTCCCTGAAAATTGTACTGCCCGCCATCCAGAAGCTGCTGAAGCCCACGGGTCAGGTGCTGTGCCTGATCAAGCCCCAGTTTGAGGCCGGACGGGAGAAGGTCGGCAAAAAAGGTGTGGTCCGGGAGAAGAGCACCCACAAAGAGGTGCTGGACGATTTTGTGGCGCTGGCAGACAGCCTGGGCTTCCGCATTCTGGGCCTGACCTTTTCTCCCGTGAAGGGGCCGGAGGGAAATATTGAATTCCTGGGGCACCTGAGCCTGGACGATGTTCCGGGCATCCGCCCGGATACCGCTGCCGTTGTGGAGCAGGCCCATGCCGCTCTGGACAAAGGAGCGGAAGCATGAAGCATGTGATTCTGACCCCCAATCCCTACCGGGATCGGAATTTTCAGACGGTGCGCAGCGCGATGCAGATCTTGAAGGACGCGGGGCTGCGGGTGAGCCTGTGCCTGCCCTTTGATGTGGACCGGAGCTATGAGCTGCCTAAGGATCTGCGCTTTTCCAGGCTGGACCGGGAACTGCCCAATGCCGATGCCGTGATCTGCTTTGGCGGTGACGGCACCATTCTCCATACCGCCAAGGCGGCCACCAAGCGGGGAATCCCCATCCTGGGGGTCAATATCGGCACCATGGGTTTTCTGGCGGAGCTGGAAAGCTCGGAGCTGAATCAGCTGCCCAGGCTGGTGTCCGGGGAATATAAGCTGGACCCGCGGATGATGCTGGACGTGACCGTCCAGCGGGACCGGGATATCATTTTCCATGATATCTGCCTGAACGATGTGGTGGTGACCAAGGGCGCTGTGGCCCGGATTGTCTACCTGAGCGTGGAGTGCGACGGGGTTCAGGCCATGAGCTGTGGGGGAGACGGCGTGATCATCTCCACCCCCAGCGGCTCCACGGCTTACAATCTCTCTGCCGGGGGCCCCATTGTGGAGCCGGATGCCCGGAACATGATCATTACCCCCATCTGCGCCCACGACATGGTCAGCCGCTGCGTGGTGACCTCGGACCGCCGGGTGATCACCGTGCGGATGGTGCAGAACGCCCGCAGAAATGCTTTCCTGTCCGTGGACGGTGGCAAGGCCCTGCGGCTGAACATGGGCGACACGGTGACCATCCGAAAGTCCAAATATGAAACCAAGCTGATCAAACTGAATGACCGCAGCTTTTACGATGTGGTGAATGCCAAATTTCAAAGGAAGTAAGAGGGACTTGCCATGAAATCCAAAAGACAGGCCAAGATCATTGAGATCATTTCCAATGCTAACGTGGAAACCCAGGAGCAGCTGCTGAAGGCCCTGGAGGAAGAGGGCTTCACCAGCACCCAGGCAACCATTTCCAGGGATATCAAGGAGCTGCGCATCATCAAGGAGCTGACCAGCCTCGGCACCTACCGCTACAGTGTGCCGGAAAAGGATGTGCCCCCGGCCCTTTCGGACCGGCTGAACACCATTTTCCGGGAGTGCGTCATCAGCATTGACTATGCGGAAAATATTATTGTGATCCACACCCTGCCGGGCCTGGCCGGTGCCGCCGGTTCCGCGCTGGATGCCATGAAGATCAGCGTGGTGCTGGGAACGCTGGCCGGTGACGATACGGTGATGATCGTCATGCGGGATTCCGCCTCTGCCGCGGCCTTTAGCGGAGAGATCAAAGCGGTGATCCGATAAAAGGGGAGAGTAACCTTGCTGAGCCTATTGCATATCGAAAATATCGCGGTCATTGAGCAGGCGGATATCTCCTTTGACAGGGGCTTCAACGTGCTCACCGGTGAAACCGGTGCCGGTAAATCCATTGTCATTGATGCAATTTCTGCCATTCTCGGCCAGCGGGCCTATCGGGATATGATCCGCACCGGCACCAACAAGGCCTCTGTCCGGGCGGTGTTTACCCAGGTGCCGGAGCTCGGCTGGTTTGAAGAGAACGGGGTGGACTACGACCCGGAAACCGTGATCCAGCGGGATATTTTCCTGGATGGGAAAAATGTCTGCCGGGTCAATGGGAGCTTGGTGACGGTGGCCATCCTGCATAAGCTGGGCATTCAGCTCATTAATATTCACGGCCAGCATGATTCCGCATCCCTATTCGATGAGGAGAACCATCTCCATTTCCTGGATGCCTTTGCGGACAATGGAGCATTGCTGGAGGATTACCGGGGGAAATTTGCCGCTGTCAGTGCCCTGCGGCGGGAGATTGACCGGATGACCATGGACGAGGGCGAAAAGCTGCGCCGCATGGAAACGCTGAAATACCAGATCGCGGAAATCGAAAAGGCGGAGCTTCAGCCCGGGGAGGACGAGGAGCTGGACCAGCGCAGAAAGCTGCTGCAAAACTCCGAAAAGCTGTCCCAGGGCCTGGAGGAGGCCACGGAGGCCCTGCTTGGCGGGGATGAGAGCGGCGACGGCGCCGCGGCGCTGCTGGCCCAGGCGGCCTATGCCCTTAGCCGCATCGCCCGGTACAGCGATGACTATACCGCCTTTCAGGAGCGGCTGACGGACCTCAAGTACCAGGTGCAGGACATTGCGGACGAGGTGCGGGATGCCCTGGACGATTTGAGTTATTCTGCCGATGAGCTGGAGCAGATCGAGTCCCGCCTGGATGTGATCCACCGGCTCCGCCGGAAATACGGTGCGGACTGCCAGGAGATTCTGGACTACCTGGAGAAGGCCCGGAAGGAACTGGACGAAATTGAATTTGCGGATGACCATGTGGAACACCTGAAAAAGCAGCTGGCCCAAAAGGAAAAGGCCGCCTGGGATGCGGCTCTGGCCCTGCGGAAGAATCGGCAGGAGCAGGGGGAGATTCTTTCCCAAAAGATTCTGTCGGAGCTCAGTCAGCTGGATATGCCTCGGGTGCAGTTCCAGTGCCGGTTCCGGGAGACGGAGCTGACGGCGGAGGGGGCGGACGCGGTGGCGTTCTATCTGTCCGCCAATGCGGGTGAGGACTTAAAGCCCCTGAGCAAGGTGGCCTCCGGCGGCGAGCTGGCCCGGATCATGCTGTCCATGAAAAATGTTCTGGCGGAAAAGGATGCGGTGGATACCCTGATTTTTGACGAGGTGGATACCGGTGTCTCCGGCAGAGCCGCCCAGCGCATTGCGGAGAAGCTCCGCAGCCTGGCCCGGCACAAGCAGGTGCTCTGCGTGACCCACCTGCCCCAACTGGCGGCCCTGGCGGATACCCACATGCTGATTGCCAAGTCGGAGCGGGACGGACGGACCTTTACAACGGTGACCCCCCTGGATCGGGAGGGCCGGAAGCAGGAACTGGCCCGGATCATTGGCGGCACCAATATTACGGAAACAACCCTGAAAAGTGCCGAAGAAATGCTTTTGCAGCCCTAAAAGCTTTGGCAAAAACGCTGCTTGACAAAGGCATTGTCTTCTGCTAGAATACTGTACAACGCTGAGATGGGAAAAAGTACGCAGTCACAGCTTCTTTCAGAGAGCCGCCGGAGGGTGTAAGGCGGCAGAGTGGGTTGCGGAAAATACCTCCCGGAGCGGCTTCCCTGAAGCTTCAGTAGGGGAGGACGGGTGCGCCCGATACAGCGTCGCCGCCTGCGGGGCGGCATGAGGGGGGAGCCGTGAGGCTTCTCCAAACTGAGGTGGTACCGCGCTTTTTGCGCCCTCTGTCTTGTTGACAGAGGGCGCTTAATTTTTTGGAAAGGAACAAAAAGATGAAAGTTTATGACGAACTGGTAGCCCGTGGCCTGATTGCCCAGGTCACCAATGAAGAAGAGATCCGGGAGATGGTCGACAACGGCAAGGCCACCTTCTATATCGGCTTTGACCCCACGGCGGATTCCCTCCATGTGGGCCATTTCATGGCACTGTGCCTCATGAAGCGGCTGCAGATGGCGGGCAACAAGCCCATTGCCCTGATCGGCGGCGGCACAGCCATGATCGGCGACCCCTCCGGCCGTACCGATATGCGCAGTATGATGACCAAGGAGACCATCGACCACAACTGCGCCTGCTTCAAAAAGCAGATGGAGCGTTTCATCGAGTTCGGTGAGGGCAAGGCCCAGATGGTCAACAATGCCGACTGGCTGCTGAACCTGAACTATATCGATTTCATCCGGGATATCGGCGCCTGCTTCTCCGTGAATAATATGCTGCGGGCCGAGTGCTTCAAGCAGCGCATGGAGAAGGGCCTGAGCTTCCTGGAGTTCAACTACATGCCCATGCAGTCCTACGACTTCTACTACCTGTACCAGCACTACGGCTGCAATATGCAGTTCGGCGGCAACGACCAGTGGAGCAATATGCTGGGCGGTACCGAGCTGATCCGCCGGAAGCTGGGCAAGGATGCCCACGCCATGACCATCACCCTGCTCCTGAATTCCGAGGGCAAGAAGATGGGCAAGACCGCCAAGGGTGCCGTGTGGCTGGACCCGAACAAGACCAGCCCTTACGAATTCTACCAGTACTGGCGCAACATCGATGACGCGGACGTGATGAAGTGCATCCGGATGCTGACCTTCCTGCCCCTGGAGCAGATCGATGAGATGGATACCTGGAAGGACGCCAAAATCAACGAGGCCAAGGAAATCCTGGCCTTTGAGCTGACCAAGCTGGTTCACGGCGAGGAAGAGGCCGCCAAGGCCCAGGCCTCCGCCAGAGCGCTTTTCGTAGGCGGCGGTGATGAGGCCAATCTGCCCACCACCGAGCTGACCGAGGATCAGCTGACCGATGGCCAGATCGGCATTCTGAACCTGATGGTGGCCTGCAAGCTGGCTTCCTCCAACAAGGAGGCCCGGACCTTGGTGCAGCAGGGCGGCGTTCTCGTCAACGATGAGAAGGTTCCCGCTCCCAATTTTGCCGTGACCCAGGAAATGCTCCAGCAGGGCGTCAAGATCCGTAAGGGTAAAAAGATTTTCCACAAAGCAATTTTGAAATAAGCAATGGAAACTCCATGGGTGCGTTGCAGATAAAATGTAACGCACTCTATTTTTCTAAAAATGTCCAAAAGGGACACCGCATCCGCCCGGAACGGGCGATTTTACCCGATCACAGATCGGATTTCCCCTGCCCCGAGACAGATTTCACCCAGCCATCGGCTGGATTTCATCTTTTACAGCAGTCCATTCAGAATCTCCCGGGTTTCCTGGCTGATCGGCCCCACGGGCAGGCGGCTTTCGCCGCAGTCGTAACCGATATACGCCATTGCTGCCTTGACCGGCGCTGGGTTTACTTCCCGGAACAGCGCCTCGATCAGCGGGTACAGTCGCAGCTGTAATTCGGCGGCGGTGTCAAAGTCCCCATCCAGGGCGGCCCAGACCATGGCCTGGGTCAGCTCCGGCTTCACATTGGACACGACGGAAATGACCCCCATGGCCCCCAGCGCCATGGCGGGTACTGCCAGGTCGTCATTGCCGCACCAGACGAAAAAGTCCCGGGGACATTCCCTGCGGATGCGGGCGATCTTGCGGATATCGGGGCTGGCTTCCTTCACGCCGATGATATTTGGAATTTCAGCCAGCCTTTGGTAGGTCGATACCGGGATATCCAGCCCGGTCCGGCTGGGAACGTTGTACAGAACCACCGGAATATGTACACTGTCCGCAATGGCGGCATAGTGCCGGTACAGTCCTTCTGCCGTGGCCTTGTTGTAATAGGGGCTCACCACCAGCAGCGCATCCGCACCGCTGGCCTCCGCCGCCCGGCTCAGGGCCA
Organism: uncultured Oscillospiraceae bacterium; assembly: GCA_934569045.1. Lineage (GTDB taxonomy): Bacteria > Bacillota > Clostridia > Oscillospirales > Oscillospiraceae > Faecousia. The sequence continues at coordinate 18,232 of CAKTJX010000034.1, forward strand.
TGGCATGGGCGGTGTCGTTGGAGCCGGTTCCGGCGAGAAAGGCCATGTTTTCCGGAATTTCCTCCCGGGCCAGGGCGAAGAGCTCCAGCTTTTCTTCATCGGACAGCGTGGCGGATTCCCCGGTGGTTCCGCAGATTACCAGCGCGTCGATGCCTGCTGTCTGCTGCCTGCGGATCAGCCGCCGCAGCAGGGGCCCATTGAGCCGGTCCCCCAGAAAGGGGGTTACCAGGGCGGTGCAGACGCCTGTAAAAATCGGTTTTTTCATAAAGAATCCCTCCCGTGCAGTCTATGCCGGGGCGGCCCCTTTTGCCTGTTGCAAAAGGGACAAAAATCGGCTATACTATATGGAATCAAAATTCGGAGGAATTACCATTGAAGACCCATGATTTTTACTATGATCTGCCGGAGGAGCTCATTGCCCAGACCCCCCTGGAGAAGCGGGATGCTTCCCGGCTGATGACCCTGGACCGGGTCACCGGGCAGGTGGAGCACCGTCATTTTTACGATATTATCGATTATCTGAATCCCGGCGACTGCCTGGTGATGAACGATTCCCGGGTGCTGCCCGCCAGACTCCTGGGCCATCGCCCCACCGGCGGCGCGGTGGAGGTGCTGCTGCTGCGGGACCTGGGGGACAAGTGCTGGGAGTGCCTGTGCAAGCCCGGCCGGAAGATGCAGCCGGGCAGCGAGGTGATCTTTGGCAACGGAGAGCTGACGGCCACCGTCAAGGAGGTTCAGGATACGGGCAACCGGGTGGTGGAATTCCACTATGAGGGCATCTTCCTGGAGGTGCTGGAGCGCCTGGGCAAAATGCCCCTGCCGCCCTATATCAAAGAGGAGCTCCAGGATCAGGAGCGCTACCAGACCGTCTATTCCCGGGAGCTGGGCTCCGCCGCTGCCCCCACAGCGGGCCTGCACTTCACCCAGGAGCTGCTGGATAAGATTCGGGCAAAGGGGGTCAAGACCGCCTTTGTGACGCTGCACGTGGGCCTCGGCACCTTCCGCCCGGTCAAGGCGGAGGAGGTCCTGGAGCACCATATGCACAGTGAGCTCTGTATGATGAACGAGCAGACCGCCCGGATGCTCAACGAGACAAAGGCAGCGGGGGGCCGCATTGTCTGCGTGGGCACAACCTCCTGCCGGACCCTGGAATCTCTGGTCAACCCGGACGGCAGCTTTGAGGCCAAGTCCCGCTGGACGGATATTTTCATCTACCCCGGCTACACCTTCAAGGCCATGGATGCCCTGATCACCAATTTTCACCTGCCGGAGAGCACTCTGGTGATGCTGGTTTCTGCCTTTGCCGGAAGAGAGCATGTATTGAATGCCTATAAAATCGCCGTGGAAAACCGCTATCGCTTTTTCAGCTTTGGCGATGCCATGTACATTGGCGACATCCCACAAAAATAAAAAGAGGTAATCTATGTTTCAGCTTTTAAAAACAGAGGGCAAGGCCCGGCGGGGTGTTTTTACCTGTGCCCACGGCACGGTTCAGACCCCGGTCTTTATGAATGTCGGCACCCAGGCGGCCATTAAGGGCGCGCTCAGTGCCAAGGATCTGAAGGAGATTGGCTGCCAGGTGGAGCTCAGCAACACCTACCATCTGCATCTGCGGCCCACGGACACGGTGGTTCGCCAGATGGGGGGCCTGCACAAGTTCATGACCTGGGACGGCCCCATTCTGACGGATTCCGGCGGATTCCAGGTGTTCAGTCTGGCATCCCTGCGGAAGATCAAGGAGGAGGGCGTCTATTTTGCCTCCCATATTGACGGACATAAGATCTTTATGGGCCCGGAGGAGAGCATGCGGATTCAGTCCAATCTGGGCAGCGATATCTGCATGGCCTTTGACGAGTGTATCGAAAATCCCTCTCCCAGAGAGTATGTGCAGCGAAGCGTGGACCGGACCTACCGCTGGCTGGTCCGCTGCAAGGCGGAGAATGCCCGCCTGAACAGCCTGCCCGACACGGTGAACCCCCAGCAGATGCTCTGGGGCATCAACCAGGGCGGCACCTACGCGGATATCCGCATCGACCATATGAAGCGAATTGCGGACCTGGATCTGCCGGGCTACGCCATCGGCGGCCTGGCGGTGGGGGAGAGCACCCAGGAGATGTATGATATCATCGACGCGGTGGAGCCCTATATGCCGGCGGACAAGACCCGCTATCTCATGGGTGTGGGAACCCCCAGCAATATCATTGAGTCGGTGGCACGGGGTGTAGACTTCTTTGACTGCGTGATGCCCGCCCGCAATGCCCGCCACGCCCGCCTCTTCACCTGGGAGGGTGCCATCAACCTGAAAAATGCCAAATATCAGCTGGACGACAGCCCTATTGACCCCCAGTGCGACTGTCCCGTGTGCCGCCGGTATTCCAAGGCCTACCTGCGCCACCTGTTTGTGGCGGATGAAATGCTGGCCATGCGCCTGTCCGTGATGCACAACCTGTATTTCTATAACAAGCTGATGGAGCGAATCCGGGATGCCCTGGACGAAGGCAGCTTTGCCGATTTCCGCCGGGAATATTCCGAAAAGCTGGGCAGAAGAATCTAAGCAGGGGGAAAATTCACTGTCCGCCTATGGAATGGAAGGTTCCCTAAAACAAATCTTAAACTTTCCAGTTCTTAATTTTTTATAACGTTGGTTGAAAATTCTGAAAGCCCATGGTATAATCGCCTATATTTCGTAAGCGCTCCGGCCAGGATTTTCCCATTCCCGGAGAACCCCTTTTGGATTCGTTAGGAGGCAATATGGGCATCTATCCCAAAAAGAATACCAGGCTGCGGGGGATGCGCACGCTTTCTTTCCTGTTGGCGATTTTGCTGATGGTGCAGGCCGTTCCGTTCCTCATTTATGCGGACGGCGAGGAAGAAACCGAGACGGCTTCGACGGAAGAGACCGCAGCCGTCCAGGAGACGGAAGCGGTGGTTTCCCAGCAGACGGAGCGATTTCTTCCGGACTATACGCTGGATGACTATGCCGACGTAATGTATGGGACTGGCACCATCAAGGACAATGGGTGCAGTGTCTGTTGTCTTGCCAGCGTGGCAACCTATCTGACGGGCCACCAGTATTATCCGGACGAGCTGGCAAAATGGTTCGGCGGCAAGGCGGAAAACAATGTAGACCGTCTGCGCTACGCCGCGAAGGTGCTTCAGCTGCCCATGACCGAGGCGGAGAATTACAATTTCGTAAAAGAAGCCCTGTGGGAGGGCAAGATTGTCATCCAGCTGATGAACCAGAAGTCGCTGTTTACCAACTCCCAGCACTTTATCCTCCTCAAGGGCTTTAATGAGGAAGGGCGGATCATGGTCTATGACCCCTCTACCTCCAACCGCAAGAGCTGGCGGCTGAAGGACGGCTTTGAAAATGGCTTCACGACAGACGAAATCTGCTGGGGCTACGATGGCGCGTTTATCTTTGACCCGTCCAGGATGCCGGAGGAGCCCTTTATCTATGAGGACCCTGTGCGGCCCTATGTGGAGCCCCGGTACGGCAATCTGAAGCTGACAGACGACGAAACCAAGCTGCTGGCAAAGCTCATCTATGTAGAGGCCCGGGGCGAAAGCGAGGATGGCCAGCAGGCCATTGCGGAGGTGGTTCTGAACCGCCTGGTGTCCGGCAATTTCGGCTCCTCCATTACCGCAATGATCAACGATGAAAGCCAGTTTGTCCCCCACAAGCTGATTGTTACGGCAAAGCCCAGCCAGGCCCAGTATGAGGCCATCGACCGGGCACTGTACGGCCCCTATGTCCTGCCGAAGGAAGTCCAGTTTTACGGACGGGTCCGCACCACGGACAGCCCCTGGGGAGAGATCGGCGGACACATCTTCTGCTACCCCTGGCACTATTTCGAGACGCATTCCTCCGCGGAAACAAAGTAAGGATGCAAAGCACCGCTTCGGCGGTGCTTTTTTGCAAAAATCCCGCTTGCACTTTCGGAACCAAATGTGTACAATGAAGAAAAAACGATAGGAGCGCATCTATGGAAACCTGGCTTGAAAGCGTTTATTCCGACGGCTCTGCCGCCTTTGTGTCCAATCCCGCCCCCAAACTGCATGAGACGGTCACCATTCGGCTGCGGATGTATCAGGATGCCCCGGCGGAGCATGTGTTCCTCCGTTCGACTCCCAACGGTGGGGAGCTGAAGGTGGAAATGCACCGGGCGGAAATCCGGGATGGACTCGTTTACTGGGAATGCCCGCTGCAAATCATCGAGCGCCGGACCCAGTATCATTTTTATATCGCCTGCAAGGATGTAATCTATTTCTACACCCAGAAGGAGATCACCACCTATTTGCCGGAGCACAGCTATGATTTTGTGCTCCTGACGGACTATGTGCAGCCGGCCTGGGTAAAGGATGCGGTATTCTACCAGATATTCCCAGAGCGCTTCTGCAATGGAGATCCCAGCAATGATGTCAAAACAGGGGAGTACAGCCAGGATGGCCACCCCTGCATCCATATGGACCACTGGGATGACACCCCGCTGACCTATGAGCAGGGGCACTGCCTGGATTTTTACGGCGGCGATTTGCAGGGCATTCAGCAGAAAATCCCCTATCTCAAAGAGCTGGGGGTGACTGCGCTGTACCTGAACCCGATTTTTTACGCCCCCTCCTGCCACAAATACGACTGCCTGGATTATTTCCATGTGGACCCCCACTTTGGCGGGGATGAAGCGCTGGCAAACTTAAGCCGTGCCCTGCATGAAAACGGCATGAAGCTGATCCTGGATATTTCCATCAACCATACCGGCACGGCCCACCGCTGGTTCAACCGGGATGGGGAATATTTCCCGGAGTCCGAAGGGGCCTACCACAACCCGGACTCCGTGGAGCGGGGCTATTATTTCTTTGACAAGGACAACCACTACCACGGCTGGTGGGATCTGGAGTCCATGCCCACTTTGAATTATACCTCCGATTCCCTGCGGGAGGTCGTCTACCGGGGGCCGGATTCTGTGCTGAAAAAGTGGCTGAAGCCGCCCTACAGCATCGATGGCTGGCGGTTTGATGTGGCGGATGTGTTCGCCCGGAACGGCGAAACCCAGCTGGCCCACGAGCTCTGGCCCCAGATCCGTCAGAGCATCCGTCAGGAGAACCCCCAGGCCTATATCCTGGCCGAGGATTGGGGGGACTGCGCCCAGTATATGCAGGGCAGCGAGTGGGATTCCCCCATGAATTACTATGGCTGCGGCCGGGTGATCCGCTCCTTCTATGGGGAACCGGACCAGTTTCTGTCCCGCATCCCGGCGCTGAAGGCCGTGCGCTATCATATGACCGCCCAGGACGTGGAGCATCGGGTCATGCAGCACCTGGCCAAGCTGCCCTTTGCCCTGTGGGAGAATCAGTTTAATCTGTTTGACAGTCACGATACCCCACGCTTCCACAATGACCCGGAGATTTCGGAAGCGGACTTCCAGGGAGCCGCCCTGTTCCAGTTTCTGCTGACTGGAGCGCCCTCTATCTATTATGGAGACGAGGCGGATATTGACGGGAGAACGGATGCCAACGAGGGCTGCCGCTACCCCATGCCCTGGCAGAAAAATTTCCGGACAGGGGAGAAGTACCGCCTGTACCAGACCCTTGCCGCGCTGAAGAAAGCGCACCCCGCCCTGTGCCGGGGCGGCATGAAGTTCCTCTATGCCCAGGGAGACACCTTCGCCATTGCCAGGTTCTGGGAAGACGATATTCTGGTTGGCGTGATTTCCAAAGCGGAGACGGAGGAGGTTATCCGTCTGCCCTTGGCGGCGGTGGGGGCCCGGTGCCCGGATTCCAATACCGATCTGCTGGGAACCCCTGTTGCTTGGGCGCAGGCAGATGAAAAAGCCATTTCCTTCCATGTGATGCCCCACGGCAGCTACCTGATTTCCTGTACACGCAAATAAAAATCAAATTCCGGGATATTGGTATTGTGCACCAATATCCCGGAAATTTTTGTATGGGTTGTATAGTTTTTTGTTCTCTTGGTTAGCATATGCTAATTTTTGAGAAAAATTTTGGACGGTGAAAAGAGGCAGATTGCATAAAGATTGTTCATAACGACGGAAAAAACCTCCGATATATTGATATAACATGTTGAATTTGATATAATCAGCTTGCCTACATCAAAGGAGGAATAAATTATGCTGGATGAATCCTACTACCGGAAAACAGACGAGATCATCGCCCGCTATGGCAAAGAGGCCAAGGCGCTGATTCCCGTCATGCAGGATGTTCAGGCGGAATACCGCTACCTGCCCGGGGAGCTGCTGTCCTATATCGCAAAGCAAATTGGCGTTACAGAGACCAAAGCCTACAGCGTTGCTACCTTCTATGAGAATTTTTCCTTTGAAGCAAAGGGAAAGTATGTGATCAAGGTCTGCGATGGCACCGCCTGCCATGTGCGCCACTCCACGCCCGTCCTGGAGGCCCTCTGGAAGGAGTTGGGCCTGAGCAAAAAGAAGCACACCACAGACGATATGCTCTTCACGGTAGAAACCGTTTCCTGTCTGGGTGCCTGCGGTCTGGCACCCACCATGATGGTCAACGAGCAGGTCCATCCGGCTATGACACCGGAAAAGGCCCTGGCACTGATTGCGGAATTGAGAGGTAAAGGCTGATGATCCAGAATATTGAAGATCTGTCCCGTGAGCGGGAAAAAGCCGTTGCGGAGATGAACGGCTATGACTGCCGGGTCCTGGTTTGCTCCGGCACCGGCTGTATCGCTACCGGCTCCAATAAAATCCACCAGATGCTGAAGGACCTGATTGCTGATGATCCTTCCATTGATCTGCAGTTCGCTCCCCACGAAAACCATGACCGGCAGAATATCGGCGTGAAAAAAACCGGCTGCCAGGGCTTCTGTGAGCTGGGCCCCTTGGTCCGGATTCAGAAGGGGGACCGGGTTGTTCAGTACGTAAAGGTTCAGCCGGAGGACTGCAAGGATATCTACCAGCAGACCATCCTCGGCAATGACGTTATCGAGCGGCTGCTGTACCACAAGGGCGAGAAGAAGTATGTCCAGCCCGATGAGATTCCCTTCATCGCCAAGCAGACCCGCATTGTTCTGGAGAACTGCGGCAAGCTGGACGCGGAGTCCCTGGACGAATATCTGGCAGCCGGCGGCTTCCAGGCTCTGGAAAAGGCCATGTTCCAGATGGACCGGGACCAGGTGATTGACGAGATCGACAAATCCGGGCTCCGGGGCCGTGGCGGCGGCGGCTTCCCAGCGGGTAAAAAGTGGAAACAGGTGGCCCGCCAGAAGGACCCCATCCGCTATGTGGTCTGCAACGGTGACGAGGGCGATCCCGGTGCCTTTATGGACGGCTCCGTCATGGAAGGTGACCCCTTCAAGCTGATTGAGGGCATGATGATCGCGGCCTACGCGGTTCGTTCCTCCGATGGTTACATCTACGTCCGGGCGGAGTACCCCATGTCCGTTGCCCGCCTGCGCCACGCGATTTCCCTGCTGGAGGAGCGTGGGCTGCTGGGTGACAACATCCTGGGTTCTGATTTCTCCTTCCGCTTACATATCAACCGGGGCGCTGGCGCTTTTGTCTGCGGCGAGGGCTCCGCACTGACGGCCTCCATTGAGGGCAATCGGGGTATGCCCCGAGTCAAGCCCCCCAGAACGGTGGAAAAGGGCCTGTGGGAGCGCCCCACGGTTCTGAATAACGTAGAAACCTACGCTAACGTACCCAAAATCATCCTCAAGGGTGCGGATTGGTACCGCAGTATCGGCACCGCCGGAAGCCCCGGCACCAAGACCTTCTCCCTTACCGGCGCCATTGAAAATACGGGCCTGATCGAAGTGCCCATGGGCTCCACCCTGCGGGAGATCATCTTTGATATCGGCGGCGGCCTGAAAAACGGTTCCAGCTTCAAGGCCGTTCAGATCGGCGGCCCCTCCGGCGGCTGCCTGACGGAAAAGCATCTGGACGAGCCACTGGACTTTGACTCCGTGAAGAAATTCAACGCCATCGTCGGCTCTGGCGGCATGGTGGTTATGGATGAGCACACCTGTATGGTAGAGGTTGCCCGGTTCTTCATGTCCTTTACCCAGCGGGAGAGCTGCGGAAAGTGCGTTCCCTGCCGGGAGGGCACCAAGCGGATGCTGGAGATTCTGGAAAAGATCGTGGCAGGCCAGGGCGAGCTGGAGGACCTGGACCGGCTGGAGGAGCTGGCGACCATGGTCAAGACCATGGCCCTGTGCGGCCTGGGCAAGTCCGCGCCGCTGCCGGTCATCTCCACCTTGAATACCTTCCGTGACGAGTACATCGAGCACATCGTGGATAAGAAGTGCCGCGCCAAGGTCTGTACCGCTCTGCGGAAATTTGTCATCAATCCGGACTTCTGTAAGGGCTGCGGCAAGTGCGCCCGGAACTGCCCGGTGAACGCCATTTCCGGCAAGGTAAAGACCCCCTATCACATCGATCCCACCGTCTGCATCAAGTGCGGCTCCTGTAAGGAGAACTGCGCCTTTGATGCCATCTATGTAGAAGCGTAAGGAGGGGCAGCCATGGGAACCATTACCATCAACGGAA
>CAKTJX010000035.1 GCA_934569045.1 uncultured Oscillospiraceae bacterium
CTGGAGCGGGTGACGAGGCTCGAACTCGCTACCTCCACCTTGGCAAGGTGGCGCTCTACCGGATGAGCTACACCCGCGGGAACGGTATGCATTATAGCAGATATTCCCAAAATGTCAAGCCTTTTTTACGGCTCCGCGGAAATTCCGCCGCCGCACTGGGGGAATGCGGAATAATCCCACACATAGCCCGTCATGGCCTCGTCCGTTTTCTCCGTGAACCCGCCCTCTTCCTTGCACCGGGTCAGGTCCAGATGGTAATATCGGCCATCGTCGCAGATGATATTCCAGTTCCAGGGAGAACCGTTGCGGGTTCCCGTAACCGTCAGGCATTCCAGTCCGGCGCTGCGGCACATGGCCCCGTAGATATTGGCAAAGGCGCGGCTGTCCCCCACCCCATGGCGCAGAAGGCTGTAGGCGGGCGTAATGGAGGATTCCATGGTATAGGAAAACCGGTCCATCAGGAAGGAATAGAGCTGCCGGTACTTCTGGATATCTGCCCCGTCCCCGCTGACGTACAGTGACGCGGAGTCGAATACATTGCTGACCTGGCTGCGCATCTGCTTCAGAGCATCCCGTCCGTTCTCGTAGGAAAACGTCAGCTCCACAAGCCGGGTCGTGCCCCTTCCATAGATATCCGCCGTCACCTGGGGGCATTCCATCACCGTCTGGGGATTCTGCTGGGCAAGGTCTTGCACCATCTGGCTGAAATCCGACGGGATGTACCCAGGCACCAGAAGGACTCTGCGGAAATCGATATCCTCCAGTGCCTCCAGCACCGCCTGCTGCATATCGTCCACCCCGTCCAGGTGCTGAATGGCGCGGATATCCGACTGGCTGTGCCGATAGGTAACCGTGACCGCAACTGCGGTCAGGCCGCCCTTGGTGCCGATCTCGTAGCTTAAGTCCTCCGCGGCATAGGACCCCACCGGATCGTAGGTGCAGATGTACTGCTTTGCCCCCTCCATATTGTCTGCAAGGGCATTTTCCGGGTAATCCTGGGTCAGGATCACCATGCTCTCCCGTCCCGCCGTCACCATTTCCACCAGGGTTCTGCGCAGATCCATGTAGTTATTCACGGTATTTGCTTCCTCCTGGCTTTTGGAGGACTGCATTTCGTGGGGAGTCACCCGGACATACTGTCCGTCAAAGACACTGCAGCCGCATAGCAGCGCCCCGCAGAGCAGCAGCGGCAGCAATCGAGCAAATTTCATGGCCTGTCTCCTTTTCAGAGCGCGTCCGGGGAATAGTCGGAGAAGCCGTCACCCAGCACCTGGTGGGCCTCCTGGACGATGACAAAGGCGTTCTCATCAATGTTCATAACCAATTCCTTCAGCTCCGCCAGCTGACCCTTGCGAACCACGGTGAGAATAACCTCCATATCCCGGCCCGTATAGGAGCCCGCGCCATGGAGGTAGGTTGCCCCCCGCTCCAGCTTCCGGTCAATGGCCTTCACAATGGCCTCATGCTCCTTGGAGATGATCAGCGCCACACGGGAGTAATCAAACCGGTACACCACCGCGTCAATGACCTGACCGGACACGAACACCACAATGCCGCTGTAGAGCGCCTTGCTGATATCCCGGAACACCAGGCCAGTGAGAAGCACCACCGTGGCATCGAACACAATGGAAATCCGGCCAATGGGCACATTGCGGTATTTTTTCTTCAGCAGCCGCACCAGAATGTCCGAGCCGCCGGTGGAAGCGCCCGCCATAAACACCAGGCCCAGTCCAGCGCCGCAGAGGACCCCTCCATAGAGGGCCCCAATCATGGGCTCCGGGGCGGTCATCGGGATCAGCGCAAACACGTCAATGAGCACGGAGCTCACAAGCATTCCAAGAAGGGACCCCGCAAAGAACCGCTTGCCGATTTTCGCGCCGCCCAGAAGAAACAGCGGAATATTGATCAGCAGCGTCAGCATACCCACGCTGCCAAAGCCCAGCAGCTCCCGCAGAATCATGGCAAGACCCGAAACGCCGCCGGTATTGATGTCATTGGGCACCAAAAACAGGGCAAAGCCCAGAGCAAACGCGGCGCTGCCCAGCAGCGTATAGACGATCCAGCTGATTTTCCGCCAATATTTCTTCATAGAGCCCCTCCTGTTTTTATACGTCAAAAGCCGCCTGCTTCTCCTGGGAATCCTCCGGACGCAGAATGGCGCCGGCAGCGGGGATAGACTTCATCCGGTAGCGGCTCTGATTTTCAATGCCGCTGTCTTCCAGCTTCAGCGCGTTTTGCAGTACTGCCTTCTTTTTCAGACTCATGACCGCCACACCGATGGTATTGCGGGTGGTTTTCGGCAGCAGATCTGCCGTGGAGAAGATCATGGCCCTGCCATCGGAGGAATACAGAGCAATCTGTTCATCCGATGCCAGCGCGAAAATCTTCACCACCGGGCACTTGTCCGAAAACGCGCCGGTGAGCTTTTTCCGGTTGGTCTTGGTCTCGTACGCGGACAGGGGCACCTTTGCCACCTTGCCGTTTTCAAAGAAGAACAGCACAAAGCCCTTGCCATCTCCCGGGAAAATCACCTGAAGCACATTCTCCCCCGGGTCCATCCCCAGCTTCTGGGGCAGATAATCGCCCAGGATGGATGCTTTTCCGTCCTCAAAGTCGCTGAGGCGGGTTTTGTAGCACTGGAACTGGTCCGTAAAGACCAGCAGCTCTCCACGGTTGGTGGCCTCCTGGGAATAGGCCAGGCTGTCGCCCTCCTTGAATTTCTGTTCGCCGCTCATGCGCAGAGACTGGGCCGTAATCTTCTTGAGATAGCCCTCCTTGGAGACGAACACGGTCACGGGATAATCCGGCACCAGTTCCTCCTCCCGCTCCGGCTCGGTCTCCTCCACATTGTAGAGGATCTCGGTCTTCCGGGGCTGGCCATACTTTTCAGATACCTGCTGCAGCTCTTTAATGATCACATTTTTCAGCTTACGCTGGCTGTTCAGCGTATCCTGCAGCTCCGCAATCTCCTGCTCCAGCTGGGAGGTGGCCTTGGTCTGCTTCAGAATGTATTCCTTATTGATGTTGCGCAGCTTGATTTCCGCCACATAGTTTGCCTGGATCTCATCGATGCCGAAGCCGATCATCAGGTTGGGGACAACCTCGTTTTCCAACTCCGTCTCCCGGATAATGGAAATCGCCTTGTCGATATCCAGCAGAATCCGCTCCAGGCCCTTCAGCAGGTGCAGCCGCTCCTGCTTCTTCTGAATCTGGAAGTACAGCCGCCGCTTCACGCAGTCCATTCGCCAGGCAGTCCACTCGTCCAGAATTTCGCCAATGCCCATCACCCGGGGCATCCCGGCGATAAGAATATTGAAATTGCAGGCAAAGCTGTCCTGCAGCGGCGTCATGCGGAAAAGCTTCTGCATCAGCTTGTCCGGGTCCACACCCCGCTTCAGGTCGATGGTCAGCTTCAGGCCGCCCAGATCCGTTTCATCCCGCATATCGGCAATTTCCCGGATTTTGCCCGCCTTGATCAGCTCGGCAACCTTATCCATGATCACTTCCGTGGCGGTGCTGTAGGGAATCTCCGTAATCTCAATGAGGTTTCCGTCCTTCACATAGCGCCACTTGGACCGCAGCCGGAAGCTGCCCCGTCCGGTGGCATAGATCTCCCGGGTCGCCGCCTCGTCATAGAGCAGCTGGGCACCGGTGGAGAAATCCGGCCCCGGCAGCGTCTCCAGAATGTCATGATCCGGGTTTTTCATCAGGGCAATCGCGGTATCGCAGACCTCCTTCAGGTTGAAGGAGCAGATATTGCTGGCCATGCCGACAGCGATGCCCTGGTTGGCCGATACCAGCACATTGGGGAAGGTGGTGGGAAGCAGGCTGGGCTCTTTCATGGTGGCATCGTAGTTATCCACCATATCCACGGTGTCGGAATCGATATCCCGGAAAAGCTCCGCGCAGATGGGGTCCAGCTTTGCCTCGGTGTAACGGGATGCGGCATAGGCCATGTCCCGGGAATAGACCTTGCCGAAGTTGCCCTTGGAATCCACGAAGGGATGCAGCAGGGTCTCGTTGCCCCGAGCCAGCCGGACCATGGTCTCATAGATCGCCGCATCGCCGTGGGGGTTTAAACGCATGGTCTGGCCCACGATATTGGCGGACTTGGTGCGGCTGCCGGACAGCAGGCCCATCTTGTACATGGTGTACAAAAGCTTTCGGTGGGAGGGCTTGAAGCCATCAATCTCCGGGATGGCCCGGGAAACAATGACGGACATGGCATAGGGCATATAGTTGACTTCCAGGGTCTCGGAAACCGCCTGCTCGGTGGTAGAGCCCACCAGGCCCACCACGCCGTCTAAATTCACTTTCTTTTCTTCTTTTTCTGGTTGCTTCTTCTTTGCCATACTGGACTCCTATCAGGAAATATCCGCCAGCTCCAGATATCGGGAGCCGTTTTCCGCAATAAAATTCTTACGCTCCTGGAGACCGTCGCCCAGCAGCACATTAAAGTAATGAGCCGTCCGCTCCGCGTCCTCCGGCATGACCTTGATCAGACGACGGGTCTCCGGGTTCATGGTGGTCATCCACATCATGGCGGGGTCGTTTTCGCCCAGGCCCTTGGACCGCTGGATGGTCACCTTTTTTCCCTCCAGGTCCTTGAGAATGGAAACCTTTTCCTGCTCATTGTAGGCAAACCAGGTCTTGTCCTTGCAGGTGATCTCAAACAGGGGGGATTCCGCAATATACACATAGCCGTCCCGGATCAACGTGGGGCAGAGCCGATAGAGCATGGTCAGAATCAGGGTGCGAATCTGGAAGCCGTCCACATCCGCATCTGTGCAGATAACCACTTTATTCCAGCGCAGAGAGGAGATATCAAAGCTGGACAGCTCCTTGGCCCGTTTGCCCTGGACCTCCACGCCGCAGCCCAGGACCTTGATTAGGTCCGTAATAATGGGTGAGGCAAAAATCTTGCTGTAATCCGCCTTCAGGCAGTTCAGAATCTTGCCGCGGACCGGCATGATGCCCTGGAACTCCGCGTCCCGGCCCATCTTGACAGAACCCAGAGCGGAGTCGCCCTCCACGATATACAGCTCCCGGACAGAGGTATCCTTGCTGCGGCAGTCTACGAATTTCTGAACCCGGTTGGAAATGTCCACGCTGCCGGAGAGCTTCTTCTTCACATTGGACTTGGTTTTCTCGGCGGACTCCCGGGCCCGCTTGTTCACCAGGATCTGATCCGCCGCCCGGTCCGCCTCCTGCTTGTTCTCAATGAACCAGACCTGCAGCTGCTCCTTAAAAAACGCCGTCATGGCATCCTGGGTGAACTTGGAGTTCACGGATTTTTTGGTCTGGTTTTCAAAGCAGCCAATGGTGGAAAAGCAGTTGGTCACCAGAACCAGGCTGTCCTGAATGTCCTGGAAAATGATCTTGCTCTCGCTCTTGGTATACTTATTGTTGTCCCGCAGGTACTTGTCAAAGGCCGCGGTGAAGCCGCTGCGGACGGCCTTATCCGGGCTGCCGCCGTACTCCAGCCAGGAGGAATTGTGGTAGAACTCAATGTGCGAGATCTGCTTGCTGAAGCAGAAGGAGGCGGTGATTTTCAGCTTCATCTCCGGGCGGTTCTCCGCATCCCGGCCCCGGCGCTCCGACTCCCAGTAGGTGGGCATGGTAAAGGCATTGTCCCCCACCAGTTCCTCTACATACTGCCGGATGCCCTCGGGATAGCAGAATCCCTCCGTTTCAAACTTTCCGCCCACCTGGTTGCGGAAGCGGAAAGTAATGCCCTTGTTGACCACAGCCTGACGGCGCAGCACATCCCGGTAATATTCCACGGGGATGTCGATGTCCGTGAATACCTCTTTGTCCGGCTTCCAGTGGAAGATGGAGCCGGTCTTTTTCCGATCCGTGGGCTCCTTTTTCAGACCCCCGATGTTTCTGCCCTTTTCAAAGTGCAGATCATACCGGTAACCGTCCCGGCGGATGGTGGCATCAAAAAATTCGGAAGCGTACTGGGTCGCGCAGGAGCCAAGGCCGTTCAGGCCCAGGGAGTACTCATAGTTTTCCCCATTCTCGCCGTACTTGCCGCCGGCGTACATTTCGCAGAAGACCAGCTCCCAGTTGTAGCGCTTTTCCTTCTCGTTATAGTCCACCGGGCAGCCACGGCCGAAATCCTCCACCTCCACGCTGAGGTCCTGATAGCGGGTGACAATGATGGTATCGCCGTAGCCCTCCCGCGCCTCATCGATGGCATTGGAGAGGATCTCAAAAACCGCATGCTTGCAGCCCTCCAGATCATCGGAGCCAAAAATAACGGCTGGGCGCTTGCGGACCCGGTCCTCGCCCTTCAACATGGAAATACTGGAATTTCCGTAGTGTTCTTGTTGTTTTTTTGCCATAATCAATTACCTGCCATACGAATCCTATTTTATCCTGCGTATTATACCCGTTCCGGGAGGAAAAGTCAACTCTTCCCAATTCTGCCCTCCGCTTTTCCGGGATTCTCTCCATTTTACGGCAGAATCTTCCCAATAAATACGGAAAGCAAAAATAGCCTCTTGTATTTTGGCGAAGAAACGGTTATAATAGGCACCACACAGATGATAGGAGGTCATTACGATGGCTGTTAAAATTGAAAAAGAAACCATTATCGGCGATATTCTGGATGTCGCGCCCCAGGCGGCTCCCCTGTTCTTCGCAATCGGTATGCACTGCCTGGGCTGCCCCTCTTCCCGGGGTGAGACCGTTGAAGAGGCCTGCATGGTCCACGGTGTGGACTGCGAGCCCTTCCTGGCTCAGCTGAACCACTTCCTGGAGGCCTACGAGGCCCAGAACGGCGACGCGCAGAACTAACAATGCAAACAAAAAGTATGCCATTGCGCCCCCGGCTGCAATGGCATCTTTTTTTCAGGAGGAACCCATGAAATTACCGATTTCCCAGCGGCTTCTGGCCTGCTGCGGCTATATTTCCCCCGGAGACCGGGTGGCAGATGTGGGCTGTGACCACGGCTATCTGGCCATTCACCTGCTGCAAAGCGGTACTGCCGCCAAGGTTTACGCCTCTGATGTGCGGCAGGGGCCCCTGGAGAGCGCCATAAAAAACGCCCGAAAGTTCGGCGTGGAAGATCGGATCACCTTCTTCCTGTCCGACGGTGTGCAGGCGGTCCCGCGGGACTTTGATGTGCTGGTCTGCGCGGGCATGGGCGCGGATGTGATGATCTCGATTCTGGAAGCCGCCCCCTGGCTTCGGAGCAGGCAGTACCGTCTGATCCTGCAATGTCAATCCAAAACACCAATTCTGCGCCGATACTTAAGTGAAACCGGCTGGAGTATCCGGCGGGAGCAGGTTCTGCGGGATGGGCGCTTTTTGTATACGGTGCTGGAAGCCCTGTGGGAGCCCTCCGCGCCCCTGACACCGGGCAAGTGCTATGTTTCGCCCGCGCTCCTTCGCTCCGGCGATCCCCTGCTGCCGGACTACATCCGCTGGGTCACAGAACACCTGGGGCTGTCTGTCGCCCACCAGGCAGATATCGGTGCCTGGGAAAAGGCAGCCTTTACGGAATTAAACGCATTGGAGGAACAAATCCATGATTCTGTCGTCTGATATCTTTGATTTTCTGGATACCATCGCACCCCCGGAGCTGGCCATGGACTGGGACAATTCCGGTTTGCAGGTGGGCTCCCGCCGCCAGACGGTGCAAAAGGTTCTGGTAGCCCTGGACCCCTTTGAGGACGTGTGCCGGGAGGCCATTGATCTGGGGGCACAGATCGTTGTGACCCATCACCCCCTGTTCTTTTCCAAGGCCAGCGCCGTTACGGATGAAACCCCTGTCGGGCGGGCCGCCATGCTGCTGATTCAAAACGGCATCAGTCTCTACAGCTGCCACACGAACCTGGACATTGCCTCCGGCGGGGTCAACGATGTACTGGCGGAAAGGCTGGGGCTGTCCAACGTGGAGGTCATAGGAACAGAGCATCTTCTGCGCCAGGGAACCGTGCCAGAGCAAAGTCTTCCCCAGTTCTTGGCATTCGTCAAAAGTGCCCTGGGCTGTCCCGGTCTGCGGTATGTGGACGGCGGGAAGCCCTGCGCCCGGATTGCCGTCGGCGGCGGTGCCTGCGCCGGGGAATTCCTGGACGCGGTCAACGCCGGGTGCGATACCCTGGTGACCTCTGACGCAAAATACAACCAGTTCTGGGATGCCGGTGACTATGGACTGAACCTGATCGATGCGGGGCACTTCTACACGGAAAACCCGGTATGCGCTGTGCTGGCCGCCAAAATTCAGGCGGAATTTCCGGAGCTGGTGGTAAAAATTTCCGAAAAGCACCACGACTGCATGAAATTCCTCTGATTACCCGTTGATTTTTCCGGAAAGCGGCGCTATAATAGGTTGAACATTTTTTGAAAACATTCCAGAAAGGGAAGATCAACATATGTCCGGACATTCCAAATGGCATAACATTCAGAAAACCAAGGGCGCACAGGACGCCAAGCGCGCCGCCTCCTTTACGAAGATCGCAAAGGAAATGATCGTGGCCGTGAAGGAGGGCGGCGGCTCTGCCGATCCCGCCTACAACTCCCGCCTGGCTACCGTCATCACCAAGGCCAAGGCCGCCAATATGCCCAACGACAACATCAAGCGGGTCCTGGAAAAGGCCGGCTCCGCCGGTTCCGGCGAGAACTACGAGTCCATCACCTACGAAGGCTACGGCCCCGGCGGCGTTGCCGTCATCGTAGAGACCATGACCGACAACCGGAACCGCACCGCAGGCTCTGTCCGCCATCACTTCGATAAGTACGGCGGAAACCTGGGCGCCAACGGCTGCGTGAGCTGGAGCTTTGATAAGAAGGGCGTTCTGATCATCGACAACGAGGACGGGGACTACGAAGAGGATCAGGTCATGATGGACGCCATGGACTGCGGCGCGGATGACTTTGAGGCCGACGGAGATGTGTTCACCGTTTACACCGCCCCCGATGATTTCAACGCCGTGGCTGACGCACTGGCCGCCAAGAAGTACAGCTTCGTCTCCGCCCAGATTGAAATGGTTCCCCAGAACTATGTCAAGCTGTCCCCCGAGGATGCCGAGAAGATGGAGAAGATGCTGGAGCTGTTCGATGACGACGACGACGTGCAGAACACCTGGCACAACTGGGATCAGGACTGATTTTACACACGCTTTTGCACCGCAGGATTTCCTGCGGTGCATTTTTTTGCGCAGAAAAAATAAACTTTTCCCACTTCCCATCTTGCGTCCCGGAAATAATTATGGTAAACTTAGGTAACCATAATAACTTTCCCGATCCGGGAATGCGCACAGGTGATGTCCATGAGAAAGAGAAATGTGATTTTGCTTGTTTTCCTGCTCTCCACGCTGCTTGCCGGCTGCGGCAAACAAACCAGCATAAAGGCGGAGATTCCTACAGCAGCGGCCGAAACAGAAACCACCACCCCGGCCCCCACGGTGCCGCCGGACGGGAATCCGAATGACGTTACCTGCAAGGGGAGTTACACCGCGGAAGTGCTGAATACCGCCTCTCCGGTGGCGGCTGCCGGGGAAGGAACACTGTCCGCCCAGGCCCTGCAGAGCTTTTACGCACTGGAAGTTTTTGACTATCTGTCCCGGCAGCCGGAAGTGCTCCCGGACCTGACCCAGGGACTGGATACGCAGCCCTGCCCCATTGACACTGCGGTAAACAGCTGGCAGCAGTATTTCCTCAAACAGGCTCTGCACCGCTGGCACGCTGCCTCCGCCCTCCGCCAGAAATCTCAAGCAGACGGACTGCCGGTGGAGGAGGCCTTTCAACCGGACCCGGAAAAATATGAGGAATGCATGACCGATATGCCTGCAGACAAGATCCTCTACCGCTACGAAAAGGCCTATTCCCCCAACTCCATGCACCAGGCTTACCTGGATGCCATGGAGGGAACGCTTTCCGAGCTGGCCGTGCAGTTTGGATATTCAGACGCGGCCCAGATGGCCCAGGCCATGGGGACCGACCTTCCAAGCCTGACAGAAGCCGCGAATACTTATAATTTCGGCTATATGTATCTCACCACCATGGGGGATTATCTGCTGCCGGAGGACACCCAGGAGGCAGTTTCCGATAACACCTCCACCCCCTGGGTGAACATCCGCCACATTCTGCTGAAGCCAGAGGATGCCGCCGATGAAAAGAGCTGGGACAACCGGGAGAAGGAAGCGGAGAAACTGTTGTCCTCCTGGAAACGCAGCTTCCGAACCGGCGAGGGCAGCTTTGCGGAAATGGCCTACGCAAACTCCCAGGAGGAGGCCACCGTCAAGCTGGGTGGCGAATATGACAGAGTCACTCAAGGGCAGCTGCCCGAGGATCTGGCGGCGTGGTGCTTTGACCCGGAGCGTCAGGCAGGAGACGCCACCGTTCTGCGCAACGAGCAGGGCATTCATATGCTCTATCTCGCCAAGCAGGGCACCCAGGCCCAGAGTCAGGCAGAGGACGCGGCCTTTGCCCAGAATCTCCGGGATTTTGCGGCCCAGGCCATGGAGGACTGCCCGCTGACCGTCTCCTATGATAAAATCACCCTCCAGGCCCCGGAGCTTTCCCATGGCGGGCCCGGTTACGAGGATATCCTCTATCCGGACATTGCCCACGAGCGTTTCCCGGAAATCCCGCTGTACTTGCAGCAGGATTACGGCAACACCAAATACGGCAACTACTACCTGCGCAGCCACGGCTGCGGCATCACCTCCCTGTCCATGCTGGCAAGCTACATGACAGACACCGAGCTGACCCCGCCCATGCTCTGCGCCCGCTACGGGAACTACTGCCACAGCAACGGAACAGATGCCATGATCTTTATTTATGAGCCCCCGGTTCTGGGCTTCTATCTGAAAAAGCAGACCTTTGACAAGGACGAGGCGTTACAGGCGCTGGAGGATGGCTATACGCTGATCTCCTCCCAGACCAAGGGCTACTGGACCCGGGGCGGGCACTACATCGTCCTGGAAAAAATAGATGAGGACGGCGTCCAGGTGCGGGACTCCAACATTCTCAACTACAAGCGGCTGCCCGCCCACAAGGTAGACCGGCATGCCTGGGGCGATATCACCTATCGGAGCACTGCCTACTGGATCTACGAAAAAAAGCAGACCCGCCACCCCCTGTGCACCCGCTGCGGTGACCCGGAAAGCGTCACGGAAACCATCTTCCAAGGCGACTACCTGTGCAGCCGGTGTGACCGGGCACTGACACGGCGAAATCTATACTTATCTCTGTAAAAAGGCGCAAAATACCGCCCTCACTTCCAAGATCGGATGCGAGGGCGGCTTCTTATTCTTCTTATTTGATTTCTTCTGTCTCGTAGAGGAAGAAAACACTTCCGGTCTTCCCTTCCGGGATGCCGGAGTAGCTGGTGTAGGCGAGCCCCGCCTGCTTCAATGCTTTTGCGTTATCCAGAATATTCTGCAGCTTTTTTGCGTCCTTGGAGAGCTTCTTCAGGTCGCCGGAGCCGTTGTATTTGAAATCGGAAATGCCGTCCCGCAGGGTGCCGACGGCGTTTTCCAGCTCCTCCAGGCCGTCATTCAGGGCAGTTACCCCTTTCTCCGCGCCGGAAAAATAGGCGGACGCCACCATATTCTCCTCCTGGAGCTTAGGCAGGAGCTTTTCTCCCAGCTCTTCCATCATCTTCTCCGCCTCTTTCAGGTGCTCCAGTACAGCCAGATCGCCATTCGCCTGGGCCGTCTCCCCCGCCTTTTTCAGGCGGCCCGCCAGGGTTTGCAGGGACTCATCCTCCTTCGTCTCCGGGTCATCCTCCGGCACGGTAAAGGCGGCAAAGAGCTTTGTTAAGTTCTTGCTTTGGGCGGACAGATTGTCCAGCCCCGTATTCTGGGCCTGGCTGATGGCATCCAAAGCCTGCCGCACCTGGCTGACGGCCTCTGCCAGCTGATCCGCCGCGGAATACATGGTGTTCACGGCGCTGTCAATGTCCGCGTCCGTATTATCCAGGTCATTGTCAAATTTCAGATCTGAATCCTCAACCTCATTGAATAGGCCCGTGGAAACCATGGTTGCTGTGAAATCCAGGGTGAAATCCGTCACATCCGCCTCGATTTCCAGATATTCCGGCAAATCGATATCCTCCGTATAGCTGAGCTCTCCCAGCCCAAGGGCATCCCGCAGTCCAGGGAGCACCATTCCCACCACAGCGCCGCTGTCCCCCAGGCTCATCACCTGGCCGTTTGTAACGGAAACGTTGGAAAACACGTCTTCATCCAGCGGCACCAGCGTCAGGGCCGCCAGTGGAACCGGCACCTGTTTTTCTTCCTCATCCGCTTCCACTGTCTGCGTCAGCAGATTAGTATAGTCAAAGCGGATAACCAGGTGGCCGGACTGGCCCTTCAGCATCTGGGGCGTACACAGCTTTCCGTCCATGGTATAGCGGATATCCAGCTGCAGCGGCAGGGCGTCCGGGCTGCCATCGCCTTTGTAGTGGATATCCGAACCCTGATTATCCCATAGGATCGTTCCGTCCGGGGAAAGCGCGTACTCCTCGTCCCCTTCCGTGTTCCGGATATTGGTCAGGGAGCTGATATCCGCAATTTTCTTCCCATCTTTAGAGGCCAGAAGCACCACCTCGGATTCCACCTCTTTGGCCGTACCATCCGCTGCCGCCGTCACATGGACGGATTCCCGCTTGTCCTTGGGCTCCGCCTCCAGAGAGGCCGCCCCTGCGGGCAGGAGCATGGTCAGGAGCACCGGCAGCACCAGTGCCGCCGACAGGATATTTTGTTTCGTTATTCTACGCATTTCAGTGCCTCCGATTCGGGAATTTTTCTGATTCGGTTCAATTCCAGCAGAGCTACGATCCCATAGGTTCCAAAGCCGCAGGCTGCCATTGTGGTGTAGAGATCCGGTGCGATGTACAGCGGAATCCAGCCGCTCATAGAGGTCAGCATCACTTCCCGGAAGAGAACATCCATGATTTTCGTCTCAATGGGCAGACTCAAAAGGATCATAGCCAGGGTCACAATGGTTGTAGGCAAAACATAAAGCCGGAATATCTCCCAGCGGCTGTAGCCCAGAATTTTTGCCATGGAGATGGAAAGCGAATTCTTTTCAATGATCATCTTGCTGAGCAGGTACACGAGCACCATAAACATGCCCACCGCGAAGAAATTCACCAGTCCCATCATGTCCCCCATAGAGCGCATGAGCTGGCGGCTGATTTTGGTAACCGCCGTTTCGTCCAGCACGGTGCCGATGTATTCCGGGTCAATATCCGTAATGGGCTCATCGGAAAAATAGCCGCAGGAGTAGTCCTTGCCCAGGTCAAAGGTCGTGTTCAGATCTTCCCGCGGCAGAAACAGCACGATTCCGCCCATGTAGTCATAGACGCCGGTTACCGTGAAGGAGTAGGTTTTGTCCTCGTATTTTTCCTTTAACACCACCGTATCTCCTGGCTGAATCCCGAATTTCTCCTGGTATGCGGAGGAGACAAGCACCGTCCCCCGCTCCATTGGAGCATGGATATAGGCGCTGTCGGCAGACACACCGTAGAGAGTGACGGATTCGCTTTTATATTGGTCGGAAACCGTCTCCAGTGAATAGGCGCTGAATTTCTCCGCCCCGAGTACATCCGTCTCCACATCCCGCATAAAGAGCATCAGATTCACATAGCTTTCCAGCTTCCGCTTCTCATTGACGGCCCCCGCCGGGACGGACAGCATCGTAGTGTTCTTTGACAGCATATTGTCCGGCATGGTCTGCTGGTAATGTACCAGCGCGCTGGGAAACAGCAGTCCAAACATCAATAGAAGATTGGCAAAGAGGATGCCCACAAACAGAATAACATAGCTGCCCAGATTCTGGAAAATCACCCGCAGCCGGAAGCGGAAGAAGAACGGAAGCCCGGATGGCAGGGGGAACACTCTGCTCTTCTGCTTTTTCCGCAGATCCCGGCGCAGAAATTGCAGCGGCGGGAGGCTGAGCTTCTTGCGAAGGGTCCACCAGGTAATCAGCGTCATCAGCACCAGCGGAACCACGGTGGTCAGCACAAACGCCTCCCCATTCCAGATGGTAACATAGGTCGGCAGGCTGTAGCTCCCATAATAGAGTCCTGCACAGATATCTTTGATCACCGTATAGCCCAGCACATTGCCAATCAGCGCGCTGATCAGGCAGATCAGGATGGGACAGGTCATGTAGTGGCGGATCAGCTCCCCTTTCGTATAGCCGCTGGCCCGGAGGGTGCCGATCACATTCGCCTCCTTGCTGATGGTATTGCCAATGGTCACCGCGAACACAAAGGCCATGATCGCAATAACGATATAGAGCAGCGCGATCATCATGGCCCGGTCGCCGCCCATGTCCTCGCCGGTAAAGGTGATGGCCTGGTTCAGATACCGAGGGACAAAATCCTCCAGCGCGGTCTCCTGGTTCAGAACCGTCATCAGATCATCCGCCAGCTCCTTTTCCTGGGCCTCATCCGCAGGAGGCTGATTATAGCGCCAGCTGTAGCTGTAATGGAGCCGCGCGCTGCCAAGTGCGGAGAAGCCCGCCTCCGACACCAGTGCCACGCCGAACTGGATGGAATCAAACATAGCGTCCGCGTTGTCCTGAAACAGGCAGCTGTAATCCGGCAGCGCCACCAGGCCGCAGATCTCCCAGCTGCCATTGGGAGAAGAAATTCGGTCACCGATGGACAGGCCGTTGTTCACGGCGTACATCCGGTCAATGGCGATTTCGTCCCCGGCGCTCGGCAGCGCCCCGGACATGACGCAGGGGAGATTCACCTCCTGCCGGACGGAAAAAATGCGCAGCGTCGTGCCGTTGTCCAATGCTTCCTCCGTGTAAAAGTTCTCGTAAAGCGACACCCCCGCCGCCTCAATCTGCCCACACTGGGCCTTGTACAGTTCTTTCTTTACCCGGAAATTTCCGTATTCAATGTTGTATTTCCCGAAGCTCTCGTTATAGGCCTGAATCATGCTGCCGTCGGCCACCAAAAATCCGGACACCAGGGCAATGGTAAAGGTCAGCAGCAGAAAAATCACGGCGTATTTTCCAAAGTCCCCTCGAAGCTCTCTGGGAAGACGCTTCCGCAATGGATTTTTTACCATTCCAGTTCCTCCGCCGTCAGGGGCGCGTCATTGCGGTAGGTTCTGCGCACCGTGCCGTCCCGGAGCTTGACCACCATGGTTGCCATTTTGGAAATCGCGTCGTTGTGGGTCACCATGATCACGGTGTTGCCGTACTTCTGGTTCACCGTTTCAATCAGCTTCAGAATTTCTTTGCTGGTGCTGTAATCCAGCGCGCCGGTGGGCTCGTCGCAAAGGAGCAGATCCGGGTTTTTGACGATGGCCCGCCCGATGGCGGTGCGCTGCTGCTGGCCGCCGGAGAGCTGGTTAGGAAGCTTCTTTCGGTGCTCCCACAGTCCCAGGGTGTGGAGCAGCTCGTCAATATCCAGAGGCTTTTTGCTGAGGTAGGCCCCTACCTCGATGTTCTCCCGCACAGTCAGGTTGGGAATCAAGTTGTACATCTGGAAAATGTAGCCCAGGTGATTGCGGCGGTATTGGGTCAGCTTTTTCTGGTTCAGCGTTCCCAGGGACACACCGTTGATTCGGATTTCTCCGGCATCCGCCGTATCGATGCCGCCGATAATATTCATCAGGGTGCTTTTGCCGCTGCCGCTGGGCCCCAGGAGCACGCAGAAGTCCCCCTTCTCCACAGCGATATCGATGCCCTTCAGCACCCGAACCCGGCTTTCCCCCTGGCCGAAGCTCTTCTGAATATTCTGAATTTCCAAAAACATAGTCTCGCCTCTTCTCTCAAATCTGGCCTAAGTATAGCGCATCTTGAAGTTAGCGTCAACTAACTATTTTGGATTTTCGTAAATTTTCGCACCTTTCTTCCGCCTTTGGGCAAGAAAAAACCGGGCAGCCCTCCGCTTAACGCAGAGGAACTGCCCGGCAGTTCGACATTTTCCGTTACAGCCCGCTCTTCATGGCCCGCTTCCGGGCAATATTGATGGGGCCCTCTTCCATGTTGTTTATCCAGGCCAGGCTCTTGCCGCAGCCGTAGGCCGTGCAGGAGTCCGGGTCATCCGCCACGATGCAGGGAATGCCGGTGCGCTCCATCAGCAGCTCCGCAAAGCCCCACAGCTGGCTGGAGCCGCCGGTCAAAGTAATGCCATTTTCGGAAACATCGCTGACCAGCTCCGGGCTGGTCTGCTCCAGCACCGCCATGACC
The DNA here is from genome assembly GCA_934569045.1 of uncultured Oscillospiraceae bacterium. Lineage (GTDB taxonomy): Bacteria > Bacillota > Clostridia > Oscillospirales > Oscillospiraceae > Faecousia. The sequence continues at coordinate 16,175 of CAKTJX010000035.1, forward strand.
TCGTCCGCAATGGTTCTGGCAGGACGGCGCAGAACCTCGTAGATCTCCTTGGAACTCAGGGTCACCATCTTAGGCATACCGGTTTTAGAGTCGCGGCCCTTGACGTTCATGGTCAGCTCCTCGTTCCGGGGGTAAACCTCGCCAATCTGAATCTTGATCTCCTCCGCGGTGACCTGTCCCACCACCATATTATGCTGGCGGCGGATATAGCGGGCAATGGCCTCGTCAAAGGCATCCCCCGCCACCTTCAGAGAGGAGGACACGGAAACGCCGTTCATGCTCAGCACCGCGATATCCGTGGTGCCGCCGCCAATGTCCACCACCATGTGGCCGTTGGGGTCCTTGATGTTCAGTCCCGCGCCCAGCGCGGCTGCCAGGGGCTCCTCAATCAGGAACACACGGCGGGCGCCGGCCTCAATGGCCGCGTTGATAACGCTGCGCTCCTCAACCTCCGTCACGCCGCTGGGAACGCTGACAACCACACGGGGCTTGGGGGTAAAAATAGATGCCTTGGTAGCGGTCTTGAACATTTCGCTCAGCATTTTCACCGTCATTTCGTGGTCAGAGATAATGCCGTCCTTCAGCGGACGCATGGCAACCACGTTGCCGGGGGTCCGGTTCAGCATATTTCTCGCCGCGGAACCGACCTGCAGAATCTTGCCCGTGTTCCGGTCCACCGCCACAACGGAGGGCTCCCGGACCACCAGGCCCTTGCCATCGGCATAGATCAGCACATTGGATGTTCCCAGGTCAACGCCCAGGTCATTGGAAAATAATTGCATTTGAAACCTCCATGCGCGCAAGCGCATATTCAAGAATAGACGAATGAAATCAGCCGGCGTGTTCCGCCGCGGCAATCGCGCCGCAGCACACACTTCCCGCCCCCGCCGCCAGCAAAACCTTTGCGCATTCCTCAGCTGTGGAGCCGGTGGTGAACACATCATCGATCAGCAGAATCCGCTCTCCCGTCAGGGGCACATCCCCGGCGTAGTGATAGATGCCCTGCACATTCTTCCTGCGGTCTTCCGCCGTCAGGGTGGACTGGGGGCGGTTATTGCGTCTCTTTTTCAAAAGTCCTAGTGCCGGAATTCCCAATTCCCGGCTTACCGTCTGCGCAAGCAGCTGGGACTGATCGAAGCCGCGCCAAAATTTTCGGATGCCACTGACCGGTGCCCAGGTGACGAGATCAAAGGCATCCGGCTGCTCCAGCATCAGCTTCATAGCGAGCTTCCGCCCCAAGGGCGCCGCTAAGTCCCTGCGTCCGTGGAACTTCAGATTCAGGACAGCACTTCGGACGTTCTTATTATAGTACCAGACAGCGGTGAAACTGTCAAGAAATTGCAGCTTTGTTTTTCGGTTCGGGTGCTCTTTTCTGGGCAAAGCGGGGAATTCCGGTGTTGTCCGGCGGCATTTTTCGCAAAAATCCGTTTCCTGCCGCTGTAACAGTCTGCCGCACAGGGCGCATTTGGGCGGAAACAGCAAATCGAGAAGCCAGAAGAAAATCAGCTTCATCCCGTTCTCCCCTGAAGCCGGAGCTTGAGGCCGGTGTACCGTTTATTCTTCTGGGCGTTGGCCGTCATGGCGGCAATGGTCTCCTCCCGGCCCACAATGATCAGCAGCTCCTTTGCCCGGGTCACCGCTGTATAGAGCACACTGCGGCTCAAAAGGTACGGCGAGCCGCCCCAGGCTGTCAGAATCACCGCCCGGTATTCGCTGCCCTGGCTCTTATGTACCGTGATGGCGAAAGCCGGCTCCAGCTCCCCCAGTTGGGTGAAATCATACTCCACCTCCCGGTCATCATAAAGCACCTGAACGGTCTCCTGATTCGGGTCAATCTTCTGAATGATGCCCACATCGCCGTTGAAAATTCCGGTTCCGGCCGCGCTGCCGTCCGTCTTTTTCCAGACGATATCGTAATTGTTCCGCACCTGCATGACCCGGTCCCCTTCCCGGAAGGTAACGTCCCCGTAGGCATGCTCCCGCTTGTCCTGGGACACCGGATTCAGCGCGCCCTGCAGCAGTTTATTCAGGGCAGCGGTTCCCACACCGCCCTTGCGGGTGGGAGAAAGCACCTGAATCTGCTCCGGCGGAATGCCCATATTTTTCGGAAGCCGGGTAGTGCACAGATCCCGGATGAGCTTTGTCACCTCTTCCTCCGAATTACGGCGCATGAAAAAGAAATCACTCTTGACGTTTTTCAGTTCCGGCATTTCCCCGCGGTTGATGCGGTGGGCGTTCATAACAATCAGACTCTGCTGGGCCTGCCGGAAAATCTCCGTCAGCCGGACGGTGGGAAGCTTTCCGCTGCGGAGCATATCGCTGAAGGGCGAGCCTGGGCCCACCGGCGGCAGCTGGTCCGGGTCACCCACCAGAATCAGGCGCTTTCCTCTGGGAATCGCCCGCAGCAGGCTGTGCAGCAGCCGGATATCCACCATGGACATTTCGTCCACAATCACCGCGTCCGCCTTCAGAGGGTTGTCCTCATCCCGGGCAAAATACATCTTGCCAGTGTTCTGATCAATCCCAGCCTCCAGAAGTCTGTGAATGGTGGAAGCTTCCTCTCCGGTTACCTCTGACATCCGCTTGGCTGCCCGGCCGGTAGGCGCGGCCACCAGGCAGCGCAGCTGCATATGGCCCAGCAGGGAAAGAATTCCGGTCAGAAGCGTGGTTTTGCCGGTGCCGGGGCCGCCGGTGATCAGCAGTAGTCCGGAGGTTGCCGCCTCCCGGATGGCCTGGGTCTGCTCTTCCGAATAGGTCACACCGCTTTCTGCGGAAACCGTTTCAATCAGCTCCTCCAGGTTGTCCGGCTCCGGGAAGGCCTTTTTCCCGAATTCCAGCAGCCGCTGGGTGCTGTAGAGCTCTGCCTCGTGGAGCTCCGGCAGGTAGGCAACCGGGATATCCGCCAGGGTATCCCGTGCCAGCCGCCCCGCCTCCAGCAGGCGCTCTACCCCCTGGTTGATTGTTTCCGCCTCCAGGGAGAGCAGCTGCGCCGCGGAAGCAACCAGCTTCTGCTCCGGCAGGAAGCTGTGGCCCACCGTCAGATTGTATTCCAGCTGGAAGAGAATCCCCGCCTCCACTCTGCGCGGGTCGTCTCCCGCAACTCCAAGCTCAATGGCGAACCGATCCACCGCGCCAAAGGGCGCATCCAGCCCCTCTTCCATCAATAAATAGGGGTCGTCATACAAAAGCTCCACCGTGCTGTCTCCGAAGAGCTTATAGGCCCGCAGGGCCAGCTCCGCCGGGAGCTGGTGCTGCCCGAAAAACTCCATCAGCTGCCGCATGCCGACCCGGACCCTGAACTCCTCGCCAATGGCTTTCGCTCTGGCCTCCGAGATCCCGGAGACCTCCGCCAGACGCATAGGCTCCCGCTCCATGATCTGCAGGGTCTTGTCCCCGAACTTTGCCACAATCCGGGCGGCAGATACCGGGCCGATGCCCTTGATTACCCGCCCGGCCAGATAGGCCTGGATTTGCGCGGCGGTCTCCGGCATAAGCCGCTCCAGAAATTCCGCCTCAAACTGGCGTCCGTAATTGGAGTGGGTGCTCCATTTTCCTGTGACCATCAGCCGTTCCCCCACCACCGGCAGCGGAATGGTGCCCACAACGGTCACGGCCTGCTTCTCCCCCACGTTCAGCCGCAGCACACTGTAGCCATTGTCATAGTTCTGGTAGACCACTGCCTCGATGGTGCCCTGCAAAATTTCCAGTTCCTGTGTCAAGAATCTGATCCTCTCTTCTTCCCGGCCCTCCCGTGTTCAGGCCGCATAATCTCCCCCGGAATCGTCAAAAATTCGGAAGGGCGCTCTGAAAAACACAACACCCCGCCTCCGGGTTTTGCGTGACTCAAAAATTCGTACATTTTCTTTCTTTTCAGTTTACTATATTTCCGTAGAATTGAAAAGTGGTTTTCCAAAAAAATTTACAATCCGGGCAAAATGATAAACGGGGCAGCTTCGGTTTTTTGTCATATTTCCGAAACTGATCAATAAATTCTGCTTGCAAGAATCCATTCTTTGCGCTACAATGAACACCATGAGGAGGATTGCCATGAAGCAATGGAGTTTACTTGTGTGGATACCTCAGTTTGGGATATCCGTTGTATTTCCTCTGATCGCTTTTATCATGCTTGCTGTCTGGCTGCAGGACCATTGCGGCTGGGGCAGCTGGGTCATTGCCGCCGGAATTTTCTGCGGTCTGTTCACAGCGGGCATCGGCTTCCGGGACACGGCAAGGGCCATGCTGGAAGCCTCCGGGCACAAGAAGAAGTCCCGGGACCCCGGCGTCAGCTTCAACAGCCATGATTAAGGATAAGGAAAGGAGATTCGATACATGATCTTACAACCCGCTTCCCAAAAGGAAGTGAAACGGATCGCCATTGGCAGCGGAATCTGCGCCTGCATTCAGGTGGCAGTCTTCTGGCTTCTGAGCCTTGTTGGAGTCGGCAGCTTCCGCTGGGGTGTCGTAATCGGGACCCTGGGCGGCACGGCAATGGCCATTCTCAATTTCGCGCTGATGTGCATTACCCTGCAGAAGGCCACAGCCAACGCGTCTGACGAGAAGCTGGTAAAGGCAAAGGTTCGCAACGGCTACAATTTAAGAAAGATTATCCAGATTCTCTGGGTGATCGCCGCATTCTTCCTGCCCGGTGTCAACGTGCTGGCCGCCGCGATCCCGCTGTTTTTCCCCAATGTGGTCATCTACTACCTCCAGATAAAGGGAAAGCTCTATTCCCCGGAGGATGCCGCTCCCAATCAGCCTTCTACGCAGCCCGCCGGGCAGGATGACACGGAGCAGGGAGACGAGGACCTAGGGCCCTTTGAAGCGTAAATTATAACCTATACAGAATTCGGATGAGGTGATTATTCCCTATGGAAATGTCAATCAACGGCGCAAGAATTTTGGCCACCTTTGAAAATGTCCCGATTCTCGGAACGGTACACATCACCCAGACCCTGGTTGTCAGCTGGCTGGTCATGATCATCATTTCGGTGCTCTGCATCTGGCTGGGCTCCGGCCTGAAGGTGACGGGGATTTCCCGGAAGCAGGCCGTGGCAGAGACCATTGTCAATGCGCTGGTGAATTTCGTCCACGATAAGATGGGAACGGAGTTTGACCGGTACATTCCTCTGGTCGGCACCATTTTCATTACCAGCATTGTTTCCAACCTGATCAGCCTGGTTGGCATCTGGAGCCCCACGGCAGACCTGATGACGGAGCTGGGCTGGGCACTGGTGGTATTTGTTCTGATCACCTACCACAAAATCAAGGCCTCCGGCATCGGCGGCTATCTGAAGAGCTTCCTGGACCCCATCTTCCTGATGGCGCCTATCAACGTCATGTCCGAGCTCTTCACCCCCATCAGCATGGCCTGCCGTCACTTCGGCAACATTCTCTCCGGCACTGTCATCAGTGCCCTGATCTATGGCTCCCTCACCGCCGCCAGCTATGCCCTGTTCGGCGCCCTGGGCTCTAACCGGGTCATTGCCATTGCCATTGCCGTTGTGGGCGGTCTGATGATTTACTTCGGCAAGAAAAAGGCCAAGAAAAAGCTCTTTATCTTCGGCATCGTACTGGCCGTGCTGGGCGGTCTGGGACTGCTCTCCAGCTTCGGCGGTATCTTTGCCAGCTTCCCCTGGCTGACGGTTGGTATTCCCGCCATCACCAGCTTCTACTTTGACTGGTTCAGCGGCTGCATCCAGGCATTCATCTTCTGCACCCTGACCACCATCTTCATCAAACAGGCCGCGGGCTAAACCAAAGCGGCCATTTGAATAAAGCTAGCACCAATGCAAAGCACAAAAAAATAGGAGGCTAAATTCTATGAACGATTACACTGTATTGGCAAAAGGTATTGCACTGGCCGGTTGTGCCATCGGCTCCGGTCTGGCTCTGATCGCCGGTGTCGGCCCTGGTATCGGCGAAGGCAACGCTGTTGCCCGTGCCTGTGAGGCCATCGGCCGTCAGCCCGAGTGCAAGGGCGACGTCACCAGCACCCTGATCCTCGGTGTTGCCCTTTCCGAAACCACCGGTATTTACGGCTTCGTTACCGGCCTGCTGCTGATCTTCTTCGCGCCCGGCCAGTTCATGAAGTTCCTGGGCTGATCTTCCGGAATACTGTACTCTTAACAAATACCGGAAGGAGGCAAATCAATGGAGACACTTTATCAGTCCCTTGTGGCGGTGGAACCGGTCACCCTGATTGCCAACATCTGCAATCTGTTTATTCAGATGCTGATTATCAAAAAGTTTTTCCTGGATAAGATCCTGGCTGTGCTTGACCAGCGCCGCAGCGCCGCGGACAAAGAGATCTCCGACGCCAAAGCGGCCAAGGACGAGGCTATGAGCATCAAGAAGACCTATGAGGACAATATGCTCCAGGCCAACGCCAAGGCAAACGAAATTCTGGTCTCCGCTCAGAAAACCGCTGCCGAGCGCAGCGAGAGGATCATCGGCGAGGCCCAGCAGGCCGCTGCCCAGATCAAGAGCAAGGCCAGCGCGGATATTGCCCAGGAGAAGAAAAAGGCAATCAACGACGCCAAAAATGAGATCTCCGGTCTGGCTATGGCCATCGCCGGAAAGGTCGTGGAGAAGGAGCTGGCGGAATCCGACCAGTCCAAGCTCATCGACCGCTTCATCGATGAATTGGGTGATCAGGTATGACCCAGGTCGGAAGCGTTTACGGTGAGGCCCTCTATGAGCTGGCCCAGAGCGAAGGCTTACAGGATACCATCCTGGCAGAGCTGAAGGCACTGAACGAAAGCTTCCGTCAGGAGCCGGATTTCATCCGTCTGCTCAGCAGCCACGCCATTCCCAAACAGGAGCGGTGCAAGGTCCTGGACGACAGTTTTCGGGGTAAAATCAACCAGTATGTGCTGAATTTCCTGAAGATTCTCACAGAAAAGGGCTATATGCACCACTTCTCCCACTGCTGCGAAGCGTACACCAAGCATTACAATGAAGACAACAATATTCTGAGCGTCCGGGCCGTGACTGCGGTTCCCCTCTCGGAGAAGCAGTCCGATGCTCTGACTCAGAAGCTGACCCGCCTGACCGGCAAGACCATTCTGCTGGACAACCGGGTCGATCCCACCTGTCTGGGCGGTGTCCGTCTGGATTATGATGGGCAGCGGCTGGATGACACCATCTCCCACAGAATGGACTCCATCCGTGAGCTGCTGAAAAACACCGTACTCTGACGAGAAAGCAGGGACTGTATGGAACTTAGACCCGAAGAAATAACCAAAATCATTCGTAGTCAGATCAAGAACTACGAAAACAAGATCGAAGTCAGCGAGACCGGCGTCGTCATTCTGGTGGGCGACGGCATCGCAAAGGCTTCCGGTCTGGACAAGTGCATGGCCGGTGAGCTGGTGGAATTCCCCGACGGCTCCTACGGCATGGCACAGAACCTGGAAGAGGAGACCGTATCCATCGTCATCCTGGGCTCTGACCAGGGCATTAAGGAAGGCGATATTGTCAAGCGCACCGGCAAGGTCGTGTCCGTGCCTGTTGGCAGAAACCTGATTGGCCGTGTTGTGAACGCCCTGGGCGAGCCCATTGATGGCAAGGGTGCCATTGAGGCGGAGGCCTTCAAGGCAATCGAGTCCCCTGCCCCCGGCATCATCGAGCGGAAGCACGTCAGCGTGCCTCTGCAGACCGGTATCAAGGCCATCGACTCCATGATCCCCATTGGCCGCGGCCAGCGTGAGCTGATCATCGGTGACCGGCAGACCGGTAAGACCACCATCGCCACCGATACCATTCTGAACCAGAAGGGCAAGAACGTGATCTGTATTTACGTTGCCATCGGTCAGAAGCGTTCCACCGTGGCCCAGGTGGTGGAGAATCTGACTCTGGGCGGCGCTATGGACTACACCATCGTGGTCTCCGCCACCGCCTCCGAGCTGGCGCCTATGCAGTATATCGCCCCCTACTCCGGCTGCACCATGGGCGAATACTTCATGCATCAAGGCAAGGACGTGCTGGTCATCTACGATGACCTGTCCAAGCACGCGGTGGCTTACCGTGCAATTTCCTTGCTGATTCGCCGCCCGCCCGGACGGGAAGCCTACCCCGGCGATGTCTTCTACCTCCACTCCCGTCTTCTGGAGCGTGCCGCGCAGCTGTCCCCCGAACTGGGCGGCGGCAGCCTGACTGCTCTGCCCATTATCGAAACTCAGGCCGGCGACGTTTCCGCCTATATCCCCACCAACGTTATTTCCATCACCGACGGCCAGATCTTCCTGGAAACCGAGCTGTTCAACTCCGGCATCATGCCCGCTGTGAACCCCGGTATCTCCGTGTCCCGTGTCGGCGGCGATGCCCAGATCAAGGCAATGAAGAAGGTTGCAGGCAGCCTGAAGCTGCTCTACTCCCAGTACCGGGAGCTGCAAAGCTTCGCTCAGTTCGGCTCCGATCTGGATGCTGATACTAAGCAGCGGCTTGCTCTGGGTGAGCGCATCGTGGCTGTGCTGAAGCAGAAGAACAACTCCCCCAAGGAGGTTGCCCAGCAGGTGTGCATCATCTATGCCGTTACCAGAGGCTACCTGACGAACATTGCTCTGGATCAGGTGCCCGAGTTTGAGAAGCGGCTGGAGGAGCATATGGAAAACCGTCACGCGGATGTTCTGGAGGCGATCCGTTCCACCGGAAAGCTGGAATCCGATACCGAGGAAGCGCTGAAACAGGCGCTGGACGAGCTGGTCGCGCAGTTCAACCCGGCATAAAAGGAGGGACACAGCATGGCTGGCGTTTCCACTAAGGAGATCAAAACCCGCATCCGAAGCATGGAGAGCACCAAGCAGATTACCAAAGCCATGGAAATGGTTGCTGCCTCCAAGCTTCGCCATGCCCAGGCCCAGGTGCAGAACTCCCGGCCCTATTTTGAGATCCTTCACTCCACCATTGAGGACATTGTCCGTACCAACCGGGACTTCTCCTCCCCCTTCTTTACGCAGAAGGCAGACGGCAAAACGGTATTCATCGTCATTGCCGGTGACCGGGGACTGGCCGGCGGCTACAACAGCAATGTTCTGAAAATGGTGCAAGCAAAGCTTGACCAGTGCCCCGATACCCTGGTGCTTCCCATCGGCAAGCGGGCGCTGGACTACTGTGTAGGTCATAAGATCCCCGTGCTCACGGAGACTTATGCCGAGGCCGCCGGGGTTTCCATCGGTGACTGCTTCTCCATTGCCAAGCAGCTCAGCCGGGGCTTCCTGTCCGGCGAATACAACGGCATCCAGATTGCCTACACCAATTTCGTTTCAATGCTCTCCCAGACCCCTGAAACCATGCAGCTGCTCCCGCTGACTTGCAGCGAGGAGATGCGCCGCATGGGTGCTGAGAGCGGCATTCTCTATGAGCCCTCCGGCGAGGAGGTCTTTGCCTCCATCGTTCCGGAATATCTGGGCGGTATTCTTTACGGCACCCTCTGCGAGAGTCGGGCCTCTGAACAGGCCGCGCGGCGCTCCGCAATGGACTCCGCAACCCAGAATGCCGAAGATATGATCGCGGATCTGAGCCTGAAGTTCAACCGCGCGCGGCAGGCCTCCATTACCCAGGAGATCACCGAGATTGTCGCGGGCTCTTAAACCGTTTCCCAATCCTAACATGAGGAGTTGAAATCCATGGCCAAAAACAAAGGAACTGTGGTCCAGATCATGGGCCCTGTTCTGGATATCCGCTTCGAGGAAGATCAGCTGCCGAGCCTGCTGAACGCCATCGAAGTACCCAATGGAGACAAGACCATTATTGCGGAGGTTGCCCAGCACATTGGTGACAACGTCGTCCGCTGCATTGCCATGTCCTCCACCGACGGCCTGCAGAGAGGAACCGAGGTCACCGATACCGGTGCCCCCATTTCCGTGCCCGTTGGCGAAGAGTGCCTGGGCCGTGTCTTTAACCTGCTGGGTCAGCCCATTGACAATAAGCCCGATGTACAGTCCCAGGAGCGCTGGCCCATCCACCGCCCTGCCCCCTCCTATGAGGAGCAGCAGCCTGCCACCGAGATTCTGGAAACCGGCATCAAGGTCATTGACCTGATCTGCCCCTACGCCAAGGGCGGCAAGATCGGCCTGTTCGGCGGCGCCGGCGTTGGCAAAACCGTTCTGATTCAGGAGCTGATCTACAACATCGCCACTGCCCACAACGGCTACTCCGTGTTCACCGGCGTTGGCGAGCGTACCCGTGAGGGCAACGACCTGTACAACGAAATGACCGAGTCCGGCGTTATTTCCAAAACCGCCATGGTCTTCGGTCAGATGAACGAACCCCCCGGAGCCCGTATGCGTGTGGGCCTGTCCGGCCTGACCATGGC
>CAKTJX010000036.1 GCA_934569045.1 uncultured Oscillospiraceae bacterium
CGGCGCTCCATCCGGGTGGCAGCGACACCCATGTGGATGGTGGGGATTCTCTCAACACCCTGCCGCTTGTAGCTGCGGTGATCAATACGCTCCGGTCTGCCTGCGGCTTCCAGTGCCTTGTTGGTGTAGTCAGCCCAAGCCTTGCGCCACTGCTCAGACTTGCCACGGTCATTCCAGTCAGTGGTATCCTCCCGGTGGTTCTTCCACCCGCCGCTCCCATCCGGGATGCGTTGACCACGCTCGTCCAGATCGTAGACCTTGCAGCATTTCGCACCCCATGCGCCGGTTTCGGTCAGAGGGCGAACCGTCAGCAGAATATGGGCGTGGGGATTTCCGTCACCCTTATCATGCAGAGCAAAATCCGCACACATCCCAGCGGAAACAAAATTGTCCTGAACATAGGAGCGGACAAGGGCCAACTGCTGATCCCGGGGCAGCTCCACGGGCAGAGCCACCTCGATTTCTCTGGCAAGCTGGCTGTTGCTGGATTTCTCAATCTGCTCCACGCTGTTCCAGAGGGTAGAACGATCCTGAAACTCCGGCGGCGCATGGACGGGCAGCAGGATGTCGGAATGGACAATGCCGCCCTTCCGGGTGTAGTCATGGGTCATGCCGTCCCACTCATTTACCAGCTTTGTGCCGCTTCGATAGGCGGCGGCAGCGACAGCGGATTTTCCCTTACTGCGCTGCACCATTTTGATGGAACAATGGAAGATTGCTATGGAATCAGCTCCTTTCAGCAGAATATTTCAAGCTGCACGGAACGGAATAGCCGCTTGCGGGTATTCCGTTCTGTGTAGCAGGCAAGAGGTTTGGAGGGTACAGCCCTCCATCGCGGACGAAGTACGCAACAGCACATAGCATCGGAACGGTGCATAAGTGCGCCCTTGTTCCAAGGGACTATCTCATATCCACGGTTTCCTTGTCTTGTTCTATGATTTCAGCAGCTCCCAGCTGGTGCGAAAGTGTGACAAGGAATGCTTTTGCTTCCTCGCCGGTCATAGCGGCAACTGCCGGAAAGACACCTTCCAGAATCGCCCCATGCTCAATCAGGCGGCGGGTTCTTGCCTTTCGTTCTTCGTTTCTCTGCCTGTTTAGGAGGATTTTCTGACGATTCTCCAACTGCTGGATTTCTTTTTTCACTTTTTCTTGTTCTGCTTTTTTCGCTGCCGTTTGGGCGGCGATATTTTTGTGCATATCGATTTCTCCTTTGGCGGCTTCATCCAGCCGTGCTTGATAAAATACTTCTGCAATTTGAGAACCGCATCCCGGACACTGTGATGGGCTATGGAAGTATCAATTTCCTCTGCCTCCGCTATTTCCCGGAACTTCCGTCCCTCAACGAAACGGGCGTTGAGCCTCTTGATCTGTGTGGGGGTAAGGGTGGCAAGCGCTTCATCCAGTCTCGACAGCAGAAATTCTTGGTACTGGTCGGATGCCCGCTGAAAAAGAATCTCCTCCGGGGAACTGGCTTGCTCCAGAAAGTGGTATTCCAATCCGGGAGATTCATCCAGGGAGTAAGTATGCGTCCACAGCTTGCGCCGGGTGTTTTCATCAATACGATGCTCCTCCATGATGACATCCGCAATTTCGTCCTCCACTTCCAAAAAGGTATCCTCCGCATAGAGCGGATAGTAGAGCTGCTTCAAGTTGATGGTTTTCATAGGCAGCAGTCCATCCAATTCTGGCGGGTAAAATACCGCCGTAGTTTTCGGATAGCGCCTTGTAAGGACTGGCTGATTATGGAAGAAGTAACACCTTCCATCTCAGCAATTTCCCGAACTTTCATACCCAGTACATACCGGGCATGGAGATTGCGGAACTGCGCCGGTGACAGGCAGGCCATAGCTTCATGCAGGTGATTCATGGTAATGAGCAGCAACTGTTCATCCTCTCGCCGGATGCAGATTTCCTCCGGGGATGGCGCAGCCTCACCAATCATGTCGTTTTCGATGCCATCCTCACAGTCCAGAGAAAAGAAGGCTCTGTGATAATAGCGCCTCCGAATGCTGGCGTTTTCCTGACGCTGCATGAACAGCAGGGCTTCTGCCACTTCGTCGCTGACCTCAATCAAAGTGTCCTTGGCGTAAAGGCAGGGGTAGTACTTTTTCAAATTGACAATCTCCATGGGTTAACCTCCTGAAAACAGAAAGGACAAGCAGCATGAAACTGCCTGTCCTCTCTGATGTTGTGATAGGGGAAAGCCCCTTCACTGGTTAGCCCGAAAAACGCGAATCGTTAAGGTAGTTGGTCAAAAATTCTTTGCATTTTTTCCTGACCGCCTCGATGCTGTAGTGGACAGCCACTTTGGAGCAGCCACAGAGCTGCCCGATCTCGGCATAGCTCAAACCATCCAAGGCATAAAGCAGGAACCGGCGGCGTTGGCTCTCGGTACATTGCGCTAACGCTTTCAGAATCTCCAGCATGGTTTCCTTATGACAAACATACTGTTCCGGCGACTGTTCGTAGTGTACACGCCCTTCCGTCAGAATGATGTATTCGTCAAACTCCCGACCATCCCAATGCCGCCGCATCTCATGGGCGAGGTTTTCTTCCTTGTGGTTGGCACGGTCGAGAAATTTATATACCTCCACTGTGACTTCTACGGACACCATTTGTCCGTTGTAATTGATGGTGACTTCCATCTATGTTTCCTCCATTCAGATTTTTGTTGGGAATCTGAACGGGGCGGCGGAGAGCGGCAGCGAGGAAGGCGCAGAAAAACGCCCAACCGGCAGCTTACCGGATGGGCGTAATATGGAAAAATTTGCAGAGCAACTACATCGTATAGTTCATCCTCATTGCCGCAGATGTCCTGTGTGGGGGGCAAGCTTTTTTTGACAGGTATGCTCCTATCGGACTACGGCAGCAGTTTACAACCAAGGCAGCTTCCTCCTATGAGCCACCAAACCTGATGAATCGCAAAAGAAAATGGCGGCTCTGAAAATCAAAGCCACCAAGGGGGAATTTAAAGCATGAAAAGTGACTGCCCAGCAGCGGCTTTTTTTCTTTTCTGCCGCTGGGCAGATCTATGAAATGTGACATTTTTGCGTTTGAACAGTCCAAAAGAAGAACTATACAGAGTAGTTAAGACGCATAATCCATCATCCAATAATGCGAATATGAACTATACAATGTACATGGGTGATGAAATATGGCGATAATTGAAGAATGTCCTGGATTTGAAACCTTTGGAGCAGATGTAAAAGCAGCACGAAAAGCAAAGCGGATAACGCAAAGGGCACTTGCTGAAACACTACATGTTGCTGTCAAATATCTTGCTGATATTGAAAATGTTGGGAAAATACCCAGCGTGCCTGTTCTGATACAGCTCGTGAGGATTTGCGGCTTACCGATGGAACGATATTTCAATCCGGCGGTCATACAGAACGAAAGTGAGCTGAGGCAGCGTGTCAGCCATAAACTGACGCTGTGCCCGGAGGAATACTTAACGATAATTGAGAGTGCTATTGATGGAGCCATTTCTTTGGGCGATAAATCGGATAGATAGTTCCGCTCTCCAATTTGTCTTTGCAGAAATGGAAACCAATTATAGTCTGAATGAAAAGAGCCTGCTTACCCTGTGATGTGATTTCACAGGAAAGCAGGCTCTGCGTTCTACGTCTGGCTCATTTGCTTACGGTCATTTTCAGTTGTGAAATATCGACCCGGACTTCTGTTTTGCATTTTGGGCAGTACAGCGGGAAGTTGTAAACTACAGTATCTTCGTAGACTTTGGTTCGGGTTTTGTTGCCACAGATGGGGCATAGAATCCATCTCGCATTCCCTTGATCTCTATTCATTTATTGTTCCTTCGTATGTAATTAGTTGTGATGGTCAATTCCACATCAGCCGCGGAATGGTGTAGGGCAAGCCATATTCCGTCTGATAAGTAACACGGTTCCCTACATATTGAAAATTGCCATTTTCTAACGGTCGGATGGTTACTTCATGCGCAAACAGGCAATCCATTTTTAGATCGGTGGAGAGCATTTCAACGGCCAGTGTCATCGTTCCGTCAGGATTAACGACATAAGCTGTAACTTCCGGTTCAACATTGTAGTACCATAACATAACAAAATCGTTTGTATTCAATGGTCTCCAAGGATAGTAATCACCTTCAGCATGATACTGTGCCAGCACTTGGAAGGTTTCTATGTCAATGTTATAGTATGGTAAAACGATCCTTTCAAATTCTTCGGCAGGGATGGCATAGCTACTTCTGTTCTCGAGAACAGTGTAATTATCAGCAAGAAACTGCTTTCCATGATGCGTATAGTAGAGATATTCAAACTGATCGTTGAAACTGAGGTTTCCCCAATTCCCTTCATCCCAATCAATTAGAAATATATTGGTGGCAATATAGCCGACAGGATAGATATAATGAAAAGCTAAATCAAATAACTCCAGATTTGGGGCAACGAGTCGAATCAACGAAAAATCGGGGTAGTGTTTATCGTTTGCAGGGTAGATTCTATAATAAAAATTGCCTTTTTCTGTTAGTTCCCAGTCCTTGATTTCATGTTTTTCATAATATGGTTCTTTTATCTCATCCGGATAATATGTCATACTGTAAACAAAACCACCAGTTTCGTTATATGTGAATAGCCTATACGACAAACACCCCGATTCCAAAACCATAATGACCTCTTGCTCAGCATCCTTGTGCTGCTGCACGGCATCCCAAAATGCATAGAATCTGTCCGATGTGGTCAAATATCCCGGATATGGTTCATTTGTATCAATCATGTCATATCCTGCATTATAAAGCAGGTTCTCTATGGAATCGATACTGCTTTGGGACAAGAGGGGATAGTCCCATTGAGTGGTTGGCGCTGTTTTTTCAGCGGATTCAAATAGTGTATGGTATAAGGATTCGATTTCTTTACACCGATCTTCCATACGGTCAAACATTGGATCATCTGGCAGACCATCATTATGGCTTTCGTTTTCGGTTGTCGATACTGTTTCTATTTCGGAGGTGGTTATCGTTTCTTTCGGTTGAAAACTTGGCATAGGATTTTTTCTTTTACCCCCACAAGCAGTAAGTCTAATTACCGCGATAAAGAGAAGAATTACAAAAATTATAATCTTAAGGTATTTCATGAATTTGGGCTCCTTTTTCTTCAAACTCAGCAATGATTTCTTCTGTAACAGGGATGATACAAAAATGTTCCCAATCACCGATAGCAAAGTAGGGATACACACCTATTCCATCCTTATGGAATAGAAAAAAGGGGACAGCATCCTTGTCGTACCATTCGTCACTGGAAAACACATTCTGATTACCCATCGCAATAATCTCTGAGCACAGGTCAAGAATGCTCTCATCGGGCAAATTGGGAAAGAATACTTTCATTGTGTAATAACACATTTCCTTATAATGCGCAAACCCTGATTCTGAATAGCTATGCTCGTCAAAATTAACGGTGATTTCTTGTATGTAGTCCCCATTTGTTGGTACATATACCGTAATCGTAGGCAGCGAATATACACGCTCGTCCTCTGTAAAGTAATAGTATTTTGTATTGTGATCTGAATGAATTGCAGAATCGTAGGTGTAACACTGCCACTGAGATGCCGATGTTAAGTAGCTGCGGCAATAGCTGCTATTATAGTAGCTGTTATAGCTTCTGATATAGTCATCGATGGAGAAGGTGAAAACCAGTTCATTTTCCCGGTTCTCCACGGCCTGAATATCCAGAGGATCTATTTCCGCCTGCGATACAGTCGGCTCGGTTTCGTTGTCCAAAGTCTGGCGTTGCGTTGAGCCATCAAAATACAATAAGATTTGCTCGTCAAACTGTTCCTCCCCTGATAAGATCACTTCCACATAATTCTCGTTCCAAGTGACTGACCAGTCATTGCTGCTGATGCTACAACCATTATTGCGCAACTCAAAATCTGTCTGTGATATTTTGGTAGCACCTTCATTCAGAATTAGCCGCCCGGATGCAGACCCGAAGGGCCACGCTGGTTCCCCGATCTCTATAAGGGTCAATTCATATCTCTCATCTGGGGAAACAGATGTATCCCGTAAAGTTTTCTTGCAGTTCACTGCATAATAGAAGCATCCCGCAAGCAGCAAATTCATTCCAATGACCATGCAAATCATACAAAATGCAGTCCTAATACTCTTTTTCATATATCTTCACTCCTTACATTTGTAAGATATAGGCGTATAAAGTAAAGCCGCAAAAGCAGCCTTACTCTATGATATTCATGGTTTGAAGGATATTCGATGCTGTTTCATAAGCCAACGCGCCGTCGGCACCATCCTGGTTATTCAGATAAACTGCAATGAAATAGGTATCGTTACTTGTTTCTGCAAAACCTATAAACCACCCTGCGACATTAGTGCCATCCAGCCGCCCGGTGCCGGTTTTTCCGTACAGTCCTTCCTCGTTCAGCGACATGGCATCCTTGACAGTGGCAATACTTCCATCCTCGAAACCAAAATCGTTGCGGTACAGCTTTACCAGCAGTTCTACTTGCTCCAAAGCGGAGATCTTCACACCGGAGCCATTCCAAAAACTATCCGAATCATCTCCAAAGTTACAGTCACCATAGCCGATCTCTGTCAAGAAATCCTCCATCTGCGCTGTCTCTGCTGACTGATCCAAGAACTTAAAATACCAGTTTACAGACTCCTGCATAGCGGATCGCAAGGTTTGATCTTGGTTCCATGATTCAAAAGCGTACGTCGTCCCATCCCAGACAAGGGTATTTGCCTCGGGGGAGATGATTCCCTGTTCCAACGCATTGAGGGCGCTATAAATCTTATAGGTGGAACACGGCGGAACACGGCGGGTTACTTCCGATTTGTTGTATACCGTGTATAGGTCTGCGCTAAGATCATAAACAACAGCACAGCCACCTGAAGCGCCGAAGAATTCTTCCCAGTCGGATTCAACCATAGTCAACGCACCAGAGGGCTTGTAATAGGTTTCATTGTATTCTGTACAATAGGCCAGTGTCGGAATTTGCCCGATTGCTGCCACTGCAAGAAATCCCGCAAAGCAGCGGCCCAGAAGGCGCTTCCATTTCGTCTCCCGCTGAAAACCAACCACTTGTTGCAGACGGTATTTCAGCTGATCTTTGCTCTGGCAGAATCCGTTAGCCGTAGGAAGGCGGGTATTGGAGACAGCGGCAAAGTTCAAGATTGTTTGACCATAGGCAATTCGCTCTGTTTCACCGGTCATCTCATTCATAACAGACCAATCACAGTAGGCTTCCCGATCCCGACGCATTTGCCGAAGGGCGAGCCATACCAGCGGATTGTACCAAAAGAGCGTATGAACAACGCAGATCAGGTAATTGATGGTAATATCTCCATGTTTGATGTGTGTCAACTCATGGAGCAGAACATGATTCAACTCGGATTTCGATAATCTGTCGATGCCGTCTTTGGGTAGAACCACGAATGGCTTCTGCCACCCGAAGCTGACCGGAGCGGTAATGAATCTGGACTGCCGCAGTTCGATATTCTGTTTTAGTCCCAGCCTGCGTTGGCACTCGTCAAACCGCTTGCGGATTTGATGGGATGGGTCTGTTGCAAATTGCTTGATTGTATGAAGCCGCCAGTTTCCGCCCCAATACACACTGGTCAGTACCAGAACACCTGCCAACCAAATTATCAAAATGACAAAGGCAAAATGGGTGTTTGCAGGACTGGCGATCAGTTCTGTTGTATCATGAAGCCATCCTGTTCCTACAGCAGCTACGGCAGTATTGCTGGAAGGATTGGAAATGGCAAATGCCTGCTGTCCAACGGATTTCGCGGGTTGAAACTCAGGCCATATCCCACTTGGGAGTAATGACAGAAAAAGAGAACCAAGCAGGACAAACCAGCTGTGATACTGAAAGCGTAGGGATAACCGATTGCGAAGCAGCCATTTCAGGCCAAGCATTACGCAAATGAGGCCAGCATTCCACAGGTTCCCAATCAAGAACTGCTCTAAAATCATCATAATCGCCTCATTGCCGGCGCTTTTTGTCCAGGATACTCTGCAATTCATCCAAGTCTTCCGGGGTTAAATCCTTCTGATCCAGGAAGCTGACGACCATCTGTTTCATGGCCCCGTCAAAGAAGCGGTCTGCCAGAGTGCGGCTTTCCGCCGCCAGATAATCATCTTTCTTCACGCAGGGCGTATAGACAAAAACACGGCTTTCCTTTTCGTGTACGATCACGCCCTTCTTTTCCAGGCGGGATAGCATTGTGTAGATTGTTTTCGGACTCCAATCCTTTCTCTTAGCCAAACGGTCCGTGATCTCGTTGGTGCTGATGGGGGCATACTTCCAAATAATGTCCATCACTTCAAACTCGGCATCCGAAATCTGCGGCAAGTTTTTCATATCATCTCTCCAATTCTTACGGATGTAAGAATTATTATACAGCACGAAAACATGGATGTCAATGTTTCTTTGCGTTCTTAATTAAAACATAAAAAGCATAATCCTTAGATTGTCAAGTCAAGTGCAACACCGTATCAAAGAAGACCTCATAGGGAGATTTCCAGTTAAGGCATTTCCTAGGCCGGAAATTAAGCATAGCAACCACTCTGTCAACGTCACTTTGCGTGATATACTCCATGCTCTTCTCCTTCGAGAAGAACTGCCGAAGGAGGCCATTTGTATTCTCATTCGTGCCTCTCTCCCAGGGAGAATGCGCATTCGCAAAATAGACGGAAAGTGTCAGTTCCTTCTCAAGGGTATCTGGCTGCGAAAATTCTGGGCCTTGGTCAAAAGTAATTGTGGACCGCATCTTCTGTGAGAGCTTGCTCATCTCTCGAATGATAACGGGATTCACATCCTCGGTTCGTTTGGAGTCACACTTTCCGCCAATCAGGAATCGGCTGTATCGGTCTACCAGCGTCACAATGCAAGATTTGTGACCATGGCCGATAATCGTATCTCCCTCAAAGTGTCCTGGCTCTGTCCGCTCTTCTGCCTCTTTGGGCCGCTCTGAAATGTTCTTTTCAAAGCATTTTCTCCGCTTTTTGGAAGCTTTTCCGAATGTTTTGTACTTCCGGCGCAGAAGCGGCTTCAAAGAGTTTCGGAGATATCCGGACTCCAATGCCCGGTAGATTGTAGCGGTGCCGATGGAGTAGTGTCCTTCCAGACGAAAGCGCTCGCAGATCTGCTCCGGTGACCAATACAGGTGCCCCAGCGCAAAATGTACCATATGATGAAGCTCTGGATCGGACAGAACAGGCTTACGGACGCACCGTTTACGCCTTTCCTTGTATACCGCTGTAGCAGCTTCCGGGTGGTATATTGTGTGGTTGGTTACAACCTGTGTGCTGTTTCTGCGCAGCTCTCTGCTGATTGTTGAAGGACTTCTTCCCAGGCTGCGTGAGATTTTCCGGACTGAATACCCTTGGTAGAATAATTCTGCTATACTTTTTCTTTCTTCTGTGGTAAGATGTGTGTAGTGACTCATAGGATTATCCTCCAGTGTGTTTAGTGTGGTTACTTGCCATTGTACTGGATTTTTCTATGAGTTGCTACTTTTTTATTTACTGTTGCACTTGATATGATAACACAAGTTGGGGAAGGTTAGGGGCTCCCGTCCGGGGGTATACGTTCAACCGGGTACTGCCGGATAATCTATGCTATAATCTCCGCTAATAGCCAGCCATTTATTTTCTTGCATTGACTTCCCCCGAAAATTCGGTATAATAAGGCCATCGGCAGCTGGGGCTTCCCCGGCTGGATTTAAGAAACCGGATTATTCACCTTACAAATATAGGGAAAAGAGGATTTTTCTATGAGCAATTACCATTTTGAGACTTTGCAGCTTCACGTTGGACAGGAGCAGGCCGATCCGGCCAGTGATGCCCGTGCGGTGCCTATTTACGCCACCACCTCTTACGTCTTCCACAACAGCCAGCACGCCGCGGACCGGTTCAGTCTGGCGGACGCGGGCAATATCTATGGCCGCCTGACCAACTCCACCCAGGAGGTCTTCGAGAAGCGGATTGCCGCTCTGGAGGGCGGTACGGCTGGTCTGGCGGTGGCCTCCGGCGCGGCGGCCATCACCTATTCCATCCAGGCCCTGGCCCGGCAGGGGGAGCACATTGTGGCCCAGAAGACCATCTATGGCGGCACCAGCAATCTGCTGGCCCACACCCTGCCCCAGTACGGCATCACCGCCACCTTCGTGGATGCCCACAATCTGGAGGAGGTGGAGGGCGCTATCCAGCCCAACACCAAGGCCATCTACATTGAGACCCTGGGCAACCCCAACTCCGACATTCCCGATATCGATGCCATTGCTGAAATCGCCCACCGCCACGGCCTGCCTCTGGTCATTGACAACACCTTCGGCACCCCCTACCTGATCCGCCCCATTGAGCACGGCGCGGATGTGGTGGTGCACTCCGCCACCAAGTTCATCGGCGGCCACGGCACCACCCTGGGCGGCATCGTGGTAGATGCCGGCACCTTCGACTGGGCCAAGAGTGGCCGGTACCCCTGGCTCTCCGAGCCTAACCCCAGCTACCACGGCGTGCAGTTCACCAAGGCTGCCCCCAGCGCCCCCTTCGTCACCTACATCCGGGCCATCCTGCTGCGCGATGAGGGAGCCTGCATCAGCCCCTTCGCCGCGTTCCTGCTGCTCCAGGGCACCGAGACCCTGAGCCTGCGCCTGGAGCGCCACGCGGAGAACACCAAAAAGGTGGTGGAGTTCCTGGTGAACCATCCCATGGTGGAAAAGGTGAACCACCCCAGCCTGCCGGATCACCCGGACCATGCCCTGTATGAGAGGTACTTCCCCAACGGCGGCGCTTCCATTTTCACCTTCCAGATTAAGGGCGGCCGGAAGGAGGCCTTCGCCTTCATCGACCATCTGAAGATTTTCAGCCTCCTGGCCAACGTGGCCGACGTGAAGAGCCTGGTCATCCACCCCGCCTCCACCACCCACGCCCAGCTGACGGACGAGGAGCTGGCAAACGTAGGCATCTACCAGAACACCATCCGCCTCTCCATCGGCACCGAGCACATCGACGACATCCTGGCCGACCTGGACCAGGCGCTGAACGCGGTAAAGTAAGCAAACACAGAAAGCCGTGGGCGGGTCTTCCGTCCACGGTTTTTTTAGAAAAGTCCTGCATTGCCGTATGGCGAATGCTGCTCCTTTTGCTTGCAAATTGTGAAATCCTGTGGTATGCTGTACCTGGTGCTACCAGCACCCCGGCAGGCGGTTCCCCCCATGATTCTTTTCGGGGGTGATCACTCTTTGCCCCCAATCGAAAGAGAGGGGGTGACAGACATGGATGTTACATGGGAAGGGATTTTTCAATTCTGCATGCTCATTATTGCTGTCATTGCCCTGGTTCGCCAGGATAACAATAAAAAGAGATAACCGCCCAACTTCTCCCAAAGTAACGGTTATCTCTTAACTGTTCTGCGGGGAGCCGACCTGCTGGCGGCACCCTTCTCATCTCTACTATACCCCAGTTTTGTTCCTTTGTCAACTATCTTATTTCTCGATGGGACATTTGGGGCATAGGGAGTCTTCTAAAACGTCCCTATACCATAAATAAAAGCATATATTTCGCAAATTTCTACTTTTTTCCTGACCTTGTATCAGAAAGGAGCCACCTATGACCCTTCAGCAGATCCGCTACTGCCTGACCATTGCCCAGACCGGGTCCATGAACCGGGCGGCAGAGCAGCTCTATGTGACCCAGCCCGCCCTCACCGGGGCCATCCAGGAGCTGGAGCAGGAGGTGGGCGTCACCATCTTCAACCGCACCAACCGGGGCGTGACCCTGACCAATGACGGGCGGCGGTTCCTGCACTATGCCCGGCAGATCTACCAACAGTACGAGCTCATGGAGCAGGAGTACCTGCGGCCGAAAAAGCGGGTCTTCGGCGTGTCCACCCAGCACTATTCCTTTGTGACCAAGGCCTTTGTGGACACGGTGCGGCAGTTTGACGCCACCCGGTTTGAGTATGCCATCCGGGAGACCCGGACCATCGATGTGATCCACGATGTGGCCCAGCGCCGCAGCGATCTGGGGGTTCTGTTCCGCTCCAAGCACAACCGCACCGTGCTCAATAAGCTTCTGGCGGAGAACCGACTGGAATTCCACCCGCTTGTGGAGTGCAGCGCCTATGTCTACCTGTGGAAGGGCCACCCGCTGGCGAACAACGAATCCATCTCCATGGAGGAGCTGTGCAATTATCCCTGCCTGTGCTTTGAGCAGGGAGACCAGAGCTCCTCCTACTTTGCCGAGGAAATTCTCTCCGAGCGGGAATACCCCCAGATGATCCGGGCCACGGACCGGGCCACCATGCTGAATCTGATGGTGGGCCTCAATGGCTTCACCCTCTGCTCCGGCATCATCTGCCAGGAGCTCAACGGCACCGACTACCTGGCCGTTCCCTACCGGGAGGACAAGGACAACCAGAACGCCAAAATGGAAATCGGCTACATCCAGCCCAAAAACACCCAGCTGGATGAAATCGGCCAGACGTTTTTACGGGAAATGCAGGCGTATCTGGGGCGGTGAATTGCGTGAAAAAAGGCCCCACCTGGTCCGGTGGAGCCTTTTGCTATGCTTTTTTCGGTCTTCTTCGCAGTTCGCCCTTGCGGTTGAACCAGAACATGGCCAGGCCGTTGATGGCGAGGGTGGCGAGGAGGGACAGCGCCGCCTGCCAGACGAGACACCAGACGGTTTTCCACACCAGGTCCTCCACCGCCATGGAGCCGAAGCTCAGGCTGATCACCGCCATGATGACCGTGAGAATCAGGCCCAGGCCGCCTAAGATCATGCCCGCGATGCGCTGGGTGAAGCGCCAGGCGTGGACGGAGCCCATGCCGTAGTAGCAGCGGTAGCCGAAGTAGTAGTTGGCCTCCTTCGGGGCCAGGAACAGATAGCTCAGGCCCAGCACCAGCAGGATGATGGGGCCCAGCATGACGCAGATCCGGCAGATCACCGTGATATTTTTAAAAATCGAGTCCATTTTGGGAAGCAGGGTGGCCAGGTCGAAGTTTTCAAAGGACTTCTTGATGGCATCGATATCCAGGGCCGCTTCCGTGGCCGCGGTAGCTGTAAGCATTATTTTTCCTCCAGGTATTTGCTGATCTCCCGCATAAAGCTGTTGGCATCCTGAAACTGGTGGTAGATGGAGGCGAAGCGGATATAGGCCACCTCGTCCACGGGCTTCAAGCGCTCCATAACCATCTCCCCCAGGCGCTCGGTGGTGACCTCCCGGTCCAGGGAATTCTGGATGGACTGCTCAATTTCCGTGGCGATGCGCTCCAGCTCCACAATGTCCGCCTTCCGCTTGTCGAAGGCCCGGATCATGCTGTTGACGATCTTGTTCTTGTCGAAATTCTGCCGGGAGCCGTTGCGCTTCACCACCAAAATGGGCTGGCTCTCCACCATCTCGTAGGTATTGAACCGATGGCCGCAGCGGCAGCACTCTCTCCGGCGGCGGATGCTGAGCCCATCATCGGACCGGCGGGAATCGATTACCTTGCTCTCCTGATCACCACAGTAAGGACATTTCATTGGGAACCGCTCCTTTTCCGGGGCATGTCTCAGTTTTCCCCGGTTTTCTAAGAGGTATTATACCAGATTGCGCTTTTGGTGTCCAGACTTTTTTCCTCTTGAGTTTTTGCCCGGAATCGGGTAAAATGGCACCAAAGGAGGGCCTATGAAAAAGAATCTTCTCTATACCACCTGGGT
Source organism: uncultured Oscillospiraceae bacterium (assembly GCA_934569045.1). Classification (GTDB taxonomy): domain Bacteria; phylum Bacillota; class Clostridia; order Oscillospirales; family Oscillospiraceae; genus Faecousia. The sequence continues at coordinate 13,701 of CAKTJX010000036.1, forward strand.
GGTGCTGTATATTCTCTGCGCCGCCCTGGGCTTTCTGCCGGAGCGGTCCGGCGCATTGCAGGTCTTTTTGAGCCTGCTGTCCCTGGTCTTTTTCCTGCCCCCGGCGCTGCTGCTGTGGCAGGGGAAGCAGTCGGGAGACAAAAAAACCGTCTCCCTGGTCCGCACGGTGAGCCTGACCTCCCTGGGTCTGACGCTGCTGATGCTGATTTTCAACATTATCTTCGCCGCCAGAACCGCCGCGGTGGGCAACGCCCTTCACGCGCTGCTGGTGCTGGTGTCTGCCCCCATGATGACGGCAGGGGCCTGGGTGGTATCCCTGTTCCTGTGGGCCTGCCTGCTGGTGGCAAGCATTTATAAGAGATGAACGGAGTGAAACATATGTCCTATCAAATTCTAACCGATTCCTGCTGCGATTTTACCGCCGAAAAATATCAGGAGTTGGGCCTGACCGCCGTGCCCCTGATGGTGAACTTCCGGGGGCAGACCTATCCGGACCGGAACGACGAAAGCCTGAAGGATATGTACGCCGGTCTCCGGGCCGGTGAGGTGGCCACCACCTCCGCCGCCAACCCGGAACAGTGGACCGAGGCCATGGAGCCCATCCTGAAGCGGGGCGAGGACGTATTGGTGCTGGCCTTCTCCTCCGGTCTCTCCACCAGCTTCCAGTCCGTCGAAATAGCCGCCGCCGACCTGCGGGAGCAGTACAAGGACCGGACCATCCTGGTAGTGGACAGCCTGTGCGCCTCTTTGGGCGAGGGCCTGCTTGCCTACTACGCCTGCAAAAAGCGGGACGCGGGGCTCTCCATTGAGGAATTGGCCCAGTGGCTCACGGACAACCGGCTGCACCTGTGCCACTGGTTCACCGTGGATGATCTGATGTACCTGAAGCGGGGCGGCCGGGTCAGCGCCGCCACAGCCATCATGGGCACCATGCTCTCCATCAAGCCCGTGCTCCATGTGGACGACGCGGGCCACCTGATCTCCGTAGGCAAGGCCCGGGGCCGGAAGGCCTCCATCCAGGCCATGGCCCAGAAGGTGGGCGAGCTGGCCGCGAACTATGATAACCCCGTCATGTTCATCTCCCACGGCGACTGCCTGGAGGACGCGGAATACCTGGCAGGCCTGCTGAAAAAGCAGTACGGCGTGCCGGAAATCTACATCAACTATGTAGGCGCCGTCATCGGCTCCCACTCCGGGCCGGGGACGCTGGCACTGTTCTTTATGGGAGAACATAGGTAAAGTTGACAGTTGACAATGGACAATTGACAGTTTTGGGCACGCCGTGGAGTCTGCGGCGTGCCCTTTTTGTCATTGGGTAACTTTTGGTTGGATGGACGGAACATGGTTTTCAGTGCGAAGGATGACAGGTGAAAACCCCAATTTTCCAGCCACAAAAAATGTGCCGCGTTTTGGCGACACATTTTTTCTTTACTTTTTCCACCCGTTTTCCGTCAGCGATGCCTGGGGCAGGCTGCGGGAGAGGCAGGGGCCGGAGACGGTGGCGATATCCTGGATGCGGAGGCGGCAGCGTTCGGTGACGCCCATGCTGTCCGGCAGGTCCAGTTCCTCCTCCCTGACCTGGTAGACCGTGAGGTCGGCCCGCTGGCCCAGCTCCACCAGGGTCTGCTTGTCGGGGATGTGCAGCAGCTCCACCGGGTTCACGATGACCTGCTTCAATGCCTCCGCCACCGGCAGGCCTGCCTGGATGGTCTTGGTCATAACCCCGGCCAGAGAGATGCCGGGGCGGTTGTAGTTGCCCAGGTGCAGATCTGTGGAGATGGTTTCCGTGTAGAAGCCCTGGGCCATGGCCCGGCGGGCCAGATCATAGCTGAAATTGTTGGAGCCATGGGACAGGTCGAAGCGGACACCCCGCTTCCGGGCCTCCCAGGCGCATTTTTTTACCCTGCCGTCCTCGTCAAAGAGATTGGGGGCCACAGGGGAATAGGTGTGGGCGTACACATCGTCCTTACCCAGCACCCCCAGCACCTCCTCCAGGCTTTCCTTGGCCCGGCTGGGGTGGACGATCAGGGGCAGTCCCGCCCGCTCCGCCAGATCCTTTGCCTGCCGGAGGGTCTTCTTCGTGTCGGCGTTGCACCGGGGGTCAATGCGGATTTTGGCCCCCAGGATTTCGCCGGGGTAGGCCCTCACCGTCTCCAGGAAGGGCTCCGGCTTCAGGTTGTCCAGGTTCAGCAGCTCATCGTGGCCCTGGGCGGTGCCGATGCCCCAGCAGCCCACATACAGATAGGCCGTGGCCCGGAAGGGCATCCGGGCAATCCAGTCGTGGACCTGGGCATAGTTGAAGGCCCCGGCGCTGCCCGCGTCGTGGACATGGGTAATACCCAGGCTGGGATAGGTGCGGATGGGGTCGAAGCCCTCAAAATGGGTGTGGCAGTCCGTCCACCCGGCGGAAACCCGCAGGTCCTCCCCCTCCACAATCTCCCAGCCGGGCTGGGCCTCAATCCGGGGCTCCATGGCCGCCACGATGCCGTCCGTAATCCGAATGTCCATCGGGCGGCTGTAGGCCGCCTGATAGGGGTCGTAGACCGATACATTTTTCAGCAGAATGGTATGAAACATGGGCGCGCTCCTTCGTTTTTTTCTTTTATTGTAGACGAAGGGGCGGGAAATGTCCAATCGCGTTTTTCTTTGGATGAATAAATTTTGTCTATAACCTTACTCGCTCTGGGCGATGCATTGGCGGAAAACCTCCTCCAATTCCGGATAGAACCCCTTGGGAAACCGGGGCAGGCTGCTGCGGCGGCACAGGAGCAGGCGGCGGCTGAACGCGCCGCGGTAGCGCTCCGGGATAGAATAAACACAGTCCCGCAGGGACATGGCATTGCGAATCTCCCGGCTCATGGCGTAAATGGAGGAAGCAATCCCATTTTCAGCAAGGGTGCTCAGGGTGATGGGTCTGGTAACAGACTGAACAAATACCGGGGTAATGCCCGCCTGCTGAAAAATCTCAATTGCCATTTGCCGGGAGCGGCTGCCCGCAGCACTCGCCGCCAAAGGTTCCTCAGCCAGATAAATTGGATCCAATTCCGGGTACTCCTTTCCGGTATTCCTGGCATAAGCCGCGGCGGGACTTCCCCGGCGCAAAAGTATATACATCTGGAAGCCGCCCAGGTCTGTCCGGTAGAACTCCGGCTCCCGTACCTCCATATTGGTGCTGAGTACCTGGATGGCCCCCTCCCGGAATTTCTGTACCAGATCCTCCGAATTGCTCTCCAGCATCCGAATGGTGATCTGCGGGTATTTCTCCCGGAGTCCGGCCACGGCCGGCGCCGCGTAGGTATTGATATAAGGGGTCACGCCCACGGTTACCTGGCTGAAGGGCGTTGTATCCTCGGCATAGATTTCACGCAGGCAGGTGTCGTAGGCACGCAGCATTTCCGCCGCGGTGTCCAGGAAACGGGCCCCCTGCTGTGTCACGGTAATTTTTCGGCGGCTTCGCTGGAACAGCGGAAATCCCAGCTCCGCCTCCGCGCGCTGCAGGCACTGGCTGAGAGAGGGCTGGGTAATATACAGGTTTTCCGCCGCCCTGGTCACATTCAACTCCTTGCGCAGCTCCAGCAGCCAGCGCAGTTCCCGAATCGTCATCGTCCTTTTCCTCCAATAATAGGCAATGCTTATAATATAAGAAGCACTTATAATTGGACTTATTGTACCACATAGTCTACAATGAGTCCAGACGAAAAAAGAAAAATTTGTGTGCAATGTCACAAGGAGACACAGAATGGTAAAAAATATTTTACTGAAGTCCGTCGCTGTATACGATTCCGCCGCCGCGAAATACAGTCAGAAGCAGGATATCCGCATCACGGACGGCATCATTGCGGAGATCGCCCCCCAGATTCCGGCACAGCCCGGCTGGGAAATTGTGGAAGGGGATGACCTGCGGGCATCCGCCGGCTGGACGGACTGCCACACCCATTTTGAGGGCTTTGATCCCTTCCGCACCTATCCGGGCCTGGGTGTGACCAGGGTCCACGACGCGGGCAGCTTTGGAGCCTTCACCTATCCCAAAATCCACGAAATCATCGCTTCCCTGCCCTTCCCCGCCACGGCCTACTTGTACGTGGGCTGCTGGGGTGTTACCGGAAACGGCCATGATGAGCTCATCACCCTGGACAATCTGAAGCCGGAGCCCTTTCTGGAAGTCGCAAAGGCCTACCCTGGGGAAATCCTGGGCGCCAAGATCCGCATTGATCCCCGGGTCAACAGCGATACCAAAAAGACCCTGCGCCAGGCAAAGGAGTTGGCATTGAAAGCCGGGCTTCCGTTGATTGTCCATCCCAGCCGCTCCAAAGACTCCCTGGAGGAAATTCTTGCCGTGCTGGATAAGGATGATGTCTACGCCCACACCTATTCTCCCGTGGCCCCCGCTCTGTTTGATGAGAATGGGCATGTAAAAAAATGCGCCTGGGAGGCCCAGAAGCGGGGTGTCCGCTTCGATCTGTCCCATGGCTCCAACAATTTCAGTTACGATCTGGCCCGCCGGGCCATTGCCCAGGGGTTTCTGACGGAAACCGTGTCCACAGACCTGCACCTGAAAAATTATGACCGCCCGGGTATCTCCCTGGCCGGAGTGATGACCAAAGCGGTTCAGGCGGGCTTCTCTGTGGACCAGGTTCTGAACCGGGTCATTGTCACGCCGCCGGAGCTGCTGCACATCCAGGGCAAACAGACTCAGATCACCCTGGGAAAGCCGGCAGATATCACCGTCTACCGTGTGGTGGAGGAGAACCGGGTCCTGCCGGACAGCCAGAGCAATATGGAGCAGTGCCGCATTCAGATTCAGGATGTTGCTACCGTTTACGGCAGCTGCGTTCATCGGAGTCTTCCCATGGCGGAGCCCTCCCAGAATGGCTGGAAGTAATTTTTCCCCGGCATACCCGGGGTGAAATAAACTGCGTACAAAGAGAAAACAAGGAGGAAAAAAAAAAATGACAATGCAAATGGGTATCTGTATCGGGCTGTTTGTCGCAATGCTGATCAGCTTCCTGCTGAACAAACTGCCCCTGGGCATCACCGCAGGCACGGTGGCCGCTCTGCTGGTGGTCACCGGCTGCACCGAGGCCAAGACCATTCTATCTTCCATTGGCAATGCCAACACCGTCACCATCTGCTGCATGATCATCCTGGCCAGCGGCCTGGGCCGGACTTCGTTCCCCGCCAAGCTGACCCACGGCATCCGGAAGATCACCAAAGGCAACTATCGCCTGGCCTATCTGGGCGTCATTCTCATCGGCGTAGCCCTGACCAGCATGCTCACCAGCCCCATGGCCGCCTATGCCATCTGCTTCCCCATTATGGATTCCGTCTGTGATGAGTTCGGCGTTTCCCGCTCCAAGGCACAGTTCCCCCTGCTGGTCATCTGCCTGGGTTGCTGCGCAATCCTGCCGCTGGGCGGCGCCATCAGCCAGTCCGCCGTTTACGCCGGTTACATGGAAACCTACGGCTTCACCCAGGGCTTTGACGCCATGGATTTCTTCAAGGGCCGCTGGCCCATGGTGCTGGTCTGCATTGCCTGGGCCTACTTTATCGCGCCGAAGCTGACCCCGGAAAAGCCCGTTGTCCCCATTGCCGCACTGGAAGCCAAGAAGGCGGAGCACAAGCAGCTGAGCAAGTTCTCCGATGTCGCCGGTGTCGTTATCTTCGCGCTGGTCATCCTGGGCTTTATTTTCAACAAGCATCTGAACGGCATCCCCACCTGGTTCCTGGCCTTTGCCGGTGTGATGGCTATGGTCATCTGCGGCACACTTGGGAAAAATGATGCCATCAAGGCCATCCCCGTAGATATCTGCATGCTGTTCGTAGGTGCCAACACCATGGCTACCGCTCTGGTAGGCACCGGCACCGCCGAATTCATCGGCAGCCTGATCTCCGGTCTGGTGGGCAACGCCGCCAATACCTTTGTGCTTCACGCGGTCTTTTTCATCGTGCCCTTCACCATCACCCAGTTCATGCAGAACCAGAGCGTTATGAATGTCTTTGCCCCCATCGCCCTGATCACCTGCTCCGCCCTGGGCGCCGATCCCAGAGGCTGCATGATTCTGATTTCCGCCGGTGCGCTGACCGCCTACATGACCCCCTCCGCCACCGCGGCCGTTCCCATGTGCATGGGTGCCGGCGGCTACGATGTGAAAGCCCTGTTCAAGATGGGCTGGTCCTTCGCCATCCTGGCCTGTGTGGTCTATGTTACCTTTGTCAGCCTGGTCTACCCGGCTTTCTAAGAAAATCCAAAAATTTTGCCCCAGCTCCGGTTTTGCCCGGAGTTGGGGCCGTTTTTTATCCCAAAAGAATGGTATTTAGCGCCTCAATCAGGGCCACGGCCTGGGTTCTGGGGAGATAGCACAGGCTCTTGCCGTCCACCTGGGCCAGGACCTGGGTGCCGTCCAGGCGGTAGAGGGTGACGGTGGTTTCCTGGGTTCCCTCCCGGTCAAAGTGGACCGTCAACTGGAGCTCCTGCTTTCCGGTGGGGGCAGCGGTGGTGAATTCATCGGCAGTCAGGGTCTCCAGGGCGGTCTGAACCTCCGTCAGGTCCACCTCCGTGTCCCCCAGATACCAGGCGGGGTCCGCATCCTTGTCGTCCTCCGGCTGGCGGTATTCCAGAGTCGCGGTCTGACCGTCCAGCGTTACGGTCAGGGAATCGGCCTGGGTGAAGTCCGCTGGGAACACCTGCTGGTGGCGCAAATCGTCATAGCCGCAGGCGGTGAGGGCCTTGTACTCCGCATTGGTGATGCGGTAGAGGATGGGGGAATCCCCCACCCGGGCGTAGGCCTGGCCCGGCTCGTCCTCGGACTTGTCCTCCTCCTTGCTAAGATGCAGGGTGAAGGTCTGTTCCTCCGTCTGCTCCTCCTGGGTGTAGGTCACGGTGACGGTCTGGGCGGGGCTGTCCAGCAGGCAGTCCTGAAGCGCCTGCTCGGTGGCGTTGTAGGTTACATAATCCTCCAGAGTCAGATTTTTCAGGCTGCGAAGGTAGCTCTCCACCAGGTTCGTGTCCAGAGCCCCGCCATCGGAGGCCCGGAAATAGAGGTCGTCATCGCAAAGGCTCTTGCCCTCCTCATCCCGAACAAAGCTGTCGGTTTTCTCCCCGGAGACGGAGATGCTTTGCACTGTCTCCAGCTCCGGCACCCGGTCATTCTGAATGAGGCCGGAGAGGTCGGTGTCGAATTCCTCCAGAGGGTCGTGGCTCAGCAGGTAGACCTTGCCGTCTCCCAGGGAGGCATAGCGCTGGGCATCCATCTGGCTGTAATCCCCCAGCTTCAATTCCACAGTCTCCTCCCCCTGGGTCAGGGTGATGGTGCAGGTGGGGTTCGTCAGGCCGTACTGGCCGTAGTCCTCCACCTCCTCAATGGTGAAGGCCGCGCCAAGATTGGAAAACTGCTCCAGAAGCGAAGCCATTTTCTCCTGATCCACCGGGAAGGCCTCGTCCGCCGGGTAAACCCAGGTATCGTCCTGCTTCTGAAAGGCCAGGGACGTATCCTCATATTCCCAGCTGACGGAATCGATATCCGACCACTCCAGGACGGTGGCCGGAGTGTTTTTAATGATTTCCTTTTTCTCCTCCCGCTTCACCACGACCAAGGTCACGGCGCTGGCAAGCACCAGCACAGCCAGCAGGAGCAGAAGCTTTTTCTGTCGGTTCATCGCTGCATCCTCCTCTTATCCCAAACGGTCACCACGCCCATGGCCAGATACATTAGAGGCACCAGACCGATCATCACGGTTTTCAGCAGAGAGGCGGCGGAGTCACTGATGGTCAGATAGTTGTAGTTCAGGGACTTGCTGCGGATGGACATGGCCTGCCGCTCCCCCAGGAGTTCGGACAGGGCGTTCATCACCAGATCGCTGTTGGCTCCGGAGGAATAGGCGTTGTACATATCGTCCAGCAGGTAGGAGGAGGTGAAGAAGACGATTTCGCCGCCGCCGTTGTCCTCAATCTGAACGCCCAGGGCGAAGGGGCCGTCAATGTCCCCCTCCTCCTTGTCGTAGGTGGTCTGGGCGTAGCCGGCGACCTTGCTGTATGCCGTATCCGTGGTGGTCAGCAGGGCCGTGACGGTGCCGTTGGCCGTGCCGGAGAGCTGCAGCCCTGCGGCAATGGGCACGATGGCATAGTAATTCTTCTCGGACAGGGGGGACGTAATGTCCGTGTCCGCCAGTTCCGGCAGCAGCACATAGGGGGCCTGGAAGGCATAGTGGCTCCGGTCTCCCTCGCTGACAATGCCCTCTGCCACGGTGATGCCGTAGCGGTTCAGGATGCCATAGAGGTTGGTCAGCTCCCCATCCGCCACGGGCCCTGCCAGCACCAGCAGCTTGCCGCCGGACTGGACGTAGCTTTCCAGCAGCTCCACCTCCTCCTGAGAAATGTCCGAGGCGGGGGCATAGATCAGCAGAGCGGCGGCATCCTCCGGGATTTCGTCCACCGTCAGAAGGGAGAGGCTGTCCACCTCCACATTTTCCTTTTCCAGCTGCTCGGAGAAGCTGTCGGGGATGGCGGTCTCCCCGTGGCCCTCCAGGGCATAGAGCTTGGGCAGCTCGGTGCTCACCACATAGTCGATGGCGGAGGTAATGGCTCCCTCGCCGTCAAAGGAGGTGGTGTAGGAATAGGAATACATGCTGCCCTGGGACACATAGATATCGGAATAGGGCACAAACCGGTACTTCTCCCCGCTGACCACCACCAGGGAATTGTTCTGCACCGTCTCGTCGGTGTACTGCTGGGCGAAGGTGGGGTAGACATCCGGGTTCCGCTTCACCACATCGATGTGGGAGGACAGGCTGTCGTATTTCGCCAGCAGATTTTCAATCACGTCATCCTCCTGGCCGGACTGGACAATCCAATAGATGGTCACGTCCTGCTCCAGGGCGTTCACCACCGCCTTGGTGTTGCTGGTGATGGAATAGAGCTTGGAGGAGCTGATATCCAGCTTGGTCACATTGGCGGGCAGGGCCGAGGCCAGAATGTTTACCACAATCAGCAGGGCCAGTACCATGGCCGTCAGAATCAGGGCGTAGCTGCCGCCCTTCAGCGCAATGGTCTTTTTCATCAATTGTACCTCCGTTTCTCCATGGACTGCACCGCCAGGAACAGGAAGAAGGCCGTTACCGAGAGGTAGTACACAATGCCCGTCAGGTCAAAAACACCGTTGACGAACACGGAAAACCGCTCGAAAAGGGACAGCTTGCGCATGATGCCGGGCAGCAGCCCCTCCAGGGCGGCAGAATCCAGAACGTACACTCCAACGAGGGCCGCCATCAGGACAAGGCCCACGCCCAGGGCCAGAATGTCATTCCGGGTCAGGGCCCGGATGATGAGCCCCAGGCAGACGATCAGCACAGCAAAGGTCACCAGAGACCCCGCCGCGGTGGAAGACACATATTCGGAAAGGCTCACGCTGTAATAGTTCAGTAGGCAAGCCCCGATGCCAAGGCCCGCCGCAAGGCCCTGGTTGTCCGTCAGGGAGGACAGGAACAGCCCCACGGCGATCAGCGCCGCCCCCAGCAGGAAGAAGGCCGCCAGAGACCCATAGGCCGTAGGCAGATACACCTCGCCAAACCGGGAGAACAGCAGGGGATACAATGCCACAAAGCACATGGGAATCAGGAACACCAGCAGCAGCGCCGCGTACTTGCCCAGGATTACCTGGGTTGTGGAGACAGGCAGGGCGTAGAGCAGCTGATCCGTCTTCTGCTTCCGCTCCTCGGAAAGGCTGCGCATGGTCAGCACAGGCACGATGACCACGAAGACAATGGAGGCAAAGCTCAATACGAACTCAAAATTGCTGACGGCAGACCGCAGGTTATAGAGCATGGAGCCGATGCCGATGAACAGCAGCAAAAAAGCCCCGAAAACATAGGCCGTCATGGAATCAAAATACAGCCGCAGCTCGTGTTTCAAAATCGCTTTCATGCTTCTTCCTCCTCACTTTCCGGCTCCTCCGGCTGCTCCGCCAGCTCCAGGAACACATCCTCCAGGTCCGCCCGGTTCAGCCGCAGCTCCGCAAGGGGCAGGCTTTCCTCCGCAAAGCGCCGGGAGAGCTTTTCCGTGGTGTCGAAGCCGTGGCCGCCGGTGAGGGTCAGGGTGGTGTAACCGTCGGGGGCTTTCTCCACCTTCTGGATGGAGAGCTCCGGCAGGGTGGAAACAAGGGCCCGAAGCACTTCCTCCTCCGCCTTGGCTGTCAGGGAAATGGTCTGGCTGGCCCGGAGCTGCTTTTCCAGATTCTCCGGGGTATCAAAGGCCGCCAGGCGGCCCCCGGCGATCATCAGCACCTGGTCGCACACCGTCTGCACCTCGGACAGGATGTGAGAGCTGAAAATGACGGTGTGGGTTTTCCCTAATTCCTGAATCAGGGCCCGGATATCCAGAATCTGGATGGGGTCCAGCCCCACGGTGGGCTCGTCCAGAATGATGATCTCCGGGTTCCCCAGCAGGGCCTGGGCAATGCCCACCCGCTGCCGATAGCCCTTGGACAGAGCCCCAATGCGTTTGTTCCGCACCTGGTCCGTGCCCGTGCGGGCCAGGACGGAAAGAATCTGGCTCTCCAGTTCCTTCCCCTTTAACCCCTTGGCCTCGCCCACAAATTGCAGATACTCCCAGGGGCTCTCCTGCATATACACCGGCGGCAGCTCCGGCAGATAGCCAATGCACTGCTTGGCCTGCTTTGGCTCCTCCAGAATGTCGTGGCCGCAGATGGTGATTTTCCCGTCCGTAGGGGAAAGGCAGCCTGTCAGCATATTCAGGGTCGTGGATTTTCCCGCCCCATTGGGCCCTAAGAAGCCATAGACCCCGTGGGCATCAATGGAAAAGCAGAGATCCTTCACAGCCTGGTTGCTTCCATACCACTTGGTCAGATGTTCAACCGATATCATCATATTCCTCCTCGCGTTTGATAGGAGTAATGATACCGCCCCAAACTGAAGGAATGCTGAAAGTTTGGGGCGGAAGGATATGAACTTTTTGTGAAAGGCTTTTGTGCTGGCCCGGTTGAACGTATACCCTGACGGGAAACCTCCCAACCTTCCCCGTGGGGGAAGGTTGGGGGGCTTCCCTCCGGGGATATACGTTCATCCAGGCGCTTAATTTTTTGCATAAAGAAAAACCGCCTCGCGAATGCGAAGCGGTTTTCATTATGTTGGCATTACCTATCTTCCCGGCAAGTCACCCTGCAAGTATTGTCGGCGCGGACGAGCTTAACTTCTGTGTTCGGGATGGGAACAGGTGGACCCTCGTCGCAATCAATACCAACTCTGTAGGCTGCTCAAGGCAGCTGTTATGTCAAAAGCCGATGGCTTTTAACCTCTGGTGCGCCTTCAGGGACTCGAACCCGGGACCCACTGATTAAGAGTCAGTTGCTCTACCAACTGAGCTAAAGGCGCATTTTGGTTTCCATATACCTTGAAAACTGAACACTGTGTTACTTCGCAATTCTTAGAAAGCTCACTGAGCCTGCGCTTTGGTCAA
>CAKTJX010000037.1 GCA_934569045.1 uncultured Oscillospiraceae bacterium
TGCGCCGGTGGCTCAATGGATAGAGCATCGGATTCCGGTTCCGAGGGTTGGGGGTTCGAGTCCCTTCCGGCGTACCAAAAATACCGTACTCCTTTTGGAGTACGGTATTTTTGTGTGCGCCGGGAGGGACTCGAACCATTGAATGCGACAGTCCGGCGGACTGTCGCCAAACGCCGGCTGGACGGCGTTTGCTCCGTAGTGTACCGAGTCCCTTCCGGCGTGCCGCCCCGATACGGGACAGATCAAGCAGTACAGCCACGAAAGGACGGCGGCTGCGAAGCAACCGTAAAAACAGTCCGGCGGACTGCCGTCAAATCCAGCTGATCCAGTTCATTTTTCACAGAAGTATTGAAGTCTGAATTGAAATGTGTTAGCTTTCCCGTGAAGAATCCCTCTATTAGGGTGAAGAGCAAAACACAGGAGGTGCAGTCAATGCAAGACGAGCAGATAATCAGACTGTTCTTTACCCGAAACGAGGATGCCATTCAGCAGACAGCTGCCAAGTACGGAAACCGTTTGACAGGCTTGGCGGCGAATATTCTTCGGAACAACGAGGATGCGCAGGAGTGCGTGAATGACACATATCTGAAGGCGTGGGATACCATTCCGCCGACGAAACCGGACCATTTCTATGCCTACTTAGCAAAAATCTGCCGCTTTTTCGCCTTTGGAAAACTGGATTGGAAGAATGCCGCCAAGCGGAACGGGGAGGTTGTGGCCCTGACACAGGAAATGGAGGAATGCATTCCGAGTCCCTGGCATGACGCGAATATGGACAGCGCGGAAATCAGCGGCCTGGTCAGCAGTTTTCTGCGGGGCCAGACCCGGGAAAACCGGATGATATTTGTGAGACGGTATTGGTATGGTGACAGCATCCGGGAGATTGCGCTGCGGTATGCGCTCAGCGAGAGCACCGTTGCGATGCGGCTGTCCCGGACAAGGGGGAAATTGGCAGCTTACCTAAAAAAGGAGGGAATTTGCGTATGACCGGGAAGGATATGCTCAAGGGCATCCAGAATATGGATGCGGATTTGATTGAAGAAGCGGAATTCGGCACATTTGGGAAGAGGCAAAACCGGTTTTCCGGGAAGACGAAGCTGCTGCTTGTGTTGGCGGCCGCACTGATTGTGGGCACGATGACCGCCGCGGCGGTATTTACCCGCTGGTCAACCACCGCGCAGACCCGTTATAACCCCACCCAGGAAATCAAGGAACAGGCGCAAAAGAGCGGCCTGTCCGTGATGCTGGAAGAAACGAAAGGAGCCGAAAATCCCAACGAAGTTCTGTCCGCCACGGATCAGGGCATCACCATCACCGCGGTTCAGAGCCTTGTTGACAATTATGGGGCGGAGATCACCTTCCGGGTGGAGGGCGTTGACCTGACGGAGGGGCAATACCCCACTGCATGGCCTGAGGTCACCATTGACGGAGACTTGTTTTTCTCCAGAAGTAAAAGCGGGGGCTTTTTCGACGGCACTACACGGAATGAAGAGGGGCAGTGGGTCTATGCTTCCACGGGTGAACCGGTGCGTTTTAGAGACGATGCGCTCCAATCCGCGATTTTAGATTGGGCAGCGGATGATGGAAGCATGGAATATACATACTATATCTCCTTCTTGGAAACGGATGGCCGCTATATGGGCAAGGAGATCGTCTTCCGGTTTCACAGCATCGACTTTGAGAGCGAACAGAAGGGCGGTGTGTCCGAACCATCGGTGGAAGGCCACTGGGAGCTGAAATGGACATTGACCGGAACCGGCGACAGCATCACGGTCACGCCCAACGCCAAAATCGGAGACAGCGATGTGGTCCTGCTGGATGCCGAGATCGGCCAGTTAAGTCTGCGCACCCGCTACCAGGTAAAGGAATACTGGGAAGGCTGGAATGAGCTGGTCCCACTTTCCCAGGGCGTCTGCGGTGTCCGTATGAAGGATGGCAGCGAATACTGGTGCGTTGAGTCTTCCTTCGGCTTTGAGGACCGTGAAAAGATGATCTATTTTATAGAAAGTTCGATGTATGATGGCATCCTGGATATCAGCCAGGTGGAATCCCTGATATTCCCCAAGGGCTGGGGATTGGATGCCTGGGGCAGACCCACCATTGAAACATACTGCTATATCCCTGTTTCTGTAGAGTGAATGTTCTGAAATTGAAAAAACGATTTGCAGAATCAGGATAAAAACCGCGCAGCCTGACAAAGCCCCTACTTTCGCTTGCTGAAAGTGGGGGCCTTTGTCAGGCTGCGCAGTCCGGTGGTCGGATCACTGCTCCTCCCGCATTGCTTTGAACAGTCGGGGATAATCCCTTGCCCCGTGGGCGATGTGATACACCAGCGCCTCGTCCCCGATACAGCGGTACACGCAGATATATTTTCCGGCGATGACCAGCCGATAGCCGCTCTGCCGCAGAAATCGGTCTCTGGGGACGTGGCCGGATAAGGGAAACTGTTCTAGTCTTTGCAGGGTATCCAGAATCTCGTTTACGATTCTCGCGGCGGATTCCCGGCCTACCAGACACAAATGGAGCCGGGCGATTTCTTCCAGCTCCCGCTGAGCGGGCTCCAAAATAATCAGCTTAGCCACGTCGCAGAATCGCCTCCAACCGTTTGCGGGATTCTTCAGCCGTGTAGGTGGGAGCACCTGCCAACCGAAGGCTCTCCGCGGCTTCCAGCCGGGCCCGCAGCCGCAGGGTTTCTTCCCGCTCCTCAAAGGCCTCGATGCTCATAACCACAAGATCGCCCTCCCCATTTTTGGTGATATAGATGGGCTCCGATGCCTTGTGGGCCAAATCGGAAATTGTGCCATAGTCATTGCGCAGAGTCGTAGAAGATTTGATAATCATGTCGACTGCACCTCCTTTATAATTCTATGATAATTCTAGCAGAATTATACACGAATTGCAAGAGACATCCCAACCACCTGCCGGGGTTTTCGACAGGTGGTTGGCCTGAATTGCACCGAAAAACACCAGGCACAGTTCCACACGGCACTTCCCTTGACAAGAAAAGCGGTTTTCGGTATAATGCCTACTGCGTTACTCAGAAATACAGGGGAGAATAAGAGGGAAAAGCAAGTGGACTGTGAAATTACATTTGACCAGCTGGAGGGGCTGGAAAAGCCCAGAGTGATCGATATGCGCCAACCGGAGCAGTTTGCCTACGGCACCTATCCTGGGGCGGTGAATATCCCGGAAGGGACGCTGAAAAGGGAGGACTGCCGGGAGCCGGTGTATCTGCTCTGCCAGAGCGGGGTGCGCTCCCTGGAGCTTGCGGAGCAGTGGCAGGCCCAGGGGCTCCCGGTTGTGAGCATCCGGGGCGGCTACCGGGAGTATCTGCGCCGGGCTCTATCCCGCACCGCGGCGGACGAGACCCTTTCCGCCCAGCGCCGGGCCCGGGCGGAGCACAGCATCATCACCACCTACCGCAAGGAGCTGTGGACGCCCTTTATCCGGGCCATCAAGCAGTACAAGCTCATTTCGGATGGGGACAAAATCGCTGTGTGCATTTCCGGCGGCAAGGATTCCATGCTGATGGCGAAGCTCTTTCAGGAGCTGAAGATCCACGGCAGACAGAATTTTGAGCTGGTTTTCCTGGTAATGAACCCCGGCTACAATCAGCTGAACGGCCAGGCAGTGCTGGAGAATGCCAAGCTGCTGGGCATCCCTATCCAGGTGTTCCACACGGAGATCTTTGATATTGTGGCAAACCAGGGCGGTTCTCCCTGCTACCTCTGCGCCCGGATGCGCCGGGGATACCTCTACAGCAAGGCCAGGGAGCTGGGCTGCAACAAGATCGCCCTGGGGCACCATTATGATGACGTGATCGAGACCGTCCTCATGGGCATGCTCTATGGCAGCCAGATTCAGACCATGATGCCCAAGCTTCACAGCACCAATTTCCCCGGCATGGAGCTGATCCGCCCCATGTATCTGATCCGGGAGAAGGATATCCTCCGCTGGCGGGACTACAACGACCTCCACTTCATCCAGTGCGCCTGCCGCCTGACCGAGAGCTGTGCCTCCTGCGGCGGCACGGAGAAGGGCTCTAAGCGGGCAGAAATCAAGCAGCTCATCCGCACCCTTTCCCAGCAGGATCCCCAAATCCCCGCCCGGATTTTCCGCAGCGTGGAGAATGTGAATCTGGATACGGTGATTGCGTATAAGCAGGGAAATGTGACGCATCATTTCCTGGACAGCTACGAGGAGAAGAAAAACTACCTTCCCCTTGGGGAAGGTGGCACGGCACAGCCGTGACGGATGAGGTGCGGGACGCAGAACCAATACGGAGAAACTTCGGGCGAATTCGTAGAAGCTAAACTAAGCTTCCCCTCCGGGGAAGCTGGCAGGGCGTAGCCCTGACTGATGAGGGCGGGACGCAGGACCGATATGGAGAAACTTCAGGCGAATTCGTACTATTTGTGCTAGGCTGGTACGAATTCGCCCGGGGCGGTACAGGCGTTAAACCTGTACCGCCCTCATCCACCGCCACGGGCGGTCCCCCTTCCCCAAGGGGAAGGTAGGGGGTTGCTCTTTCAGTTATACATGCAACCAAATGCGCAAAAGCCGTTGACAGCTGAAACTAGTTGTGCTATCATCTAATTAGTTGAACATACAACTAAAAGGAGGCACAGCCATGGACATAACCCACAGGCAGATGACCAAGATCGTCCGGGAGGTCAGCAAATTCACGGTGCAGACCATGAAGGAGGAGGGCATCGGCACGGCGGAATTTGACGTGATCCACCTGGTGCGGCACAATCCCGGCATTACCCAGACCCAGGTGCGGGAGACGCTGAAAATTGACAAGGGGGCGGCGGCCAAGCGGGTAGCAAATCTGGAGGCAAAGGGCTACCTGATCCGCAGGCCCAACCCGGAGGACGGCAGAAGCCAGCTGCTCTACGCTACGGAGCAGGCGGAGAAGCTGAAAAATTCCAAGGCCCACATCGAGTCCGTCTTCTACGAGTGGCTGCTCTCGGAGCTGCCCCAGCAGGAAAAGCAGGCCTTCTGCCAGACCCTGGACACCCTCTACCGGAAGTCGAAGCTTCAGCGGCAGGCGGGTTTTCGGGATCTGACGGCGCTGCTGGAGGGGGAAGACCATCATGAAGCGTGAATTCCGGCCGGACAGCGTCCTATCCTATTTTCGCCTGGAGTGGAAGGCTCTGGCGGCGGTGACGGTTTCCGGGCTTATTTACAATGTGGGCCTGCTGGCGGGGCCCTGGTTTGAGGGTGCCATGACGGGAAAGCTTGTGGGAATTCTGTCTGGAAACAGCGGCTTTTCCGCTATGCTGGCCCTGGTGGCGGCCTATGTGCTTGTGACGCTGGGGGTCCAGGGAGCCCGGTATCTCAAGCGTTTCTACGTCCGGCGGTTTGCCAACAATGTCAACCGCCGCATGAAGCAGGTGCTCTATGGCAAACTGGTGCGGGAAAGCCGCGCCGCTCTCCAGGAGGAGGGCGAGGGCAGCGTTATGACCAAGGCCATCCTGGATGTGGACGACTGCGTAGAGGGCATGCGCAAGTTCACCACGGAGATTTTTGACACCGGCGTGGCCCTGGCCGCCTATGCCGGGATGCTGCTGGTGTACGATTGGCGCTTGGCGCTGCTGTGTATGCTCTTCCCGCCCATCTCCTATTACACCGCGGAGAAGATGAAGGGACTGATCCAGCGGGCGGGGGCGGCCTTTAAGATTCAGTCCGGCCTACTCAGCACGGCCACTATGGACCGGGCCCGCAACGGCGTGACCTACCGGGTCTTCGGCCGGGAGGAGGCCCGGCGGCAGGACTATGAAAAAAACCTTTCGGACTATGAGACGGCGGCGGTGAAGGCCAGCGTGTGGAATGCCGCCATGCCCCCCGTCTACCGGATTGTCTCCATGGCGGGGGTGCTGTTCATCCTCTATTTCGGCCAGAAAAATGTGCTGGGCACCGGGCGGAGCAGCTGGGATATCGCGGCCTTTGCCACCTTCCTGTCCTGCTTTACCAAGCTGGCAGCGAAATCCTCAAGCGCGGCCAAGCTTTTCAACGCGGTGCACAAGGCCCAGGTGTCCTGGAACCGGATTCGCCCCATGCTCTCCGCCCCGGATGCCGAAGCGCAGGCGGAGGCAGCGCCCATGGAACCGGAAATGCTGCGTGTGGAGAACCTGTGCTTCTCCTACCCCAATGGCCGGGAGATCCTGAAGGATATTTCCTTTACCGCCCAGCCGGGGCAGCTCATCGGCATCACCGGCCCGGTGGCTTGCGGCAAATCCACCCTGGGCAAGGCCTTCCTCTGTGAATATCCCTATGGGGGTTCCATCACCTTCGGGGGGCAGGAGCTGCGGGATATGGACGGGGGAACGTTAAGCCGCGTGATTGGCTATCTGGGACACGACCCGGAGCTGCTCAGCGGCACGATGGAAGAGAACATTCTGCTGGGCGAAAATCAAGAACCCTGGACTTATCTGCGGCTGGTCTGCCTGGACAAAGAGGTGGAGGCCATGGAGCAGGGGATTCAGACCCCTGTGGGCAGCGATGGCGGGGGGCTCTCCGGCGGCCAGGCCCAGCGGCTGGCCCTGGCACGGACCCTGTGCCACCGCCGCCCGGTGCTGATTCTGGACGATCCCTTCTCAGCCCTGGATCGGGCTACAGAGCGGCAGGTGTTTGAAAATCTGCGCAAGACGGCGAAGGACAGCGTGGTGCTGCTGATTTCCCACCGGCTCTACCTGTTCCCGGAGCTGGATCACATCCTGTATCTGGAGGACGGAGCTGTTACCCAGGGCACCCACCGGGAGCTCATGGCAAAGGCTCCCGCCTACGCCAAGCTGTATGAAGATCAGAGAGGAGGCGGGCAGATATGAAGACAGGCGTGAAACAGGTCATTTGGAACACCCTGCGGCAGCACCTCTGGCTCACCGTGGGCCTGGTGCTGGCGGTGGCCGGGGCGGTTGCCGCGGCGCTGGTGCCGCCGGTGATTCTGGGCCGGATTGTGGATCAGCTCAGCGCCGGAGCGGCGGTCCCCTTCTGGACGGCGGCGGCCTACTTTGGAATGCTGGCCCTGGCGGGGCTGCTGGAGTCTGCCCGGGAGGTTCTGCTGACGGTGTTCGGCCAGAAAATCACCCACGGTCTGCGCAGCAGCCTGATGGAGAAGCTGACCCGCCTAACCACAGCCCGGCTCTCCGGCCAGGAGCCCGGAAGCCTGGTGTCCCGGTTTGTGGGGGATGTGGACACGGTGGAAAACCTGTTCACCTCCGGCATTGTCAGTATGTTCGCGGACGTGTGCACGATTATCAGCATTCTGGCGGTGATCTGGGTTCGCAACCGGGGGCTTTCCCTGATTCTGCTGGCCCTGCTGCCTCTGCTCTACTGGTTTACCCGGCATGTGCAGAAGAATATGCTCACTGCCCAGATTGAGAACCGGCGGGCGGTGAGCCGGGCATCTTCCCAGGTGCCCCAGACCCTGCACAACATCCGCACCATCCACTGCCTGAGCAAGGAGCGCTATATGGAGGGACGGTATGACCGCGCCATCGGGGAGAGCTACCGGGCCATGGAGAAGACGAATTTCTATGACGCGGTGTATTCCCCCGTCATTCTGACCCTGAACGCGGCGGTGGTGGCCCTGGTGATGCTGCTGTCTGCGGTGGGAAGTCCTGGGGTTCTGCGGCTGTTCGGCATGAGCGCCGGCACCGCGGTGACGGTGATGAACTATATCGGCCAGATTTTCGCCCCTGTGGAAAGCCTGGGCATGGAAATCCAGACCATCCAGTCCGCCGTGGCGGGCATCCACCGGATCAATGAATTCTTCTCCTGGGAGGAGCGCACCGTTCCCGCCCCCCGGCAGGCCATCCCCGGCAGCCCGGTAGCGGAGCTGCGGGACGTGACCTTCGGCTACGATGACAAGGTGGTGCTGCAAGACAAGAGCTTCCGGGTGGAGCAGGGGGACCAGGTGACCTTGATGGGCCGCACCGGCGCGGGAAAGAGCACGGTGCTGAAGCTCCTGCTGGGATTGTACACGCCCCAGCAGGGCCAGGTTTTCATTCGCGGCGTTTCCCCGGAGGCCATCCCGCCGAAGGAGCGGCGGCAGTGGTTCGGCTATGTGGAGCAGTCCTTCCACATGGTCCCCGGCACGGTGCGGGATCAGATTACCCTGTTCGATTTCACCATCCCGGAGGAGCAGCTCCGCGGCGTGGCGGAGTTGACAGGCCTCGCCCAGACCATCGATGACCTGCCCCAGGGCTTTGACACCATCTGCACCCCGGAGTTCTTCTCCCAGGGCCAGTGGCAGCTCCTCTCCATCGCCCGGGCAGCGGTCACGTCCCCGGAGCTTCTCCTGCTGGACGAAATCACCGCCAACCTGGACGCGGAGACGGAGCAGACGGTTCTGCGGGCGTTAAAGGCAGTCTCGGAAAACCGGACGGTGATTTCTATTTCCCACAGGACTTCGGCGGAAATGGGAAAGGTGGTACAGATTTAGGTCGGAGGCATTCGGACAGGGCCTTGTCCTTGTTATAGCTGGGTGCCTCCGACGGGACAAGAAAAGGGCCCCCGGAGGGACCCAGCCTACGAAATTACCAGGTTAATTTCCAACCATACAAACAAAAAACATCCGACACCGCAGAAAACCTGCAATGTCGGATGTTTCTATTATTCTATGGGAATAGAATGAAATCCGAATTCCCCTGTTCGCTCCCTGCCGCGTACCCAGGCACAGCGAAAACGTGCTGCACGTTTTCCGTGCACAGCACCTCCTCCGGTGTCCCCTGGGCGTAAACCCGGCCGTCACAGAGCATGTAGAGGTAGTCGCAGTAGTGGGCCGCCAGGCGCAGGTCGTGGATGACCAGGAGGGTGTCCTTCCGGGAGCGCTTCAGATAGTCCATGACGAACAGCTGATGACGGATGTCCAAATGGTTCGTGGGCTCGTCCAGAATCAGCGTCTGGGCCCCCTGGGCGATGGCCCGGGCGATAAAGACCATTTTCCGCTCGCCGCCGGAAAGACTCTGGATATTCCGGTCCGCCAGCGGGGCCACGCCAAGCTCCTCCATGGCGTTCTGAACGATCTGCTTCCCGTTTTTCCGATCCTTCCGGGCATAGAGCCCCATGGATACCACGTCAGAAACCGTAAAATCAAAGGCGCAATTGCTGTCTTGGCCCACATAGCCCAGGATGGAGGCCAGCTCCCGCGGGGAGAAATGGGAAATGGGCTGGCCGTCCAGGGTGATGGAGCCGCCCTGCTTCGGCACGGTGCCGAAGGTGGTTTTGATCAACGTGGATTTGCCGCAGCCGTTGGCCCCGATGATGCCCACCAGCTTCCCAGGATGGGTGGCCAGGCTGACAGACTCCAGAATCTGCTTGTTCCCGAGCTTGACCCGGATGGAATCATAGCTTAGAATCATTGCTTTCCACCTCCGTAACCGCTGCGGATCATCAGGAACATGAAGAAGGGTGCGCCGATAAAGGCGGTGACAATGCCGATGGGCAGTTCCACCGCACCGAAGGCACACCGGGCGAAGGCATCCGCCCAGAGAATGAAGATGGAACCGACCAACGCGCTCATTGGCATAATGACCCGATTGTCGCTGGTGCGGGAAATGAGCCGGGTCACATGGGGAACCACCAGACCCACAAAGCCGATGATGCCCGTAATGGATACCAGAGAGGCCACCACCAGGGAGCACACCAGAAACATGGCCGAGCGGAACAGCTTTACCCGCAGGCCCATGGCCGCCGCGTCCTCATCGCCCATCATCATCATATTGAATCGGGAGCCCATCAGCGTGAAGATTACCACTCCCGCGACAACGAAAGCCGCAGGCATGGCCAGAGATTTCCACTGGGCGGCGGAGATGGAGCCCATCTGCCAGCTGTATACGGCGGCGATGCTCTCTGGGCTCTTGGCCCGGAAGATCAGGTAGCTGGTAATGGCGCTCATGACCGCGTTCACGGCCGTGCCGGACAGTAGCAGGGTCACCGGCTGCAGCTTACCGCCGCCCGCCTTTTTCGCCAGATAATAGACAATGAAGGCGGAGAACAGGGCCCCCAGAAACGCAAAGACCGTGGTCTGCCGCTGGCCCGCCAGGAAGGAAATGGGTGTCAGCAGCGCCAGCGCGGCCCCGGCGGAGGCACCGGAGGAGATGCCCAGCACATAGGGGTCTGCAATGGGGTTCAGAACCAGCGACTGCATGGCATTGCCGCAGATGGCCAGGCCCGCCCCAACCAGCATGGCAAAAATGGTCCGGGGCAGACGAATCTGCCAGACGATTTTCAGGTGGGTTCCTGGGAACACACCCGCATTGACCCGGGCATCCCCCTGGAACAAGTGGTCATAGAGAATGGCGTAGACCTCGGAAAGGCTCAGCTCCGTGGAACCAAAGCTGACGGTAACCAGCACCGATACCACAACGGCCAGCGTCAAAATCAAAAACAAGGCCACAATCCAGACTTTTTTGTTCATAGATTCTCCTTATAAAAAGTGGGATAACCGAACCGGTCATCCCACCTTTAGGGGCATTAGGCGAACAGTTCCGGGTAGAAGTACTCTGACATGGTCTGGCAGGCGCTTGCGGCGCGGATATCCTGCATGACGGTTACCAGGGGAATCACCAGGAACCGGTTGTTCACAACGGCGGGAATGTCGGCGCAGGCGGGGTTGCCGGTGATGTAGGCAATCTTCTCGTCCACGGTCTGGGAGCCGTAGTCATTGATGATGATGATGTCGGGATTGGCAGCCACCAGGGTTTCTACGGAGGTGTAGAACCAACGGGAATCCGCCTGGTTGCGGGTGGTGTTGATGCCGCCGGCCAGCTCAATGAGGTTGCTCTCCAGACCGGCCGCGGTGGTGTAGATCTGGTCCTCTTTGTACATATCGAAGACGAATACCTTGGGCTTGTCTGCCTCGGCAACGTCCGCAACCTTGCTGTGGGTCTCCGCAATGGAATCCTTCATCTGCGCGATCAGCGCGGCGGCCTTGTCCTCCACCTTGAAGATCTTGCCCAGGTTCTCAATGTCGGTGTACACATCCTCCACGGTCTCATCGGGGACGATGGTGCCGGTGATGGTCAGGCAGTTGATGCCCTCGGACTCCAGCTGCTCATAGGTGCCCCAGGAGGTGTCCTTGAAGGCGCTGATCTGGCCGATCAGCAGATCCGCGCCGCTGGCGACGGCGTTTTCGTTGGAGCGCTCGATTTCGGGAATGTTCTCAAAGGCGTCTGCCAGCTCCGGCAGGGGCAGCTCGGCGGGGTTGGTGTGGACGTTCTTGCCCACAATGTAGTCGCCCAGGCCCAGCATGACCATGTTCTCGGCGGAGTACAGGTTGGCGCAGAGCACGCCGGTGGGCATGGAGGTGAAGGTGACGGTCCGGTCGCCGTTCTGGATCACCACGGTGCCGTAGTCCTCGGTGGCCTCGGTGGTGGATTCTGTGGTGGTTTCGGCAGCTGCCTCGGTGGCGGCAGTGGTGGCAGCCTCGGTGGTGGCGGCGGGGGCGGTGCTGCCGCAGCCAGCCAGGCAGGACAGGGCCAGCATCAGGGCCAGGGTCATGCAGATCAGTTTCTTTGTGTTCATGGGTTTGCTTCCTTTCTCAAGAAAAATAAATGTGCGCCCTCCGAAAAGGGCGCACAAAAACAAGCGCTTGAGAAAGCCTTCGTTCCCATGCTCCGGTTTCGGCGGAGTCTGGCAGGTATCCCGGGATGTATCTGACTTATCTGCCCAGAGGCAGCTTCACAGTGACCGACTCGCGGAGTATCACACTCCATTCCAGAGCCTGGGATACAATTCATTTGCGTTGAATATTATAGGAAATAGGGAGAAAAAAGTCAATTGGAGAATTCTATAATTCCATACCACAAACGAAAATACAATTTTGTTGATATTAGAGTTCTGCTATAACGTTATAGAACAGAGGATATGCATATCAAAAAGCCGCCTCCGGAGAAACTCCAAAGGCGGCTGACTGTTATTTTTTCTCCGGCTCCGCGGGCCAGAAGGGTTCCGATTTGCAGTCCCGCTGGCGGATTTGGAGCTCCTGGCTCTTGACGCTGACGGTGGTGCAGGGGGGGACGGAGCTGGTGATGAAGACGTTGGAGCCGATGACGCAGTCCTGCCCAATCACCGTGTCGCCGCCTAAGATGGAGGCACCGGCGTAGATGGTTACATTGTCCTCAATGGTGGGGTGGCGGCGTTTGCCCCGCAGGCTCTGGCCGCCCCGGGTGGTCAGGGCACCCAGGGTTACGCCCTGGTAGACCTTCACATGGTCCCCGATGACGGTGGTTTCTCCGATGACGATGCCGGTGCCGTGGTCGATGAAGAAGTATTTGCCGATGGTGGCACCGGGGTTGATGTCGATGCCGGTGACGCTGTGGGCGTGCTCCGTCATAATTCGGGGCAGCAGGGGAACCCCCATGGTGTAGAGCACATGGGCCAGCCGGTAGACCGTAATGGCGAACATGCCGGGGTAGCAGTAGACGATTTCATCGGTGCTGTAGGCGGCGGGGTCCCCTTCGTAGAAGGCCTCCACATCCGTCTGAATGATGCTGCGCAGCTCCGGGATGGCCCGGAAGAAATCCAGGCTGACCTGCTGGGCCTTTTCCAGGGCTGCCCGCTCCTCCAGCTCCGGGCGGAAGACCATAGTCAGCTGCTTGACCAGGTTGTACATCACGTCCTCAATGAGCATGGACAGGTTGTGGTGGGTGTTGTAGATGCGGTAGGTCTTATCCCGGCTGAAGCCGGGGTAGATGATGCGCAGGAGCTTGCCGATCATGTCAATGACGATCTCCTTGTCCGGGTGGGCAAAGGGGTTCATCCGGTCGATGCTGCGGCCGTTGTGGTAGTCCTCCAGAATGGTATCCACAATGCCTTCTACCTGCTGTTCCATAGTGGCCATAGCCTGCACTCCTCCTGTTTTGAAAAAGGGCTGTTAAAAAAGACGCTGTCATTCCGAACCAGTGCGCACACTGGTGTGGGAATCCCCCGGATCTTCAAACAGTTTGGTAGAAGATTTAGGCCTGTTACGCCTAACCGGGGGATTGCGAACCCGTGACATCGATCACTGGTTCGCAATGACACCCTTTCTTAACAACCCCTTGCGAAATTCAGTCTTCCACCCGGCGGATTTGTGCGCCCAGGGCGGTCAGCTTGCCGATCAGGTCCTCATAGCCCCGCTCCACATAGTGGATATCCTCCACCTGGGTGGTGCCCTGGGCGCTGAGGCCCGCGATTACCAGGGCTGCCCCGGCCCGCAGGTCGTGGGCATAGACAGTAGCGCCGTAGAGCTGCTCCACGCCCACCACCGTAGCGGTTTTGCCGTCAATGCGGATGTTGGCACCCATGCTCTCCAGCTCTGTACAGTAGCCGAAGAAGCGGGTTTCATATACGCTCTCGGTCAGGCGGCTGGTGCCTCTGGCGAGAGACATGCACACGCAGACCTGGGCCTGCATATCTGTGGGGAAGCCAGGATAGGGACGGGTTTTGACGGTGGTCTGCCGCAGCGGGCCGCTGCGAATGACCCGGATGGCATCGTCAAAGACGATGATCTTCGCGCCCATCTCCTCCAGCTTGCTGGTGATGCACTCCATGTGCTTGGGGATGACGTTCTGCACCAGAATATTCCCGCCGGTTGCGGTGACCGCCGCCATATAGGTTCCGGCCTCAATCTGGTCCGGGATGATGGCGTAGCTACCGCCCCGCAGGCTGTTGACACCGCGAATCTTGACCGTGTCGGTTCCGGCCCCGGTGATCCGGGCGCCCATGGTATTTAAGAAGTTGGCCAGGTCCACAATATGGGGCTCCTTGGCCGCGTTTTCAATGACGGTCTGGCCGGGAAGCAGGGTTGCCGCCACCATAATGTTGACGGTGGCCCCCACGCTTGCCATATCCAGGGAGATCCGGGCCCCGTGGAGCCCCTCTTCCGTGGGCTTCAGGGCGATATAGTCCTCCCGCTCGTCCACGTCCGCGCCCAGGGCCAGGAAGCCCTTGATGTGCTGGTCAATGGGACGGGAGGCAAAGTTGCAGCCGCCGGGCAGGGCTACATGGGCATGGCCGAACCGGCCAAGCAGCGCGCCCATCAGATAGTAGCTGGCCCGCATTTTCTTTACCAGCTCCGGGTCCGGGGTGGTGCACTGTACATCGGAGCTGTCTAACTCCACCACATGGGGCTCCGGGTAGGAAAGCTTTACGCCCATACCCTCCAGAATGTCCAGCAGGATTCGGACATCGGAGATATCAGGTACGTTTTCAACGCGGCACTTTCCGCTGACCAGCAGCGCGGCGGGCAGAATGGCGACTGCTGCGTTTTTCGCGCCGCTGATGGTGACGGTCCCTTCCAGGGGTCTGCCGCCGTTTATTTCATATCTGGCCAAGGAATGATCCTCTCCTTGTGATAGATTCGGGGATAGAACATTAAAATTCCAAGATATTCTATCATGGAACGGACTATTTGTAAAGCGAAAATCTTTTTTGCGGCCAGAGTCTGCTTTTTATCGGCGCAGTCCCTTTGGATAGTGATTTTTGATCTGGCGGCCATCGCCCTTGCCCCAGCCGATGCTGTAGCCGTCTACGGTGACCAGGCACCAGCCCTTTGCCGTGTCCGGGAGTACGTCGCCGTGGAGGTAGGCCTGGATTTCCGGCCCGGCAGAGGAGAGCAAAACCGTCTGTCCCGCGTCCTTTGACCAGAGGGCCAGGGCATGGGCCGGCTCCAGGCGGTCCTTTTTCAGCTCCCCCAGCTCCAGACCGGGCCGCAGAACCCGCAGGCCCTTCAGCGCGGGCGCCTTTTCCGGCATCCAGTACAGCCGGTCTCCAAAGCACAGGGCCTCCCCCGCCGGGAGGCGGATGCCCGCCTGGGCGGCAAATTCCAGCCAGGGCTTCGGCAGCTTTTGCCCGCTTTCCAGCGGAATCTCCGGTTCTTCCCCCTCCAGCTTACGCAGCACCGCACCAAAATGTCCCTCGCCCAGCATCTTGTGGGGCCACATCCGGTAGGAGCCGGTTCCCCCCGGCTCAAACCAGGGGGCATCCACCGCCTCCGGGCGGAATTCCGGGTGCCGCTCCAGGAAGGCGGCCACAGCCTGCTCGTCCTCCTCCGGGGCAAAGGTGCAGGTGGAATACACCAGCCGCCCGCCGGGCTTCAGGAGCTTCGCGGCGTTGTCCAGAATCTCTGCCTGCCGGGCGGCGCACATCTCCACGGTTCCCTGGCTCCAGTCGGTGACTGCCGCCTCCTCCTTGCGGAACATGCCTTCCCCGGAGCAGGGGGCATCCACCAGCACCCGGTCAAAGAAGCCGGGCAGGCGCTTGGCCAGATTTTCGGTTTTCTCGTTGGTCACAATGGCGTTGGCCACGCCCATGCGCTCGATGTTCCGGGAAAGGATTTTTGCCCGGGCGGGGCTGAATTCGTTGGCAAGCAGCAGCCCCATTCCCCGCATCCGTCCGGCAATCTGGGTGGTTTTCCCACCGGGGGCGGCGCAGAGGTCACAGACGGTTTCGCCAGGCTGGGGGTCCAGCAGGGCCACGGCGGACATGGCGCTGGCCTCCTGCAAATAGTATACCCCGGCCTCATGATAGGGGTGCAGCCCGGGCCGGGCAGTGGGGTTATAGTAATACCCCATGGGCTCCCAGGGCACCGGCGCGCCCAGAAAGGGCAGGGCGGGAACCGTGTCACATTTCAGCGGGTTCAACCGCAGCGCCACCGCCCGCGGCCGTTCCAGACTCGCCAGAAAGGCAGGATATTCCGCCCCAAGCTGCCGCTCCATTCGTTTCAAAAATGCTTCCGGAAGCATAAAAGGTCTCCTTTGGGTTGATTTTTGCTATCATACCACAAAGGAGACCGGTTTTCCAGATGGGGAGGAAGATAAATTGGGGTTTGTGGAAGTAATTGTGTGCCCGGTTGAACGTATACCCTCAAAAAAGGAGCCCCAACCTTCCCCAAGGGGAAGGTTGGGGTTTCCTTTTTAGGTTATACGCTCAATCGGGCGCTCTTTTACTTCCACAAACCCCAATTTGACAAAACTGAACATATGTGCTATTTTATACGCGAGGGTTGAAAAAAAGAAACCAATCCGGTGGACAACTGCTGCGCTCACCGGATTGGGAGACCCGGAAAAGGAGGGAGAAAATTGCCGGAAATTCAAATTGCGGTGCGGGACAAGATTGCGACCCAGGCAGATCACACGGTTTATGTCTGCGGCTGCGGCGACTATGCGGTATTGTTTGATTTTGACTCCGAATGGGAGCAAACAGACCGGAAGACTGCCCGGTTTCAGACGGAGAACGGGTATACGGATGTGCTGTTTCTGGGAAACCGCTGTCCTGTTCCGGTGATCGGCAATGCCAGGCGGCTGGAGGTTGGCGTGTTCGCGGAAAATCTGCGCACCACCACCGGGGCACGGGTGGCGGTGCGGCAGAGCATCCGCAGCCAGTGGGGGCCCCCGGAGGACCCCAGTCCCAGCCTCTATGACCAGCTGCTGGAGGCCATGGCGGACACGGGACTGGATCTGAAGGAACTGCCGGACGGCGTGGAGCTGATTGTCCGCTACCGGGGTGGGGAGCGCCGGGCATTTCTGCGGCACAGCGAGGTTTATGTGGGCCCGGGGGAGATGCCGGAGGGCTACCGGGTGCAGCTGGACCCCGGCCAGAGCCCGCCGCTGCTGCGGGTAAAGGATCTGGATGGAAACCTGTACCCATTGGAATCCATTCGGGGCGAGAAGGGAGAGAAAGGAGACAAGGGCGACAAAGGTGACCCAGGGCCCCAGGGGCCGAGGGGCGATGTGGGAGAACACGTTGTCCGCAGTATCAACGGCGTGTCCCCGGACGAGGCCGGAGCGGTCAATCTGACCGCGGACAGCGTTGGCGCGCTGGCGGTCAAAGGCGGCACCATGCAGGGGGCGATTTCTATGGGGGGCTTCGCCCTGACCAATCTGGCAGCGCCCCAGGGGGCGTCCGACGGTGCAACCAAAAGCTATGTGGACAGCCGCCGAAGGGTGCTGACGGCCACGGTTTCCACAGACTGGACCGGCAGCGGCCCTTATATCCAGTATCTGTCCATGCCGGAACTGCTGGATTCGGATACGCCCCATGTGGCCCCGGTCTACGATGGAAACGCCGCCACGGCCCTATCCCAGCGGGATGCCTGGAGCTGTGTTTCCCAGGTGGAGGCGCGGAGCGGGCAGCTGGTGCTGACCTGCCTGGAGGAAAAGCCCACAATGGCGATTTCTATTCTGGCGGAGGTCAACCGATGAGACGGGAGGTGGAACCATGATCCAGGGCACCACACCGACACTGACGGTGCATCTTACGGAGCCCGCCCCGGATCTGACAGCCCAGAAGCGTGTGAGCCTGACTCTGGCCCAGGGGGACCGAACCCTGACGGTCAAATCGCCGGACCCACGGCTGGAGGTGGCGGAACGATCTGTGCGGCTGACCCTGACCCAGGAGGAGACGCTTCGGTTCGCTCCCGGCGCGGTGCAGCTTCAGCTGCGGTGGCTGGAGTACAGCGGCGGGGCGGGGGCGTCCCGGATTGGTGTGGTCATGAACCGGGGGCTGCTGAGAAAGGAGGTTCTGCGGTGATTTTTCCGGAGGCGTATCTGGAGACGGAGGAGCTGCCAGAGGTGGAGCTGAAGACCGCGGAAGCGTTCCGGCAGCTGGAGCAGGACTACAACAAACTGCGCAATCTGCCGCGGCTCAATGGAAGCGTGATCCGGGGAGACGTGGCAGAGCAGGACCCCACGGTCCCTGCCTGGGCGAAAAATCCGGTGAAACCGGAGTATACCGCTGAGGATGTGGGGGCTGTGGCGGAAAAGGATCTGGGTGCGCTGTCTTTTGCGGACCTGGAGACAATGTGGGAATTGATTTGAATAAGGAGGAAGCAATGGTATACAAATTTTTAAACAGCACGGGGGCCCAGTGGATTCTCACCAAGCTGAAAACCGGCCTCTCCGGCAAGGTGGACAAGGTATCCGGCAAGGGGCTTTCCACCAACGATCTGACGGCAGCGCTGAAAAAGAGCTATGACGGGGCCGTTACCGATGTGGCGAACCTGAAGAAGGTGGGTGCGGAGAAGAACACCATTGTGGGGGTGAAGGTCAACGGCACGGCCATGACCCCGGATTCCAGCCGGAATGTGGATATCACGGTGCCCACGGATGCCCAGATTGGCAGCAAAATTGAGGGTTACGGGTATCAGACGGCGGACCAGGTGGAGAAGACCGTTACGGACAAGGGCTACCAGACGGCGGACCAGGTGAACACCACCATCAACGGGAAGGGCTACCAGACAGCTGCCCAGGTGAATACCATCGTGACCGGCAAGGGCTACCAGACCTCCAGCCAGGTGCAGGCGGCCATTAACAGCGCTTTGGGCGGCATTACCGGCATTGATATCCAGGTGGTTGATTCCCTGCCCACCACCGGCACGAAGGGTGTTATCTACCTGGTGGCTCATTCCCATGGGGACAAGGACAACTACGATGAATATGTCTGGGTTGCCAGCTCCAAGGCCTATGAGAAGATCGGCAACACCGATGTGGATTTGAGCGCCTACGTCAAGAGCAGCGACATTACGGAGCTTACGGAGGACGACCTTGCCGCAATGTGGGGTGCGTAAAGAGGGAGGTGCGCCATGGGTTACACATGGTCCGACAAGGCGGTGAGGTGGCTTTCCAGCAAGGTCGCCGCGGACCTTGCCGGAAAACAGGGCAAGGCGCTTCGCTTTACGAATATCTCGGTGCCAACGTCCGCCTGGAAGACCGCCGCCGCGTCCAGCTGTGACGGGGTACGGACGAAATATGCGAATGTGGCCCTCTCCGGCGTGACCGCGGATATGGTGCCCCAGGTGGTATTTCCGCCCGTGCACATCGAGAGCCTCAACCTGTCGCCCATTGTAAGGACGATTGACGGGGGCATCCAGATTTACGCCGAGACAGCGCCCACGGGGGCAATTACGATTCCCACGATACTGTGTTGGAGGTGAGAAAATGATTGGATTTACAAACGCCGGAGGCGGCGTTGACCGGCTGAATATGCGTGTGTTCGGGAGCACGTCCGCCCCGGCCAGTCCGAAGGAAAATGATATCTGGATTAAGACCAGCGCCGCAATTCTCAACTGGCGGATTACGAACGTGACAAGCCCCGGCGCAACAAGTCCCAACGGGCTTGTCTACATCGTGGCTGTGACGGACGGTGACCGGGTCAGCACAGCCAATCTGCCCACGCTGAATGTGGGAAAGAACAACAAAATCCTCTTGAATTTCCGGGGGTGCTTGCAGCTGATTTCCGGGGAATGGAAGTCCATGGATGCCTACTGCTATAAAAGCGGGGTCTGGGTGCAGTTCTCCAGCACCTGGGACGGAACGCTGTACAATGCGGGAGAGCAGTATACGGACCGCACCGGGGGCTGGATGGTCCGGCTGAAGGGCGCAAGCGGCGGCACACTGACCCCGGCGCTCCACGGCTATGCGGAAAAGGCCGTCACCATGACGACACTCGGGAAGGTTGATCTGACGGGTTTTTCCAAGCTGAATTTCGCGGGCTACGGATGGGAAGACAGCAGCGGCGGCAGGGACAAGGTCCACTGTATTGTGGACACGGCCCAGATCAACCCGTCAAACCAAAGCTTCCCAAGCGGTGTCGCGCGGCTGGACTTCAGCGGCAGTGAAACATCGGGGACTTACGCCCTGGATATCAGCAAACTGTCCGGCTCCTATTACGTCGGGTTCTATGCTGTGCGAAATGAGAACAAAATCCATATCGACAAGGTTTGGCTGACGTAACGGGGGTGAGGGTATGAAAATCTATATTGATTCGGATTTTAAGTGCTTCACCGCCTCCGGGGACGGGCTGACCGAGGTGGAGACGGACTTCTTTGACGGGAAGTGCGCGGCCTACATCAAGGGCTATCGGTTCGTGCCGGAAGGACAGAGCTGGACGCGGGAAGACGGCGAGGTGTTCGCCGGGGAGATGGCGAGCCCCTGGAAGGACTGGGAGGAACTGGACGATGTCCAGAGGGAATACGAGCGGGAGCAGCATGACGCACTCGTTTCGCAGAATGAAGAGCTGGTAAACACCATTGCCGATATGGTGGAGGAGGTTTACCAAAGTGATTTGGAGGAAATGGAATGATTTCCATTAACTTAAATATTTTTACATGGAGGAAATTCGTTATGTACAAGTCTATGAAGACCCTGATCACCAAGCATTTTTACAAGACCGCCGAGGCGGCCCAGAAGAAGCTGGACGTTTTCTACGCAGTGAACCGCCTGACCGACGATGAGTACACCGAGCTGACAGCCCTGGTGGAGACGGTTTACGGCGGTGAGGCGGCGTGACGGTTCGGCAGATCCAATGCCTGCTGACGTACCTGGGGTATGACCCCGGTGCCATCGATGGCGCCAACGGCAGGGCGACCCGGGCGGCGGTGCTGGCGTTCCAGCGGCAGGAGGGGCTCCAACAGGATGGCATCCCTGGCAGCGCAACCCAGGCGGCCCTCCGGGAGGCGGTGTTTCAGGACCGCCTTCGGAAGGATCAGTCCCCCCAGACCGGAAACGCGGGGGACTTCTGGAAGGAGATTCGCTATTTTTCCAGAACGGAGCCCTATATCGCCTGCTCCTGCGGGCGCTGCGGCGGCTTCCCGGCAGAGCCCAGTGAACGCCTCATGCGTCTGGCGGACCGGGTGCGGGAGCAGGCCGGCGCGGCCATGGTCCCCAGTAGCACTGTCCGCTGCGCCGCCCACAACGCCGAGGTCGGCGGCGTCAGCAATTCTCGGCATCTGCTGGGAAAGGCCATGGACTTTTCTATCCGGGGCTGGCCCGCGGAAAGAACCCTGTCCTTGGTTCGGGAGCAGCAGGGCGTGCACTACGCCTATGCCATCGACGGCAGCCATGTGCATATGGACGTAGAGTAAATTTTTTGGGTACGCCGCAAAAGCAGCGTACCCATTTTTTAAAATTCGTCCCGCAGGGACACCATAACCGCCCAAAGGGCGATTTCACCCGGCCGCAGACTGGATTTTACCTGCCTACAGGCAGATTTCACCCAGCCGCAGGCTGGATTTCACCTGGGCTGCTTGTCAAAGCAGCCCATACTCCATCCCATAGGGCCAGCCGTTCAGACCGCCCAGGTCATACAGATGGGTATAGCCCAGGTCAAAAAGCTGGGCGGCAGCCAGGGCAGACCGGCGGCCGGTGCGGCAGTAGATCAGAATCCTGGCGTTTTTGTCCGGCAGAATTTCAGAAAGGTCCGCGTCCTCAATCTCGTCCAGCGGCAGAAGCTTCGCTCCCGCCGCGTGCTCCACGGCGTACTCATCCTCCGTCCGCACATCCAGCAGGACGCTGCCGGGGTAAGTATCCAGTATGCGTTTGCCATCTTCAAAGGAAATGGCCTGTATCATGCAGTTTCGCTCCATTCTTTTTTTTCTATCATACCACAGCGGCACGAAAAATGCAAGAAACCGGGAGGTTCCCCTTTGGGCCCTTCCCGGTTTCCTGCTTTCCGCATGAACGCAATTTTGTCAGATAACCCCGGAATCCCCGGCATTACCGCTTCAGAACTGCCGCGGAGAGAATGTTACTGCATGCCGCTTTCGTAGGCCTCGATCATCTTCTTAACCATCTGGCCGCCTACGGAACCGGCCTCACGGCTGGTGAGGTCGCCATTGTAGCCCTGCTTCAGGTTGACGCCCATTTCCTGAGCAGCCTGCATCTTGAACTTGTCCATAGCTTCCCGGGCCTGGGGAACGTTCAGTTCGTTGCTGTTTTTCATAGTGATTCTCTTCCTTTCCGTTTCTTTTCGCGGGTTTTCTCCGCAGTCATAGGTTGCGCCGAAACGGGCGGGAAATGTGTGGATTTTTGAGGGAAAGGTGGGGGAGAATGGAAAAA
>CAKTJX010000038.1 GCA_934569045.1 uncultured Oscillospiraceae bacterium
TGCTGCTATAGCTCAGCCGGTAGAGCGCATCCTTGGTAAGGATGAGGTCGCCAGTTCAAATCTGGCTAGCAGCTCCAATAGAACGTCCGGCCAATCGGCTGGGCGTTTTTGATTCTATGCCGAAGAACTGGCGACCTTATCCCATGCGCGAAGCGCAGATTCAATCCGAGGTCGTAAGGGTTCCCAGGAAACGCAGTTTTCTGGGAAGCCGGTGGCCAGTTCAAATCTGGGGAGCCCCTCCAATAGAACGTCCGGCCAATCGGCTGGGCGTTTTTGATTTATAGTATATTTCCCCCAGCGCTGTGTTGAAGGACACACCGCTGGGGGATTTTTGCGTTGTAAACCCGGTTGAACGCATAACAGCAAGGGCCCCCAAACCTTCCCTTTGGGCGGTGCGTCGCGCAAGGGGAAGGTTGGGGTTTCCCTCCGGGATTATACGTTCTCCTATAACCAACCGAAACATTCCGCCCAGCTGAAGTAAAAGAAAAGTTTTTGCATGAACAAGCTACTAGGGGACTGTACGAATTCGCCCGGGTATGCAGTCATCTACAGCCGTACAACGTTCAGGATTTCTATGCAGCCAGGCCTGAAAAGTCAGAATTCGACAAATTCTATAACGCATCGCTCAAGAATAGCACGTATAATTGAAAAAATAATATAGAATGGTACAATAACAAAAGAGAAACGCAAGACAGAAATCCAACAAGGAGGCCCACCCATGGAACCGATCTATTCCAACTATTCCCCAACCTTTCTCTATGCGGATAAATACCGATTTCCCAGGGAATGGGTGAATGCGGCACAACAGATTCCCTATTGTATGCTGCGCTATATCTGCTCTGGCTCCGCGGTGTTTACGGTGGATGATCAGAGCTATACCGTCCAGGCGGGGGATGTATTCTATATTCCCCAGGGCAGTTATCTCTACTGCGCCGCTCAGGAGGAGATCGTGTTCATCAGCGTGCGCTTTATTGACTCTGTTCAGCTTCAGGATGAGGATATGCTGAATCACCTGTGGAGTATTCATCAGCTCTACCACTTCCAGCAGGACAGCCGTATGCGGCAGCTGTTTGAGAGCATGTATGAGGCCGCGGTGTCCCGGACGAAATACAAGCGCCTGGAGACCAGAGGCTACCTGAACCTGATCGTGGCAGCCATCGCCCAGGTATCCTCTACAGTGGAGGAGCCCAGGGAGACGGTGGAGGCGGAGCGGGAGCTGATGGAATCTATGGCGGATATGAAGCGAATCCGTCACCGGGCCATGGCCTCCGACAAAAAGTCGGACCCGCGGGTTCAGGCCCTGGTGGATTATATCACCCTCCACCCGGAGGCCAACCTGAGCCGGGAGGAGATGTGCCGGATGTGCGATGTCAGCGAAAGCACCCTGCGCCGTCTGTTCAAGACCTATATGGGCAAAAGCATCTACGAGTTTACCAAGGATACCAAGATGCTCTATGCCGCCCACCTGCTTACAACGACCAATATTTCCATTTCGGAGATTGGCTATCAGCTGGGCTATGAATCCCCAAGCTATTTCACGAAAACCTTCCGGGATGTGTTCGGCATCAGCCCACAGGAATACCGGAAATGTTCCCATGAAGCCTAAGGCTTTTTGTGAAAATCAACAAAAAACGTGCACTGATTTTGTGCATAATGTAAATTACCGATTACAAAGTGATCGAATCGTTATAGTTTTGGAATGATAGTGTGTTGCGCGAGGGGTTCCGGATTTTGTACAATAAAGACACAAAGAAGGGAAGCCCTTCAAAGAGAAAATCAAGGAAATTAGGAGGAAAACAAATGAAAAAGATGATTTGCCTGGCCCTGTCTCTGATTCTGTGCCTGTCGGTTTTTGCCGGCTGCGGTGCAAAAACAGAAACTCCTGCCGCAACCACTGCCGCCCCTGCCGCCGCCAGCGGCGAGACTCAGGCCGCCGAAACGGAAGCCCAGCCTGAGGAGCTGGAAGGCGAGATTACCTTCTGGCACTCCTTCACCCAGGGCCCCAGAATGGAAAAGATTCAGGCTGCCGCGGATGCGTTTATGGAACTGCATCCCAAGGTGAAGATCAACATTGAAACCTTCTCCTGGGCTGATTTCTATACCAAGTGGACCACGGGGCTGGCTTCCGGTAATGTGCCTGATATCAGCAGTACGGTTGCATCCCAGCTTGTGGAAATGATCGATGCGGATGCAGTGATGCCCGTTGATAATCTGATCGACAGCATCGGCCGTGATCGCTTCTTGCCGAATGCCCTGCGGGAAATGACCGCATCCGATGGAAACTGCTATGGTGTTCCCCTCTACATGAACACCGAGGCAATGTGGTATCGCAAGGACCTGCTAGAAAAGTACAATCTGGAAGTTCCTACCACTTGGGAAGAGATGTACCAGGCCGCTAAGATCATCACCGAAGGTGAGAACGGGGAGGCCTACGGTGCCGCAATGCCCATGGGCACCAATGATATGCTGGCGACCCGCTGGCTGCACCTGTATGTGCGCAGCGCAGGCGAGACTCTGATCACGGAAGACGGAAAGGCAAATCTGACCAGTCAGACCGCCATTGACGGCATCAACTATTGGGTCAAGGTCTTTAAGGATTGTTCCCCCGCGGACGCTATGAACTATAATACGCTGGATGAAGCAACCCTCTACTATCAGGGCAAGCTGTGCTTTGACTTCAATACTGGTTTCCACATCAGCGGTGTTGCCGCAAACAGACCGGACCTGATGGATCAGATCGATTGCGCTCCGATCCCCCGCATCAATTCCGGTGACCCCGAAGTTGGCTGTGAAACGAATACAACACCTCTTGTTATCTGGAAGAACTCCAAACACCCGGAAATCTGTGAGGAATTCATTAAGTTCTTCTATGAAGAGGATCGCTATGTTGACTTCCTGCTGTCTGTCCCTGTCGGCATGATGTCTGGTTTGAAGGGTGTTACGGATAGTGCGACCTATCAGGCGAATGAAACTGTCCAGCAGTTCCAGCATGCCGATCAGGTTCTGAATCAGATGCTCGATGGCAGCACCTCTATTGGTATGGAATATGGCCCCAGAGCAGAGGCCGGCCTGTTGACTTCCCAGCGCGTCATTGAGAAGATGTTCCAGGACATTATTATCAACGGTACAGACGTGGAGAAGGCTGCTCAGTCTGCCGAAAAGCAGCTGAATGATCTTTTCGAGTCAATCGGCTAATCGTAATAAGATCAGTGGCGGGGAGTTCCCCGCCACTCCCTACGAATGGCACAAAATCGCCGCATATTATCATCACAAAGGAGGAAAAACATGGAAAAAACGTCGAACCGACTGAAACGTATCATGCGTTCCGGTGTGTGGTTTGTGGTTCCGGCGATCCTTGTGATCGGTCTGCTACTGCTGTATCCTGTGGGCTCCAGCATCTTTTACAGCTTCACATCAAAACACCTGATCAAAGCCAACTGGAAATGGGTAGGCCTGAAGAACTATGCAGCGATCTTATCAGACAGCGACTTTTGGCATTCCCTGTTGACAAATATTAAGTGGACGGTTACATCCCTGTTCTGCCAGCTCGTTGTTGGATTTTCCGCCGCAATGGCGCTGGAACGGATTAAAAAGGCAAAGGGTCTGTATCGGACATTGCTGATTGTACCCTGGGCGTTTCCGTCTATTGTCATTGCGCTGTCCTGGAAATGGATTTTGAACGGCGTATCCGGTTTCCTACCTCATTTGCTGGTAAAGCTGGGGATTTGTCAGACGCTTCCACAGTTCTTAACCAGCGGGAATGCGGCTTTCTGGACGCTGGTATTTATCAACACCTGGTTTGGCGCACCGCTTATTATGGTCAATGTAGTTTCTGCCCTACAGACGGTGCCCAAAGATCAATATGAGGCCGCACAGATCGACGGCGCCTCTTCGTTTCAGTCATTTTTGCACATTACGGTTCCGCATATCAAGACGGTTGTTGGACTGCTGGTAGTTCTGCGAACCATTTGGGTGTTCAACAGCTTTGACATGATCTACCTGATTACTGGCGGCGGGCCAGGCGGCGCGACGGAAACGGTGCCGATCTACGCCTATAATATTGGTTGGGGATTGAAGCAGCTTGGCAAATCTTCGGCAGTGACCGTAATTTTGCTTGGCTTCCTGCTGATTGTCTGCTCTATGTATTTCCGTATTCTGAATAAGTGGGAGAAGGAGGACAACGGATGAAAAAAGGCAAACGTTTGAAGCGGGGCTGGTTCAGTGGTGCTGTTAGTTATGTATACCTGACAATCCTTGCCTTGATTGCGATATTTCCGCTGGTATGGATTCTGTCCTCTTCTCTGAAAGGAAAGGGCGAACTTGTTTCCAACCCCTTAGCACTGATCCCGCAAGCAGTAACGTTTGAGAATTATGAGGTTGTTTTTTCCCAGATGGGTTTCGGTACAAATGTGCTGAACAGCATCCTGGTAGCCGGGGCAACAACGCTGATTGCAATTGTGATTTCCTGTCTGGGTGCGTATGGCATTGTTCGCTTCATGCCGAGACTTGGAAATGTCATTACCCGTGTGCTGATTACAACCTATATGTTCCCGGCAATTCTGCTGGCAATTCCTTATTCCGTGATTATGGGAAAAGCGGGACTGATGAACAGTCGCATCGGTTTGATCATTGTGTATATGACTTTTTCGGTGCCCTACGCGGTTTGGCTTCTGGTTGGCTTCTTTAAGACGGTTCCGTTGGAGATTGAAGAGGCAGCCAGAGTCGATGGCGCAACAAAGATGCAGGCGTTTATCAAGGTTGTGGTGCCAATTGTGGCACCGGGAATTGTGGCAGTGGCAATTTACACCTTTATCAATGCCTGGAATGAGTTCCTGTACTCCCTTATTTTGATCAACAGCAGCTCGAAAATGACGGTAGCGGTAGCACTGAAATCGTTGGAAGGGCAAGAGGTATTGGATTGGGGCGTTATGATGGCTGCCTCCGCTGTTGTAGTCATTCCCTCTGTGATTTTCTTTATGCTGATTCAGAAGAGAATTGCCGGAGGGCTGGCTCAGGGCTCTATTAAGTAAAAAGCAAAAGGAATCCGCTTGTGCGGAAAAATTTGAAGGAGTGTTTCTATGAAATCCATTGGCTATGCAATTGTTGGCACGGGTTACTTCGGGGCCGAATTAGGACGTATTTTGGAAACGATTGATGGCGCAAAACTTGTGGCGGTGCTGGACCCGGAGAACGGAGAAACCATCGCAAAGGAACTGAAATGCGATGTGGAGACAGACCTGGATGTTCTCTGCGCTCGCCCGGATGTAGATGCCGTCATTGTGGCAACGCCGAACTATCTGCATAAAGAGCCTGTGCTGGCAGCGGCACGTCACGGCAAGAATGTATTCTGTGAGAAACCCATCGCCTTGAGCTATGCGGACTGCGACGAGATGGTTCGGGCCTGTGAAGCGGCAGGTGTCGTCTTTATGGCTGGCCATGTTATGAACTTCTTTAATGGTGTACGGCACGCAAAGAAGCTTATTAACGAGGGGAAAATTGGCAAGGTTCTCTATTGCCACTCTGCAAGAAACGGCTGGGAGCAGATGCAGCCCAGCGTAAGCTGGAAAAAGATTCGAGCAAAGTCCGGTGGCCACCTGTACCATCATATTCACGAGTTGGACTGCATCCAGTTCATTATGGGCCCTGCAACAGAGGTGACCATGACAGGCGGCAATGTGGCCCACAAAGGCGAGCATTTCGGAGACGAGGACGATATGCTGTTCCTGAATCTGCAATTTGGCAATAACACTTATGCCGTTGTAGAGTATGGCTCCGCTTTCCGTTGGAGTGAACACTATCTGCTGATTCAAGGTACAGAGGGGGCCATCCGCCTAGACATGAAGGATACGGGAATGACGGTGAGAACACCCCAGGGCGAGGAACATTACCTGCTGCATAGAACAAAGGAAGAGGACGATGACCGCACTCTGACTTATAACACCAAGATGGAGATGGATGGCGCTGTCCTTTACGGGAAGCCCGGAAAGAAACCTCCACTGTGGCTCCATGGCATCATGGAAGAAGAGATGAAATTCTTCAACGGCATCATGCACGGCGAGCCCGTGACCGACGAATTCAAGAACCTCTTAAACGGCAAGGCGGCCCGGGATGCCATCGCCACCGCTGATGCGGCGACCCTCTCCCTGAAGGAAGATCGCAAGGTCAAGATCTCCGAAATCAAATAAGCTACTTCTCCTCCTCAATACAGGCAGCCCCGGCAAGAGCCTTTCTTGCCGGGGCTGTCCATTTTTGCTCTTGTAAATCCCGGGGGATTGCGGTAAAATAGGCAGAAAACAAAGAGGAGACCTGCCCATGCCGGGACTTGGAACGATCATCAATACAGCGGCAATTCTTCTTGGCGGCCTTCTGGGTCTGACCTGCGGGAGGTGGCTCAAGAAGGATGCCCAGGATGCCCTGTGCAGAACCTGTGGCATTGCTACGATGTTTTTAGGAATTGCCGGAGCCATGGAGGGAATGCTTTCCGTCTCCGGCGGCGGCATCGTCAGCGGGAATTCCATGCTGCTGATTCTGTCCCTGGCCCTGGGAGCCCTGATTGGAGAGCTGCTGCGCATCGAAGACCGGTTTGAGGCCCTTGGGGTCTGGCTCCGGGAGAAAACAGGCAACGCCAAGGACCCCCGATTTGTAGATGCCTTTGTCACGGCCTCCCTGACGGTCTGCATCGGCGCCATGGCCATTGTGGGGGCCATCCAGGACGGCATCTCTCACGACCCCTCCGTGCTGACGGCCAAAGCGGTGCTGGATCTGATCATTATCATGGTCATGACCAGCTCCATGGGCAAGGGCTGCGCCTTTTCCGCCCTGCCGGTGGCCCTGTGGCAGGGGAGCATCACGGCGTTGTCCGGCCTGCTGCGTCCTATCCTGACGGACGCCGCCATGGCGAATCTGTCCATGGTGGGCTCGGTGCTGATCTTCTGCGTGGGCGTCAACCTGGTCTGGGGCAAGCGGCTGAAGGTTGCCAATATGCTGCCCAGCGTCTTCCTGGCCGCGGTTGCGGCGTTGATTTTTTAACAGAAACGGAGTCATCCTGTGGAAAAAAATGAGAATTCCAGATTGAGCAATACCCTTCGCAATTTCCGCTTTGGCGCGGCGGCCCAGCTGCTGGTGACGCTGCTGGGCTTTGTCTCCCGGACGGTGTTTATCCGGGTGCTGGGCATGGAGTATTCCGGCATCAATGGCCTCTATACCAGCATCCTGGACGTGCTGTCCCTGACGGAGCTGGGGCTGGCGGATGTGGTGGTGTTTTCCCTGTATAAGCCCCTGGCGGAGGGGGATACCCAGAAGCTTACCGCTCTGATGGGCTATTACAAGACGATTTACCGCTATATTGCTCTGATCGTGGGGGCCATCGGCCTGGCCCTGGTGCCGATTCTGCGGATTCTGGTGAAATCGGAGATTGACCAGTTCCATCTGGTGCTGTACTACCTGATGTTTTTGACCAATTCCGTGTGCTCCTATCTGCTGGTGTACAAATCCAGCATCATCCAGGCGGACCAGAAGCGGTATCTCATCGCTAAGTACACCATGCTCTTTAAGCTCCTCACCACCCTGCTGCAAATTACGTTCCTGCTGGCGCTGCGGAATTTTACGGTGTATCTGTTCATCCAGATCGGTATGACCATCGCCAATAACCTGTTCCTGTCCGGAAAGGCAGACCGGATGTACCCCTTCCTGCGGGAGAAAGCAGAGCTTCCCAAGGAGGAGAAGAAGGCCATCTTCCGGGATGTGCGGCACATGTTCTCCTATAAGGTGGGAGGCCAGCTGCTGAACGGTACGGACAATCTCTATATCTCCTCCATGATCAGCACGGCCACCGTAGGGATTTACGATGGCGCCTACACCACCATTCAGACCATGGTGGTGACGGCCTTTACCACCACCCTGAATCAGGCGGTGCTGGGCTCTATCGGCAACTTGAATGCCACCGGCACCCGGGAGCAGAAGCACCGGGTCTTTGACGCCTATAGCCTGGTATTCACCTGGATCACCACTTTCTGCACCCTTTCGCTGCTGGCGCTCTACAACCCCTTTATCCGT
Organism: uncultured Oscillospiraceae bacterium; assembly: GCA_934569045.1. Classification (GTDB taxonomy): domain Bacteria; phylum Bacillota; class Clostridia; order Oscillospirales; family Oscillospiraceae; genus Faecousia. The sequence continues at coordinate 8,056 of CAKTJX010000038.1, forward strand.
ATCTGGGCGGGGGAGGACTGGCTGCTGCCTATGCCTACCGTGGCGGTGATCTGCCTGAATTTCTTCCTGCCCAATGTGCTCACCCCGGTGTGGAGCTACCGAAATACCACGGGCCTGTTCCGGGAGACGAAAAACATCCTGCTCTATGCCGCGGCCATCAATCTTGTACTGTCCTATTTCTTCGGGGTCCGCTGGGGACTCACCGGCATTCTGGCGGCAACCTCCGTATCGCGGCTTCTGACCTCCTTCTGGTTTGAGCCCTACCTGCTGCACAAGCGTATTTTTGAATGCTCCTGCCTGCCCTATTTCCTGCGGCAGGGGCTCCACCTGGGAATCGTGGCAGTGTCCTATGCCTGCATCGCGGCAGTCAGCGCAGCAGGGAACCTGGGGCCCTGGGGAGAACTGATTTTGCGGGGCGTGCTGTGCGTGCTGGTGCCGAACGTTCTGCTGTACCTGCTGAACCGGAAAACCGCTGCCTTTGCCTACCTCCGGGAAAACGTTCTGCGGAAATTGAGAAAGTAATCACTTCGGGAGATTTCTATGAAAAGCAAATTCCAGGGAAGAAAACTTCTTCAGCAATACGGCGGGGACATTTTGACCTCCCAGGGCATGGATCAGGAAAAACGATTTATGCAGCACGGCTCTGTCAGCGTCTATGAGCACAGCGTGGCGGTAGCCCTCATGTGCCTGCAGCTGGCGGCGCTGATGCATCTGCGGACCAATACCCGCTCTCTGGTCCGGGGGGCGCTGCTGCACGATTACTTCCTTTACGACTGGCATGTAAAGGTCAAAGGCCGTCCCCTCCACGGCCTCCACCATGCCCGCTGGGCCATGGCCAACGCGGAGCGGGATTTTGGCCTCAACCACATTGAGCGCAACATGATCCTGACCCATATGTTCCCCTTGAATCTGGCCTTGCCCAGATACCGGGAAAGCGCCCTGCTGTGCACCGCCGACAAAATCTGCGCCGCCCGGGAAACCTGGCAGGGCATCGTCCACAGACGGAAAAGACCGTAAAAAAGGATGCGCCGCAAACACGGCGCATCCAATCTTTTACTCCAGTACCAGCTGCCCATCCTGACAGTCCACGGTCACCGTGGAGCCGGTGGTGATACGGCCTTCCAGAATCTTCTTGCTCAGCATGGTCTCAACGGTGTGCTGCACATAGCGGCGCAGGGGTCGGGCACCGAATTCGGGGTCGTAGGCCTCGTCGACGATGTGCTGCTTGGCCGCTTCCGTCAGGCGGCAGGTGATCTGCTGCTCTGCCAGACGGCTGTTGAGCTTGGCAATCTGCAGGTCGATGATCTTGGTGATGTTCTCCTTGGTCAGAGGCTTGTAGAATACGATCTCGTCCAGACGGTTCAGGAATTCGGGGCGGAAGTTCTGCCGCAGCAGCATCATGACCCGCTCCTTGGCGGCGGGGTCAATCTCGCCGTTGTCCCGGATGCCGCCCAGCAGCTCCTGAGAGCCCAGGTTGGAGGTCAGAATCAAAATGGTGTTCTTGAAGTCTACCGTCCGGCCCTGGGAATCGGTGATCCGGCCGTCATCCAGCACCTGCAGCAGGATGTTGAACACATCGGGATGGGCCTTTTCTACCTCATCGAACAGCACCACGCTGTAGGGCTTCCTGCGGACGGCCTCGGTCAGCTGACCGCCTTCCTCATAGCCCACATATCCGGGAGGCGCTCCGATCAGCCGAGAGACGGAGAATTTCTCCATATACTCGGACATATCGATCCGCACCAGATTGTTTTCATCGTCAAACAGCGCTTCGGCCAGCGTCTTGGCCAGCTCCGTCTTGCCCACGCCTGTGGGGCCCAGGAACAGGAAGGAGCCGATGGGCCGGTTGGGGTCCTGAATACCGGCACGGCTGCGCTGGATGGCCTCGGTGACAGAGCGGACAGCCTCGTCCTGGCCAACTACCCGCTTGTGCAGGATGCTTTCCAGATTCAGCAGCTTCTCCCGCTCGCCCTGAACCAGGCGGCTGACGGGAATGCCGGTCCAGCGCTCCACGATCTTGGCGATCTCCTCATCGGTTACCTTCTCCCGCAGCAGGGCGTTATCGCCGTCCTTCTGGATGCGGCGCTCCTGCTCCTCCAGCTGTTTTTGCAGCTGGGGCAGGCGGCCGTACTTCAGCTCCGCGGCCTTGCCCAGGTCGTAGTCCTGCTCGGCGGCCTCAATCTGGCGGTGTAGGTCCTCAATGTCTTTCCGGATTTGCTGGACCTTTTCCAGACTGTTCTTTTCATTCTCCCATTGGGCCTTCTTGGCATTGAAGCTTTCCTGCTCCTCGGCCAGCTCCTTGCGGATCTGGGCCAGACGGCTCTTGGAGAGCTCGTCTTCCTCTTTCTTCAGGGACTCCTCCTCAATTTGCAGCTGGATGATATGGCGGTTCACCGTATCCAGCTCCGTAGGCATGGAGTCCTGCTCGGTCCGCAGCTGGGCGCAGGCCTCATCGATCAGGTCGATGGCCTTGTCCGGCAGGAACCGATCGGTGATATACCGATGGGAGAGGGTGGCGGCGGCAATAATGGCGGGGTCTGTGATCTTCACACCATGGAAGTTCTCATAGCGCTCCTTCAGACCACGCAGAATCGCAATGGTGTCCTCCACCGTGGGTTCGTTGACCATGACCGGCTGGAAACGGCGCTCCAGAGCGGGGTCCTTTTCAATATACTGCCGGTATTCGTCCAGGGTGGTTGCGCCGATGCAGTGCAGCTCGCCACGGGCCAGCATAGGCTTTAAGAGGTTGCCCGCATCCATGCTGCCCTCGGTCTTGCCGGCACCTACAATGGTGTGCAGCTCATCGATGAACAGCAGAATCCGGCCCTCGGCCTGTTTGACCTCGTTCAGAACGGCCTTCAACCGCTCCTCAAATTCGCCCCGGTATTTGGCACCGGCAACCAGCGCACCCATATCCAGGGAGAAAATGGTCTTGTCCTGCAGGGAGGAGGGGACCTCCTTCTTGACAATCCGCTGGGCCAGCCCTTCCACAATGGCGGTCTTGCCCACGCCGGGCTCGCCGATCAGCACGGGGTTATTCTTGGTCTTCCGGGACAGAATCCGAATGACATTTCGGATTTCCTCGTCACGGCCGATCACCGGGTCCATCTTCTGCTCCCGGGCCTTTTTCACAAGATCCGTGCCGTACTTCTCCAGCGCGTCATAGGTGCCCTCCGGATTGTCCGTAGTTACCCGCTGATTGCCCCGCACCGCCTGCAAAGCGGCAAGCACCGCTTCCTTGGTAATGCGGTAGTCGGAGAAAATCCGTGCAACGCCGTCCTTGGCCGTTTCCAGAAGACCCAGGAACAGGTGCTCCACGGAAACGAACTCGTCCTTCATGTTCTTGGCCTCCGCTTCGGCAGCGTTGAAGGCCGCGTCCATGTCGGCACTGATATAGAACCGGTCAGCCTCCCGGCTGCCGGTGACAGAGGGAACTCTGTTCAGCTCTGTATTTGCGGCGGCTTCCAGACTCTCCACCGTCACATCCATTTTCTTCAGCAGCTGGGGCACCAGGCCGCCGTCCTGCTGAAGCAGGGCCAGCAACAGGTGAATCTGCTCCATTTGCTGGTTGTTATTCTGGATTGCAAGGTTTTTGGCGTTCTGGACAGCCTCCATAGACTTTTGCGTATAGTTCTGAAAGTTCATAGCCATCCTTCTTTCTTTAGCACTCTTGATATGCGAGTGCTAACTTCGATTTGCCTATACTATACCCCAATTCCCAAAAAAGTCAAGGGCGCTGTTAAGCCGGACACAAATTGTTTACAGATATACGATCTGCACAAATTTGAAAACCGATTTTTGACGCACTTAATATAGATTTAACAAAATAGGGGTTGCATTTCTGAGAAAACGCGGTATAATAACCATGCAAGTGCAAGACAGGCTCCGCACAGGAGCCGGAATGTTTATTTTTCTTACCTCTCTTTTCTCTGGAAGCGCCCCGCACGGTCTGGTCAACCGTGCGGGGCGCTTCTGCGTTCGCCCACTTAACCTTTGGGGAAAAACGAAAGTGGGGGGATTGAGTTGACAATTGACAGTTGACAATGAAGGAGTTTCCTTCGGAAACAAATTTAAATTCATCCCGCGGATACACCATATAATATACCAAAATTTATGGATATTTTGGGCGTTTTAAACCTTTGAGCCTCGTAGGGACGGCTCAAAAGGTTTAAAATTTCCAGAGTATCCGTGAAATCCTGAACATTTTAACGATTGCTTTGTATTGCAAAAGACCGACGTCATCCTGGAAAACAGGATAGCGTCGGTCTTTTGTATTTGGGTTGTTACGCCTGCTCCTGTTCGGGAATGGCGTTGGGGCTGCTGCCACGGAGGGCGTTTGCCAGAAGGCTGAGCAGGAGCATGACCGCGGCCACGCTGAGCCAGCCGAAGCCCTGCTTATACAGCGGCAGACGGTGGAGCCATCCCCCCAGCATGCCCAGGGGAAGCCCCATGTCGCTCAGGGCAAAGGCGATGCTGACGGCGGCGGTGCCTGCCACGGTCATGGGGTAGGCGAACCGATTGTTCTTCCATAGGTCGTGGCTCAGGCCCAGAAGAATCAGCACAATGGCCACGGGGTAGATGGCGTTCAGAATGGGAATGGAAATGCTCAGGATCATGCTCAGGCCCAGGTTGCATACAAGAAGCGAGAAAAAGGTGATAATATACACCCAGGTACGGTAGGAAACCCTCTGAAACAGGGTGGAAAAATACTGGGAGATGGAGTTGATGAGCCCCACGCAGGTGGTCAGACAGGCCAGGGTGAAGACGGCTGCCAGCAGAATCGCGCCGGTGCTGCCGAAGACCTGGGAGACGATGCACCGCAGCGTCCAGGCACCGTTTTCCTGGACTGCGTAAACGCCGGAGCTGCACATCCCCATATAGGAGAGCATGGCGTACACCAGCGCCAGGATGGTTCCGGCCAGAATACCGGCCAGAACGGTATAGCGCATTTTTTCCTGCTTTTCCTTCAGACCGAAGGTGCCCAGGGTGGTGGCGATCACCAGGCCGAAATTCAGGGCGGCGATGGTATCCATGGTGTTGTAGCCCTCGGTAAAGCCCTTGAGCAGGGGAGAGTGCTGGTAGCCGCTCTGGGCCGGGGCCACGTTGGTTTCTCCCCGGAACAGGAAGCAGATGAACAGCAGCGTCAGCAGAGCCAGCAGCGCCGGGGTCAGCCCCCGGCCGATCCGGTCCACCAGCTTACCGGGGTTCAGGCACAGCCACAGGGCGATCAGGAAGAACACCAGGGAATACACAGCCATCCACAGCCGCACATTGCTGCCCTGGGGCAGATAGGGGGCCACCGCCATCTCAAAGGGGACGGAGGCCGCTCTGGGGATGCCCAGGCCGGGCCCGATGGAGAGGTAGATCAGCACCGCGAACACCAGAGCAAAATGGGGGCCTACCTGCCGCCCCAGCTTTTCCAGCCCGTCAAACCGGGCCACCACCACTACGCCCAGCACCGGCAGCACCACCGCCGTTGCCAGAAAGCCGATCATGGCGGGCAGGGTGTTGGCTCCGGCGTTCTGCCCCAGAAACGGCGGGAAAATCAGATTGCCTGCCCCAAAAAACAGGGCAAAGAGCATGACGCTGACCACCAGCAGATTTTGTTTGCTTAATTTCATTCCGTGTTCCTCTTTTCTTTTGGTAATAAAAAAACTCGTCTCAAATTGCTTTGAGACGAGTCATAAAATACCCGCGGTACCACTCAAATTGCGCACGATAGGCACGCCGCTTTCAGGCTCCAACAAGCCCTAGACACTTACGCAGTCCATGCGGGAGACCCTACTTGCATCGCTTTGGGGCACTCCAGCTCGGAAGGGATGGGATAAAGGAAGGCAGTCCACCGGGCTTCCACCATCCCCGGCTCTCTATCGGCTGTACGATCAAATCCGTCTTCGTCATCGCTTTTCTATTCACTTACCCTTATTCTACAGGAAGCAAACGAATCTGTCAATAGGGAAAAATGAAAATACTGATTTTGTGCGCGGGTGAGGAACAAATGGCGGTGTAACGGCTACGCCGTTATGCTTTTGACGGCGCATCGAATGCTTTTTGAAAAGCATCCGCATCGGCGGCGGTTGTTTTCCAGCCGTATTGTTTCAGGTCTACACACCAGCAACGGCCATTCCAGAGGGTGGGAACGCCATCGTCCGCCAGAAGGGCGCATTGCAGATCGGGGGTCAGAAAGTGCCGGGCACCGCTGAGCTCGCCCCTGCCGTTTACCACCCGGAACGCGGGAAGATCGTCCCCGGCCAGGCCCTCCCGCAGTCCATAGCCCACCTGCCTGGAATTTTTCGGCTTGCCGCAGAGCAGGGCAATCTGACCATAGGTGGCGACGTGCCCCGCCGGGATGGACAGACAGACGATGCGCATTTTTTCGTAGAAGGTCATGGAAAATCTCCTCCGCCGCGGTGGAATATGAATGATTTTACCACGATCAACGTTATCTGGCAAGGGCCGCGGAAAGCCTTGTAATGGCTTCGTCCCTGTGGTAGAATAAGAGAAAAATCGCAGGAGTGTGAAAGCAATGCAATTTGTCTGCTACCCAAAATGTTCCACCTGCCAGAAGGCGAAAAGATGGCTGGAGGAAAACGGTATCCCCTACGAGATGCGGGACATCAAATTGGAGAACCCCTCTGCCCAGGAGCTGGCCGAATGGCACCGGCGCAGCGGGCTGCCCCTGAAAAAATTCTTTAACACCAGCGGCATGCTGTATAAGTCCATGGAACTGAAGGACAAGCTGCCCGGAATGCCGGAGGAGGAAATGCTGCGGCTCCTCGCCACGGACGGGATGCTGGTGAAGCGTCCGCTGTTGGTGGGGGAGGACTTTGTGCTGGTGGGCTTCAAAGAGAGTGCGTGGGCCCAGCGGCTGAAATGACGAAAAGGCGGGCAGGGAGCATGCCCGGCCTTTTCTTTTTGGAGAAACTATGATATACTGAAGAAAATTTGCAGGAAAAGGACGATGGATATGAAGACAGAGCGCAGTTTCCCCAGGCTGATCATCACGGCCAAGGGCACGCGGTGGGTCGAGCTGGGCCACCCATGGATTTATGAGGGCGAGGTCATCCGGCAGGAGGGGGAATGCGAGAACGGCAGTCTGGTGGATGCCGTCAGCGAAAAGGGGAAATATCTGGGCACGGGCTTCCTCAGCCAGCACAGCAAGATTCGTCTGCGGCTGGTATCCCGGAACGCCAACGACCGGTTTGACGCTGCGTTCTGGAGGCGGCGGCTACAATACGCCTGGGACTACCGGAAAACCGTCATGCGGGAGGACTGCGGCTGCTGCCGGATCATCTTCGGAGAGGCGGACGGGTTCCCGGGGCTGACGGTAGACCGGTTTTCCGATCTGCTGGTGACCCAGACCCTTTCTATCGGCATGGAGAAAGTGAAGGATTTGATCTTCCCCCAGCTGGTGGAACTTCTGCGGCAGGACGGCCAGGAGATTCGGGGCGTTTTTGAGCGCAACGATGTGGCCATCCGGGAGCTGGAGGGCATGGAGCAGAACAAGGGCTGGTATGTGCTCCCCGGGGAGACCCCGCCGGAAAGCACCGTGACGGAAATCTGCGAAAATGGAATTTATTACGCCGTGGATGTGGAAAACGGCCAGAAAACCGGCTTTTTCCTGGATCAGAAGTACAACCGGCTGGCAATCGCCCGGCTCGCCAAGGGCAGGCAGGTGCTGGACTGCTTCACCCACACCGGCTCCTTCGCCCTGAACGCCGCTAAGGGCGGGGCGGCGCATGTGACCGCGGTGGATATCAGCGCCGCCGCCATTGAAATGGCAAGGCAGAACGCCATTCGGAACGGTCTGGAGGACCGGATGGACTTTGTTACCGCCGATGTGTTTGATCTGCTCCCGGAGCTGGCGGCCAAGGGCGGAGCGCCCTACGACTTTATCATTCTGGACCCTCCGGCCTTTACCAAGTCCCGGAAAACCGTGGGCAGCGCCCAGCGGGGCTATAAGGAAATCAACCTGCGGGCCCTGAAGCTGCTGCCCCGAGGCGGCTATTTTGCCACGGCCTCGTGCAGCCATTTCATGCCGTCCGAGCTGTTTGTGAAGATGCTCCGCTCCGCGGCCCTGGACGCCGGGGTGGAGCTGCGCCAGATCGAGGCCCGCCAGCAGGCCCCGGATCACCCCATCCTCTGGAATGTGCCGGAGACGGATTACCTGAAATTCTATATTTTCCAGGTGGTATGATAGAATGAAGTTCCGTGATAGAATTGACTGTATAGGTGGTTGCGTGGAACGTATGGAATAGGAGGAGACATAAAGCACACGGTAAATTTAAGCAGGCTGGAGGAGATCAAAGATCTCCGCACAGTATGGTCCCATGAAGCTTTGGATTTTACACCGTGGCTCTCGCAGGATGAGAATATCACGCTGCTTGCGGACGCAGTTGGCCTTGATAATACAGTTGATGAAACGGAATCCTCTGTCGGGGATTTTAACGTGGACATCTTTGCTTATGAATCGGGAACAGACAGAAAGATCATTGTTGAAAATCAGCTGGAGGACACAAACCATGACCATCTGGGCAAGCTAATAACCTATGCATCCGGAAAGTCTGCGGATGTGGTTATTTGGGTGGTAAAACATGCGCGTGAGGAGCACAAAGCGGCAATTGAGTGGCTGAATAACCATACTGATGAAAAAATAGGCTTTTTCCTTTGCGAAATTAAACTTTACCGTATTGGCTATTCAGAACCGGCCGTCAAGTTTGAAGTGATCGAGAGGCCAAATGATTGGGCGAAAGAAGTTAGAAAAAACGAATCTGTAAATGAAACACAACAGCAAAGATATGATTATTGGGTGGCATTTCAGGATTATGCTTTTCAGAATTTGCAATTTTCCGGAAATTTCAGCCGCAAAAAGCCAACGCTGCATCATTGGATGGATTTTAGCATAGGCTCATCAGCTTGTCATTTAGCAGTATCGCAGATTCAAAAACGGGATGCGTTGGATGTTGAACTGTACATCAGTGAGGATAAGGATTTGTTTTATGCGCTGTATGCCAATAGGGAGACTATTGAATTGGATGCTGGACTTGCCTTTGACTGGCGTGAGCTTCCGGAACGAAAGGCGAGCCGCATTGTGATTGAGAAGAATGTGAATTTTGGAGATAAAAGCCAATGGAATGCGCAGTTTAACTGGATTGTCGATGTCATGGTCAGGATGAAAAAGACGTTCAAAAAGTACTTGTGAGGGACGAATGGCGGTTTCCCAACACGGATGTGGCATTTTGCTAGGAGTATTCATGCTAGGAGTATTCACCTGATTTGAGCATCTGCCAGCGCGTGCACGTGAAAGAGAAAGTGGTGGAGAGCCATATGCCCTTTGAAATTGTTCACAGCGATATCACAAAGCTACAGGCAGATGCCATTGTGAATCCTACGGACAGCTGGTTTTCCGGCTCCGGCGGGACGGACTACGCCATTCACAAAGCAGCAGGCCCTCGTTTGGGTCAGGCCTGCGGTGAGCTGGGAGAGCTGCGCCAGAGTGAGGTCGTGGTGACCGATGGATATAACTTGCCCTGCCGATATGTGTTTTACACTATGGGGCCGATATGGACCGGCGGCGTGGAAAATGAGGCGGCGCTGCTGCGGACGTGTTATCTGAATGCCTTGCTGAAAGCCGGAGAGATGGAGCTTTCTTCCATTGCATTCCCCTTGATTTCATCGGGAACCTTTGGTTTTCCCAAGGGCCAGGTGCTTTCCATCGCCACGGCGGCAATTCGGGATTATCTGACCGTGACGGACGGAGAACTGCGGGTATTTCTCTGCGTCTATGATAGGACTTCTTATGAGATCAGCCGACGGATGGAACTGGAACAGTTCCTGCGTGCTGCGGGGAAAATGGCAAAGGCGGATTCCACTCCGAGAAGCCGCCTCAAAGGAGCGGCCATGCGGGAAGAGGCAGACTCCATCTGCTTTGAAGCCATGCCCTGTGAAGCGCCCCAAAGCTTGAACGATTGGCTGAAGCACCAGGATGATACCTTTGCGGTGACCCTTTTGAAGCTCATTGACCGGAAGCATATGACGGAGGTTCAATGCTACAAGCGGGCCAACGTCAGCAAGAAGACATTCTGGAAAATCAACAACGACCCCAAATACAGGCCCAGTAAGCCTACTGTGCTTGCTTTTGCCATTGCGCTGGAGCTGACCTTGCAGGAAACGGAGAATCTGCTGCGAACAGTTGGATTTTCCCTGTCCCACAGTAACACCTTCGATATGATTGTCGAATTCTACATACGTCTGGGTATCTACGATATTTACGAGATCAATGCCGCGCTCTACCAGTTTGACCAAGCCTGCCTGGGCTGCTAAGGTCTCCCGTCAAGAGACCAAAGCAAAGAATAGATACAGTATAGTGAGGCCACAAGGTTGCAAAACACCTGCGGCCTCATTATTTGCGTATGAATACTTTGTCCGGGGATGCACGGCCCTGCTGGACGCGGTGGGTGGGGCCATTCACCACATCGGCAATGTTCACAAGTATGCCAGAGAAGAGGACCGGCCGGAAAAGACTCTATTCGTCATCACGACCGATGGCATGGAAAACGCCAGCCGTTTTTACAGCTATGATCGGGTCAGAGCTATGATCCAGCACCAGCAGGGGAAATACGGCTGGGAATTTCTGTTCCTGGGGGCCAATATCGATGCTGCTGAAGAAGCCGGGCGGTTTGGCATTCGTCCCGAGTGCGCGGCCGACTACCACGCGGACAGCCAGGGTACGGAAGTAATCTATGAATCTGTCTGCGAGGCCGTCCATCAGATTCGCAGCTGCGAAGCACCGTTGCAGGCGGATTGGAAGCGGGGAATCGAGCAGGATTTGAGGGAAGGAGGGGCATGGGGCACTGATGGAGGAATCGGGGGAGATTATGGAGAAGGTTGGGAAGCTGCTGTATAAATGAAGTTGAATTTAGATATATACGCGGAAAAAATAATGAAAAGCAGGTGGAACTTTGAAATTCCACCTGCTTAAAATTTTTAGCAACGCCTCCAGGACTTGTCCTGGTACGGTGTATCCTCCACACCTTTCCCATTCAACTTGCGCACCATCCCGTCCAGCATCCCGCGCCACATCTTCTTGAACCACCTGGTATCCCCGAACCACCGGACAATGGTGGGGCTGGTGGCGTAGTAAGTGCGGATGAACGCTCTTCCAAATGCGCTTTTGCCCAGAGTATCGTCCCGGAACCGCCGCAGGGTCCAGACCTGGGGGCAGTCGTAGGAGCCGTAGACGCAGGTGGCAACGTAGCAGCCCTCGCTGTCGGTGTGCCTGTAGCTGCCAAACATACCGGGATCACTGTGGCCGGTGACTTTTCCACTGGCGTCCCGGTGCTGGTAGCTTCCGAAGAGGGTGGGATCGGAATGGCCGACCTTGTTGCCGTGGGTATCGTAGTGATTGTAGCCGCCGAAAATGCCGGGTTCCGTGTGGCCGACCTTGTTTCCCTTGGTGTCGTAGGTGTTGTAGCCACCGAAAATACCGGGCTCGCTGTAACCAGTTTTCTGGCCGTGTTCGTCATAGTGATTGACTCTGCCAAAGAGACCGGGTTCACTTCTGCCTTTGTTTGCCATGGTGCATTCCCTCCGTTTCTGTTTGCGACCATTGTAGCATCCGTTATGTCCGATAAATAGGACAAAAGCTGGGGCTATGTATAATTATAGCGCGGCATGACCCGGATGAAAATGGTTGAAAGCGGGAAATAGGGAAGGATATTTTGCCGAATGGAAACAAAAGAAAAGCACTTCGACATGCGGAGAAGCGAAGCGGGGAAAGCTGCCGCCGGTGCCTGCTCCCGAAAGAGAGGCGCCTCCACAGAAATTCAGCCTGTCCCGTCGGAATAACCGAGGGAAATGGGGAATAGGGTAGCAGCGAGGTGAGAGGAATGCTTGCAAGCGCCTGGCTGCTGCTGAGCAGCCTGTTTTACGCCCTTCAGCTCCACTCCGGCAGTTTCCCAAAGCCCCTGAGCGCCGAGGAGGAGCGGCACTATCTGGATTTGTCCGCCCAGGGAGACCTGGAAGCGAGGAATATTCTGGTGGAGCGAAATCTGCGGCTGGTGGCCCATGTGATGAAGAACGGGTGATGCACGGGAAGATTTCCTGTGGCGGACAGATGGAAGCCTGATGTCTGCGTGCGGAAATCGGACTGCGAAAATAGATTGGAAAGCGATGCTTAACGAATAAAGGACAAGCCCGGCAAGGTTTTCATACTTGCCGGGCTGTGTCTTTGTGCGAGGGACATGGAGAGAAAGCGGCATCGCCCCAGAGTACAAGGAAATTTTCAAAAAGGGTATTGACTCTGACGTTGCGTAATGGTTTATACTAACCATACCACGAAAGGAGATGCGGTCAGTGTGGACAGTGAATGAGGTAAGCAAACGCACGGGGGTCAGCATTCGCACCCTGCAATATTATGACAAGATCGGCCTGCTGCATCCGGCGCAGTATACGCAGGCGGGATACCGGCTGTATGACGAAAAGGGCCTGGAACGCCTGCAGCAGATTCTGCTCTTCCGGGAACTGGCGTTTTCCTTGAAGGAAATCGAAGAAATTCTGCAAAGCCCGGATTTTGACAGGGAAAAAGCGCTGGACCAGCAGATAGAAATGCTTACCATGAAGAAAGAGTATTTGGAAAACCTGATCACCTTTGCCCGTGGATTAAAACAGGTTGGAGGAAATACCATGGATTTTTCAGTATTTGACACCCAGAAAATGGAGCGGTATGCTGCAGAGGCAAAGAAGCAGTGGCAGAACACCAGCGCCTATCAGGCGTTTGCGGAAAAGAGCAAGGGCCGCAACAAAGAAGCGGAGGAAGCTCTTGGTAGAGGCTTGATGATGATTTTCGAGGATTTCGGAAGATGCAAGGATGTGGAACCGGCATCGTCCGATGCCCAGGCGCTTGTGAAGCGGCTGCAGGGGTACATTACGGAAAACTATTATCCCTGCACGAAAGAAATCCTGAATTCCCTTGGGGAAATGTATGCCGCTGGAGGAGAGTTTACCGAAAACATTGACAAGGCAGGCGGCGAAGGCACGGCGGCGTTTGCCCAGCGGGCGATTGCCATTTATTGCAGGTGAGCGCGGGGAGCGGCTTGTG
>CAKTJX010000039.1 GCA_934569045.1 uncultured Oscillospiraceae bacterium
GTGGCCTCCAGGATACGGGCATCGTGGCCCTCAGTAAAGACGATCTTCCGGGGATTGGCCTTCAGAGTTTCGATCATAGCATTGAACATTGGAATCATTCCTCCATTTTACGGGCCGGGGCCCGTTTTTTCGTCTCTATTATAGCTCACATCTTCCGAAGGCGCAACCATTTTTTTGGAAATCCTCCCGGGGCGCATTCAAAAATTTTTTGGGCAATGTGATGAAATCGTTTCTGGGATCAGGATTTTTCCTATTGATTTTTGTGCGTTTTCGCTTTATAATGGACTCATACTATATTAGGGGGAGAACTGCGTGGGCGAACTGTACGCCATTGTCTCCGGCAAGGGCGGCACCGGCAAAACCTCCGTCTGCGCCGGTCTTGCCAGTGCGCTGGCAGAAAAAGGGAAAAAGGTGCTGTGCATCGACTGTGATGTGGGCCTGCGGAACCTGGATATCTCCCTGGGGATGTCCGACTGCGGGGCGCTGTCCTTCCTGGATGTGTGCGAGGGCTCCTACACGCTGGAGGATGCCTGCCGCCACCCCAAATATGAATTCCTGTACTTCCTGACAGCCCCCATGAATGTGCCCGTGGAGCAGATTCAGGTGGAGCCCTTCGGGGAAATGCTCTCCCAGGCGCGCACCTGCTATGACTATGTGTTCCTAGACGCCCCCGCGGGGGTGGACGCGGGCTTCCGGCTCACCAGTGCCTGGACAGACCGGTTCCTGCTGGTGACGGGCTCCGGCCCTGCCGCCGTGCGGGATGCCGCACGGGTCAGTGACCTTTTGGAATTGGAGGGCAAGAAAAACGTCCGGCTCGTTGTAAACCGGGTAGACGAGGAAATGCTCTCCACCGTCCGGCTGACCATTGACGATGTGATGGATGCCACCGGAACCCCCCTGGCGGGGCTGGTGCCGGAGGACCCCAATATCACCCTGGCCGCCGCCTTTGGTTCGCCGGTGCTGCTGTATGCCAAACGCTGTCCCGCTGCCCGGGCTTTCCGCCGGATTGCGGGAAGGCTGGAGGGAATTTCCTCCAAAATTAAACTGTAATGTAAATAGAGATCCGCTTTGCGGAGATAAGGAGTGAACCTGTATTATGAATATCGCATTTCTGGCCCATGATAAAAAGAAGGAACTGATGGTACAGTTCTGCACGGCCTATAAGAGCGTCCTTCAGAAGCACAGCCTCTATGCCACCGCCACCACCGGACGGCTGATCGCGGACAATACAGGCCTGCCCATCACCCTGCTGCTGTCCCACAAGCAGGGCGGCCACCAGCAGATCAACGCCCGGATTGCCTACAACGAGATTGACCTGGTGCTGCTCTTCACCGACCCCAACACCACCGACCCCTGGGACGACGCCCAGATGATTGAGACCATCCGGCATTGTGACAAGCAGAATGTGCCCATCGCCACCAACCTTGCCAGCGCGGAAATGTTCATCCTGGGTCTCCAGCGCGGCGACCTGGATTGGCGGGAAATGGTTCACAGCAAGACCAAATTCTGATCCGTACACAAAACGCGCGGTTCCGTTGGGGAAACGGGCAGTTTCTGGCCCTCCCCAGGGCCGCGCGTCTTTCTACACAAATCAAATGAGGAGACTTTTTTATGGATATCATCAAGCCCCGCACCTTGTCCGGCTTTATGGAGCTGCTGCCAGACAAGCAGATCAAATTTGAGAAAATGGCCCAGATTCTCCGGGACACCTACGCCTCCTACGGCTTCGCCCCTCTGGACACCCCCGCCATTGAGGATGCCCAGATTCTGCTTGCCAAGGGCGGCGGCGAAACCGAGAAGCAGATCTACCGCTTCACCAAGGGCGACAGTGACCTGGCCCTGCGGTTCGATTTGACCGTACCTCTGGCGAAATACGTAGCCCTGCACTACAATGAGCTGGCTTTCCCCTTCCGCCGGTATCAGATCAGCAAGGTCTACCGGGGCGAGCGGGCCCAGCGGGGCCGGTTCCGGGAGTTCTACCAGGCGGATATCGATATCATCGGAGACGGCAAGCTGGACATTCTCAATGAGGCGGAGATCCCCGCCATCATCTACAAGGTCTTCCGGGGCTTCGGCCTGACCCGGTTCCAGATTCGGGTGAACAACCGGAAGATTCTCTCCGGCTTCTATGACATGCTGGGCCTTGCCGAGAAGAGCGGCGACATTATGCGCACCGTGGACAAGCTGGACAAGATCGGCCCGGACAAGGTGAAGATCATCCTTCTGGAGGACTGCGGTCTGACGGAAAATCAGGCGGATGAAATTCTCCGCTTCATCGCCATCCGGGGCACCAATGACCAGGTCCTCTCCGCCCTGGAGGGCTACTGCGGGAAGAACGGGCTGTTTGACACAGGTCTAACAGAATTGAAGGCCGTCACCGCCAATCTGGCCGCCTTTGGGGTGCCGGAGGAGAACTTCGCCGTGGATCTGACCATTGCCCGGGGTCTGGACTACTACACTGGCACGGTGTACGAGACCACCCTGCTGGATCACCCGGAGATCGGCTCCGTATGCTCCGGCGGCCGGTACGACAATCTGGCGGGCTACTACATCGACAAGCCCCTGCCCGGTGTGGGCATCTCCATCGGCCTGACGAGGCTTTTCTACGTGCTGGACGAGCAGGGCCTTCTAAATCCTGCCCTGCCCTCTGCCCCGGCGGATGCTCTGGTTCTGCCCATGACTGCCGACATGGCCCCTGCCATTGCCCTGGCGGAACGCCTGCGGGCCGCCGGTCTGCGGGTGCAGCTCTACGGCGAGCAGAAGAAGTTCAAGCAGAAGATGGCCTATGCCAACAAGCTGAACGTGCCCTTTGCCGTGCTGCTGGGCGAGGACGAAATGGAGAAGGGGCTGTGCTCCGTGAAGGATATGCGCAGCGGCGAGCAGCAGCTTCTCACCCCGGAGGCTGCCGCGGAATTCATCCGCGCGGCCGTCAACGCCCAGTGCCCTGTAATTCTGGAAAAATAAGGAAGTGTCCGTGCCGCCTGCCCGCTTCGGAGGACAGGCGGCATTTTTGTCAGCATTCGTCTTTTTCTTACAAGAGTTTCGCAGGATTATAGAAAAAATATGTGCAATGTGCTATTGACGAATTGGGGATTGGGTTGTAGAATAGAGCACCTATACAAGGAAGCAGGTTTGCAGTCCCCACCGAAAGGAGGCCCCTATGGCATCGCTGCATGAAACACTCATGAACCTTCCCCAGGTTCCAACCATTATTATTTCCGTAGCGCTGATGCTGTTTTCCGGATTTTTCCTCACCCGGATTACCAAGCTGCTGCGGCTGCCCAATGTGACCGCCTATATTGTAGCCGGGCTTCTCATTGGGCCCTACTGTCTGAATCTGGTGCCCCAGAGCATCATTGACGGCACGGACTTTCTCTCGGATATCGCCCTGGCCTTTATCGCCTTCTCCACCGGGGAATTCTTCAAGCTCTCGGTGCTGCGGCGCAGCGGGGGAAAGGTGCTCATGATCACGGTTTTTGAGGCCGTGCTGGCATCCGTTGCCGTGTTTGTGCTGACCTACTTTGTACTCAGGCTGGAGCTTGCCTTCTCCATCGTTCTGGCGGCGCTGGCCTCCGCCACGGCCCCTGCCTCCACCATGATGACCATCCGGCAAACCGGAGCCAAGGGGGACTTTGTGGACACCCTGCTCCAGGTGGTGGCTCTGGACGATGTGGTGGGGCTGGTGCTGTACTCCGCAGCCATCTCCATTGCCCTGGCCTCCCTCCAGGGACAGGGTGGATTCACCTTTGAAACGCTTTTGAAGCCAATCCTTCTGAATCTGCTGGTCATGGCCCTGGGCGGGCTCTTCGGCCTTTTCATGAAGCTGCTGATGCCCAGTAAGCGCTCCACGGATAACAAACTGATTATCTCCATTGCCCTGCTGTTCTCCTTCTGCGGTGTCTGCGCTCTGCTGGACGTATCCCCCCTGCTTGGCTGCATGGCCATGGGCACCGTGTACACCAACATTGCGGAAAACGACAAGCTCTTCAAGCAGCTGGGCTATTTCAGCCCCCCGATTTTGCTGCTGTTCTTCGTCCGCTCCGGTATGTCCTTCCATCTGGATGCCCTTGTCTCCCCGGAGGGGGCTATGAACGGGATTCCGCTGCTTCTGATCGGCGCAGGCTATTTCCTGGTGCGAATCTTAGGCAAGTATCTTGGGGCATGGCTGGGCTGCCGGATTGCCGGAAAAGGGCGGCTTGTCCGCAATTACTTAGGGCTGGCTCTGATTCCCCAGGCAGGTGTGGCCATCGGTCTGGCGGCCCTGGGGGCCCGGACCCTGGGGGGCAGCATGGGCCGGGATCTGCAGACCATCATCCTGGCTTCCAGCGTCCTCTATGAGCTCATCGGCCCGGCCTGCGCCAAGCTGGCGCTGTACCTCTCCCGCTCCTATTCCACCCGGCTGGAGGATCTGGCCCCTGTGGAGGAGGTTACGGAGAGCGGGCAGAAGAAAACGGACGTGCAGCTGCTGATTGAACGCATCCAGAAAATTCAGCAGACCCTGCCGGAACACGAGGCCGCCATGAGCGAAGAAGAGGCGGCCTTTACAGAGGCCGCGGAGGAGCACTTTGCCCACAGTCCGCTCCAGCGGCGGTATTTTTCAATGCGGAGGTAACTAGTTATGGGAAACGATTGGATTGCGAATATTCTGGGACACTGGAGCTCCCAGCTAACCCTGGGGACCGTGCTGCTGCGGTTAGCTCTCAGCCTGGTGCTGTCTGCCATCATCGGCTGCGAACGCTCCAGCAAGCGGCACTCTGCCGGACTGCGAACCTTCATTCTGGTGTGTCTGGCGGGCACCGGCACCATGCTCATTGACCAATACCTGATGCTGCAATGGAGCGCCCCCCTGCCCCTGCTGTCCGCCGCCGCAGTCATCGGCACCGCCACCATCAGCGGCAACTCCATTCTCTTCAGCTCCAAGAGCCAGATCAAGGGGCTGACCACCTCCGTTGGCCTGTGGTGCTGCGCCGTTGTGGGCATAGCCCTGGGGGCAGGCATCTATACCGTGGCACTGGGGCTGTTTCTCGCCATGCTCGCCTGTATGTCCAGCTTGCCGGTGCTGGAAAAGCACCTGAAGGACCGCTCCAACCACTTTGAGGTCCATCTGGAGCTGAAAAACAAGGGGGATCTGCCGGACTTTGTATCCACCGTCCGTGCTCTCGGCATCCGCATTGACGACATTGAGTCCAACCCCGCCTACTTGAATTCCGGCATCAGCGTCTTCTCCGTCTCCTTCACCGTGGCAAGCCCGGAGCTCAAGCAGTACAAAAAGCACGAGGACATCATCTCTGCCCTCCGGTCTCTGGACTACGTATATCACATCGAGGAAATGTGAGCCAGGAGGTTTCCCATGCAGACCATTCAGGACATTGCTCTGGACCCCCACAGCCGGGAGGAGCTGCTGCCGGGCTACGCGCCGGACTTTCCCTATATCTCCAGCCGGGCCCTGCTGGGGCAGTACCGGCAGCCCTTTGTGCCCTGGCACTGGCACAACGCGGTGGAGCTGTTCTACATTGAAAGCGGCTGTGTGGAGTATACCACCCCCCACGGTGTCTTCCGCTTTCCGAAAGGCAGCGGCGGCTTTGTCAACTCCAATGTGCTGCATTCCAGCCGGGACGCGGGAGACGGCGAGGAGGCCGTAGAGCTGCTGCATCTGTTTGACCCAGCGCTGCTGTCCGGCACGCCGGACAGCCGGATTGCCCGCAGATATATTCAGCCCCTGACCGCAAACCACGCTCTGGAACTGCTGCCGCTGCTGCCCGGCCGGCAGGACGCACTGCTGGAAAAACTGCGCTGCTCTCTGGCACTGGACCCGGCAGAAAACGGCTATGAGCTGCGGCTGCGAAGCAAGCTGTCCGAGATCTGGCTGGAGCTGCTGGCCATTGCGGGGCCCGGAGACGGCAGCCCCGTCTCCGATACGGACAGCGCCATGAAGCGGATGATGGTCTATCTGTATGAGCACTATCCGGAGTCCGTCAGCATCCAGGCATTGGCCCAGGCCGGTGGGGTCAGCAAGCGGGAGTGCTTCCGACTGTTCCGGCAGCAGCTGCGAACCACCCCAACCGACTATCTGCGGCAGTTCCGCCTGCAAAAGGCCTGCGCCCTGCTGTCTGGCTTCGCCCTGCCCATTACGGAGATCGCCTATCGGTGCGGCCTGGGTTCCAGCAGCTATTTTGGAAAAACATTCCGGGAGAGCTTCGGCTGCACCCCCAGGGATTACCGGGCGAGATGGCACGATTGTGATAGTTCCGGGCAGAAATAAGGTAGCTTGTTTTTTTCTTGTGCGCTATACTGTTAAAAAAGAAAGCAGGTGGTCATGTGAAATCTCTGACGGCACGCTACAGCCTGACGCAGCTGACCTTCTGGGCAGGCGCTACCGGAACTGCCAGCTTCGCAACCACTTTTCTGCTGAAATCCGGCCTTCCTTCCACTCTGGTTGGCTCGCTTTTGGCTGGCGCGGGGCTCCTGTCCTGTCTGACCCAGCCGTTGCTGGCAGGCCGGGCGGACCGGGCAAAAACCTTCCCCGTGCCCCGGATGATGGCGATTTTAAGCGCCGCGTGCTGTGTGTGCTGTCTGGGGCTTCTGGTCCCCGGGCTGCCGCCTCTGGCGCTGGGCCTTATCTACGGTCTGGGGCTGTGGTGCTCCGATGCCATGATGCCCCTGCTGAATGCCCTGTATGTTGGCTACAATCAGGGGGACTACATCATCCAGTTCGGCATTGCCCGGTGCCTCGGCTCCGTGGCCTCGGCCCTGATTGCCCTGGTGCTGGGGCATGTGATCGCCGCCCTGGGGCTGCAGTGGATGCTGCTGCTCCTGCTGCTGTTCCGGGTGCTGTGCTTGATCCTGCTGGTGGGATATCCAAAGATTTCCGCGCCCCGCGGCGCACGGCCCCAGGATACCGGCTGCACCGTAGCCGCGTTCTTCTCCCGCTACAAGTGGTACTGTCTTTCTCTGCTGGGCATTCTGTTTCTCGGAATGTTCCACGCCATGAATGAGCATTACCTCATTGCCATCGTTGCCCCCTTCGGTGGGGACAGCAGCCATGTGGGAACGGCCCTGTTCATCTCCTGCATTGCGGGAGCCTGTATGCTCCTGTTCGCTGACCCGGTGCACAAACGGCTGGGCACGGTACGGATGCTGAAAATCGCGGCCCTTTCTTTTCTGCTCAAAGCAATCCTATTCTATTTTGCCCCCAGCATTCCGGTGATTTACGGGCTGGAGCTGCTGCAAATGACCTCCTACGCGTTCCTGAATCCGGCGCAGATCTATTTCGCCGGAGAACGGGTTTCGCCCCAGGATATGGTCAAGGGGCAGGCTTTTTCCACGGCTGCCTATTCCCTGGGCTGCTCTGCGGGGAACCTCTCCGGCGGGGTGCTGCTGGGCGCGGGACTGCACACCCTGCTGCTTGCCGGCATTGTCATGACCCTCACCGGTTCGGCTCTTCTCTTCCTGACCGCGGACAGACAGGATAGGATATAATGCACGAGGGGCTGCTGCGTTTTGCGGCAGCCCAAAAAAATTGGCACGCTGCGTTTGCAGCGTGCCTTTTGTATTGGGAGCGCAGGGGATTATGCCTGCATCATTTCCTTGGCGACTTCCTCGATGTGCTCCGCGCTGAGGCCGAACTGTTTCAGCAGGGCCACGGCGGGGCCGGAATGGCCGAAGACATCGTTGACGCCGATGCGGCGCATGGGGGTGGGGCACTTCTCGCTCAGCAGCGCGGCCACGGCCTCGCCCAGGCCGCCGATGATGTTGTGCTCCTCGCAGGTAATGACCTTGCCGCACTCTCTGGCAGCCTTCAGCACCAGTGCCTCGTCCAGGGGCTTGATGGTGCACAGGTTGATAACCCGGGCGTGAATGCCCTGATTTTCCAGACTCTTGGCGGCGACCAGGGCCTCGTTGACCATCAGGCCGGTGGCCAGAATGGCAATGTCACTGCCCTCGGTCAGCTGCTCGCCCTTGCCGATCTGAAAGTTGAAATGCTCCGGGTCGTGGAAAACAGGCACCGCCAGGCGGCCAAAGCGCAGGTAGACCGGTCCCTTATAGGCATAGGCGGCCTTCACGGCGGCCTTGGCCTCTACATCATCACTGGGGCACAGAACCACCATGCCAGGGATGGTGCGCATCAGGGCGAAATCCTCACAGCACTGGTGGCTGGCGCCGTCCTCGCCCACGGAGATACCACCATGGGAAGCGGCGATTTTTACATTCAGGTGGGGGTAGCCCACGGAGTTGCGGATCTGCTCATAGGCACGGCCCGCGGCGAACATGGCAAAGCTGCTGGCAAAGGGAACCAGGCCCATGGTGGACAGGCCTGCGGCCACGCCCACCATATTGCTCTCCGCAATGCCGCAGTTGAAGTGCCGGTCGGGGAAAGCTTTCTTAAAGGTGCCGGTCTTGGTGGCACCAGCCAGGTCCGCGTCCAGGACAACCAGATCGTCCGCGCCGTTCTGAGCCAGCTCTACCAGGGCATTGCCATAGCTGTCCCGGGTGGCGATTTTCTTCAATTCGCTCATTTTGCTGCCTCCAGTTCTGCCATGGCGGCGTTCAGCTCGTCCATAGCCTGTTTGTATTCCGCATCGTTGGGTGCCTTGCCGTGCCAGCCCGCCTGGTCCTCCATGAAGCTGACGCCCTTGCCCTTAGTGGTGTGCATCAGGATGCAGGTGGGCTTGTCATGGCAGGCGTGGAAGGCGGCAAAAGCCTGCTCAATCTGCCCGAAATCGTGGCCGTCAATGGACACGGTGTTAAAGCCAAAGGCCTTGGCCTTCTCGTCTACGGGGGCAGTGTTCATCACGTCTTTGGTACGTCCATCGATCTGTAACCCGTTCAGGTCCACGATCATGCAGAAGTTGTCCAGGTGGTAGTGGGCGGCGAACAGCATGGCCTCCCACACCTCGCCCTCGGCGATCTCACCGTCACCCAGCAGGGTATAGACATTGATGTCCTTGTCCAGATACTTTGCCCCCTTGGCCATGCCGGCGGCGGCGGAAATGCCCTGGCCCAGAGAGCCCGTGGACATATCCACACCGGGAACCGTATTCATATTGGGGTGGCCCTGGAGGTAGCTGTCGATATGCCGCAGAGTGGGCAGATCCTCCACAGGAAAGAAGCCCCGATAGGCCAGCGCGGCATACAGCCCCGGCGCGGTGTGGCCCTTGGACAGCACGAAGCGGTCCCGGTCCGCCTTTTTGGGCTCCTTGGGATCGATCCGCAGCTCCCGATTGTAAAGATAGGTAAACATCTCCGCGGCGGACAGACTTCCGCCGGGGTGGCCGGACTTGGCGCCGTGGGTGGCTTCAATAATCCCCATGCGCACCTGACAGGCCTTTTTCTTTAGGTCAAGTTCCATTTCCTCTGTCAAAAAAATGCACCTTCCATCCCTTTTTTCATTTTCACCCGCAGCACCGCTGCTGATACTTACAAAATTATATCATATTTTTTCCGCTTCCGCTACCGGGAATTGAAAAATTCAAAATTTTCTCTCATTTTTATAAATCTCCCGGAAGAAAATCGAAAAAATCGTGACATTGAACACGGGCACACAGTTCTGCATACAGAAAGGGCACGCTGCCCGCGTGCCCTTCACAATTCAATTCGTCCCGAAGGGACACCATATCCGCCCGGAACGGGCGATTTCGTCCAGTCACAGACCGGATTTCACCTGTTGAACGACAGATTTCACCCAGCCGCAGGCTGGATTTCACTGGGGCGAAGCCCCAAAATGCAGCTGCCGAATCCCCTCCACCTCGTCGCAGACCTTTTTCAGGCTGCACACGTTGCAGTCCGTCATGGAGGCGGTCATGGCGTGGTCGATGGCGGCGGTAATCTCTTTGTCACGGCGGACGGTTTCCGCCAGCAACGCGAAGGGGAACGCGGGCTCCGTAATGTAGATGAGGCGAACGGCGAGAATCTGCGGATTCTCATGGTAGCTCTCCAGCATCCGGCTGCCCACCCGGGAAAAGTTCAGTCCCTCGGCCAGGGCAGCCCGGCTGATTCGGGCGGATTCCCGGTTCTGGATGGCGGAAATCCGGGTCATAAACCCCTCCGGGTTCACATGGTAGCGCACAAAATCGATTTTCTTGATGGCCTGATACAGGGCACTCCCCTGGTCCGGCAGGCCCTCCTTCACGGCGGCCACGGTAAGCCGGGCATAGGGGAGATTCCCCCGGATTTCCGGCAGGTCCGGGCCGCAGAGCAGGATTTCGTCCTCCGAAAAACGGCTGCCGCCTGCGGTAACGGCGGTAGCGCCCAGGGCACTCTGGCCCTCCGCCCCCAGCTCAAAGGCCATGTCGCTGCGCAGCACCATGTTCCGGCTGCCGGAGTCCTTCCAGCCGGGACGGGCCACGGGAAGCTGCCGCACCGGGAAGGGGGCGAGCAGCGCCCCCCAGGTATCGATGATTTCCTCGTAGAGCTTCATCTTACAGGTGCCGGTCCCGCTTGATCTTGTCGTAGTGCTTCAAAAACAGGGGCTCCAGCGCCGCGGTAAGCTTCATATCCAGGTTGAAGAAGTAGACCAGGAAGCTCAATACGAACAGCACCGCAATGACAATAATCACAATGCCCAGAATTTTCAGAATCATGTCCGTGTCCTCCTCAGCCCTGAGCCATACCCTTTTGACGGGCGAATTCCGCCGCGCCGATGGCGCCGATCAGCTGGGGGTCTACCGGCAGATCGATGACCTTCAGCTTCAGCACCTTCTCGATGGCCTGCTTCAGGCCGTCGTTCTTGGCGCAGCCGCCGGTGAGGGTGATCTTGTCCACCGCGCCGGCCTTTTTCGCCATGACAAAGCACCGCTTGGCCACAGACAGCTCGATGCCCGCGGCGATCTCGTCCATGGGCTTTCCCTCGCCCACCAGGCTGATGACCTCGGACTCGGCAAAAACGGTGCACTGGGCCGTAATGGGAATGACGTTTTTCGCCTTCAGGGACAGCCTGGAGAACTCGGTCAAATCCATTTCAAAGGCCTTGGCCATGGCCTCAAAAAACCGACCCGTTCCCGCGGCGCACTTGTCGTTCATGGCAAAATTCAGCACCGTGCCGTCAGTATCCACGGCGATGCCCTTTACGTCCTGGCCGCCGATATCGATGATGGCCCGGACGCTGGGGTCCACCACATGGACACCCATGGCGTGGCAGCTGATCTCCGAGATATTCTCGTCCGCCGCGGGCACCTTATTCCGGCCGTAGCCGGTGCCCACCAGGTAGCTTAAGTCCCGGTAGGAGTCCAGCTCCTTTACCTGGGCCGCCGCCTGGTTCAGCGCGTCCTCACAGCTCAGCACCGAGTTAATCCGGCTGCGGAGGGTCACATCCGCCACCATCTTCCCGGTTTCGTCCAGGATGACGCATTTGGTATAGGTACTGCCGGAATCGCATCCGCCAAAATATCGCATAATATTTATCTCCTTTTCATTAAATCGCTGCCTTCCCCATCTTACCACGAATTCTCGTCGTGGAGAACCTCCAATGTGGGGTCGATGGGCTCCTCGCGCATGACGCTGCGCATGTAGCGGTTGACCTGATCCCGGACGCCCTGGCGGGAGACCACTCTGGGATCAAACAGGTCGTGGGTGACCCAGACCAGATGGATGCCCAGCTGGCGGGCCTTCTCCTCAAACTGGCCGTGCATGCCGTCCAGGGCCTTGCAGCTCATGTGCTCCCAGAGGATGACCATATCCGCGTTGAACTCCTGGCAGAACTCCCACAGCTCGTCCAGCAGAACCTTGTAGCCGCCGTGGGTCCGGTTGCGCATGATCATGTTCTCCGTCAGCCAGGCCATGTCGTAGATGGCCTGCTCCCGGTTCTCCGGGGTGTCCTCCTCGGCCAGAACCTTGGTGGAGACCATGCTCAGCATATCCGTCAGCGGCACGATGCCCCAGCAGTTCAGCAGCCACAGCAGGAAGTCCATATAGTAGTGGGACTGGACGCCCCAGACAATGGCCCGATGGCGGTATTCCTTGGCCATACGCTTTTTCTTGGCGTAGGCCTGCTCCGCCAGCTGGGAAATTTTCCGGTCCGCCTCCACAAATTCCGGCACCTTGCCGCAGATGGCCATATAGTTGGTCTCCGTGTACAGTGCAAGATTGGAGCCGAAGACCTGGGGATAGTCGGTCTTATTCATGTCCAGCCATTCCTGGCGGTACTTTGTGGAGATATTCACCCGCTTGGCGCACTCGAAGTAGTACTTCCAGTCCCATTTCTCGCCGGTGTGCTCCTCGATAAAGGCGATGGCATTTCGGATTTCCTGGGCGGCATACTCCTGGACGTCCTCTTCCCGGTGCCGCAGGGGGGCCGCCAGCTGGAAGCAGGGGATGCCGTCCTCCAACTCCAAGCGCTTGGAGATAACCCCGTTGCCCATCAGGGAACCGTCACAGGTGGTGTTGCACTGGATGGCGCAGGCGCCTAAGATTGGGGCGTCATCGTCAATGGACACGCCGGATTCCGCCTCCGGCATGGGGCACACATCGCCCGCCAGACCGAATTCCTGGGCCACATCAATATAATGCAGGGCGGCGTTCTGGTTCAAAAGAACGGAAACATAGGTAGAGGGGGTTTCCCGGCTCAGGCCCTTCAGGGTGGGGAAGCCCATCATCACCGCCGTCATCTCGTTTTCGTCCACCAGCACCACCTTTTTGGAGAACTCGGTGTCGTTGCCGATGCGGCGGTCTCCCCGGAACAGGTTGTCCAGAAGCTTGGCCACATCTTTTACAACCAGGTCCTGCTCCGTATGGCAGATGCGCAGGTACTCCTCCCGGAGGCCCTGGGTGTGCCGGTCCACCATCATGGGTACGGCCAGATAGTTGGCCATCCAGCGATAGCGCAGCATGGCCTTCAGATTCCGGGGCTTGAGGATGAAGCCCGCCAGGGTGCCCATGATGCCCAGCCAGCACTTGTAGTCATACATGGTGTCCTTCAGGCCCCGCCACTCCCGGCGGGAGCGGACCTTGTTGGTGGTATAAAAATCGCCCAGGCGGTCAGCTCCGATTTCTTTCGCCATCTGCCGCACCTCCCTGAATTTTCTTGATCTCCATGCTCTCTACAAAGGCCTGAACCCGGGTCCGCAGCTGGCCGGAGGAGCCCACCGCGTAGGGCCGGTCCACAGACAGCACGGGATAACCGTATTCCTCCCGCAGAACCTGGGTACCCACCATGCGCTCATAGGCCCAGGGGTCGCAGAATTTCACCTGCTCGTAGAGAATGCCATCGGCATGGTACTCCTTGGCAAGCTGGTTGACGTAGGAGCGTCTACCCAGCATTTTCGCCATGTTCATGTACCGGGGGCACTGGGCCCGCATCATATACTGGCGGCAGATCTGGGTCAAGGCGTCCTCGTCCTCCGTCAGCTCGATGGGGTCCCGCCCGGGGAAGGAGCCATAGCAGAACCGATCCGCGCAGACGTAGGCCCCGCTCTCCTCAATGAGTTTTACCATATCAATGTCGTCCACCTCGGAGCCCACCAGAACCACTCTGGCCCGGAAGGGGGATTTGGCATCCGGCTGGCGGGTTTTCAGCTCCTCCAGGGTCTCCTCCAGCATGGGAATAATCAGATACTTGGGGGCCACATAGCTGACAAGATTTAAAATGTGGTATTCGTAGCCGGTGATCCGGGGATTTTTCTCCTTGCGGTAGTCCCCAATCTGCCGGATCAGGCGGCAGAGATGGTTGTGCTCCGCCACAGCCTGCCGGATGGCGGCATCGGAAATGTCAATGCCGAAGTGCTCCTTCAAGGGGGTGAGAATGTGGTTTTTGCACTGCAGAACATAGAGGTTCAGGCCATTGTCATCGGCCTTCATTGGGATTTCCATGTAGGAGTAGAAGAAATGCTCCTTCTCCATGGTCTTCAGCAGCTCCATATTCTCCACGCATCGGTTCATCATGGAGCAGCCATCAGGGGTGAAGATGCAGTCGGCAAAGTTGTAGCCGCCCTCAATGGCCCGTTCCAGCAGCGCCCGGGAATACTCGCACAGAAAGCTCGTCATGTAATAGGTGCCCATTTCCAGGGAGCCGGTCCGGGGAGCCCGCAGCCGGGTGGAGAAGACTCCCGGCAGATTCAGCAGAGGCTCCGGCACATTTTCGCAGGTGTAGGCGGCGCAGTATTTCCCCTCCGCCTGGGCCTGCCGCACCAGATCGTTGTTGGCCTCCAGCAGCAGGCGCTCAAAGTCATACAGGTACTTTAAATCTTTCATTTTCTCCCTCTTTCTGTCTATACATTTAGTTTTTCCATGGCCTTTCGGACACCCTGAACGATGTTGGCGTTCTCCGGCAGATAAAAGACGTTTTCGCCCCGGATATCAAAGTCCGCCAGGGCCGCGTCATTTTCAATGTAGCTCAGCACCGGAATATCGCCGGTGTCCAGCAGCGGGATCACGTCCTTCGACGGCAGGCGGTTGACGATGGCCCCCACCTGCTCGTACATCACCAGCTCGTCCGCAACCCTTTTCACCGTCTGGATCACCTGGGTTCCCTTCTTGCTGGCATCCGTGATCAGCAGCAGATGGGTAACCTTTTCCATGACCCGGCGGTTGATCTGCTCCACCCCGGCCTCGCCGTCAATGACCACATAATCAAAGTTTTCCGCCAGAAGGCTGATCACCTCTTTCAGGTAGCCGTTGATCTTGCAGTAGCACCCGGCGCTCTCCGGGCGGCCGATGGCGAGAAATGCGAAATCCCGCTCCTCCGCCACCGCGTCAAAGATGCGGCACCGGGCCTCTCCCAGCAGCTCCACGGCGGCCTTGGCCCCGGCATCCGCCGCCTGGGCCACCACAGCCTTGCGGATATCGTCTACCGTCAGGGCCACCTCCACCCCCAGGGCGGTTGCCAGTCCCACAGCCGGGTCCGCGTCAATGGCCAGAAATTTTTTACCCGGATGGGCCTGGCACAGCAGCCGCACCAGGCAGGCGGCAACGGAGGTTTTGCCCACGCCGCCCTTTCCGGCCACGGCCAGAATGGTCGTTTTTCTCTCTCCCATAGCGTCCTCCTTGTAGATACCAGATTATTTTATCATAGCCGGGGGCGGGGAGCTATTCGTATTAATTCACAAAATATTCAAAGATAATCAGTGCTTTTTATCGATAAATTTGTCACTATTGCGTAAAGGTGAGGAGATGCCGGAAAAAGGACCGTGATTTTTGCATTATTTACAATAGTTAGCTTTTGCTAACTATTGTTTTTGGAGATTGTGACGGTATTTTTGGGCAAAAGGGCCTGTGTTGTGCAATTGACATTTGAGAGTTGGTCGTGTATAGTTATTGGTGAAAAGATGGCTTTTCTCCGTTTTTAGGAGGAGAAACACAGCATGAAGGAGGTTCCTATGGACCCATACCGTATTATTGAGGTAAAGCAGAGCGTCTTCGCGGACAACAATCTGGACGCGGATGCTTTACGCCGAGAGCTGAAAGCGCAGGGCACATTCTTAGTAAATCTGATGTCCTCCCCCGGCTCCGGAAAGACGACCACTCTGACAAAGCTCCTGGCCGCCCTGCCGAAGGACATGAAGGCAGGCATTATGGAGGCGGATATCGATTCCGATGTGGACGCGGACACCATCGCCGCCACCGGCACCAAGGTTATCCAGCTCCACACCGGCGGCATGTGCCACCTGGACGCGGACATGACCCGGCAGGGTATCCGTCAGCTGGGCACGGAAGGACTGGATCTGGTGGTTCTGGAAAACGTGGGCAACCTGGTGTGTCCCGCGGAATTCGACACCGGCGCGGCCATGAACATGATGATCCTCTCTGTGCCCGAGGGCCACGACAAGCCCCTGAAATACCCCCTGGTATTCCAGGTCTGCGACGCCATGATCGTCAACAAGATTGATGTGCTGCCCTATTTTGATTTCGACATGGAAAAGGTGGAGCAGTACGCCCGGCGGCGCAACCCCAGCATCCGCATTTTTCCCATCAGCGCCAAAACCGGCGAGGGTGTTGAGGCCCTGGCCCAATGGCTGACTGAGCAGATCCATAACTGGAAACAGAAATAAATAAGGAAAAGGGAGAAGCAAATGATCGATAAGGAATTACAGAAGCGAGCCCTGAACCCCGTCCATGAGGGCGAAGCCGCCCCCCGGGAAAAGATCCTGAAGCTGGGTCAGAAGATTACCGACGTAATCCCCCACCGGCTGAAGGGTGTCAGCGCCACAGACCCGGAATACTGGGGCCTGGCCGCGCTGGTCACCGATGAGATGGCGGATATTGCCCTCACCATGAAGCTGCGGGAGCACTACACCATCGAGCAGCTGTGGGAAATGAACAAGGTCAAGGAAGAGGACAAGCCCCATTTCCAGGAGCTGCTGGACAAGATGAGCTACATCGGCCTGCTGGAATATGACTATGGCTACCACTACGACCACAACGGCCGCACCGCCCCTCCCTCCGAGCGGCGGTACATCCTGCCCATGTTCGTGCCCGGCTCCGCGGAGCTGTTCAACATGGAAGAGGGCCCGGAGGGCAACAAGCGCCTGCGGGAAACTCCGGAAATCGCCAAGTTCTTTGAGCGCATGACCTATATCCCCCTGGAGGGCAAGACCCACCTGATTCCTCCCGGCGGCGGCGGCGTGGGCATGCACGTTATCCCCGTGGAGAAGGCCATCTCCATGGAGAACCAGACTCTGGACATTGAGCACCTGAGCTATTGGCTGAAGAAGTATGAGGGCCACATCGGCGTGGGCCAGTGCTCCTGCCGTGCCAGCCGTGCCGCTCTGGGCGAGGGCTGCGCGGATGACGAGCAGTGCTGGTGCATCGGCGTGGGTGACTTCGCGGACTACTGCCGGGAGACCGGCAAGGGCCACGACATCACCTATGAAGAGGCCATGCACATCCTGCAGGTGGCCGAGGACAACGGCTTCGTCCACCAGATTACCAACATCGACGGCGAGAACAAGATCTTCGGCATCTGCAACTGCAATGTACAGATCTGCAACGCCCTGCGGACCAGCCAGCTGTTCAACACCCCCAATCTGTCCCGCTCCGCTTACACCGCGGAGGTGGACCGTGAGAAGTGCGTAGCCTGCGGCAAGTGCGTGGAGTACTGCCCCGCCGGTGCCGTGCGGCTGGGCCAGAAGCTCTGCGACAAGGAAGGAAAAGTCGTGGAGTATCCCAAGCACGAGCTGCCCAACTCCATCAAGTGGGGCCCGGAGCATTGGGACCCCGACTACCGGGACAACAATCGGAAGAACTGCTATGACAAGGGTACCGCCCCCTGCAAAACCGCCTGCCCCGCCCATGTGGCCGTTCAGGGCTACCTGAAGCTGGCTGCCCAGGGCAAGTATCAGGAGGCCCTGGCCCTCATCAAGAAGGACAATCCCTTCCCCGCCGTCTGCGGACGCATCTGCAACAAGCGCTGTGAAGAGGCCTGCACCCGCGGCACCATTGACGAGGCCGTTGCCATCGATGCCGTGAAGAAGTTCCTGGCGGAGCAGGACCTGAACGCTGAAACCCGTTACATTCCCCCTGTGGTCATCGCCTCCAACCGTCTGGACCACTGGGATCAGAAAATCGCCATCATCGGCTCCGGCCCTGCCGGTCTGTCCGCCGCCTACTACCTGGCCACCAAGGGCTACAAGCCCACGGTCTTTGAAAAGAGCGCCAAGCCCGGTGGCATGCTGACCTACGGCATTCCCTCCTTCAAGCTGGAGAAGAACATCATCGATGCCGAGGTGCAGGTCATCCGGGAGCTGGGCGTGGAGATCAAGTGCGGCGTGGAAGTCGGCAAGGATGTGACCATCCCCCAGCTGCGGGAGCAGGGCTATCAGGCCTTCTACATCGCCATCGGCTGCCAGGGCGGCCGCCGTCCCGGCGTTGCCAATGACACCGCTAAGGGCACCTCCATCGCCGTGGAGTTCCTGCACCACGCTCTGGAGGACGAAACCCAGAAGATGGAAGGCAACGTAGTCGTCGTCGGCGGCGGCAATGTGGCCGTGGACTGCGCCAAGACCGCAAAGCGCTTCGGTGCCGCCAAGGTCTGCATGGTCTGTCTGGAGGATGAGGCATCCATGCCCGCCTCTAACAACGAGATTGCCGAGACTCTGGAAGAGAATATTGCAATCCACAACAGCTGGGGCCCCAAGGAGCTGAAGGTGGACGAGAACGGCCATGTAACCGCCGTCGTCTTCAAGAAATGCCTGCGGACCATTGACCCGGAGACCAAGCGCTTCTCTCCCGTCTACGATGAGAACGAGACCATGGAACTGGCCGCCGACCACGTGGTGTTCGCCATCGGCCAGGCCATTGAGTGGGGCAAGCTGCTGGAGGGCTCCAAGGTGGAATTCTGGCGGGGCAACTACCCCGTGGCAGACCCGCTGACCTACCAGACCGCGGAAGAGGACATCTTCGTGGGCGGCGACGTGTACCATGGGCCCAAGTTCGCCATTGATGCCATCGAAGAGGGCAAGTGCGCCGCGGAGTCCCTGCACCGCTACGTCCACAACGGCGCGGATATGAAGATCGGCCGGAACCGCCGGGACTTCATCATGCTGGACAAGGACAATATCTCTGTTGCCGGCTACGACCACGCGGGCCGTCAGGAGGCCGGAATGGACGAGAGCGTGCCCAAGCACTCCTTCCGGGATGCCCACAAGACCCTCACCGCCGAGCAGGTGAAGATTGAAACCGCCCGCTGCCTGGGCTGCGGCGCCAGCTGGGTTGACCCCAACAAGTGCATCGGCTGCGGCGTGTGCACCACCAAGTGCGTCTTCGATGCCATCCACCTGAAGCGGGATCATCCGGAGTGCTCCAAGATGATGAAGGCCGAGGATAAGATCAAGGGCATCATCCCCATGGCCGGCAAGCGGCTGGGCCAGACCATCGTCACCAAGCTGGGCGGCAAGAAAGACTGATGCACGAATTAGGCGTTGTATTTCATATTGCGGACAGCGTGGTCAAGATTGCGGAAGAAAATCAGGCCCAGCATGTCCGCCGGGTAACGCTGCAGATCGGGGAGGTTTCCACAGTAATCCCCTCCTACCTGGTGGATGTGTGGAACTGGAACTGCAAGCGCACCCCCATGCTGGAAGGCTGCGAGCTCCTGTGGGAGCCCATCCATGCCATTACCTACTGTGAAAGCTGCAGGAAGACCTACGACACGGTTCCCCAGGGGAAGATCTGCCCCTACTGCGGCAGTGACCAAACCTATTTGCAGCAGGGCAACGAGCTGGAGATCAAAGAGATCGCCGTCGAATAATCCTCCGGCGTGCCGCCCCAACGGGCGGCACGCCAAAACGAAGAAAGAAGGGTTCCTCCATGAAGATCAGAGGTCTGATTATTGGCCTTTGCGGGCTGGTCTGCCTGCTGTTCCCGGAGCTTCTGGGAAAGCTCCTGCAAAAAAGTGAGCAGAACGAGGCTGTTCAGCGCCGCCTCAACGGGGCCCTTGGTGCACTGCTGATCGTCATCGGCCTGTTTCTGGCGCTAGTAGATAATTAACGCCCAGGTAGCAGGGAAAGAGAAGAAACCACTTGACATTTGGAAGATTCATGGTATAATACAAAGGCCTTGAGTGAGCGTAACGCCTGCCGGTATAGCTCAGTTGGTAGAGCAGCTGATTTGTAATCAGCAGGTCGGGGGTTCGAGTCCGTCTACCGGCTC
>CAKTJX010000040.1 GCA_934569045.1 uncultured Oscillospiraceae bacterium
TGAACATCGTCATCAAGCTCCAGTACGTCAACGGCCGCCCGGTGGCCAAGCTCTCCGATGCCCCCGGCAAGGAAATGTGCCAGGACGATGCGTACCTGGCGTATCTGAAGCGGTCGGTGGATTTCCGGCTGAATCGGGAGAAGTAATACGAATTGGGGTTTATCTACGAGTTGACAGTTGACAATTGACAGTTGACAGTTAAGGTATTTCCTTCGGAAATAAATTTAATAATTTCAAAATTGTCCCGGAGGGACACCATAACTGTCAACTGTACACTGTCAACTGTCAACTCATTCACCTGCAAACCCCAATTTATCAAACAGAAAAGGAGTTCCCTATGAAAGCAACCTTTCTCGGCACAGGCTGTGCCATGGTTTTGAAACGTTACAATACCTGCTTCCTCCTGGAGCAGGATTCTAACCGCCTGCTGGTGGATGCCGGGGGCGGGAATGAGGTGCTGGTGCGGCTGGACAAGCTGGGGGTGCCCATTACCTCCATTGGCGGTATGTTCGTCACCCACAGCCATTCGGATCATATCCTGGGCACCCCCTGGGTGATCCGGGCGGTGGGCACCGCCATGGCGGAGCAGGGCTATACCGGCACCTTCACCGTGGCCGCCTGCAAGGAAACCCTGGAGCATGTGCGGACCATCTGTGAAATGATCCTGGGCAAGAAGATGACCAAGTATTTTGACAAGCAGATTCTCTTCCGGGAGGTTTCCAATGGGGAAAAGCTGGAGCTGGCGGGCTTCCACATTCAGGCCTTTGACATCGGCTCCAAGAAGATGAAGCAGTTCGGCTTCCAGCTGTCCCTGCCGGACGGGGCGCAGCTGTGCTTTGCCGGAGACGAGCCGGTGAAGCCCTCCACGGAACGCTATGCCCAGGGGGCTAAGTGGCTCTTCAGCGAGGCCTACTGCCTGTATGAGGATCGGGAGCTCTACAAGCCCTATGAGCGCAGCCACGTCACCAGCCTGGACGCGGCCCAGCTGGCCCAGCGGATGGGGGTACAAAATCTCGTAATCTACCACACGGAGGACTACGGCCCGGACCGGAAGCAGCGCATGACCCAGGAGGCCAAGACCGCCTATGATGGCGATGTCTATGTCCCGGAGGACATGGAGACCATTGAGCTGTAAGGAGAAAGATATGAACTGTACGGAAACTTTTTGCCCCATTGACCATGTGGCCATTGACGTGGCGGATATGGACACCGCCCTGGCCTTTTTTCAGGATGTATTCGGCATGACCATCACCCGGACCCAGGGCCCGGAGGCGGCCCCCACCAGCCTGTGGCTCTCCGGCGGCGTTCAGCTGTGCCGGGTGGAAAGCCAAGCGGCGGACTGTGGACGCGTCGGCCACTTGGCCTTCCAGTGCCTGGACGTGGACGCGGTCCTGCGCCGTGCCGCCCCCTATGGCGCGGAGAGCGTCCCCGGCAAGGGACACCATTGGTTCCGGGCGCTGGGGATTGCCTTTGAGATGAAGGCTCGGGGGTAAGGGGCCGCTGAGGGAGTTTCGGACCGGCTCCAATTTACCGCCCTATTTACTCACGTTTGCTTCGTCCACAAACTTCCGATAGCTCTTCCCCGGCTCCAGACGGATGCCCTTTTCGGCGGCCAGGTCGGAAACAGTGGTGAAGCGGAAGCCCCGGGCGGTGAGGGTATCGATAATAGAGAGGGCCGCCTGGACGGAGCTGGTGGACATGTCGTGCAGCAGGATGATATCCCCGTCCCCAACGTTTTTCAGAACCCGTGCCTTGACCACTGCCGCATCGTGAATTGCCCAGTCCTGTGGGTCTACGGACCATTGCAGGATGGGCATTTTCTTTGCCTGGGCCACCTGGCGGACCGCATCGCCGCAGCAGCCCCCGGGGGGCCGGAGCAGCCGGACCCGCACCATCTCCGGCATCAGGGAGAGGGTGGCCTGAATCTCCTCGGCAATGTCCCGGCGGCTCATGGCGGCCATGGAGTCGTGGGAGAAGCCGTGACAGCCGATCTCGTGGCCCTCCTCCGCAATCCGTGCCGTCAGAGCCGGATACTGCTTGATCCGGTAACCGCAGAGAAAGAAGGAGGCCTTTACATTTCGTTCCTTTAGCCCGTCCAGCAGGGCGGTGGTAAACCGGCCGGAGGGACCGTCGTCAAAGGTCAGGGCCACGGCGGGGGACTCCGCCCGGACGGGCAGGGTGAGAAACAGGCCCAGAGCCAGGGCGGACAGCAGTTTTCGCAAGGAAAGCCCTCCTTTTGGGAAAGATTGGGTTTGACGGGAAGGAAAAATTGGGGTATGATAAAAAAAGACAATCTATGGAGGCGCAAAGATGGAGCTGGTGTGTCCCGTCTGCGGGGAAAAGCTGGAAAAACGGGAAAAGAGCTATGTGTGTCCCAGGGGGCACGGCTTTGATATTGCCCGGCAGGGCTATGTAAATCTTCTGACGGTGCAGCGAAAGCACTCCCTGGACCCCGGGGACACCCGGGAGCAGGTGCTCTCCCGGCGGGCCTTCCTGGATACGGGGCTTTACGCCCCCATTGCCGAGGCGTTGATTCGGGCGGCGGAACGAAACGGGGCCGCCGGGGCGCTGCTGGACGTGGGCTGCGGGGAAGGGTACTACTGCGCGAAGCTCTCCCACGCCCTGGGCCTGCCCCTGACGGGGCTGGATATCTCCAAGGAGGCGGTGCGCTGTGCCGCCGCCCGGTATAAGGATGCCCAGTGGCTCTGCGCCACGGCGGCCCACATCCCGGTGGCGGATGGGGCGGCAGGGGTGCTGACCAGCCTTTTTGCGGTGACGCTGCCGGAGGAATTCCACCGCTGCCTGGGGCAGGACGGCCTCTTTTTGCAGGTGGTGGCGGCAGAGGATCATCTGCTGGGCCTGAAAAGCATTATCTACGATCAGCTGACCCACAAGGAGAAGCACCCGGTGCAGGAGCTGCCGGGCTTCCGCCTGGTGTCCTCGGAGCCCATTTCCTTCCCCTTCACCGTGGAGGGGGCGCAGATCGGCCAGCTGTTTTCCATGACACCCCATGTGTTCCGCGTAGGCAAGGCCGGCGCGGAGCGCCTGGCGCGGACCACCCATTTAGAGGACCGGGCCAGCTGCGTGCTGAACGTCTATCAAAAGCTATAGTCCTACTTTGCCCGAATTCCGCGGCCCTATGCCGGGAAAAAATTTGAAGGAGTGAAACCATGCTGGAAAAACTGGAAGCGGTATCCAGCCGATATGAGGAGCTCTGCGCCAAATCGGAGCAGCCGGATTTTTACAACGATCCCAAGCTGGCGGCAAAGCTTCTGCGGGAAAAAACGGATTTAGAGCCCATCGTGGCGGCCTTTGCCGCCTATAACCGGGCGGATCAGGAGATGCGTGACGCGGAGGAGCTTATGTCCGACCCGGAGATGAAGGAGCTGTGCCAGCAGACCTTTGCGGACGCCAAGCAGGAGAAGGAGCGGCTCTACCGGGAAATGCAGATTCTGCTGCTGCCCAAGGACCCCAACGATGAGAAGAGCGTCATTGTGGAGATCCGGGGCGGCGTGGGCGGCGAGGAGAGCGCCCTGTTTGCCCACAGCCTGTTCCGGATGTACTCCATGTATGCTGCCCGGAAGGGCTGGACCGTGGAGCTCATGAACTACAATGAGACGGAGCTGGGCGGCGTGAAGGAGGCGGACTTCGTGATCAACGGCCGGGGGGCCTACTCCCGGATGAAGTATGAGTCCGGAGTCCACCGGGTTCAGCGGGTGCCGGAAACGGAGTCCGGCGGTCGGGTCCACACCTCCACAGCCACGGTGGCGGTGCTGCCGGAGATGGAAGAGGTGGACGTGCAGCTGAACCCCGCCGATATCGAGATGCAGGTCTACCGGGCCTCCGGCGCGGGGGGCCAGCACGTCAACAAGACCAGCTCCGCCGTGCGGCTGATCCACAAGCCCTCCGGCATTGTGGTGTCCTGCCAGGAGGAGCGGAGCCAGGTGCAGAACCGGGAGAAATGCATGCGGATGCTGGCCTCCAAGCTCTACGAGCAGGAGCAGGAGCGCCTCAGCAGCCAGGTCACGGGCCTGCGCCGCAGCCAGGTGGGCACCGGTATGCGCAACGAGCGCATCCGCACCTACAATTTCCCCCAGGGCCGGGTAACAGAGCACCGGGTGGGGCTGACCCTGTACAAAATCGACGCCATCATGGACGGCGACCTGGACGAGATCATCGATGCCCTGGCAACGGCGGATCAGGCGGAGAAGCTGAGGCAAGCCAATTGAATTCACGCAGCATCTAAAAAGAGGTAACAAGCATGGAACTTTTATCCAACTCCCCGGAGGAAACGGAAAAAATCGGGGAAGCGCTGGCGGGGAAGCTGAAGCCTGGGACGGTTCTGGCCTACCGGGGAGACCTGGGGGCGGGGAAGACGGCTTTTACCCGGGGCCTTGCCCGGGGTCTGGGCTATCGGGAGAGCGTCACCAGCCCCACCTATACCATCGTCAACGAATATCTGGGCGGGCGGCTGCCCCTGTTTCACTTTGATATGTACCGGCTGACCTCCGCCGATGACCTCTGGGATATCGGCTGGGAGGACTATCTGGACCGGGGCGGCATCTGCGCCGTGGAGTGGAGCGAGAATGTGCCGGAGGCCATGGCGGGAGCGGTCACTGTATCCATCGAAAAGCTGGGGGATACCGCCCGGAAAATCACCATTACAGGAGGGGACGGCTATGAAGATCTTGGCCTTTGAAACCTCCGCCAAAGCGGCCTCCGCCGCCCTGACGGAAGACGGGAGGCTCCTTGCGGAGTGCTACCAGAATACGGGCATGACCCACAGCCAGACCCTGATGGTCATGGCCCAGGACCTTTTAAAACAGTGTGGCCTGGATGTGCGGGACGTGGATGCCGTGGCGGTGGCCAACGGCCCCGGCTCCTTTACGGGGGTTCGCATCGGCGTGGCGGCGGCCAAGGGCTTCGCCTGGGGCCGGGAGATTCCCTGCGTGGGGGTCAGCACCCTGGAAGCCATGGCCTTGACCCTGGGGGCCTGGCAGGGCTATGTGTGCCCGGTGATGGATGCCCGGCGGAGCCAGGTTTACAACGCCCTTTTCCATGTTTCCGGCGGCGTGTACGAAAGAATCCGGGAGGATCGGGCCATTTCCCTGGCGGAATTGGGCGAAGAGCTGAAAATTTTGGAAGAACCCATTTTTCTTGTTGGAGATGGCAGCAATCTGTGTTATAATATATTGTTGGGAGCCGTCCCGGCACTGGTGCTGCCCCCGGAGCACCGGATGCACCAGCGGGCCAGCGGCGTCGCCCTGGCCGCGGAGCGGCTGCTTCGCGCCGGCGGGGAATTCTCCGGGGCGGACTTGGTCCCCAATTACCTGCGCCTGAGTCAGGCGGAGCGGGAACGACTGGAAAAGCAAAATTTACAGAAATAAAGGAGCACAATCGTTATGGCAGAAGTACATGTATTGGATCACCCCCTCATTCAGCACAAGCTGGCCATCCTGCGCAGCAAGGATACCCCCGTTAAGGAGTTCCGGGAGCTGGTAGGCGAGATCGCCGGCCTGATGTGCTACGAGGCCACCCGGAAGCTGCCCCTGAAGGAAGTGGAAGTGGAGACCCCTGTGGCCACCGCAAAGTGCCATATGCTCTCCGGCAAGAAGCTGGCCATCGTTCCCGTGCTGCGGGCAGGCCTGGGCATGGTGGATCAGATGGTTGCCCTGATTCCCTCCGCCAAGATCGGCCACATCGGCCTGTACCGGGACCCGCAGACCCACAAGCCCGTGGAATATTACTGCAAGCTGCCGGAGGACATCGCCAACCGGCAGGTGTTCGTGGTGGACCCCATGCTGGCTACCGGCGGCAGCGCCGTGGCTGCCATTGATTTCCTGAAGCAGCACGGCTGCAAGAACATCATCATGATGAATATCATCGGCTGCCCCGAGGGCGTGGCCGCGGTTCAGGCCGCCCACCCCGATGTGGAGATCTATCTCGCCGCCATGGACGAGAAGCTCAACGAGCACGCCTACATCGTCCCCGGCCTGGGCGATGCCGGCGACCGGATCTTCGGCACGAAGTAAAATAGACAGAGAATCCCCCTGGGAATGCCGCGAACGGATTTCCCAGGGGGATTTTGCTTTCCGGAGCGGCACCCCCAACCCCGCAATTTGCCGTCTTTTTCTCTTTTTTCAGCTTTATTTCAGTTCCCCGTTGTACTATAATAAAAAACAACTGGGAGGGAATTTCCTGTGAAGATATTGATTGTGGAAGACGAAAAGCTGCTGGCAGACTCGCTGAAGGCGCTGCTGGAGAAGAAGGGCTTTACGGTGGAGTGCGTTTATGACGGCGAGGCCGGGGCGGAGTACGCGGAGCTGGGGATTTATGATCTGCTGATTCTGGATGTGATGATGCCCAAGATGAACGGCTACCAGGTGGCCCGTTCCGTCCGGGCCAAGCGGTGCGGGACGCCCATTCTGATGCTGACGGCCCGGTCTGGGCTGGAGGATCGGATTGAGGGGCTCAACGCCGGGGCGGACTACTACCTTACCAAGCCCTTTGACAGCCGGGAGCTGCTGGCCTGCATCAATGCCCTGCTGCGCCGCCAGGGCAGCCAGGTGGACGAGCTGACCCTGGGCAACACGGCGCTGGATCTGGGCACCTGCACGCTGATGTGCGGCAGCCGGTCTGTGCGCCTGTCTGCCAAGGAGTTTGATGTGATGCGCTATCTTTTGCAGTCCAAGGGGACCATCGTCTCCAAGGAGGGCATTCTGGCCCGGGTATGGGGGTATGATTCCAACGCGGTGGAGAACAATGTCGAGGTCTATATCGGCTTTCTGCGCAAGAAGCTCTCCTCCATCGGCTCGGATGTGGAGATCACCTCCATCCGCCGCCTGGGCTACCAGCTGGAGGTGAAGCAGGGGTGCTGAAGAAGCTGCGGCTGCGGTTTGTCTGCGTGATCATGGCTATTGTGACGGTGACGCTGGCTGCCATTTTCGGCCTGCTGTACTATTTCACCCAGCAGAATCTGGAGGAGGAGAGCGTTGCCATGATGGAATCCGTGGCGGCCAACCCCTTCCAGCTGGGGCGGCCCAACGTCCACAGCAGCCAGGTGCGGCTACCCTACTTTATGATCAAGGTGGGGGCCTCCGGGGAGGTCACCGCCGTGGTGGGGGGCTACTATGACCTGTCCGACGAGACCTTCCTCCGGGCGCTGATGGAGGCTGTGGGATCGGAGGATCAGGATGTGGGCGTGGTGCCGGAGTACAACCTCCGGTTTTTAAAGGTCCGCACCCCCCTGAGCCAGACCTTGGTTTTCGCGGATATGACCAGCGAGAAGGCAACGCTTTTAAGCCTGGGAAAAACCTGCGCCGCTCTGGGGGCACTGTGCATGGCGGTGTTCTTCGGCATTGCCATGGCCCTGGCCCACTGGATGGTCCGGCCTGTGGAGCAGGCCTGGCAGCAGCAGCGGCAGTTTGTGGCGGACGCCTCCCATGAATTAAAGACCCCCCTGACGGTGATTACCACCAACGCCGAGCTCCTGCAAATGCCGGACGCGGACCCGGACAGCGCCCGCAGAAGCGTCAGCAGCATCCTCACCATGTCCCATCAGATGCGCCAGCTTGTGGAGCGGCTGCTGGAGCTGGCCCGGTCCGACAGCGGCCAGAACAAGCTGGTTCTGGAGCAGCTGGACCTGTCGGCGCTGGTAGAGGACGGGACGCTGCCCTTTGAGGCCGTGTTCTTTGAGGCGGGGCTGACCCTGGCCTCGGATATCCAGCCGGGCATTCAGGTCACCGGCAGCCGCCAGCACCTGGGCCAGCTGGTGGATATCCTGCTGGATAACGCCCGGAAGTACGCTGCCGGCGGCGAGGTGCGCCTGACGCTCCAGAAAACCCATCGCCACCGCTGCCGCCTGACGGTTTCCAATGCCGCGCCGGACATGACGAAGGAGCAGCTTGCCAATATCTTCAAGCGCTTCTACCGCATGGACGAGGCCCGCAGCCGGGACGGCAGCTTCGGCCTGGGGCTCTCCATCGCGGAGAACATCGTCACCGCCCACGGCGGCAAAATCTGGGCGGAGAGCAGCGATGGCCGCTTCACGGTGCTGGCGGAGCTGCCGACGAAGGAAGAAAAGTAGGGAGTGTTGCTTTCCCTCGCCCGCTGTGGTACAATGGAAATAATGAAAAGGGACTACTGAAAAATATTTGAAGGCCTGTAGGGGCGGCTATCAGCCGCCCGGAAATGACTGGGACTGAGCACTGTGTCTTGCCGCTCACTCTCAGCACCTTCCGGGCGGCTGGTAGCCGCCCCTACGAGCCTCAAAAGGTTTTTATTTTTCAAAAATAACCACAAAATTATAAATATTTCCGCAGTTTTTGTTTCCGATGATACTTTTTCATAGTCTCTAAACATTATGGAAATGAGGTTTTATTTTGTCAACAAACACCTTCACCCGCACCCTCAACAGATGCCTGCCCGGCTTTACCCTTCGGCGGG
Source organism: uncultured Oscillospiraceae bacterium (assembly GCA_934569045.1). Taxonomy (GTDB): domain Bacteria; phylum Bacillota; class Clostridia; order Oscillospirales; family Oscillospiraceae; genus Faecousia. The sequence continues at coordinate 8,446 of CAKTJX010000040.1, forward strand.
CGGGGCTGATCGTGCTGGGGGCGGCCATTGCCTCCTTCGGCCTGTACAACATCCACCAGCAGAGCGGCATTACCGAGGGCGGCGTGCTGGGCACGGTGCTGCTGCTGCACCACTGGCTGGGCTGGCCCGCGTCGGTCATCACCCCCATTCTGGATATCAGCTGCTACCTGCTGGCGCTGAAGATTCTGGGCCTGGATTTTATCAAGTGGTCCGTGGCGTCCACCCTGTGTGTCTCCGGCTTCTTCCGGCTCTGGGAGTGCTGGCCGCCGATGCTGCCGAACCTCTCCGGTCAGCCTTTGCTGGCGGCGGTGCTGGGGGCGCTGTTTGTGGGCGTGGGTGTGGGCCTGGTGGTCCGCCAGGGCGGCTCCTCCGGCGGGGACGACGCGCTGGCCCTGTCCATCGCCAAGGCGGCAAAATGCCGGATTTCCTTTGCCTACCTCTTTACGGATCTGACGGTGCTGACCCTTTCTCTGACCTACATTCCTTTCCGCCGCATCGCCTATTCCCTGGTCACCGTGACCCTCTCCTCCTGGCTGATTGACGTGATTCAGGGAAAAAATAAAAATACCTAAACTCCTATTGACAAACTAGGATTTCGGTGCTATGATACAGCCATCCAAAGGAAAGTTACCAGACTTTCCCACCAGGGAGGGCGGGCAGTATGATCTATGCCGCGGTTCGATGTTGAAGATTTTGGGGAAAATAATTGTCAATTGACAATGCGAATCAAGCGTTGACGGCCCGTAGGGGCGGCTACCAGCCGCCCGGAAGGTATCGAAAGGGAACTGTGAAGACCAAACGCGAAACCCCCGTCGTCTCCGGGCGGCTGGTAGCCGCCCCTACGAGACTCAAAAGTTTTAAAGTTTCCGGAATTCCCGTGGAATCATGAACATTTTAACGATTGATTCGCATTGCCAATTCGCAGTCCCTTTGCGCCCAAGTTATTACACACTCTGAAAGGAAGTCTTTGTTATGTCTAAAATTTACACCTCCGCTGACCAGCTGATCGGCCATACCCCGCTGCTGGAGCTGACCCATATTGAGCAGGCAGAAAAGCTGGGAGCCAGGATTCTTGCCAAGCTGGAGTACTTCAACCCTGCCGGTTCCGTGAAGGACCGGATTGCCAAGGGGATTATTGACGATGCCGAGCAGTCCGGGGCCCTGAAGCCCGGCGCTACCATCATTGAGCCTACCTCCGGCAATACGGGCATCGGCCTGGCTGCCGTGGCCGCGGCCCGGGGCTACAAGCTGATCATTGTCATGCCGGACACCATGAGCGTGGAGCGCCGCCAGCTGATCAGGGCCTATGGCGCGGAGCTGGTGCTGTCCGAGGGCGCCAAGGGCATGAAGGGCGCCATTGAGAAGGCCAACGAGCTCTCCGCCCAGATTCCCGGCAGCATCATCGCCGGCCAGTTCACCAATCCCGCCAACCCCAAGACCCATTTCGCCACCACCGGCCCGGAAATCTATGAGGATACCGACGGAGACGTGGATATCTTTGTGGCAGGCGTGGGCACCGGCGGTACCATCACCGGCGTGGGCGAGTATCTGAAGAGCAAGAAGCCGGACGTGAAGGTCGTGGCCGTGGAGCCCGCAACCTCCGCCGTCCTGTCCACCGGGGTGGCGGGCCCTCACAAGATTCAGGGCATCGGCGCGGGCTTCGTGCCCAAGGTGCTGAACACCAAGATCTATGATGAGATCATCCCCGTTACCAATGAGAACGCCTTTGAGACGGGCCGCGCTGTGGGCCATCAGGAGGGCGTGCTGGTGGGTATCTCCTCCGGCGCGGCGGTGTGGGCCGCCATCCAGCTGGCAAAGCGCCCGGAGAACAAGGGCAAGACCATCGTGGTCCTGCTGCCGGATACCGGCGACCGGTATCTGTCCACCCCGCTGTTCGCGGAGAAATAAAATACCATCCTCTCTTCTCATGGGGCTGCCGCGTTTTTCACGGCAGCCTCAATGAAATCCAGCCGATGGCTGGGTGAAATCTGTCTGGCGGCAGAAGAAATCGCCCTTGCGGGCGGTTATGGTGTCCTAAGGGGGACGGATAAAAATGGGCGTATCGCAAACTATTTTGCGGTGCGTCTTTCCTTTTTCCGCTGTTTCTGGTACAATAGGAAAAACAGAAACGGAGGGATACCCTATGAAAATCGTTGTACTGGACGGCTATACGGAAAATCCCGGTGACCTCAGTTGGGCGGAGCTGGAAAAGCTGGGGGAGCTGACGGTGTATGACCGGACTCCGGTGGAGGATGCGGAGAAAATTCTCCGGCGCATCGGGGACGCGGAGGCGGTGTTCACCAATAAAACACCGCTGGGCAGGGCCGTGTTGGAGCGCTGCCGGAACCTTCAATTCATCGGGGTTCTGGCTACGGGCTACAATGTGGTGGATGTGGACTGCGCCAGGGAGCGGGGCATCCCCGTGTGCAATGTGCCCTCCTACGGCACGGATGCCGTGGCTCAGTTCGCCATTGCTCTGCTGCTGGAGATTTGCAGCCGGGTGGGGCAGCATGACCGGGCGGTGCATCAGGGCCGCTGGCAGGAGAGCGCCGATTTCTGCTTCTGGGATGCGCCGCTGATGGAGTTGGCTGGCAAGACCATGGGTATTATCGGCTTTGGCCGCATTGGCCAGAAGACGGGAACCATTGCCAAGGCCCTGGGCATGCGAATTCTCGCCTCCGGCAGCAAGCCCACGGAGTCCGGAAAGGCCATTGCGGATTATGTAACCCTGGACGAGCTGCTGGCGCAGTCCGATGTGATCGCTCTGCACTGTCCCCTGTTCCCATCCACCCAGGGCATCATCAATAAGGACACCATCGCCAAGATGAAGGATGGCGTGATCATTCTGAACAACTCCCGTGGTCCCCTGGTGGTGGAGCAGGACCTGGCGGACGCGCTGAATTCCGGCAAGGTCTATGCCGCCGGTCTGGACGTGGTGAGCACCGAACCCATCCGGGGGGACAACCCCCTGCTGAAGGCAAAGAACTGCATCATTACCCCCCATATCTCCTGGGCCCCCGTGGAGGCCCGGCAGCGGATTATGGACATGTCCGTGGACAATCTGAAGCAGTTCCTGGCGGGGACTCCCGTCAACGTGGTGAACGGGTAAGCGCATGAAGGTAGTCATTGCCATTGATTCCATGAAGGACAGCCTGGACTCCCTCCAGGCGGGCAGCAGCGCGGAGGCGGGCATCCTGCGGGTTAATCGGCTCGCCTTCCGGCTCTCGCGGGCAGATGCGGAAAGAGAAAAATTATAACCGGTGAATAAAAACAAACACCTCCGGAAAAGCTTCTTTTCCGGAGGTGTTTTTATGAAACTGCGGGAAATTATGACCAGCCAGGTGGTGCGCATCCGCCCGGAGGAGCCGGTGGCGGTGGCGGCCAGGATGCTGCGGCAGTACAACATCGGGCTCCTGCCGGTGTGTGGCCAGGACGGGGCGCTAAAGGGGCTGGTGACGGACCGGGACCTGGTGACCCGGTGCCTGGCGGCGGGGAAGAACCCCGCCGAGACCCGGGTGGACCAGGTGATGACCGCCCGGGTGGTGGCGGCCAGGCCGGATATGGAGGCGGGGGTTGCTGCCCACCTCATGGGCCGGGAGCAGATCCGCCGCCTGCCCATTGTGGAAAACGGGCGGCTGTGCGGCATGGTGAGCCTGGGGGACCTGGCATCCTGTGCGGAGACCAGCCCCGATGCCGCCGATGCCCTGGAGGAGATCAGCGGGAACCTTTCCTCACGGGATTAGCTCCAAACCGCTTGCTCTATTCCAGGACGGCGGGGAGGATTGTTAATTCTATGCCCCCGTAATCACCGCCACCAGACACCCGTCCCATTCCCAGACTCTGGGGTCCTGGAGGTCGAAATGGGTGTGGTTGGGAAAGCCCCGGAGGCCCTGGCCGGTGTACTTTACCTGGGCCTCTTTCAGCACCCAGAAGGTGAGCAGGGCCCGGCGCTGGTCGGGGGCGGCGGAGAACTGGAGGTATTCGTCCTGGGAGAGGACCCGGCGGGCCAGCTTCAGGGGGACGGGGCGGTCCAGCTCCTCGGCATCGATGCCCACGGGGCATTTTCCCAGCACGCAGAAGGCATGGCGGCGGGAGTGGGTCAGGGAGAAAAAGTATTCGCTGCCGGGAAAATAGGGCTTCCCGGCAGAGGAACGGCGCACCGGGGGCAGGGGGCCTCCGGTCTCCGCATAGTAGAGCTGCCGCAGAAGGGCCCAGGCCGCCTCATGGCCGCTGCACCCCTCTAATCGGCAGCAGGCGTATCTCATTGGGCGTCGATGATGTTGTCGTCCCCGGAGGACAGGAGCTTTCCAGGTTTTAAACGGTCAATGGACATGAGCACCGCCAGCACCAGAATCAGGATGCCCAGAATCACCCACACCGCCCGGGAGGTGGTCATGGGCAGCACAATGAGCAGGGCCCCCAGGATACCGGAGAGCAGGGCGTACTTCATGCCGCACTTCCAGCGGGTGGCATTGATGATATCCTGGACGGAGCGCACCAGGATCAGCAGCCCCGCAATGCGGCCCAGGGCCACCGCCAGCCGCAGAGGATTGCGCACCAGCCACAGTCCCAGGGCCACGGTTACCACCGTAAAGAGAATCCGGCCCGTATTGATGTCCTTTACAATCAGGGATTCCACCAGAAGCCCCGCCCCCAGCAGCATCAGAATCCAGCCCAGCACCTTGCCCACCACGGCGGAGGCGGAGTCCGGCCGGATGATCAGCGCCAGACCGAGAATTGCCATCAGCACAGGGGTCAGCATCAGCTTGACCAGGGTGGTCACATCGGTTTTCTTCATAGAGATCACGCCCTTCCTTTTGTTAATTGTATGATACCCCTTTTTTGGCCCGGTGTCAATGTTGACAGGGGGAAAGAATACGGGGCCCGGGGGGCGCATATCCTTTCACCAGGCCAATGGGAAACGGGGGGGAGCGGGATGATACAGGAGGGGCATTCGCTGAAGCTGACGGAGCGGAAGGTTCTGACCGTCACAGGGGTTACAGAGGTGGCCCGGTTTGAGGATACCCTGGTGGTGCTGCAAACGGAGCTGGGTCTGCTGACGGTGCTGGGGGAGCAGCTGCAATTGAAGGAGCTCAGCGTAGAGGGGGGCCATGTGACGGTGGAGGGCTCGGTCAGCGCCCTGACCTATGAGCAGAGCCGGAGCGGCTCCTGGCTGTCGAGGCTGCTGGGATGATCCCGCCGGAGCGGGCGCTGCGGGAGCTGCTGTTCTCTGTCTGGCTGGGCCTTTTGCTGGGGCTTTTGTGGGGGTTCCTGCGGCCCCTGGGGGAGAAACGCCGGAGCCTTTCGGACGGGCTCTTCCTGCTGGGGTGCTTCGTTGGCGTCATCCGTCTGGCCTTCGGCGTGTGCGGGGGAGACCTGCGCCCGGCCTGCGTCCTGGCGGCGGCGCTGGCGGCCATCGTCGAGGAATGCAGCCTGGGAAGACTCCTGCGGCGGGTGTTTTATGGCTTTTGGTCCATTTTGACCCGGTTCCGGCGGGCGGTTTTGACACTTTGGAAAAAATTTTTCAAATCCGCAAAAAATGTGTTTGCATCTGCCGGAAAATGGGTTACAATAGGACGGAACAATCAGGATATCCCCCGGAGGTAGTCCCATGACAGAGTCAACGGTCAAAATCGGCAATACACGCGTGATCTGGAAGCACAGCACCCCGGTGCTGAAAATGCTGATCTGCACCCTTCTGGTGTTTTCGGTACTGGCCCTGGCAGCCCTGAGCTGGGTAAAGCTCAGCGTACAGGCCCAGACCCAGGAGCTGCAAAATCAGGCGGCCCAGCTGGAGGGCGTGAACCGGAAGCTTTCGGACCGCATCACGGACATGACCTCGGACGATGCCGTTCGGGCCATTGCTGAAGAGGAGCTGGGCCTGGTGAGCCCGGATACCGTCCTGATCCAACCGAATCAATCGAATTGACAAACTAGTTTGGAGGAAACATAGCATCTATGGAGTTAACCGTCGGAGCCGTTTTAGAGGGAAAAGTCAAGTCCATTACCAATTTTGGCGCGTTTATTGCCCTGCCGGAGAATAAGACCGGTATGGTACATATTTCGGAGGTCGCCAACGCTTATGTCAGCGATATCCGCCAGCACCTGACGGAGGGGCAGGATGTGAAGGTGATGGTCATTGGCACGGACAATGGCAAGATCAATCTGTCCATCAAGCGCCTGGAGCCCAAGCCCCAGCGGGAGAACGCCCGGGAGTTCCGTGGCAATAATGGTCCCCGCCGGGAGGGAAATCCCAACCGGCCCCCCCGGAACGCCCCCATGCAGCAGGCGGCCCCCAAGACGGCGGACCAGCTTTTTGAGGAAAAGCTGAAGGCCTTCATGTCCGAGTCCGACAGCAAGATCTCCTCCATCCGGCAGTATTCCGACCACCGGACCAAGAGCAGAAGAAGATAATGGCGTCCGTTGTCATCACCGGCGGCTCCCGGGGCATCGGCCGGGCCGCGGTGGAACGGTTCACGGCGGCAGGGCATACAGTCACCTTCCTGTACGAAAAGAACGACGCGGCGGCGGCCCAGGTTGTTTCGGTCACCGGGGCAAAGGCCATCCGCTGTGACGTGGCCGACTCCGCCCAGGTGCGTCCCGCCTTCCGGGAGATCGGGGATGTGGATATCCTCATCTGCAACGCCGGCATTTGCCATTATGGCCTCATGCAGTCCATGGAGGAAGCGGCCTGGGACCGAATTTTTGATGTGAACGTCAAGGGAATCTATAACTGCGTCAACGCCGCCCTGCCCTCGTTTCTCGCAAAGCAGCGGGGCAGCATCGTCACCGTGTCCAGTATGTGGGGCCGGGTGGGGGCCAGCTGTGAGGCGGCCTATTCCGCCACCAAGGGGGCGGTGATCGCCCTGACCAAGGCCCTGGCCAAGGAGCTGGGCCCCAGCGGCATCCGGGTCAACTGTGTAGCCCCCGGGGTGATTCTCACGGATATGTGCGCCCAGGTGGACCCGGAGACGCTGCAAGAATTGGCGGAGGAGACCCCGCTTGGCCGGAACGGAAAACCGGAGGATGTGGCCCGGGCCATGGAATTTCTGGCCCAGGCGGAATTTATCACCGGCCATGTGCTGAACGTGGACGGCGGGTTTGCGATTTAGGAGGCTTTACAGATGAAAATTGCCATTGCCTGTGACCATGGCGCGTATATTCTGAAAAACAAGGTGGCGGACCACCTGCGGCAGAAGGGGTACGAGGTCGAGGACTTCGGCACCAACGGTCCGGAGAGCTGTGACTACCCGGACTTCGCCGCCAAGGCTGCCCACGCCGTGGCGGATGGCCGGTGCGAGAAGGGCATCGTCCTGTGCACCACCGGCATCGGCGTGTCCATCGCCGCCAATAAGGTGAAGGGCATCCGCTGCGCCCTGCTGTCCGACGTGCTGTCCGCCAAAATGACCCGGCTGCACAACGACACCAACATGATGGCCCTGGGCGCGGGCATCGTAGGCGAGAACCTGGCTCTGGAAATCGTCGACACCTGGCTCTCCACCCCCTTCTCCGGCGAGCCCCGCCATCAGCGCCGCATCGATAAGGTCATGGCGCTGGAAAAGAAATAAAAACCGAATACCTTCAAAGGCCCGCCGCGGAATTCCGCGGCGGGCCTTTTTTATTCAGTTATAACTGAAACACCGTGACGAAACAACGATTTTATCAGTTATAACTGATGAAATCACGAATTCAGCGCATTTTATCAGATATACTTTAAAATATGTGTGCTGCCGATCAGGCAGTTTAAAAGGGTGTTCAGTTTTTTATAGAGATTTTCCATGGCTGTTATTTCTCCCTCCGTCAGCGGCAGTTAGCCAAAATTTTCGGATAACTGAATCCTCCTTCCTATGCCCGTTACGTCCCGTTTTCCCACCGAAAAGGACCACCGTCTCGACGGTGGATTCGGATTCCAAGGGAAATTCCTTTACTTCCCCGCCGTCAATCGGTATCGGGAAGTTAAAGACGATGTTTTTATCCAGGAACCATCCTTCCTCTTTTCCGGATACAGGTCAATTATATGCTATTTCCAGTCTTGGGTCAATAGTTCCGGAGCGATTCTCCGGTAACTCCTGAATTGACATTTCTGCTTGCTCTCATGTATAATTACTTTGAAAATCCCC
>CAKTJX010000041.1 GCA_934569045.1 uncultured Oscillospiraceae bacterium
CTGGTTCCCTTATAGTCCTTCAATTGAATGTCCAGAATGAACAAATCCACTTTTTGCTTTTGCGCAAGAATATAAGCCGCACCAGCCTCTTTGCACGTCAAAAGTTCAAGAGCCGTGTCTATATTTTCTATAAACTGTCTGATTTTTACAATGGCGGCTTGATTATCTTCTACAAGCAAAATTTTGGACACTGTATCACACCCTTCCCCTTTATTTGCTGTTGTAACCATCAATAGCTGACAACAATGTTGCCCGGCAGAAAACGATAATAGACTTTAATGCTTCATACCTTCTAATTATATCATAACCCTGCAAACATTAACAGAAATATTTCTCAAAAGTCGGGCTCTTAATGCAAATTTAAGATACTTTTCCAAGTGTTTATAAGCAGTCATAATTTTAAGAAACACTCCGTATTCCCATGCAGCACCAGCTGTATATATTCTCCGCGTATTCATCATCCACCGCAGGTGTGTAGATAGACCCCACTCGTCCATCCGTACGCCGCAGCTTCACACAGGCGGTATCCATATTGAATCTGCAAGATAGAAATTTCATTTCGTAGTCCTCCTCAAATTTTGTTTGTTCTTCTTCGCCAGCTCGCTGGCAACTTGCCGTCTCTTTTCGCTGTAAGGTGCCGTCAAGCGGATGCCAAAACGGCCCTTTTTGACGGCAAAGGTTTTGCAGCCGTTTCCATCGTCGTCCAGTTGACGGCATTCTACGGGATATTTGACGGCAAATTCCGACAGCCGCTTTTTGAAGCCTGTATTGTAGGTGCAGATTTCCACAAAGTCGTCTGCTTCTGTGAAATAAATGCTGGTTCTCTTTTGCTTCTTGGTAAGCCCTGTTTTCATAAATACCTCCTGAATCTGTAAATCTTTTCCCTGGTCTACACGGGATTTATCGTGCCTCGTCCCTGGAACGGCCCATATCCCTGTTTTTACCGAAGAATCTCCCCAAATCGTACCGATCAATGATGGCATTATAGGCTCGGAGCTTGTCCCGGAAATGGCACAAAATACCATCCCAGGAATTCAGCGACTATCTGGTAAAGCTTTTGCTGACCGGTTGAAAGATTAAAATATGCAAAAAAGAGCTAACTGACAAATCAAATCAGTTAGCTCTTTTTTTGAATCATGGAAGAAGTGTTGCCAAAACGTTGCCATTCTAGGCATTGAAAATCAAAAAACATTGATTTCCCTAGACGTTTTTATTTCCGGCAAATCATTCCCACTCCACCGTTGCCGGGGGCTTGGACGTTACGTCGTAGACCACGCGGTTGATGTGTTTGACTTCGTTGGTGATGCGGTTGGAGACGGTGGCGAGGATGTCGTAGGGGATGCGGGCCCAGTCGGCGGTCATGAAGTCGTCGGTTGTGACTGCGCGGATGGCCAGGAGGTGGTCGTAGGTGCGGTGGTCACCCATAACGCCCACGGTGCTGACGCCGGGCAGGACGCAGAAGAACTGGGCCATCTGGCGCTCATAGCCGTTTTTCGCCATTTCATCCCGGAGCACCCAGTCGGCCTCCTGGAGGATTTTCACCTTTTCCGCGGTGATTTCGCCGATGATGCGCACGCCCAGACCGGGGCCGGGGAAGGGCTGGCGCCACACCAACTCGTGGGGGATGCCCAGCTGCTCGCCAACCCGGCGGACCTCGTCCTTGAAGAGGTTGGAAAGGGGCTCTATGATATCCAGGAACTGCACGTCCTCGGGCATCTTGACCTTGTTGTGATGGGTCTTGATCTTATCGGCGTTGCCCTTGCCGGACTCGATGCAGTCGGGGTAGATGGTGCCCTGGGCAAAGAATGCGTCCTGGCCGCCCTGGCGGCGGACCTCGTCCCAGAAGACCTTATAGAACTCGGTGCCGATGATCTTCCGCTTCTGCTCCGGGTCGGTAACGCCCTTCAGGCACTCCAGGAAGTGCTCCTGGCAGTTAACCCGGACAAAGTGCATATCGAAGAGGCTGGTGAAGGTCTGCTCCACGAAGTCGCCCTCGTCCTTGCGCATGAGGCCCTGATCCACGAAGACGCAGGTCAGCTGATCGCCCACGGCCCGGCTGATGAGGCCCGCGGCCACGGAGGAATCCACGCCGCCGGACAGGCCCAGGATCACCTTCTTGTCCCCGATGCGCTCCCGCAGGGCCTTGACGGTATCCTCAATGAAGGAATCCATTTTCCACTCCCCGGCGCAATGGCAGATCTCATAAAGGAAATTCTTCAGAATCTGATTGCCGAACTGGCTGTGGGTCACTTCCGGGTGGGGCTGGATGGCATAAATTTTCTCCGCAGCGTTCTCCATGGCGGCCACGGGGCACTTGTCCGTGCGGGCGGAGACCTCGAAGCCCTCCGGCAGCTTATCAATGCGGTCCGTGTGGCTCATCCAGACCACGCTCTGCTCCGGCACGTCCTTAAAGAGCAGGGAATCCTTCTTCGTAACGGTCATATCGATTTTGCCGTACTCGGAGGTCTCGGCGGTGATGACGCTGCCGCCGGCCATCCAGCTGGTGAGCTGCGCGCCGTAGCAGATGCCCAGGATGGGGATGCCCAGCTTCAGCACAGCGGGATCATAGTGAGGGGATGCCATATCATAGACGCTGTTGGGGCCGCCGGTGAAGATGATGCCCTTGTAGCCCCGGTCCAGAATCTCCTGGGGGGTGATGGCATCGTACTGCTCGATCTCCGCGTAGACGCGCAGATCCCGGACTCTGCGGGCGATCAGCTGGTTATACTGGCCGCCGAAGTCCAAAACTAGAATTTTTTCCAATCTATTGCACCTCTGTCAATCATTGTTTGGGCAGGTAGATAATGTCATTTTGAGCCAGTCCTCAGACATAATTTTCCGGTGAAACGTACCGATTTGAAAATCTGGGGGATTGCCACGACAGTGTGCGCACTGTCTCGCAATGACAGATGTTTTTATAGGTTGATTTCGGCGGTTTCCCGCTTGACGTCCGTGATCAGGGGCTCGATGCCCTTCAGGAAGGACTCCACCTGCTCCGGGCAGCGGCCCACATAGAGCTTGGGGTCCAAAAGGGCCTGCATCTCCTCCGGGGTCATGCCGAATTCCTTGTGCTGGGACAGCAGCTCCAGCAGGTTGCAGCTCTCGCCGTTCTTCATCCGGGCGGTGGCTTCCATGGAGCAAGAACGGATAATCTCATGGAGCTCCTGCCGGTCGCCGCCCCGCTTCACGCCCTCCATCATCAGATTTTCAGAGGTCATAAAGGGCAGATATTCCCGGACAGTGCGGTCCACGATCTTCTCGTTCACATGGAGCCCGTCAGTGACGTTCTGGGCCAGCCGCAGCACGGCATCGGCGCATAGGAAGCCCTCCGGCAGGCTGATGCGGCGGTTGGCGGAGTCGTCCAGGGTCCGCTCCAGCCACTGAGTGGAGGCGGTCATGGGGGCGTTCAGCGCATCCGCCATCAGGTAACGGGACAGGGAGCAGATGCGCTCGCAGCGCATGGGGTTGCGCTTATAGGGCATGGCAGAGGAACCGATCTGGTTCTTCTCAAAGGGCTCCTCTACCTGGCGGTCATGCTGCAGCAGGCGGATGTCGTTGGCCATCCGGTAGCAGCTCTGGGCGATGGAGGACAGCACATTCAGGATGCGGCTGTCCAGCTTCCGGGGGTAGGTCTGGCCGCAGACAGCAAAGCAGTTTGTAAAGCCGAAGTCCGCAGAGATCATCCGGTTCATTTCATCGATCTTGGCGGTATCCCCATCGAAGAGGTCCACAAAGCTGGCCTCGGTGCCGGTGGTGCCCCGGCAGCCCAGGAAGGGCATATGGTCAATGACAAAATCCAGCTCTTCCAGGTCGGCAGCTAAGTCCTGCATCCACAGCGTGGCCCGCTTGCCCACGGTGACCAGCTGGGCGGGCTGATAATGGGTATAGCCCAGGGTGGGCATAGCCTTGTAGGTATCCGCGAAGTCCCGCAGATTGGCAAGGACCTTCTTCAGCTCCCCCTTCAGATAGCGCAGGCCGTCCCGGTAGATGACGATATCCGCGTTGTCGGTGACATAGCAGGAGGTGGCACCCAGGTGGATGATGCCGGCGGCAGAGGGTGCCACCTGGCCATAGGCATACACATGGGCCATCACATCGTGGCGCACCTGCTTTTCCCGCTCGGCAGCCACGGCATAGTCAATATCCGTGATGTGGGCCTCCAGTTCGTCCACCTGGGCCTGGGTGATGTTCAGGCCCAGCTTGTGCTCCGCCCTGGCAAGGCTCACCCAGAGCTTTCGCCAGGTCTGGTAGCGCACATCCTGGGAGAACAGGTGCAGCATATATTCGGAGGCATAGCGGGAGGACAGGGGGGATTCGTAACGGTCAGTCATGGCTGCCTCCTTTTTAGCGGTAGATGATGCTGTCACGTTCAGGGCCTACGGAGACGTAGCCGATGTGGCAGCCCACATTCTTCTCAATGTATTCCACATACTTTCTGGCGTTCTCCGGCAGGTCCTCCCAGGTCCGGCAGCCGGAAATATCGCACTTCCAGCCGTCCAGATACTCGGTCACGGGCTTGGCATCCGCCAGCACCGCGGGGAAGGGGAACTCATCGGTCTGAACGCCGTCCAGCTCGTAGTGGGCGCAGACGGGAATCTTATCCATATAGCTCAGCACGTCCAGCTTGGTCAGGGCAATGGAGGTTGCGCCCTGGCAGCGGATGCCGTAGCGGGTGGCAACAATATCGATGGGGCCCACCCGGCGGGGGCGGCCGGTCTTGGCACCGAACTCGAAGCCGGCATTGCGCAGCTCCTCGGCCTCTTTGCCGAAGAACTCACAGGTGAAGGGGCCCTCGCCCACACAGCTGGAATAGGCTTTGACCACGCCCACGATGTGCTCGATCTTCACATTGGGTGCGCCGGAACCAACGGGGGCATAGGCGGCAATTGGGTTGGAGGAGGTGGTGTAGGGGTGGATGCCGTAGTCCAGGTCCCGCAGGGAACCCAGCTGAGCCTCGAAGAGGATCTTCTTGCCCGCCTCCTGGGCCTGGCGCAGGTAGACACCGGTATCGGCGATGTAGGGCTTGATCTTCTCGCAGTAGTCATCGATCCAGGCGTACAGTTCCTCCATGGTCACAGGTTCCGCGCCGTAGACGCCGGTGAGGGTCAGATTCTTCCACTCCAGCAGGTCGGCCAGATGCTCCTTCAGGTGCTTGGGGTACAGCAGCTCACCGGCCAGAATGGTCTTCTTGGCGTACTTATCAGCGTAGAAGGGGGCAATGCCCTGCTTGGTGGAACCGTACTTCTTGTCGGCCAGGCGGGCCTCCTCCAGGCCGTCCTGCAGGCGGTGCCAGGGCATCAGCAGAGAGGCCCGGTCAGAAATCTTCAGGTTCTCCGGGGTAATGGCCACGCCCTGGCCGCGGACCTGCTCCATTTCCTTCCACAGGTTTTCCGGGTCCAGCGCCACGCCGTTGCCCAGGATATTCACAACGCCCTTGCGGAAAATACCGGAGGGCAGCAGATGCAGCGCGAACTTGCCGTATTCATTGATGACCGTGTGTCCCGCGTTGCCGCCGCCCTGGTAGCGAACGACGATATCGTAGTCCTGGGTCAGCAAGTCTACCATGCGGCCCTTGCCCTCGTCGCCCCAGTTAATGCCAACAATTGCGCAGTTTCCCATAATGTGATCCTCCGATTTTATAACATATTGTGCTTTTCCAATGCGGTTTATACGCACGGAAGCTCCGGAGGGCTTTTCGCCCACCGGAGTTTCCAAAGGGTGCTTACTTCAGATGCTCTTCCAGACGGCGCATGATCTCGGCGTAGGCCTCTTCCACACCCCCCAGATCCCGGCGGAAGCGGTCCTTATCCAGCTTCTCGTGGGTCTTCACGTCCCACAGCCGGGAGGTGTCGGGGCTGATCTCGTCCGCCAGGACAATGGTGCCGTCGGACAGTCTGCCGAACTCCAGCTTGAAGTCCACCAATGTCACACCGCAGGTGAGCCAGAAGGCCTTCAGGGCCTCGTTGATGCGGAAGGAGTAGTCCTCAATGGTCTTGATCTCCTCCGGGGTAGCCAGCTTCAGGGCCAGGGCGTGATAGGTATTCAGCAGGGGGTCGCCCAGCGCGTCATTCTTGTAGGAGAACTCAATGGTGGGATGCTCGAAGACGATGCCCTCCTCCACGCCGTAGTGCTTGGCGAAGGAACCGGCGGAGATATTGCGGACAATGACCTCCAGAGGCACGATGGAAACCTTCTTCACCAGGGTCTGGCGGCTGTCCAGCTCCTTGACGAAGTGGGTGGGGATGCCCTGCTTCTCCAGCATCTGCATGAGCCGGTTGCTCATCTCGTTGTTGATTACGCCCTTGCCGGCGATGGTGCCTTTTTTCAGGCCGTTAAAGGCAGTGGCATCGTCCTTGTATTCTACGATCAGGAGCTCCGGATCGTCAGTCTTGAATACTTTTTTTGCTTTTCCTTCGTACAGCTGCTCCAATTTTTCCATAATGTAACAGTTCTCCTTTTCTGGTAGAAAAAAATAATTGGACAAAACAAAAAAGGGACAAAGCCGCCCGGGGCTTTCACCCGTAGACACCCTCCGTCTCTACCATCAAATTCTACAATATCCGCCCCCTGTTTGTCAACGGGCACATGGACAAAAGTTTCCGGGAAAGGGTTCTCTTTTCTATTGCATTTGCCCTGTTTTCCCGAAAAACAGAAAAAGGCCGCCGAAGGGCAGCCTTTTTCACTCAGATTTCGGTGGAAGCTTCCTCCGGGGCGCTCTCCGGGGCCGTCTGCTTTCTCGGGGGCATGCCCTTTTCCATTTCCCGGGAAAGGAACAGGAAAACGGGCCGCAGGAACTTAAAGAAGATGGACAGCACCAGATACAGCGTGGCGTTCTCCGGGTCGCAGGAGGCATAGACATCGTACAGGGCCATAAAGGTCAGGATGCTCTTTGCCAGAGCCACACCGCCCAGCACCAGCGCCAGCAGGATCACCGCCGCCAGTGCGGCGGCAGAGCCCACCGCCACGGCAGCTACCGCCATACCGACTGTGCAGCCCAGCAGCACCGCCGTCACGATTTCCAGCACCAGCAGGGCCACCCGCTTGTGCTTCCGCTGGCCGTGAGTCAGATAGCGGTACTGGTCAGAAAGAGAGCCCAGCAGCCACAGGTCGGCTACCGGAATCCAGGCCAGCCAGGGACAGGAAATACCCCGCTTTTTGGCGATGGTATAGAGGGAGTAGGCGGTAAATACATAAATCGCCAGTCCCAGTAGCGGCATCACGCCGCCGCTCAGGATTTTCACCACAGCGGTCAAAGCGCTGTCCAGGCCGCTGAAGCCGTATGCAAAATAGTTTGGATAGAACATAATGGTGGGAACACCTTTCTTTTCTCACAAGGCGGCCCGGAAGGGCCACCATATGGTTGGTTACTTGACCAGCTTGCACACAAGCTCGGTGTAGGCGTAGGGGTCGTCGATAGGGAGCTGGGCCATGAGCTGGGCCTGGTAACACAGCAGCTGGGCCAGGTCCTTGGCCTTGACGGGGTCCTGGGTCATAAGCTCCTGCAGCTGCTTCACGGACTCGTGGTCCGGGTTCAGCTCCAGGATGCGGGCGGAGGGGAATGCGAAGTCCGGGTTCACCCGCTTCATATACTTCTCCATCTCAAAGCTCATGCCGGCATCAGGCACCATAGCCACGGGGTAGGCGCCCAAGTTCTTATTCAGGCGAACCTCCTTCACCCGGTCGCCCAGGCTCTCCTTTACGAAGGTCAGGAACCCTTTCTTCTCCTCGGCCTCCGCCTCGGCGGCCTTCTTCTCGTCCTCGGACTGGAGGCCCAGATCCTCGGTGGAGACATTGCAGAAGCTCTTCTCCTGATAGGTCATCAGGGTCTGGGGCACGAACTCGTCCACATCCTCTGTAAAGAGCAGGGTATCGTAGCCCTTGCCGTCCAGCAGGGCCACCTGGGGCAGCTTCGCCAGCAGGTCCTTATTCTCGCCGGGGGCGAAATAGATCTTCTCCTGGCCCTCCGGCATGGCATCCACATACTCCTTCAGAGAGATCAGCTTGCCCTGCTTGTGGCTGTAGAACAGCAACAGGTCCTGGCAGCTCTCCTTGTGGGCGCCGTAGTCGGACACCGCGCCGTACTTCAGCTGGCGGCCAAAGGCGGCATAGAACTCTTCATACTTCTCCCGGTCACTGTCCAGCATGGATTTCAGCTCAGACTTGATCTTCTTCTCGATGTTCCGGGCGATAATGGTGAGCTGGCGGTTGTGCTGCAGCATTTCCCGGCTGATGTTCAGGGACAGGTCCTGGCTGTCTACCACGCCCCGGACGAAGCGGAAGTGCTCCGGCAGCAGGTCCTCGCAGTTCTCCATGATCATCACACCGCTGGAATAGAGCTGCAATCCGCGCTTGAAATCCTTGGTGTAGAAATCATAGGGTGCCTTGGCGGGGATATACAGCAGAGCCTTAAAGGACACCTGACCCTCGGCACTGAAATGAATCACCCGCAGGGGCTTGTTGTAATCATAGAACTTGTCCTGATAGAAGGCGTTGTACTCCTCCTCGGTGACATCCTTCTTATTCTTCTGCCAGATAGGCACCATGGAGTTCAGGGTGGTCATCTCGGTGTAGCTCTCGTATTCGGGCTTGTCCTCCGGGGAGTCCTCCTTCTTGCGGGACTTCTCCACCTCCATGCGGATGGGGTAGCGGATATAGTCGGAATACTTGGTGACCAGGTTACGGATTTCGTACTCCTCCAGGTACTGGCCGTAGGTATCCTCCTCAGTATCAGGCTTCAGGGTCATGATTACGTCCGTACCAGCGGCATCTCTCTGGGCCTCCTCCATGGTGTAACCGTCCGCACCGTCAGAAACCCACTTCCAGGCGGTGTCGGAGCCGTACTTCTTGGAGATCACGGTGACAGAGGAGGCCACCATAAAGGCAGAGTAGAAGCCCACGCCGAACTGGCCGATAATATCAATATCGTCCTTCTTCTCCATGGCCTGCTTGAAGCCCAGGGAACCGGACTTGGCGATGGTGCCCAGGTTCTCCTCCATCTCCTCCTTGCTCATGCCGATGCCGTTATCGGACACGGTGAGGATGCGGTTTTCCTTATCTCTTGTAATGGTGATGGCGAACTGGTCCCGGGCAATGCCCACCTTGTCGTCGGTCAGGGCCGTATAGGCCAGCTTATCAATGGCATCGGAAGCATTGGAGATGATCTCCCGCAGGAAAATCTCCCGATGGGTATAAATCGAGTTGATCATCATATCCAGCAGCCGCTGGGATTCCGCCTTAAACTGTTTCTTTTCCATAAAGCAATAACTTCCTTTCCGGAGCGCTTTAGCACTCGTTTCATATGAGTGCTAATATTATAGCGCACTTCTGAAAAAAAGCAAGGGGCTGAAAAAAAGTTCTTTCTTTATTTACAATTTTGTGGTAGGATTAGGATGTGTGAGTATGCGGTGCGGGACAATTGACAATTGACAGTTGACAGTTGACAATTTGGGTTCTCTTTCGGGCTTTCTGAAAATGTCCCGAATGGACACCATAATTGTCAATTGTCAATTGTCAACTGTCAATTCGATTCCTTACTGCCCCATTGATTAATTTACTAAGGAGACATTTCATGATCACAGTCAGCAATTTAGGCATGCAATTCGGCGGGCAGTGGCTGTTCCAGCATGTGGACCTGCAATTTCTGCCCGGCAACTGCTACGGCATTATCGGCGCCAACGGCGCGGGAAAATCCACCTTTCTGCGGATTCTGACCGGGGAGCTGGATTCCACCACCGGCTCCGTGGAGATTGACCCCACCAAGCGGATGTCCGTTCTGAAGCAGAATCAGAACGCCTACGATGAATACACCGTGCTGGACACCGTCATCATGGGCAACCAGCACCTGTATGACGTGATGAAGGAAAAGGACGCCATCTACGAAAAGCCCGATTTCACCGATGAAGACGGCCTGCGGGCCGCGGACCTGGAGGCGGAATTTGCGGAGCTGGGGGGCTGGGAGGCCGAGTCCGACGCCTCCCGCCTGCTCCAGGGGCTGGGCATCGGCACCGAGCTGCACTATGACCTGATGGCCAATGTGGACCCCCGTCTGAAGGTGAAGGTGCTGCTTGCCCAGGCGCTTTTCGGCAATCCCGACATCGTCATGCTGGACGAGCCCACCAACAACCTGGATATTGAGGCCATCAACTGGCTGGAGGACTTCCTGCTGGACTTTCCCGGCATGGTCATTGCCGTCAGCCACGATCGGCACTTCCTGAACACCGTCTGCACCCACACCGTAGATATCGACTACGGCAAGATCAAGATGTATGTGGGCAACTACGACTTCTGGTACGAGTCCTCCCAGATGGTTCAGGCCATGATCCGCAACAAGAACAAGAAGAACCAGGAGAAGATTGAAGAGCTGCAGCTGTTCATTCAGCGTTTCTCCGCCAACAAGGCCAAGGCCAAGCAGGCTACCGCCCGCCGGAAGCTGCTGGACAAGCTGAGCGTAGAGGAGATGCCCTCCTCCACCCGGCGCTATCCCTTCGTGGGCTTCCAGCCGGAGCGGGAGCTGGGCAAGGACGTGCTCACGGTAAAGGATGTGTCCGTCACCGTGGACGGGGTGAAGCTGCTGGACAAGGTCTATTTCTCCGTGGGCCGCACGGACAAGATCGCCTTTGTGGGCGAAAACGAGCTGGCCCAGACCGCCCTCTTTAAAATTCTCATGGGAGAGCTGGAGCCGGACGAGGGCTCCATCAAGTGGGGCGTGTCCACCATCCGCAGCTACCTGCCCAAGGACAACAGTGAATACTTTGAGGGCAACGAGGAGGAACTGGTGGACTGGCTCCGGCAGTACTCCGCCAAGAAGGATGATGTGTACCTCCGGGGCTTCCTGGGCCGGATGCTGTTCTCCAACGAGGATGTGTTCAAGCATGTGAACGTCCTCTCCGGCGGCGAAAAGGTCCGCTGCATGCTCAGCAAGATGATGCTCTCCGGTGCCAACGTGCTGCTGCTGGACCAGCCCACCAACCACCTGGACATGGAGTCCATCCAGGCCGTGAACAAGGGGTTGGAAGCCTTTCCCGGCGTGGTGCTGCTGGCCAGCCACGACCACGAGCTGCTGACCTCCACCTGTAACCGGGTCATCGCCTTCCAGCCCGATGGCACCATTGTGGACCGCTATGGCACCTATGATGACTACCTGAACTGGCTTGCCCAGCAGAAGCAGGCCTGATAGGAGAAATACCATGGAGAAGATTCTGGATATCATTACCGAAAAAATGGGCAGGGCCTTTGAAAGCTGCGGCTATGGCCCCGCCTTTGGCCGGGTCACCGTGTCCAACCGGCCGGACCTGTGCGAATATCAGTGCAACGGCGCGCTGTCCGCCGCCAAGCAGTACAAGTGCGCCCCCATTCAGATCGCCAAGGCCGTGGCCGAAAAGCTGGACCCGGCGGACTATTCCCTGGTGGAGGCGGTGATGCCCGGCTTCATCAACCTGAAGCTTTCGGACCGCTTCCTGCGGGACTACCTGGAGGGCATGCGCACCGCCCCCAAGTTTGGCATTGCCCAGCCTGGGGAGGGCAAGACCATTGTGGTGGACTACGGCGGCGCCAATGTGGCAAAGCCCCTGCACATCGGCCATCTGCGCCCCGCCATCATCGGCGAAAGCCTGAAGCGGCTGTATAAGTACCTGGGCTACAACGCCATCGGCGATGTGCACCTGGGGGACTGGGGTCTGCAGATGGGCCTGATCATTGCAGAGCTCTCCGAGCGGCAGCCGGAGCTGCCCTACTTTGACCCGGATTTCACCGGGGAATACCCCAAGGAGGCCCCCTTCACCGTAACGGATCTGGAGGAAATCTACCCCACCGCCTCCGCGAAAAAGGCGGACCCGGTATTCTCCCACAAGGCCCACCAGGCAACCCTGGAGCTGCAGCAGGGCCGCCGGGGCTACCGGGCGCTGTGGCAGCACATTATGAATGTGTCCGTAGCCGACCTGAAAAAGAACTACGACAATCTGGATGTCCACTTTGAAAAGTGGCTGGGCGAATCCGATGCCGACCCCTATATCCCCGCCATGGTGGAGGATATGAAGGCCCGGGGCATTGCCGTTCAGTCCCAGGGGGCCTGGGTCATTCCCGTGGCCCAGGAGGGGGACAAGAAGGAGATTCCCCCCTGCATCCTGGTCAAGTCTGACGGCTCCTCCATCTACGCCACTACAGACCTGGCAACCCTGGTTCAGCGGATGCAGGACTGGCACCCGGACAAGGTGCTCTATGTCACCGACAAGCGGCAGAACCTCCACTTTGAGCAGGTGTTCCGGGCCGCCCGGAAAGCGGGCATCGTGGGGCCGGAGACAGAGCTGGAGCACGTTGGCTTCGGCACCATGAACGGCAAGGACGGCAAGCCCTTCAAGACCCGGGACGGCGGCGTGCTGCGGCTGGAAACCCTGATTGCCGACATGACGGATTTCGTCCGGGCCAAGGTGGTGGAAAACCGGATTGTAGAGGACAGCGAGGTGGAGGCCACCACCGCCAAAATCGCCATGGCCGCCCTGAAATACGGCGACCTGAGCAACCAGCCCACCAAGGACTACAACTTTGACATGGAGCGCTTCGCCGCCTTTGAGGGCAACACCGGCCCCTACATTCTCTACACCATCGTGCGGATCAAGAGCATTCTGTCCCGCTACGGTGCCTGGGAGCAGCTGCCCATTCAGCTGCCCGCCAACGGCTATGCCAAGGATCTGATGCTCTCCGTCACCAAGCTGGGCCCCACCCTGGAGCAGGCCCAGAAGACCTCCTCCCCCAACCTGATCTGCGCCTACATCTATGAGCTGGCAGGCTGCGTCAACAAGTTCTACCACGAAACCCGCATTCTCAGCGAGGAAGACGAAAACCGCAAGGCGGGCTATATCGCCCTTATCGGCCTTGCCAAAAACATTCTGGAAACCTGCATCGACCTGCTGGGCTTCTCCTCCCCGGAAAAAATGTAAAAGTAGCCCCGCCTCCCGGCACAAACCGGAAAGCGGGGCTTCTTGTTATGGAATTGCTGGAATCATACCATTGCGGCGGTGATAATGGCCATCTTGTAGACCTCGTCGGCGTTGCAGCCGCGGGACAGGTCGTTGATGGGGGCAGCCAGGCCCTGCAGGATGGGGCCGTAGGCCTCGAAGCCGCCCAGACGCTGGGCGATCTTGTAGCCGATGTTGCCGGCCTCAATGTTGGGGAAGATGAAGGTGTTGGCGTAGCCGGCCACGGGAGAGCCGGGGAACTTCAGCTGGCCCACTTCGGGAGCCACAGCGGCATCGAACTGCATCTCGCCATCGATCAGCAGATCGGGCGCCATTTCCTTGGCAACGGCGGTAGCATCGTGGCTCAGCTTCACCGTGCCGCCCTTGCCGGAGCCGTTGGTGGAGAAGCTCAGCATGGCAACCTTGGGATCAATGCCGAAGACCTTGGCGGTGCGGGCAGTCTCAACGGCCACCTCGGCCAGCTTCTGTGCAGCGGTCAGGGTCACATTGCCCTCCTTGTCCACGGAGTCCTCGTAGCTCAGGTTGATGGCGCAGTCGCCCATGGCCAGCTTCTCGTCACCCCGAACCAGGATGAAGCAGGAGGACACCAGATGGGCGCCCTTCTTGGTCTTCACCAGCTGCAGAGCGGGACGGACGGTATCGGCGGTGGAGTAAGTAGCGCCGCCCAACAGGGAGTCGGCATAACCCATCTTCACCAGCATGGTGCCGAAGTAGTTGCCCTTAGACAGAGCCTTGCGGCAGTCCTCAGCGGTCATCTTACCCTTGCGCAGCTCTACCATCTTGTCCACCATGGCATCCATGCCCTCGTAGGTGGTGGGGTCGATGATCTCCACGCCATCGATGTTGAAGCCGCCCTTCTTGGCGTTGGCCTTGACCTCTTCCACATTGCCAATGAGGATGGGGGTCAGGAAGCCGCCCTCTACCAGGCGGGAGGTGGCCTCCAGGATACGGGCATCGTGGCCCTCAGTAAAGACGATCTTCCGGGGATTGGCCTTCAGAGTTTCGATCAT
>CAKTJX010000042.1 GCA_934569045.1 uncultured Oscillospiraceae bacterium
GGAACTGCGTTCCACTTCACCGTCACGCCGTTGGAAGCGTTCTCCAGGGTGCTGACGGCGGGCTGGGAAAGATAGGTGATGCTCTTGCCCGCGGTGTCGTAGGCGCTGGTATAGCTCTTGCCGTCAGCGCTGACGCAGCGGACGGTAAAGGTGTACCGGGTGCCGCTCTGCAGACCGGTAACGGTGTGGCTGGTACCCGTGGTATCCCCCGCGCCCTTCCAGGAGGTGCCGGCGGTCTTATAGTACACACGGTACCGAGCAGCGCCGGGAACCGCGTTCCATCTGACAGTTACGCCGGTGCCAACGTTTTCCAGGGAAGAGATGACGGGCGTTTCCAGGATGGTCAGCTTCGGCAGGGTCTCCGCCTCCACGGTGGTCTCCTGCTGGCCCTGGGCATCCTTATAGACCTTCCCGCAGCGGGAGCAGGTATAATAAGCGTTGTTGCCCGGCTTTTCCAGGGTGGGGGCCACCGCCTCCGTTTTCACCATATCGTGCCCCAGGGCGGGGATCTTCTGCTGAGGAGTCAGCACCTCATTGCAGACAGAGCAATGCTTGCCCTCCGTCAGGCCGGATTCGGTGCAGGTGGGCTCCACGCGCTCATCCGTTACCTCCGTGTGGCCATTGGCAGGGATCTCCTGCTGGGCAACCAGGACCTCGTTGCAGACGGAGCATTGCGTACCCTCTGTCAGACCGGGCTCCGTGCAGGTCGCCGCCTTGCCGGGGACTGCTTCAGGCTTGTGGCCCGTGGCAGGAATCACCTGCTGGGCTACCAGAATCTCGTAGCAGATGGCACAGTGCAATCCCTCTGTCAGACCGGGCTCCGTGCAGGTGGGTTCAATACGTTCACCAGGGACTCCCGCATGACCTGTGGATGGGATCTCCTGCTGGGCTACCAGAATTGCATTGCAGACGGAGCAGTGCGTACCCTCTGTCAAGCCTGGTTTCGTGCAAGTGGGCTCCACAGGATCATCCATTACTTCCGTATGGCCCTTGGCGGGGATTTCCTCCTGGGCAATCAAGACCTCGTTGCAGACGGAGCAGTGCGTACCCTCTGTCAGGCCCGGTTCCGTGCAGGTGGGCTCCACACGGGCATCGATCACTTCTGTGTGACCTGTGGCGGGGATTTCCTGCTGGGCTACCAGGACTTCGTTGCAGACGGAGCAGTGCTTACCCTCTGTCAGGCCGGTCTCCGTGCAGGTGGGGTCCACATGAGCGTCGACCACTTCCACATGGCCCTTGGCGGGGATTTCCTCCTGGGCAATCAAGACTTCGTCGCAGACAGAGCAGTGCTTACCCTTTGTCAGGCCGGACTCCGTGCAGGTGGGCTCTACACGGGCATCGATCACCTCCGTGTGACCTGTGGCAGGGACTTCCTTCTGCGCGACCAGAGTTTCATTGCAGACAGAACAGTGCTTTCCCTCTGTCAAGCCGGGCTCTGTGCAGGTGGGTTCCACGCGGGCATCGATCACCTCCGTGTGACCTGTGGCTGGTATTTTTTTCTGGGCTACCAGGACTTCATCGCAAACGGAGCAGTGCTTTCCCTCTGTCAGGCCAGATTCCGTACAAGTAGGTTCTACACGGGCATCGATCACTTCCGTGTGGCTGGGCGGAGTAACCTCGTCCTCTACGGTAGTCTCCTGCATGGCATCGGGATCCTTGAAGACCTGCTGACACACATCACAGATGTAGTAGGCGTTGCTGCCTGCCTGTGTGCAGGTTGCGGGCACCTGGGGGACATAGGTCAGTATGTGCATGTGGGTTGCGTTATAATGCATCTGCACTCTTTTCACGACATCACTTTCACTCTCCGAAACCTGAATTTTCTGCCAATCCGCCTCTGTACCGCCATAATAGATATTTCTCAATGCGCTACAGTTCAAAAATACGTTGTCTCCAATACTTGTCAGGCCCTTGGGAATCACAATCGTTGTCAGATTCACGCAGTCGGAGAAAGTAGCGTACTCAATGCTCGGCACCCTTTCCGGGATAGTAATGTTTGTCAGACTGCTACAGCTGGCAAAAGCAGCGTAACCAATACGCGTCAGGCTCTTAGGAAGCACAATCGTAGTCAGGCTGCTGCATTCCTCAAAAGCTTCCTCGTCAATACTCGTCACGCTCTCCGGAATCGTAACATTGGTTAGACTGCTGCAGTTCCTAAAAGCACTGTGGCCAATGCTCGTGACGCTCTCCGGAATTACAATACTGGTCAGACTGCTACAGCTGCAAAAAGCGAAATCGCCAATACACGTCACGCTCTCCGGAATCACAATACTGGTCAGGCTGCTACAGCCGAGAAAAGTGAACTCGGCAATATTCATCACACTCTCCGGAATTCTTACACTCGTCAGGCTATCGCAGTTGTAAAAGGCACTGGTGCCAATGCTCGTCACGCTCTCCGGAATCGTCACGCTGGTAAGACTGATACAGTCCGTAAATAGGCTAAATGCAATTTCCGTCACCCCTTCGGGGATCGTCACGCTGGTCAAACCGCGGCAATTAGCAAACGCTCTACTGCCAATGGTTATTACCCCGTCCGGAATCGTTACATTCGTCAAGCTACTGCAACCCTCAAAAGCAGACGCGCCAATGCTCGTTATTCCCTCCGGAATCGTCACGCTCTCCAACTTGCTGCAACCAGCAAATACGCTGTATTCAATACTCGTTAAGCCCTCCGGAATCGTTATACCGGTCAGACTGCTGCAACCAGAAAAGGCGCTACTGCCGATGCTCGTTACATTCTCCGGAATCACCACGCTGGTCAGGCTGCTGCAGCCAGAAAAGGCAGACGGCCCAATCTTCGTGACATCCTCCGGAATCGTCACACTGGCCAAGCTGCTGCAATTTTCAAAGGCACTGTAACCAATGCTCGTCACGCTCTCCGGAATCGTTACACTGGTCAAACTTCCACAGTCTTCAAAAATATTATCCTCAATGCTCGTTATGCCATCCGGGATCGTTACACTCGTCAGGCTGCTGCATTTTTCAAAGGCTCTATAACCAATGCTCGTCACGCTCTCCGGAATCGTTACACTCGTCAGACTGCTACAGTTGTTAAAGGTGTCCATTTCGATACTTGCTACGCCCTGGGGAATCTCAATTTCCTTCAGCTTGGTGCAGTCTTTAAAGGTGTAAGCACCAAGCGTTTTCAATCCCTCCGGCAGTTCTACAGAGACAACTTTCAGGCAGCCGTAAAACGCATAGTCCCCAATGCCCGTCACATCGGACTCCACGACCACAGAAGTAAACTTGGATCTGTACCGATACCAGGGGGCCGTCGAATTTTCAGAGTAGTCGGGCATATCGCCGTTGCCGGACAGAAGCAGGACTCCCTCCATCGTCACGACCCAGGTGAGCCGGTTATTTTCTCCGTACCTGCCGCAGGCGATGCTGGGCAGCTTTTCCAGCTGTTCGGCCTCCACGGTGGTCTCCTGGGTTCCTTCCGCATCCTTGAAGACCTTGCCGCAGCGGTCACAGGTATAGTATTCGTTGTTGCCGGGATCAAAATAGGTGGGCTCCACGGCCTCGGTTTTCGTCATCTGGTGGCCAAGGGCGACGACGATCTGCTGCTCTTTCAGCGTTTCGCCGCAGACAGAGCACTTCTTACCCTCCGTCAGACCGGATTCCGTGCAGGTCGCGGCAACCGCGTCCATGATCACCACTGTATGCCCCAAGGCCGAACGCACAACGGACGCTTCGTCAATTTCATTTCTGCCGTCGGCATCCGAATAGCACTTGCCGCACTCCGCGCAGCGCCAGTAGGCAATATTTCCGTCTTCCGTGCAGGTTGGGGCTTTCTCCGCCACTTTTTCCGGCGCGCAAACATGGGGCTCAGCATAGTGCATGTTGGCAGCGAGAAGCGCCGCGTTATCCGTGCCAATTGTTATTTTGTCCCAGTCCGACTGGGTGCCGCCGTAATACACATCCGTCAGGCCCGCGCCGCCAAAAGCCGAACCTTCAATGGTCGTAACGGAGGCCGGAATGGTAACCTCCGTCAGACCGGAGCAATCAAAGAACAGGTGTCCCGGAAGATTAGTCACTTCCCCCGGAATGACAACAGACTCCAGCCCGGAACCCGCAAAGGCATATTCCTTTAACCCGTATCCGATCAGGGTCGATGGGAGCTGAATGCTTTTCAGCGCGGTGCAGCCCTCAAACGCATGGTCACCAACCGTATACAGCCCCTCCGGCAGGGAAACATCCGTCAGATTGACGCAGTTCGTGAACAGATAAGAGGCAGACAGACGGACGATTCCCGCGCCAACAACAACCTTTTTGATCTGGCTGCTGAAGCCGCTCCAATAAGACCGGCCGTTGAAATACTTGTAAAAGGACACGTCACCGGAGCCATAGAGATAGAACGTGCCATCCCCATCCAGTACATAACAGACATTTGTACCATTCTCTTTAAAATTGCTGCAATAACCGCAGGTAATGATCGTACCGTCCGTACAGATCGCGCCGGGGGCGGTAAACACAGTTTCCGTGTAACTGAAATTGATTTGCAGCCACTGTGCCCTTGTTCCGGCATAGTACAAAGTAAGAGGACCTGCCGCGGACTCCAGGCCAGCCGCCTCTACCCACGTCACACTGGCAGGGATGTAAATTTCTACGTCGCCGAAGCCGGAGAATGCATCCTTAGCGACGGAGGTAATGCCCTCTTCTATAACGATCTTCGTAATCTGATCCGTATAAGCTGCCCAAGGGAAATCGGACGCACCGGATTCCGGGCCGCTCATAAGCCCCGTGCCTGAAATCGTCAGGACACCCGCACTGTCTACTTTCCAGGTAATATTCGACCAAAGCGTGCCAGACGCGATCTGACCCTCAGATTCCTCCAAAAGAAGAGCGATATCATTCTCTGACCAATCTGCTTCCAGGGTGATCTCTACCGTAGGTATTTCATCCGCCTCCGTCAGGGAGAAGTAGCCGTTTTCGGGCGCATACCCTCCCGCCTCCGCGAGGTAGGCATAATTCCCCGGCTGAAGCAGATAAGTACCGTCCTCCTCCGGTTTGATGGCCTGGTCAATGTCCCCTTCCGCGGGGTAGACCACCAGGGTCAGGTTCTCCGGGGTGCAGGCAAAGCGCACCCGGACGGGCTGGGGGTCGGCATCCGCCTCGGTGGGGTCGGTGGTCTCCGTGGCCTCGGCGGCCTCCGCTGCCTCGGTGGCTTCGGTTACCTCGACAGCTTCCGTGGGCTCCGCCGCCTCGGCGGCTTCGGTTTCTTCGGCTGCTTTCACAGTCTGGGCAGCCTCTGTGGGCTCCGCCGTGTCGGAAACAGTCTCCGCCCACGCGGGCGTAAAGGTCTGGGCTGTCAGCAGAACAGCCAGGAACAGCGCGAACAGCTTTCTCATAATTCTTCTCCTTCGCACAAATGGTTCAATATATGTGTAATTATATAGTAGAAAACGGAAAATAACAATATGCAGGCTGCATAGTAATGAAAATAAAGTTTGTGTAAAATGCGCGTAAAAATCCACAGCCAGATATCGCACCTGGCTGCGGATTTCTTACGCTTATTTTTCTTTGATCAGGTCCGCCAGGGTGATTCCCTCGAAGAAATCATCAATCATGGCGTCCAGCTTATCCCACATGGGGCGGGTCTCGCAGCAGGCGCTGCGGGAGCAGGCGGAGGGGCCCTCCGCGGTGCAGGAGACGGCGGTGAGGCCGCCCTCCGTGAGCTTCAGGATGCTGCCCACGGTGTATTCCTCCGGCCTGCGGTTCAGGCGGTAACCGCCGCCCTTGCCGTGGACCGCGTCCACCAGACCGCCCTTGGAGAGGATGGTCATAATGGACTCCAGATATTTTAGGGAAATGCCCTCCTGCTCGGCAATCTCCTTAATGGGAATGTACTCTTCCCCGCCCCGCTGGGCAAAGCATACCATCACCCGCAGAGCATAACGTCCTTTGGTGGATACGATCATCGGCTTACTCGCAATGCTCGCAGTGCTCGCACTCCGGGAAGTCCTTCTCATCGTAGGGCAGACCGGCGCGGTCGTAGTAATCCTTCAGGGCGTTCTTGATGGCCTCCTCGGCCAGGACGGAACAGTGCATCTTGTGGGCGGGCAGGCCGTCCAGGGCCTCGGCAACAGCCTTGTTGGTCAGGGCCATGGCCTCGTGGATGGACTTGCCCTTGATCATCTCGGTGGCCATGGAGGAGGAGGCAATGGCGCTGCCGCAGCCAAAGGTCTCGAACTTCACGTCCTTGATGATGTCATCCTCGATTTTCAGATAAATCTTCATGATATCGCCGCACTTGGCGTTGCCAACCTCGCCCACGCCGTTGGCATCCTCAATCACGCCCACATTGCGGGGGTGGGTGAAGTGATCCATAACTTTTTCACTGTAAAGTGCCATTTTCTTGTTCCTCCAAATTACAGAATATAGGTTCTCTTACCGGTCTGCAGATCTCTCCAGACGGGGGACATGCCCCGCAGATACTCCACGACCTCCGGGACGCACTTCAGGATGTGGTCCACCTCTTCCATGGTGTTCCACTCGCACAGGCTCAGACGCAGGGAGCCGTGGGCCACGTCATGGACACGGCCAATGGCCAGCAGCACATGGCTGGGGTCCAGGGAGCCGGAGGTGCAGGCGGAGCCGGAGGAAGCGCAGATGCCCTTCTGGTCCAGCAGCAGCAGCAGGCTCTCGCCCTCGATGCCCTCAAAGCAGAAGGACACGTTGCCGGGCAGCCGGTGCACCAGGTCGCCGTTGACGGCGCTGTGGGGGATCTTGGACAGGCCCTCAATCAGCTTGTCCCGCATGGCGGATACCTTGGCGGCATTCTCATCGATGTGGTCGCAGGCCTCTTTCATAGCGGCAGCCATGCCGCAGATGGCGGGGATATTCTCGGTGCCGGCCCGCTTGCCCCGCTCCTGAGCGCCGCCCTCAATGATGTTCACCAGGGGGAAGCCCTTGCGGACATACAGCGCGCCGATGCCCTTGGGGCCATGGAACTTGTGGCCGGACAGGCTCAGCATATCGATATTCTGTTCCTTCACATTGATGTGCAGGTGGCCCACAGCCTGGACGGCATCGGTGTGGAAGGGCACACCGGCCTCCTTACAGATGGCGCCGATCTCCGGGATGGGCAGGATGGAGCCGATTTCATTGTTGGCGTACATGGTGGTCACCAGGCAGGTATCGGGACGGATGGCGTCCTTCACCTGCTGGGCAGTGATGTTGTGGCCCTGGCGCACATCCAGCAGCTGAATCTCAAAGCCTTCCTTTTCCAGCTTCTTCAGGGTGTGCAGCACGGCATGGTGCTCAAAGGCGGTGGAGATAATGTGCTTCTTGCCCTTCTTCTCCCCCAGACGGGCGGCGGAGATAATGGCCTGGTTGTCCGCTTCTGAGCCGCCGGAGGTAAAGATAATCTCCCTGGGCTCACAGCCCAGGCACTGGGCCACGGTCTCCCGGGCGGCGTCCAAGGCCTCCTTGGCACGCTGCCCCACAGAGTGCAGGCTGGAAGGGTTGCCGTAAATGGTTGTCATATAGGGCAGCATGGCATCGATGGCCGTCTGGCTCATCTTTGTGGTTGCCGCATTGTCCGCGTAAACTTGCATCGGAAAAACCTCCTGTGGTTTCGCAGGGACGGCTCCTCAGGGAGTCTCCCTAGTAGTTCTGTAGGGAGCATACCACATCTTGCCTACCTTGTCAATAGGTAAATAAGGCAGCCGTGTCGTTTTCTACAGAAAGGACTCGATTTTTTTGGCAATTTCCTCCAACCCCGCCTGATCCTCCGGGGCAAAGCGGCCAAGATAGGGACTGTCCAGGTCCAGCACACCCCAAAGCTCTCCCTGGCGGTACAGCGGAATGACGATCTCGGAATTGGAAGCGCCATCGCAGGCGATATGCCCCGGGAAATCATGGACATTCTCCACCCGCACCGTGCGCCCCTCCGCCGCGGCCGTGCCGCAGACACCCCGGCCCATGGGGATACGGATGCAGGCAGGCTTGCCCTGAAAGGGGCCCAGGACCAGGGCGTTCTCCCCCTCCAGCAGCTGGTAAAAGCCCGCCCAGTTGAGCCCCGGCAGCATCTGCCAGAGCAGCGCGGAGGTATTGGCCAGGTTGGCAGTCAAATAGGGCACGCCGGAAACCAGGGCATCCAGATTCTGGGAAAGGGCCGCGTAATCGGTTTCAAATTTCATTTTTCTTCCTGCCTTTCATTTTCTTTCCCTATTCTAGCCTGTTCCGACTCCGCAATCAAGAAAAATTTGAGAGACGGCCCAGAGACCACCAGATTTTTCGACTTTTTCAGCGGTTACAACCCATGGTCCGGGTCATATTAAGGAGGCAGAGAGAAAGGAGGGATTTGTGATGAAACGAAGGATTCAAATTTTTTTGCTGCTGATCTGGATGCTCCCCGTCAGCGCCCGGGCGGCGGATTACCTGGTGCCCGTGGGGCGGCTGGTGGGCTTGCAGCTGCGGTGCGACAGCGTAACCGTTGCCGCCTTTGACGATGCGCTGGGGAGCGCGGCCCGGGACGCGGGGCTGAAAATCGGAGACCGGATCACTAAAGTCTCCGGTCAAGAGGTGCACAGCATCGCCCAGCTCCGGCAGGCGCTTCACACCGCCGCCTCGCCTATGGAACTGACGGTCACCCGGGGCAGCCGCCAGCTGACACTGACGGTCACCCCGCCCATCCAGGACGGTGCGCCGGTTCTGGGGGTCTACCTGCGGGAAGGCATCTCCGGCATCGGCACCGTCACCTGGTATGACCCGGAAACCGGACGCTTTGCCGCCCTGGGCCACGGCGTCAGCATGCCCAAGGAAGGCTTGCTGAACATGGTCTCCGGGGACATCTACCCTGCCCAGATCAGCGCCGTTCAAAAGGGCAAAACCGGCACCCCGGGACTGCTGAAGGGGCAGGCCCTCACAAGCAGCCCCAGCGGAACGCTCCTGAAAAACACGCCCCAGGGCATTTTCGGCATCTCCCCCGGCGGGTTTGAGGGCTCCCCGGTGCCGGTGGCCCAATGGGAAAATCTGCACACCGGCCCCGCCACCATCCGCGCCACCGTCCAGGGCAGCACTCCGCGGGAATATTCTGTGGAAATTCTGAAATTATATCCAAAAGACCGGACCACCCACCGGAATTTTCTCCTGAAGGTCACCGACTCGGAGCTGCTGCGCTGCACCGGCGGGATTGTGCAGGGCATGTCCGGGAGCCCCATTTTGCAGGATGGGCGGCTGATCGGCGCCGTCACCCATGTTTTGGTAAATGATCCAACTTCTGGATACGGTATCTTTATTGAGAATATGCTGGAGGCGGCGGGGTAAGAGTAGGGTCCGGACTTTCCGGACCCTAAAACGCTTTGACTTTCGTCCTTTATTCATACGCACAATAGCAATACAACTGTGAAAACTTTTGGTGAATTTACCTTTACCATCCCTATACACCGCCGCATATCCCTCCCTGCCCATGGGAAAGCTATGCGCAGGGAGGGATTTTCTATGGAAAAGGTCTGGGATATGCTCATTGTGGGCGGCGGGCCCGCGGGGCTGGCGGCGGGGCTCTATGGGGCCCGCGCGGGGGCAGCGTGTCTGCTGCTGGAGGCCGGGACACCCGGCGGGCAGATGCTGCTGACGGAGCAGATCGGCAACTATCCAGGCGCCGGGACCATTGAGGGGTTTGTGCTGGCAGAGCGGATGCTGCAGGATGCCGTGGACGCGGGGCTTTCCTGGCAGCGCGCCGCCGTGCTGTCCGCGCGGCTGGAAGGCAGCGAAAAAGAGCTGGCCAGCGACATTGGCCCCTTCCGGGCCAGAGCCGTGATTCTGGCCGCCGGAGCCGCGCCCCGGAAGCTTGGGCTGCCGGCGGAGGCGCGGCTGCTGGGCCGGGGCGTAAGCTATTGCGCGCTGTGCGACGGATTCTTTTACAGGGGCAAAACCGTCTGCGTGGTGGGCGGCGGGAACTCCGCCGCAGAAGAAGCGCTTTACCTCGCCGCCCTGGCGGAAAAGGTATATCTGATCCACCGTCGGGCCCGGTTCACCGCCGGGCAGGCTGTACTGGAGCGGCTGCGCCGGACGGAGAATGTGACCATTCTCACGGGCTGCCAGATAAAGCACATTCTGGGCACCGAGCATGTGACAGGGATTGCGCTGGAGGATGCGCAGACGCGGCAGCTGCAATTGGACACGGATGGGATTTTTATTGCCATTGGCCGCTGTCCCGCCACGGATTTTCTGCCCCAGGCCCTTTCGAAGGACGAAAATGGGGCCCTGCGCACAGACGAAAACCTGGCCTGTTCCCTGCCTGGTGTCTTCGCGGCAGGGGATATCCGGCGCAAGGGAACCCGGCAGGTCCTAACCGCCGCGGCGGATGGCGCGGTGGCCGCGGGCAGCGCCCTGGAATATTTAAATAAATCGTAATGTTTTTTCGGCTTTCTTGCTTTTTTTCCCAGGGTGTGCTATAGTGAATACATTATGTTTACTGGAGGCCACGACCCCATGGGCTTGCGCAAATTTACCCTGATTCTGGCGTTACTTCTGCTTCTGCTGACCGGCTGCGGCAGGCAGGAATCCGCTGTGGAGACAACCGAAGCACCGCCGGAAACCACGAATCCCGCCTATCTCGCCACAGAGCTGCAAATGATTGTCACCTACGAGAATGTGGGCGAGCTGGAAAACTACAAGAATCTGACCCTGCTGGATGCCACCGGCTCCACCGCCTACCCGGCGCTGGAGGTATACGCCCGGAACCATCCCAATGTGAACGTGATCTACACCGTGTCCCTTGGTAAAAAAGAGGTGGCCCACGGCATGGAGGAGATCACCCTCACCGCTGACGAAACGGACTACGACGCGCTGCTGGCGAACCTCACCTATCTGAAGGATACCAAAGCTCTGAAGCTGCCCAAAACCTCCCTGACCGCGGAAGAGCTCCACGTTCTGGCGGAGACCTACCCCGACCTGGAAATCACCTACACCCTGGGACTGGCGGGGCAGGAATTCACGGAGGACACTACCAGCCTGGATCTGTCCGCCCTCACCTCCGGCCAGGTCACCGCCGCCTCTGAAACCCTGGCCCGGCTGCCGAACCTGGAAACTGTAGAGCTCATGACCGCCGGGGGCACCAGCGCATTGAGCCAGCAGGATGTGGAGGTTCTGGTGAACGCCGCACCCAACACCAAATTTCACTATACCTTCACGCTCTTCGGCAAGGAGATTTCCACTGACGATGCCCAAGTGGAATTCAAGAATCTGAAACTCACGGAGACGGATATCCCCGCCCTGCGGCAGGCTCTGGCCATCATGACCGGCTGCAAGGCCTTCATTCTGGAGAACTGCGGGCTGGACAACGAGACCATGGCCGCCATCCGGGCTGACTACCCCAACACAGAGCTGGTGTGGAAGATTCAGTTCGGCAAGTACAGCGCCATGACCAACGCGGAAACCATCCGGGCGGTGTACAACGTCTTTGACGACACCTGCGAAAACCTGAAATACTGCTGGCGGGTCAAATACATGGACATCGGCCACAACGAGACCCTGACAGACCTGAGCTTTGTGGGCTATATGCCGGATCTGGAAATCCTCATTGCCTCCGGCTGCGCGGTGAAGCAGCTGGACGGGTTTGAGAACTGCAAAAAGCTGGAATTTCTGGAGCTGGCCTACTGCTACAAGCTGGAATCCATTGAGCCCCTGGCTGGCTGCGAAAACCTTAAGAATCTGAACATCTGCTATTCCAAGGTCTCGGACCTGAAGGCCCTGGACGGGCTGCCCCTGGAGCAGTTCATGTGCAAGCAGACCCGGGTTCCCGCGGCGGAGCAGAAAATCTTTAAGGAAATCCACCCCGACTGCGTGACGAATTTCTACGGCAAGGAGCCCTACGCCGGCGCGGGCTGGCGCTACAAGGACAACGGCAAGACCTATACGGAAATCTATAAAAAGGTCCGGGAGGTCTTCGGTTACGATGACATGCCCATGCCGACGGTAGCGAAGAAGTAAAAACAGTGCGTGTCGCAGAAAGCAAAACTGCAACACGCACTTTTCAATTTGTCCCGAAGGGACACCGTATCCACCCGAACGGGTGATTTCGTCCGGTCAAAGACCGGATTTCACCTGTCGAAGGACAGATTTCATCCAGCCAAAGGCTGGATTTCGCCGGAGCTGCCGCATTTTGCGGCAGCTCCTTTTCAGCGCATATACTCAAATTGCAGGTCGTAGATATCCACGGTGTCGCCGTCCTGGATGCCCATTTCCTCCAGGCGGGCAAAAAGTCCGCACTTGCGGAGCATCTGGTCAAAGTAATTCCGGGACTCGTAGTCATCGAAATTGATGTTCTGTACCAGCCGCTCCAGCCAGGTGCCGGTGACCATCCAGGTAGAACCCAGATGCTCGATGGTGAGTTCCTGAGGATCTCCGGCCTCCGGCTGCCGCTCCACGTACTCCGGCTCATAGATGGTGACCGGGGGTAGGGTCCGCAGCTTTTCCGCAACTACCCGCATCAGCTGGCGGGTGCCCTGGGTAGTGCCGGCGGAAATCTCATAGAGCTCGCACCCGGCGGCCTCCACGCAGGCCCGGAGCCGCTGGAGA
This sequence comes from uncultured Oscillospiraceae bacterium, assembly GCA_934569045.1. GTDB lineage: Bacteria > Bacillota > Clostridia > Oscillospirales > Oscillospiraceae > Faecousia. The sequence continues at coordinate 12,529 of CAKTJX010000042.1, forward strand.
TTGTCCGAGTCCGGGGGGAGCAGATCGATCTTGTTGGCGGCCACAATCATGGGCCGATTGGAGAGGTCTACGCTGTAGTTCGCCAACTCGTCACAGATGGCGTGAAAGTCCTCCACAGGATCCCGGCCCTCGCTGCCGGAAACGTCCACCACATGGACAAGCAGACGGCAGCGGTCAATATGCCGCAGGAAATCGTGGCCCAGGCCCGCGCCCTCCGCGGCACCCTCGATGATGCCGGGGATATCCGCCATAACAAAGGACACGCCCTCATCCACATAGATCACGCCCAGGTTGGGAAACAGGGTGGTGAAATGGTAATTGGCGATCTTGGGCCGGGCATTGGAGGTGACGGACAGCAGCGTAGACTTGCCCACATTGGGGAAGCCCACCAGGCCCACATCCGCCAGGAGCTTCAGCTCCAGAATCACGTCCCGCTCCTGGCCCTTGAGCCCCACCTTGGCGAACCGGGGCACCTGCCGGGTGGCGGTGGCGTAATGGGCATTGCCCCAGCCGCCCCGGCCGCCCTTGGCGATGACAAAATCCTCGCCGGTGGACATATCCACGATGATCTGATTGGTCTCCGCATCCCGGACCACGGTGCCCCGGGGCACCTCAATGATCAGGGGCTCTCCCCGCTTGCCGCTCATGTTGCGGCCCAGGCCGTTGGCCCCCGCCTGGGCGGCGTACTTGCGCTTATAGCGGAAATCCAGCAGGGTGGACAGATTGTCGTTGACCCGCAGAATCACGCTGCCGCCATGGCCGCCGTCGCCGCCATCGGGTCCGCCGGAGGCCACATATTTCTCCCGGTGGAAGGCCACGGCGCCATCGCCGCCCCGTCCGCCGCAGACTGTAATCCGAACCTTATCTACAAACATTGCTTACCTCCATGTTCTCACGGCGGGTGACACAGAAAAGGGCACGAAAAAGGCGCTGTGCCGCGGGCTTCCGCGCGCTTTTCTCTGCCACCCAGGATTCCAAAAAAGGACTGCCGCAGAAAAAGCAGCAGTCCTTCGTTTCTTAGGCTTGTCTTACTGCTCAGCGTAAACGGAGCACTTCCGACGATCCTTGCCCATGCGCTCGTACTTCACGGTGCCGTCAACCAGAGCGAACAGGGTATCATCCTTGCCGATACCAACGTTGGTGCCGGGATGGATGTGGGTGCCTCTCTGGCGAACCAGGATGTTGCCAGCCAGAACGAACTGACCGTCAGCACGCTTGCAGCCCAGACGCTTGGACTCGGAATCACGGCCGTTCTTGGTGGAACCGCCGCCCTTGTGGTGAGCGAAGAACTGAATACCAATCTTCAGCATTGTATTACACCTCCAAAACTTCGAT
>CAKTJX010000043.1 GCA_934569045.1 uncultured Oscillospiraceae bacterium
CTCTGAAGCTGGCGAAGGCTTGCGGTATGTATGAGGGGGATCTGGTATGATTAACGCAGTAGGCAGAGATATTCCGGAAGCGCTGCTGGTAAACGGCAAGGAAGTTTACCAGGGCAAGAACTATATGGACGGCAAGTACCTGCAGAAGGCCGCCCCCAAGACCCGCCGGTTTGAGAAGCCCCAGGAGTCCAAGATTGTGGAGTCCATTGTAGCCGCACTGAAGCAGTGCGGCGCCAAGGACGGCATGACCTTCTCCTTCCATCACCACCTGCGTGACGGTGACTATGTGGTGAACATGGTCATGAAGGCCGCCATTGAGGAGCTGGGTCTGAAGGATCTGACCATTGCGGCCACCTCTCTGGGCAGCGCCCACGACCCCATTGCGGATTACATCGAAGAGGGCAAGGTCATCGGCATTCAGACCTCCGGCATCCGCGGCCGGATGGGCGAGGTGGTTTCCGCCGGCAAGCTGAAGACCCCCGCCATCATCCGCAGCCACGGCGGCCGTCCCCGGGCCATTGAGGCCGGTGAGGTGCATATTGATATCGCCTTCGTGGCCGCGCCTACCGCGGACTGCGTGGGCAACTGCCGCGGCATCGGCGGCAAGAGCAACTGCGGCTCCATGGGTTACGCCATGACCGATGCCAAGTACGCCGACCATGTGGTGGTCGTTACCGACTGCCTGGTGGATTTCCCCAATATGCCCGCCTCCGTGGAAGCCATTGATGTGGACGCCGTTGTGGTGGTAGACTCCATCGGCAACCCCAAGAAGATCGCCTCTGCCGCTGCCCGCATCAGCCAGAACCCCCGGGATCTGATGATGGCCGAGAACGTGGCTAAGGTTATTGCTTCTACGCCTTATTTCAAGGATGGTTTCTCCTTCCAGACCGGTGTCGGCGGCCCCTCCCTGGCGGCCAACCTGTTCCTGGAGAAGTATATGGACGAGCGCAACATCAAGATGGGCTGGGCCATCGGCGGCATCTGCGGCCCCATGGTGGAGCTGCTGAAGAAGGGCAAGGTCGGCAAGGTTATCGATGTGCAGGACTTCGACCTGGACGCCGTCAACTCCATCAACCAGACCCCCAACCACTTTGAGATGTCCGCCTCTCAGTATGCCAACCCCGCCAACAAGGGCGCTTTCGTCAACAAGCTGGACTTCGTGGTTCTGGCCGCACTGGAGATCGACACCGGCTTTAACGTCAACGTGTTGACGGGCTCCGACGGCGTGCTTCGTGGTGCCCCTGGCGGTCATCCCGACACCGCTGCCGGTTCCAAGGTCTGCATCATCGTCACCCCGCTGACCCGTGGCCGTATGGCAACCGTCTGCGAGAAGGTGGTCACCGTGACTACCCCCGGCGACTGTGTGGACGTGCTGGTGACCGACTACGGCATTGCTGTGAACCCCCTGCGTCCCGACCTTATCGAGTGCCTGGACAACGCCGGCATCCCCCATGTCTCCATTGAGAGCCTGAAGGAGAAGGCCTACTCCCTGGTGGGCCGTCCCGATGATCTGGAGTGGGAGGACAAGGTTGTGGCCGTTCTGGAAGCCCGCGATGGCACCATTCTGGACGTGGTCCGCAAGATCAAGCCCCTGTCCCTGTAAGGACATTCAGGGGGGCGGAAGCCCCCCTTTTTGTTACGGAAGCCCCATTGGACAAGGGCTTCCCAGAATTCCCAGCATTGATAGAAAGATATCGTGATTTAGAAAGGAATTTCGAGAATGAGTGATACCATCGTTGGCCTGCTAGGCCTGGTAACGATTGTTGCCATCGTTGTGACTCTGTTCAAGAGCAAGACCCAGCCCGCCATTGCCTTCATTGTGTTCCCAGCAATCCTGGGCCTGATCCTGGTCCTGGGCGGCCGCTTTACCTTCGACAACCTGGCAGCCATGATCAAGGCCGGCTTCAACTCCACCGCGCCTACCGCTGCTCTGTTTGTGTTCTCCGTGCTGTACTTCGGCATCATGACCGATGCCGGTATGTTTGATGTGATTATCGGTAGGCTGCTGAAGCTCATTGGCAACAATGTGGTGGGCGTTTGCGTGATGACCTGCATCATTGCCCTGATCGGCCACCTGGACGGCGGCGGCGCTTCCACCTTCTGCATTGTGGTTCCAGCTATGCTGCCCATCTACAAGAAGATGAATATACGTCCCACCAGCATGCTGCGGATTGCGGTTCTGGCTATGGGCGTTCTGAACCTGATGCCCTGGGCTGGCCCAACCATGCGTGCCGCTACCGTGCTGGGCATGGAGGCCGGTGCTCTGTGGAACACCATCATCCCCATCCAGATTTTCGGTATCATCCTGGCTCTGGCCCATGCGGTTCTCACTGGCTTCCAGGAGAAGAAGCGCGGCGCTGGTCTGCCTGAGGGCGAGACCCTGGACCTGGCCGAGAGCAAGTCCGACGAGGAGAAGGAGCTGGCCCGTCCCAAGCTGTTTGCCTTCAACCTGATCCTGACCATTGCCGTTATCGCAATGCTGATCTGGGATGTGTTCCCCTCCTATGTGCCCTTCATGCTGGGCGTTGCCACTGCTCTGTTCGTCAACTATGGCGCCACCGCCAAGATGCACAAGAAGATCATCAACCTGCACGCTGGCCCCGCCCTGATGATGTGCTCCACCCTGATGGGCGCTGCCATCCTGATGGGTATTCTGACCACCTCCTTCATCCTGAAGGACGGCAAGCTGGTTGCCGCCGGTGTGAAGGTTATGGAAGTTGACGTGCCCAGCGTGGTTCGCTGCCTGGCTGGCATCATCCAGTCCATCCTGCCCGCTGCCATTGGTCAGCACCTGCCTCTGGTTATCGGCATCCTGTCCGTGCCTCTGGCTCTGGCCTTCGATACCGACTCCTACTTCTTCGGCATGCTGCCCGTCATCATTGCCATCGGCCAGAGCTTCGGCGTTGAGGCCCTGCCCATTGCCGTGGCTATGGTTGTCTGCCGCAACTGCGCTACCTTCATCAGCCCCATGGTTCCCGCGACTCTGCTGGGCACCGGCCTGGCCGATGTGGAAATCGAGGATCACATCAAGGCAAGCTTCCTGTACGTTTGGGGCTTCTCCATCCTGTGCATGCTGTTCGCCATTGTGGTCGGCATTATGCCTCTGTAAACTGGATACTTCGGCGCAAAAAGCTTTGGGAGCGGCCGGTTCGTAGGCCGCCGCTCCCAGAGAAAAGCGCTTGCGGGCTCTGCTGGGAAGGCCTGCGCGTGTTTTCTGTGCCGTACACAAAACCCGCCTCTCGAATTGCTGAGAGGCGGGTTTTGCGCTCTTTTTTGCTTATGTGTAACGGATGACCAGTCAATATAAGTGAAAAACAAGAAATACTTATCGAAAAACAATAAATAATTCTTGACAAACAGATTCTAAACTGGTATAGTGACCTCAACATCAAAAGGAGGAATCCATTATGGAAGAATCAAAGGATTGTCGTTCCATTTCGCTTAGCTTATTTTTGGTGCGGCTTTTTGCAATCGCCTTTGCGGCACTGGATATTGCCATCTGGCCCATCTCTGGTGCGCTGCGCCAGGTGCTGCCTTTTTTCGGGCAGGCGGACGCGGTACTTCTGACTGTGTGCCTGTACCTGTGCAATGTCCCTGGGTTCTGGCTGCTGCGATGCATGGGGGTGCTTCTGCGGAATCTGCATAAAGGGGAAGTATTCGTAGAGGGGAATGTCCAGCTGCTGCGGCAGATCAGCCTCTGCTGCTTCGGGGCCTGCGCCATTTGCTTTGCCGGATGCTTCCGCATCTATTCCCTGGGAGTCATCGCCCTGGCGGCAGGGTTCATGGGGCTGGTGGTTCGGATTGTGAAGAATGTCTTTGCCCAGGCTGTCCCCATGCGGGATGAGCTGGACCTGACGGTGTGAGGGCGGCGCTATGGCAATTATCGTCAATCTGGATGTAATGCTGGCCAAGCGGAAAATGGCGGCAGGGGAGCTGGCGGAGCGGATCGGCATTACGCCTGCCAATCTTTCCATTCTGAAAAATCAAAAGGCAAAGGCAGTCCGCTTTTCCACATTGGACGCCATCTGCAAGGCCCTGGACTGTCAGCCCGGGGATATTCTGGAATATCAGGAGGATGAATCATGACGGCAAAGCGAAAATTCTGGCTAGCCCTTGCCGGTTTCGGCATTGGCTATCTGTATATCTGCTGCTTTCTCGGGGGCTTCACCCGGTATGACAGCCCAAAGGAGTGGTATCCGCTGCTCTTTGCGGCGGTGTATCTGCTTTGGGGCAATGCCATTGCCGGGAAAACGCGGCCTGCAAATCAAGAGGGCTGCCTTTGGCTGGGCGTGATGGTTTTGATTGCGCTGTCGCTGGCCCTGCACCGCTGCCGCGCCGTGGAAGGGTGGGGCATCTTGGCCCTTCACGGCGCTGCCGGGCTCTGGGGCCTGTCCCGCATGGGCCAGAGCTCCGGGCTGGAAACACCGGAGGAATTCCTCTGGGATGGGGTTCAGAGCTTTCTGGTTTTTCCCTTCTGGAAGTTTTTCCTGGGGCTTCAGCATCTCTGGGGTGGCCTGAAAAATCTGGGAGGGGAGCGGAAAAGGCGGAGAGAGCTTCTGCTGATTGCTCTATGCCTGCTGCTGGCGCTGCCGCTGCTGTCTTTCACGGCGGGCCTGCTGGCCCAGGCGGACCTGGCATTTGAAAAGCTGATGGGCAGTATCCGCGGCTTCTTCACCTGGAAGAGTCCGGCGTGGCTGGCAGACCAGCTTTTGAAGCTGCTGTTTGGGCTCCCTGTTGGGGCGTACCTCTATGGCCTCCTGGCCGGTGCCGCGGAGCGGGAAACGCCCCTCTGGAACCGGCAGAACGGAGAAGCACGGTGGGAGCGGCTGCGCATCCTGCCCGGTGCTGCCGCCGCGGCAGTCTGGGGGGCTTTTGGGGCGCTGTATGTATTGTTCTTTCTGGTGCAGGCAGGGAACCTGTTTGCGGTGTTTCAGGGCCGGGTGCCAGGCAGCCTGACCGCCTCCGCCTATGCTCGCGGCGGCTTTTTCCAGCTGTGCCTGGTTATGAGCATCAATTTCCTTCTGCTGTGGCTGGGCTGGCGACTTGCCATGCTGACCAAATTGGGAAAGTGGCTGGCAGCCCTTCTGATGGCGGAGAGCATTCTCCTGGCGGTGACCGCTGGGGCTAAGCTCCTGCTCTATATTCACCGGTTCGGGTTTACCCCCTTGCGGCTCCTCTCCGCCTGGGCCGTTCTGGTGCTCACCGCCGGATGCGTCTTCGCCCTGCTGAACCTGGCAGGGAAGCAGCACACCTTCCGCAACTGGCTCAACCTTGCGGCAGCCACCTTCACAGCGCTGTGCTTCTACTAAAAAATACCCCCTCGGCAGTTTCCTGCCGAGGGGGTAAACTGTGCAAGGGGAATCAGCCCACGTCTACATAGTCCATGGAGACCCAGCCCTTGCTGGTGCAGCCCCAGGTCATATTGCCAATGGTGAACTGCGCGTAGATCTCTACTGTGTCGCCCTGGTTGTAGGAGCCAACGGTATTGTAGTTGGTGCCCGGGCCGCTGCGGATATTGACATTGCTGCCGGAAACCGTACCCGTGCCCGCACCGTCGCCGGTGGTGCCGTCGATGTAAACGTAATCCAGGCTGATCCAGCCGTCCTTGGTGCAGCCCCAGGTGGTATTGCCAACCTTGATCTGCTCTAGGATATTCACTCTCGTCATGCTGCCGTAGGTGGCTACGGAGTTGTAGTTGGTGCCCGGGCCGCTGCGGACGTTCAGGCCGTTGCCGGTGACCAGGCCCTTGGCGGTCTTGCTGCCGGTGGTGCCGTCCAGATAGACGTAGTTCAGGCTGACCCAGCCCTTGTCAGTGCGGCCCCAGCCATTGCTGGTCTCCAGAACCGTGATCCGGTCACCGTAGACATACTGTCCGGCGGCTGCCGCGTCCTGGCTGGCGCTCTGGCGGATGTTCAGCTGGGTCGCGGTGACGATGCCCTTCTGGCCGCCGGTAGTGGTGGTAGTACCGGTGGTGCCGGTGTTTGTGGTGGTATTGTTGGTGGTAGTCCCAGTGGTGGTGGAGCTGCCCATGCGCACATAGCCCATGTTGACCCAGCCCTTATCGGTGCGGCCCCAGCCATTGCTGGTTTCCAGAATGGTGATCTGGGTGCCCTTGGTGTACTTGCCTACGGAGGTAGCACTGGTGCTGGGGCTCTGGCGGATATTCAGCTCACTGGCAGTAACCGTACCGGTGGAGCCGGAGGTGGTGGTGCTGCCGCTGTTGGAGCCGGTGGTGCTGGTGGGCGCGGTGGTCGTGGTGGGGGCATCGCTGCCGTTATTGTTGGCAGGGGTGCTGGTGCTGCCGGAGATGGTCACGTTGGACATATCCAGGTAATCCGTCTCCACCCAGCCCTTCAGTGGGATATAAGCCCACTGGGTGGCGCCGATGGATTCCACCCGGTTGATCTCCACCTCGTCCCCGGCATTCAGCGTGCTGAGCACGTTGCTGTCAGAGGTGGGGGCGGCCCGGACACCGACCTGCTCTTTTACTACGGCCACATTGGTCTTGGGGGCCTCTGTGGTGGTGGGGACGGTGGCCTCCGCGGTGGGGGCGGTGCTGGCCTCTGTGGTGGAGGTGTCTACCAGATTGGGCCCGGAGGAGGGATCGGTGGATGGCGCGTCGGTGGTTTTCTTAAAGCAGCCGGTGAACATGGTCGCGCACAGGAACGCGGCGGCTGTAGCACTGACAATGCGCATGATTTTGCGAGAATTGGTCTGACTGAAGGGGTAAATCATTGTGTTACCTCCCTTTCTTGTTTTTCTCACCCGTATTATACCTTGCATAGGCCGCCATTGTCAATAGGATAAGATTTATTTAATAATCCAAAGCCTTCTGTTTTTGGACATTCCTTCCAGATTTATTTAGAAAAGTCTCCGGGAAGCTGTCCTATCCGCCAAGAAATCCTGGATGAAAAACCGGGGCGGGGAAATGGCGCATTTCTTCCCGGAAAGCTTGACAGAATGCCGCCATCGGTGGTAAAATAACCCCAATCGTGAGGAACGGAAAGAGTACCCCGGTTCCTTCTCGCCAGAGAGCCCCGGCCATGGGCTGGAAGCCGGGACCGAGCAGACGGGGGAACGTGCGTCCGGGAGCGGGAAGTGCATACAAAGCGACAAATGAGAGTGGAACCGCGGCATCGCCGCCTCTTGTACTGATGCAGTATAAGAGGCGTTTTTTATTGTATCTAAGGAGGAAATTACCATGTATCTTTACAATTCCCTTTCCCATAAGAAGGAGCTGTTCACCCCCAGAGACCCGGAGCTGGTCAAAATGTATACCTGCGGCCCGACGGTGTATCACTTTGCCCACATCGGCAACCTGCGCACCTATATTATGGAGGATGTGCTGGAGAAGAGCCTGCGCTACATGGGCTACGGCGTGAAGCGGGTTATGAACATTACAGACGTAGGCCACCTGTCCTCTGACGCTGACACCGGCGAGGACAAGATGCTCAAGGGCGCGGCTCGGGAGCATAAGACCGTGATGGAAGTGGCAAAATTCTATACGGACGCCTTCTTTGCCGACTGCGACAAGCTGAATATCAAGCGCCCGGACGTGGTAGAGCCCGCCACCAACTGCATTCCGGAGTATATCCACATGGTGCAGACCCTTCTGGACAAGGGCTATGCCTATTTTGCAGGCGGAAACGTGTATTTTGATACCTCCAAGCTGGAAAAATACTATGTCTTCAACGACCACGACGAAGAGGATCTGGCCGTAGGCGTCCGGGAGGGTGTCGAGGAGGACACCAACAAGCGCAATAAGAATGACTTTGTGCTGTGGTTCACCAAGTCCAAGTTTGAGGACCAGGCCCTGAAGTGGGATTCCCCCTGGGGCGTGGGCTATCCCGGCTGGCACATTGAGTGCTCCTGCATCTCTATGAAGCATCTGGGGGAGTACCTGGACCTTCACGCCGGCGGCATCGACAACGCTTTCCCGCACCACACCAATGAGATTGCCCAGTCCGAGAGCTACCTGGGCCACCCCTGGTGCCATTACTGGTTTCATGTGCACCACCTGAATACGGAGACCGGCAAGATGAGCAAATCCAAGGGGGAATTCCTGACGGTCTCCCTGCTGCAGAACAAGGGCTATGATCCCATGGCCTATCGGTATTTCTGCCTGCAAAGCCACTACCGCCGGAACCTGGTGTTCTCCTGGGAGAATCTGGACAACGCTGCCCTGGCCTACGAGAAGCTGATTGCCCGGATTGCCGCCCTGAAGGAGGACGGCGATGTGGATATGGCCGCCTACGAAAAGCTGAAGGAGAAGTTCCTGGGCGCGCTGAACGGCGACCTGAATACCTCTCTGGCGGTGACGGCTCTGTATGACGTCCTGAAGGAAAAGACCAACGATGCCACCAAGCTGTACACTCTGGCGGACTTTGACAAGGTGCTGTCTCTGAACCTGCTACCTGCCGCCGATGCCCTGCGCCGGAAGCAGGCCCAGGAGGAACAGGCCAGCGCCGACCCGGAGATCGATGCCCTGGTGGCGGCACGGACCCAGGCGAAGAAGGAAAAGAATTTCGCGGAGGCGGACCGCATCCGTGACCAGTTGAAGGCCATGGGTGTGGAGATCATCGATACCCCCCAGGGGGCCAAGTGGAGAAAAGTATGAAGCTGATGATTCTGGATGGCAATAGCGTCATCAACCGGGCGTTTTTCGGCGTGAAGCCCCTGACCACCCGGGACGGACTCTATACCCACGCCATTTACGGCTTCCTGAATATTTTGGAGCGCATGGAGAAGGAGGAGGACCCGGACGCGGTCTGCGTCGCCTTCGACCTCCACGGCCCCACCTTCCGCCATGAACGCTACGAGGGCTATAAGGCCAACCGCCACGGCATGCCGGAGGAGCTGGCCCAGCAGATGCCGGTGATGAAGCAGGTGCTTACCGCCATGAACATCCCCATCTATGCCGTCCAGGGCTGGGAGGCGGACGATGTGATCGGCACCGTGGGTCGGCTCTGCGGTCAGGAAAACTGGGACTGCGTCATTGTCACTGGAGACCGGGACTCCCTGCAGCTGATTGACGACCATGTGAAGGTGAAGCTGGTGATCTCCAAGCCGGGCCAGACCACCGCCACCCTCTATGACGATGCAAAATTCCGGGAGGAGTATGGCTTCCCGCCGAAGCGCATGGTGGACCTGAAGGCCCTCATGGGGGATTCCTCGGACAATATTCCCGGTGTCCCCGGGGTGGGCCCCAAGACGGCCACGGACCTGCTGATGAAATTCGGCACTCTGGACGGGGTGTATGCCCACCTGGAGGATGCCTCTGTCCGCCCCAAGCTCCGGGAGAAGCTGGAGGCCGGGAAGGAGAGCGCCTACCTCTCCTATGAGCTGGCAACCATCATCCCGGAAGCGCCCATCGAATTCAAGCCGGAGGACGCGCTGAAAAAGGAATACAACAAGCCGGAGCTCTACGCCCTGTTCCAGAAGCTGGAGTTCGTCCGGCTCATTGACCGCTACGGTCTCCGGGGCGCGGCCCAGCAGGCGGCGGTTCCTGCCAGACAGGAGACCCCGGCTCTGCCCCGGGTGCAGACGCTGCCGGAGAAGCTGGAGAATTGCGCGCTGTACTTTTCGCCGGACGGCAGCCTGGGGGCAGCCTGGGCGCAGGGCGTCTGCGCGCTGACGCCTATGGAGCTGCAAATGCAGGGGGCGCTGTCCTTTGACCGGGTGATTCTCCATGATGCCAGAGCGTCCATGCACTTGATGGAGAAGTCCGGCATCTCCTGGAATCGGGTGGAATTCGATACGGCTCTGGCCGCCTATGATCTGAACCCCTCCCAGTCAGACTACCCCGTATCCAAGCTGGCAACCACCTTCCTGGGCAAAACCGTGGAGGATGGGGACGCCGCCGCCTGTGCGGAGAGCATCTGGCAGCTGCGGCCTGCTTTGGAGCAGGAGCTGGAAAAGCAGGGAGAGACAGACCTTTACCGGGAAATCGAGCTGCCGCTGTGCACGGTGCTCTACAACATGGAGCGCCGGGGCATTGCCATCGATCGGCAGCAGCTTGCCCAGTTCGGCAAAATGCTGGAAACGCGCATCGGGGACTGCGAGAGCCTGATTTTCGGCTACTCCGGCGGCCCCTTCAATATCCAGTCTCCCAAACAGCTGGGCGTTCTGTTATTTGAGCAGCTGGGCCTGCCTGCCTCCAAGAAGACGAAAACCGGGTACTCCACCAATGCGGACGTGCTGGAAAAGCTGAAGGACAAGCACCCCATTATCCCCGCTATTATGGACTACCGGATGCTGACCAAGCTGAAGGGCACCTATGCCGATGGGCTCATGAAGGTGATCGCCGCCGATGGGCGGATTCACACCACTTTCCAGAACCTGGTGACTGCCACCGGGCGGCTTTCCTCCACGGACCCAAATCTGCAAAATATCCCCGTCCGCACGGACCTGGGGGCGGAGATTCGCAAAATGTTTGTACCCGGCCCCGGCAATGTGCTGGTGGACGCGGATTACAGCCAGATCGAGCTGCGGGTGCTGGCCCATATCGCGGACGACAAAACCATGCAGCGCTCCTTCTGTGATGGCCTGGATATCCACACGGCCACCGCAAGCCAGGTATTCGGCGTTCCCGCGGATCAGGTAACGCCCCTGCAGCGCCGCCATGCCAAGGCGGTGAATTTCGGCATTGTCTACGGCATTTCGGAATTCTCTCTGGCGGAGGATATCGGCGTCAGCCGGTATGAAGCACGGGACTATATTGACAGCTACCTTGCCAATTACCACGGTGTCCGGGATTATATGAAAAAGGTGGTAGAGGATGCCCGGGAGCTGGGCTATACCCAGACTCTGTATGGCCGCCGCCGGTATATCCCGGAGCTCAAGAGCAGCAATTTCAATGTCCGCCAGGGGGCGGAGCGCATCGCCCTCAATACCCCCATCCAGGGCACGGCGGCGGACCTTATCAAGCTGGCGATGATCCGGGTGGAGGCGGCCCTTGCGGCATCCTTCCCGGAGGCAAAGCTGCTATTGCAGGTTCACGATGAACTGATTGTCGAGTGCCCAGAGGCCCAGGCGGAGGGGGTCGCCGCCCTGGTCAGCCGGGAGATGGAGGGCGTGGCCCAGCTGAAGGTGCCCCTGACCGCGGAGGCAAAATTCGGAAAGAGCTGGTATGATGCGAAATGATGGAATACAGACCCATGGAAGCATGCCATGTGCCCCAGGTGGCGGCGTTGGAAAAAGTATGCTTTTCTGCCCCCTGGAGCGAAAAAAGTGTGGCATCAGAGCTGGAGAATCCGCTGTCCCTCTGGCTGGTGGCCATGGACGGGGAGACGGTGGCGGGCTATATCGGCTCCCAGACAGTGCTGGGGGAGACGGACATGATGAATGTGGCGGTGGCCCCCGCCTACCGGCGGCAGGGCGCTGCCCAAGGGCTGATTCTCGCCCTGATCGAGGCCCTGAAGGCCAGAGGCAGCCATTGCCTGACCCTGGAAGTCCGGGACTCCAATGCCCCGGCAAGAGCCCTGTATGAAAAGCTGGGCTTCCTGGAGGTGGGCAGGCGAAAGAATTATTACCGCAACCCCAGGGAAGACGGGCTGATCCTGCGAAAGGAGTGGAATCTATGAATATTTTATCGGTGGAATCCTCCTGTGACGAAACTGCCGTGGCCATTGTCCGGGACGGGCGGGAGGTGCTGACGGACTGCATCGCCTCCCAGGTGGATCTGCACCGGCTCTATGGCGGTGTCGTGCCGGAGATTGCCTCCCGGAAGCATATTGAGGCGATTTACGGTCTGGCAGATCAGGCCCTTGCAAACACAGGGCTGAGCCGCCAGGACATTGACGCGGTGGCGGTGACCTACGCCCCGGGGCTCATTGGCGCGGTGCTGGTGGGGGTGAACTTTGCCAAGGCGGCAGCCCTCGCCATGGGGAAGCCTCTGATCCCGGTGCACCACATCCGGGGCCACATTGCGGCCAATTATCTGGCCTACCCGGAGCTGGAGCCGCCCTTTCTCTGCCTGGTAGTATCCGGCGGCCACACCATGATTGTCCATGTGCTGGACCATACGAAGATGGAGATTCTGGGAACCTCCCTGGATGACGCGGCGGGGGAGTGCTTTGACAAGGTGGCCCGTGTGCTGGGGATGCCCTATCCCGGCGGTGCGGCCCTGGACAAGATGGCGGCTACCGGCAATGAATACGCCTATGTGCTGCCCCGGAGCAAGCCAGGAGAGAACCCCTACAATATGAGCTTTTCCGGCCTGAAAACCGCTGCTCTGAACCTCATCCACCATGCCGAACAGGTGGGGGAGACGGTGAATATCCCGGACCTCTGCGCCAGCTTCTCTGCCGCCGTGTCCGATACGCTGGTGCCCAGGGTGACCATGGCGATCGAGCAGACCGGCTGCCGGAAAATCGCCGTGGCCGGGGGCGTGGCGGCCAATTCCCGGATTCGCCGGGACATCCTGGCTGCGGCGGAAAAGCTGGGGGCCCAGGTCTATATGCCCCCGCTGAAGCTCTGCGGCGACAACGGTGCCATGATCGGCGCCCAGGCCTACTATGAATACCTGGCCGGAAATGTGGCGGACATGTCCCTGAATGCCTACGCCACCAAGTCGATTCTGGGAGAGGCCCTGTAAGGGCAGGGAAACGCCAATGCTGATTACCGCGAAAAGATTTTGTGACCTCTCGTTTGAAAAGCTCATGCAGGTCTATCGGGAGGACAACCGGAAAAATGGGGCATCCCGCTGGCCGGAGGAGCCGCCGGAGCGTCAGATCGCGCTGGCGGAGGATGCGTTCCGGGACTATCTGCTGGATGTGTTTTTTCGGACGGAAGAGGCGGTTTATCTCATCTGGGAGGAGGCGAGGCGCTATGTCAGCGCCCTGCGCCTGGAACCCTACCAGGACGGCTTTCTTCTGGAGGCCCTGGAGACCGCACCGGAGGAGCGGAGGAAGGGCTATGGCTCCGCCCTGGTTCGTCAGGCCCAGGCCTATCTGTGTGCCCAGGGAACCGCACCGCTCTATTCCCACGTCAGCCGGAGAAACCGGGCTTCTCTGAAAACCCATTTTTCCTGCGGCTTCCAAAAGCGGCTGGACTGTGCCCGCCTGATTGATGGGAGCGTGGACAGCCGCTGTGTGACGCTGGTGTGGGAAAAATGAAAAAAATCGCAAATTCCCTTGACAAAAAGCGCTTTCTGTAGTAATATGTGGAAGCTGTCTTTCAGACGGCATGAAGCGGGTAATGCGCATGGAGAAGTCGCGTAGCTGGCCGAGCGCGCACGATTGGAAATCGTGTATACCCCAAAAGGGTATCGAGGGTT
>CAKTJX010000044.1 GCA_934569045.1 uncultured Oscillospiraceae bacterium
GGGTCAACCAGAATGTCCAGAACCGCGGCAATGGCCTCGGAATGGGTGGGCATGGGAATGTCCTTGACAACCTTCTTGTCGCCAACCTTGTGGGTCAGACGGCCGTCAATGTAGATACGCTCGCACAGGCCCTTGGCAGAGACGTCCCCGGTCTCGGGGTTCATCAGCTGGTACTTCAGGGAAGAACTGCCGGCGTTGATAATCAAAACGTTCATTGGAATCTCCTCCTAAAAATATTGTTTTCTTTTGCTTTAATCTGTGATACAATATCGGTGCTATTATATTCCATCTTTCCGATTTTCTCAAGCCCTATCTGAAAAATTTTTGCTTTTGGAGGAAAAACTTTGGCTGTTGTCGGTATTATCTGCGAATACAACCCTTTTCACAAAGGCCACCGGAAGCAGTTTTCCATGATCCGGCAGCACTTTGGGGAAGAAACGGCCATTGTCTGCCTGATGAGCGGCAATTTCGTTCAGCGGGGCGCTCCGGCGGTTTTTGACCGCTGCGCGCGGGCAGAGGCCGCGGTGCGCTGCGGGGCCAGCCTGGTGCTGGAGCTGCCGGTGACGGTCAGCCTTTCCTCCGCGGAAGGCTTCGCCTCCGGCGGGGTCTCCATTCTCTCCCAGCTCTGCGATACCCTGTGCTTTGGAACAGAGAGCGGCAGCACGGACAGCCTGACGCGGACGGCAGAGGCCCTATTGTCCCCCGCATTTGGAACACGGCTCCGGGAGCAGCTTGCCGCGGGCATCAGCTTTCCCGCCGCCCGGCAGCGGGCCCTGGAAACTCTGGGCATCCCCAATGCCCTTCTTGAAAAGCCCAACGACATTCTGGCCGTTGAATACTGCAAGGCCATTCTTTCCAAGGGCAGTCCCCTCTTCCCCTTCCCCGTGACCCGGCAGGGCAGCTACCACGCGGAAATACCGGAGGACGAGAATCCCTCCGCCACCGCGCTGCGCAGGTGCATCGCTATGGGGGAGGACTGGCTGCGTTTTGTGCCGGAGGAGGCCGCTTCCTCTTTGGAACACGCCGCGGTTCACACCCTGGATGCCGGAGAACGGGCCATCCTCGCCAGGCTTCGCACCATGGAGGATGCCGAATTTGAGGCGCTGCCCTATGGCTCCGAAGGCCTGTGGCGGCGGCTCATGCACGTGTGCCGGGAAGAGGGCGGTCTGGAGGAAATTCTGACCCGGGTCAAAACCAAGCGCTACACCCGCTCCCGGCTGGATCGGATGGTGCTGTGCGCCTTTTTGGGGATTTCCAGGGAGGATTTGCGCGCCCCGGCCCCCTACGCCCGCATTCTGGCCTTCGATGACCGTGGGCGAAGTGTGCTCAAGGGCAGCTCCTTCTGCAAAAATCTGGGCTGGCAGGAGAAAAGCGGCTACGCCTCCTTAGAGCAGCGGTGCAACACCCTTTACGGCCTCTTCTGCCGGGACGAAATTTCAAAAGCCGATGCCGCCCAAGGTCAGCGGCTATTCTACCTCCACAGGTGATATCATGGTATTTTCATCCTATATTTTCCTCTTTGTCTTTCTGCCGCTGGTGCTGGCCGGCTACTATCTGCTGTCACTGGTGAAAAATCCTATTTATCAACGGCTGTTTCTCATCGGGGCTTCTCTGTTTTTCTACGGCTATTTTAATCCCAGCTATCTGCTCATCATCGTGGTTTCCATCCTCGTGAACTACCTGCTGGCCTCCTGCATACGTGGAGGCACGGGCCGCTTTCAGACGGTCTGCTTCTGGCTTGGGGTTCTGTTCAACGTGGTGCTGCTGGGCTACTTCAAGTACCGGGATTTTTTCGTAGAGAATATCAACGCCCTGTTCCATACCTCGTTTCTCCTGAAGCATATTGCCCTGCCCCTGGGCATCAGCTTCTTTACCTTCCAGCAGCTTTCCTTCCTGGTCTCCATCCGCAAGGGGGAGGAACAGCTGGAGCGGTTTGATGATTACTGCATCTTTGTCCTCTTCTTCCCCCAGCTGGTAGCGGGTCCCATTGTGCTCTACAGCGAGATGATCCCCCAGTTCAAGGACCCCCGGCGGCGGTACTGGAACTGGGACAACATCGCAAAGGGCGTGTACATCTTTCTCATCGGACTCTTTAAAAAGGCCGTCATCGCCGACACCCTGGCTCTCTTCGTAGATACTGGCTTTGCCTCCTCCCGCCTGAGTTTCTGCGCCGCCTGGGCCACGTCTCTGTCCTACACCTTCCAGGTCTATTTTGATTTCAGCGGCTATTCCGATATGGCCGTGGGCCTGGGGAAGCTCTTCAATATCGACATTCCCTTTAACTTTCTCTCCCCCTACCAGTCGGAGAGCATCGGCGTTTTCTGGCGCAGGTGGCACATCACCCTGGGCCGGGCCCTGCAAAATTACATCTATTTTCCCCTGGGCGGCAGCCGGGAAGGAAAGCTGAAAACATACCGCAATCTGATGATTACCTTTCTGGTCAGCGGCCTGTGGCATGGCGCCGCCTGGACCTTTGTCCTGTGGGGAGCGCTCCACGGACTGTTCAACGCCCTGGAGCGGGTCTTTGCCAAGCCAATCGGGAAGCTGCCCCACTGGCTCCGGGTTGGCTGCACCTTGCTGATCGTCAACGCGCTGTGGGTGCTGTTCCGGGCGGACAGCTTCCAGGCGGCAGGGGTTGTCTACCGGGGTATGGTGGATTTCGCAAATCCTGGCCTATTACAGGTGGCTCTGCTGGCCAACGACGGTTTTGTGGGTGTTCCGGCGGTGCTGAATACGGCCTATGTAATTGCCCTGCTGGCCGCCCTGCTATTTGTCTGCCTGCGGGCCAAGAACAGCCGTCAAATGCTGGAAAGCTTCACCTGCCGCAAAGGGACCCTGTGGGCGGCGGCAATCCTTTTCTGCGTTGCGCTGGTGCATCTGTCCCGGGAGAGCGTGTTTATTTATTTTAATTTCTAAGGAGCAAAGCAATGGCAAAAAAATGGCTGCTGCGGCTGCTGGCGCTGATTCTGGCTATCGTTGTGCTGATGTGCGCCTGCGTCTATATAGTAGACCCCTATATGCACTACCGGGTCCGGGGCAACCAATATCTGCTGAATTCCCGGCTGGTCACCCCCGGGCTCATTCGCAATTACGATTACGACACAGTGCTGATCGGCTCCTCCATGATCCAGAATACGGATATGGCCCTTTTCCGGCAGCTCCTGGGCGGGTCGCCGCTGAAAATCACCACCGGTGCCATCAGCCTGACGGAAATTCAAAAGCTCACCGCCAAGCTGCAAGAGGTGGGACGGGCGGAAAACTACTATATCTGCCTGGACGAATACCTGTTTGCCCCGGAAAAGTGGGACGATATGGACCGGTTTCCGGAATACCTGCTGGACGAAAATTCCTGGAACGACTACCGCTATCTGCTGGGCTACGAAACCTGGATGCGGTTTCTCCCCATCGATCTGGCCCTGTCCGCCGCCAAGGCTCTGGGCATCCCCCTGCCGGAAAAGTTCACCAAGGCCACCAGCATCGACTACCTGGAGGACTGGCGGGATGACTGGAGCTTTGGAGAGGATGTGACCCTGCGCTCCTATTCTCCCCCGCCCAAAGACAAGACTTACGATCCGGCAGCTCTGCTCTCCCACATGGAGAGACGGTTTGAGGAATACATATCCCAGCTGAATCTGGACGAGGGAAGCTATACCTTCTTCTTCCCGCCCTACTCCGCCCTCTTCTGGAATTACGCCTTTGAGGCGGGCTACGGGGAAACCTACCTGGCCTTCAAGGCCTACGCCATCGGGCGACTCCAGGGCCGGGAAAATGTCCGGCTGTTTGACTTCCAGAACGCGGATTTTATCACCGATCTGAACAATTACAAGGACTATTCCCACTACACCTCGGAAATCAACGACTGGATGCTCTCCTGCTTTGCCTCCGGCACCTGCGCCGTAACCGCCCCTGTCCGGGCCGAAGACGAAATTGCCCAGACCCATGATCAGGTAGCGGCTCTGCTGGAACGGTATCCGCAGATTCCCCACGAAAAATAAGGAGGACAGGAGGAACCGGAATGGGGTATAAAATCGCCGTCTGTGACGATGCCCAGGCGGACCGGGACTATATCCGCACCCTTGCAGCCCGCTGGGCATCGGATCGGGGGATTTCGGTACAGGTTCAGGATTTTGCCTCCGCCGAGCGCTTTCTGTTTCACTGCGCGGAGGAAAGCGACTTTGATATTCTCCTGCTGGACATTGAAATGGACGGTATGGACGGGGTCACCATGGCAAAAAGGCTGCGGCAGGACAACGACACCCTGCAGATTATTTTCGTCACCGGCTACACGGACTATATTGCCAGGGCTACGAAGTGGCCGCCCTGCACTATCTTGTAAAGCCCCTGAAGGAGGAAAAGCTCTTCTCCGTCCTGGACCGTGCCGTGGAAAAGCTGCGCAGAAACGAGAAGGTACTCCACCTGGAGTCCTCCGGGGAAATGATCCGCCTTCCCATCCACCGCATCCGCTGGGCAGAGGTCCGCGGAAACTATGTGACCATTCACGGCAGCCCGGAATGCACCGTTAAAATGTCCCTGGGCCAGCTGGAAAAGGAGCTGGACGAGCGCTTCCTGCGAGTCGGGCGGTCCGCCATCGTCAACCTGACCCAGATCAGCCGGGTCACCAAAACGGAAATCCGCCTCACCGGCGGAGGGACTATTCCTTTGCCCCGTGGCGCTTATGAGACGGTAAACCGGGCCATTATCCAGATGAGGTAAGATATATGGGACTTTTCTCGAAACGCATCGACCGGCAGCTGGAGGCCTATCAGCAGGAGCTGGTGGAGACCCACTACCGAGAGGTAGACAATATGTACCGCCAGATGCGGGGCTGGCGGCACGACTATCGGAACCACATCCAGACCATGAAAGCCTACGCCGCCGCGGAAAACTGGGAGGCCATCCGCAATTATCTCGACCTGCTGGACGAGGACCTGACCACCGTGGACACCGTGATCAAAACCGGCAACGCCATGACGGACGCGATTCTGAACTCCAAAATCTCCCTGGCGAAATCCAAGGGAATCCAGGTCATTGCCGATGCCCACATTCCGGTGAAGCTCCGCTCCTCGGAAATTGACCTGTGCTGCATTCTAGGCAATCTCTTTGACAACGCCATTGAAGCCAGCCTTCCCCTGCCGGCGGAAAAGCGGCTGATCCGGGTGTATATGGACATGAAAAACACCCAGCTCTATATCTCCTTCACCAATTTCACCGCCGGGAAAAAGCTTGTAAAAATCGGCAGCCGCTTCCGCTCCACCAAGGGGCAGGGCCACGGCTTTGGTCTGGCACGGATGGATGCCATTGTCGCCCGGCAGGATGGCTACATCAGCCGCAACAGCGAGGACGGCGCATTTACCACGGAAATTCTGCTGCCCCAGGTGTAAAACCGCAATTCGTCCCCCAAAAATCACTGTTCATCCCCGGAATGCTCCGGGGATGAATTTCTATAGTAGGATTGAGGCACAAACGAGGTGTTTCTTTATGAAAACAAACAGACAGCCCCGGCCCTATTCCACGCTGCAAAACACGCTTTGGGAACTTTCCCTGGGCTGGCGCACCCGGAAACGTGGAATAGTCCTCTACGCCCTGTCCGCCCTGGCGGAGATTCTGAACAATCTGGCAGGCCTCTGCATTGCCCCAATCGTTCTGGGACTGGTGGAACAGCACGCGGCGCTGCCAGCCCTGATCGGAACCATTCTGCTATTTACAATGGCGCTGCTGCTGGCCCAGGGCGGAAAGGCCTATTGCAGCGAATACGCCTCCTACTGCGTCATTGAAATTCGGGATGCCTTGATCCTGATGATCAACCGCAAAAGCGGGGAAACCGCCTATCCCAACCTTATGAACCCGGCGTTTCAGCGCCTCAAGGACAAGGCCCGGGAGGCGACGAACAGCAACCGGGCGGCAACCGAAGAAATTTTCCGCACTTTGGCCGCCCTGCTTACCAACGTTGGCGGTTTACTCGTCTACCTTACCGTTCTCTCCGGCCTGAATCCCTGGCTGCTGGCGCTGATGGCCGCCACCTGTCTTGGTGAATTCGCCGCCTCCCGTTATAAAGGCAACTGGATGTACGCCCACCGGGACGATGACAATATTTACTACCACAAGAAGCGATACCTTCGTGACAAAGCCGAGTCCATCGAGTTTGCCAAGGATATCCGCATTTTCGGGCTGCAAAACTGGATTTTCGACCTGTTCGACAACATCCACGATGCCTACCTTGCCTTCCAGCTGAAGGTGGAAAGGAAGCGGCTGCTGGTCGATCTGGTGGGAGCCATTCTCACCGTGGCCCGAAACGGCATCGCCTATTGGTATTTGATCCGGCTGACTCTGGCGGATGGGCTGTCGGTCTCTCAGTTCGTCCTCTATTTTACCGCCGCCACCACCTTCACCACCTGGGTTTTGGGCGTTCTCGGCAGCGTCAGCACGCTGAATAAGCAAAGCCTGGATATCTGCCAGGTGCGGGAATTCCTGGATTTCCCCGAGCCCTTCCGATGTGAGGGCGGAGATCCCATTCCCCAGGCGGACTGGTATGAGCTGCGGCTGGACCATGTATCCTACCGCTATTCCGAAGCCGAAACAGACACCATTCTCGATCTGTCTTTGACGATTCACCCCGGCGAACGGCTGGCCATCGTCGGTCTGAACGGCGCCGGAAAGACCACCCTGGTCAAGCTCCTGTGTGGGCTGCTGGACCCTGCGGAAGGAACCGTTTTGCTGAACGGAACGGATATTCGGGTCTTTGACCGGAAGAAATACTACGCTCTCTTCAGCGCCGTCTTCCAGGACTATGCCCTGCTGAGCACCACGGTTGCCGACAATGTGGCCCAGTCCGCAGAGGAAATCGATGAGAAAAAGGTCTGGGACTGCCTGGAAAAGGCCGGTTTGACGTCTGCCATTCAGGCCCTGCCCGAGGGAATCCGCACCCATGTAGGACACGAAATATACCTGGACGGCGTTCTCTTCTCCGGCGGCCAGACCCAGCGGCTTATGCTGGCACGGGCACTCTATAAGGACGGCCCCATCCTTCTGCTGGACGAACCCACCGCCGCCCTGGACCCCATTGCGGAGGCGGAAATCTACGAAAAATTCAACGAGATTTCCGGAGACAAAACCGCCATCTATATCAGCCACCGGCTGTCCAGCTGCAAATTCTGTGACGAAATTCTGGTGTTTCAAAACGGCAGCATCGTCCAGCAGGGGCTCCATGCCGTGCTGCTTTCCCAGAAGGACGGCCTCTACGCCCAGCTCTGGAAGGCCCAGGCGCTGTACTATGTGCAATAGGCTCTGTCTATTGCGTATCTGCCGCAATCCGTGGCAGATCCAGTGAAATCCAGCCCGCGGCTGGGTGAAATCTGTCTTGTGACAGGTGAAATCCAATCACGGATTGGATGAAATCACCCGTTCCGGGTGGTTGTGGAGTCCCTGCGGGACGAATAAAAATAAGGAGAGCGGCCTGCTGCAAAATCAAAATTTGCGGCAGGTCCTTTTCTTAAGAAAACTTTAGGACAAAATCGGGCGATTCATGCTATAATGGGTTCAAAATAGGAGGTGTATGCTATGCAGGAACCGATTCTTCTTGTGGAGGACGATTTGCCCCTCTCCCAGGGGCTTTTGGAGCTGCTGGAGAAAAACGGCTACGCGCCCACTGCCGCCATGGACCTTGCCGCCGCACGGGATGCCCTGGGGCGGCAGAGCTTCGATCTGCTGATTCTGGACGTGACCCTGCCGGATGGGGACGGGGTCCGGTTCTGCCGGGAGCTGCGGGAGCGGAGCTGCGGCACCCCCATTCTGTTTCTCACCGCCCGTGACGAAGAGTTTGACATTGTGCGGGGGCTGGATGCCGGGGGCAATGACTATGTAACCAAGCCCTTCCGGGTTCAGGAGCTGCTCAGCCGAATCCGGGTGCTGCTGCGCAAGGACCCGGGCTGCCTGACCCGGGGCACCCTGGAAATCGACCAGCAGCGGATGCTGATCTCCCGGAATGGAACGGCCCTGCCGCTGACCCTGACGGAATACCGGATTCTATTGTGCCTGGTCCGCCAGCGGGGCGTGACCACCCGGGACGTTCTGCTGGGCGCTCTCTGGGACAATGACGGGAAATTTGTAGATGACAATACCCTGTCCGTCCACATCAGCCGCCTGCGGGAGAAAATCGGCAGCGGGCACATTCAGACCGTCCGAGGGGTGGGCTACAAATGGGTGGACTGATTCTTTTCCTGATTCTCTGTCTGATAGCTGCTCTGCTGCTTCTGCTGCGGCAGCGGCGGCAGACCCAAGCGCTGGCCCGGCAGATTGAAGCCTTCCTGGATGGAAGCGGCAGCCCCCTGACCCTTTCCTTAAAAGAAGGCACCCAGGCCGATCTGGAAAACGCCCTGGCCCGGCTGGAAAACAGCCTGCTCCTCTCCCGGGAGCAGACCCGGCAGGAGGCCAAGCGCAGCACGGACCTGCTGACGGACATCTCCCACCAGCTGAAAACCCCGCTGGCCTCTCTGCAGCTGTTTCTGGAGCTGGACAGCGGAGCCCATCTAGAGCAGGAGCAGGCCCAGGTTCAAAGAATGCAGACGCTCATTTCCAGTCTTTTGCGGCTGGAGCGGCTCTGCGCCGACGGCTACCCCTTCCATTTCGCACGGCATAACCTGCGGGAGCTGGCCGAGGGCTGCTGGCAGCCCTTGGCGGCCCTGTATCCCCAAAAGCAATTTTCCTGCGAGGGCGAGGCAACGCTCTACTGTGACGAAACCTGGCTGGGCGAAGCCATGACGAACCTACTCAAGAACGCCTGCGAGCACACGGCCCCGGCGGGGCACATCCGGATGGTGCTGGCGGAAAATGCCCAGGAGGTGCGCCTTCTCCTCTCGGACGATGGCGGCGGCGTGGAGTCCCAGGCGCTCCCCCGGCTCTTTGAGCGGTTTTACCACGGGAACCATCCCGGCCATGGGGTGGGCATCGGCCTTGCCATCGTCAAGCAGATCGTCTGGCGGCACCACGGCAGCATCTCCGCCGAAAACATCCCCGGCGGCCTGCAATTTACCCTGTACTTCCCGAAACTGGACGAATACCTTGCGAAATCGTAAGGTATTTGTCACCGGGCCGTAAGATGGGGATGCTATTCTGAAAGCATCCAAAGCACAAAGGAGGTACACAATGAATATTTTGCAATGCGACCATCTTTCCAGATCCTATGGCTCCGGCGAGGAGCGGGTTCTGGCTGTGGACGGCGTTTCCTTTGCCGTGGAACAGGGCAGCTTTACCGCCATCACCGGCCCCAGCGGCTCCGGAAAATCCACCCTGCTGCATCTGCTGGGGGGCCTGGACAGACCCAGCGCCGGGTCTGTCCGGTTCCGGGATTGGGAAATCTACGATCTGAAGGATGATCAGCTTGCCATTCTCCGGCGGCGGCAGTTTGGGTTCGTCTTTCAGAGTTACAACCTGGTCCGAGAGCTGACAGGGTATGAAAACATTTTGCTGCCCCTGATGCTGGACAAACGCAAGCCCGATGAGGCCTACCTAGACCGCCTGATCGACATTCTGGGCATCCGGCAACGGCTCAACCATCTGCCCAGCGCCCTGTCCGGAGGACAGCAACAGCGCTTCGCCATAGCCCGGGCCCTGGCAAACAAGCCGGAAATTCTCTTCGCCGATGAGCCCACCGGCAACCTGGACGGCCAGACCGGCAGGCTGGTAATGGACCTGCTGCGCTCGCTGAACCGGGAGCTAGGGGTCACCCTGGTGCTGGTGACCCATGATCTGGGGGTTGCGGAACAGGCGGAGCGCATTCTCCACCTGACTGACGGAAAAATTCTCCGGGACAGTGGAGGGACACGGCCATGAAAACCCTCTCTATGAACCGCCTGGCCTACTCCGGCATCCGGTCCAACCGGAAGCACTATCGGCTCCTGGCCGCCAGCGTATTTCTCGCCGTGTTCATTGCCGTGGGAACCGTTCTGACCATCGGTGCTATGGAGGAAAAGGCGGCCCGCCAGCGCCAGGCCCGATATGGCCGGGAGGATGCCTTTTTCTTTGATGCCGACGAGGTGCAGCCGGATACCCTGGTCTCCCAGGGCCTCGCCTCCAAGGTCGGCACCGTCACCCTGACCGGCAGCGTCCGGGGCTTTCCCATGGGTTACTACGACGAAACCGCCGCCTCCCTGCTGTGCCGCCACCCCTTGGAGGGGCGGATGCCGGAGGGGGCAGGAGAGATCGCCATGGATCTGACGGCGCTGGAGCAGCTGTATCCGGGTAAACAGATTGGAGACTTTCTTTCCCTGACGCCGGACGGCGGCCGGGAAGCCAGGCAATACCGCCTGGTGGGCATTTTGCAGGCCCAATTTGACGATGACACCAGGCTGTATTTCCAGCGGGCCGTTCCCGCGGGCAGCCTGGGCATGCCCCGGATTCTCCTCTCCCGGCAGGAGGGGGGCGCCGCCGTCAACCGGCATCTGGTTCTCCTCTTCCCTTTCGGCGGAACCCTGGGTGCGCTTCAGGAAGCCTATCCCCAGGGAGCCCTGCTGGGCATCGGTCCCCAGGGGGAGCCCTACCAGGCAGACGCGGCCCATGCAGCGGATGGGCCCCGGCCGGATCGGGTGATCAGCAGCCAGATCTGGATGCTCCGCTGTGCCATGCTTTTCGGGTCCCTCAGCGGGATTCCCATGAGCAGTCAGACCCTTGTGGTGGGCTGTGCCCTGCTCTTTGGTTCCCTTCTCGGCATTTTTGAGGCCATGAGCGGCCAGTTTGACCGGAAGCAGCAGCAATACAGCCTGTACCGCACCATTGGTGTCACCCGGCGGCAGCTGCGGGCCATCAGCCGGCGGGAAGCCCTGGTGCTGGCGCTGCTTCTCTCCCCTGCCGCGGTGCTGTGTGCCGTGCTGGTAGTCTGGGGTGCCTGCCGCCTGTTCCCGGACAGTCTGATCTTTTCCCTCAATATTCCGGTAATCCTCCTGAGCATCCTTGTGACTTTCCTGCTGATCCGGCTTGCCTCCGGGATGCCGCTGCTGTTTACCGGAACCCGGACACAGCGCCGCAGGCTGTCCCTGCCCCGCCGCTCCACCATCCGTTCCCGGAAAAACTACCGCCCGGAATGGCTGTGGAATCAGCGGAAGCTGCGGTTTCATCCCCTCCGGCAGATCGGCTGTGTGCTGCTGGTGCTGTGCATGAATCTGGCCCTCAGCTCCTCTGCGGATGTATTGCAGGATACCATTGACCGTCTCTATGTCCACCGGGATACCTTTCTCCCGGAAAAAAGCGAATTCCGGATTATCCGCACCTATTTCCCACTGAGCTCCAGCTTTACCCTCCGGCAGGAGAACCATCTGACCCCGGCGGATCTGGAGGAAATCCGTGCCTTGCCCCACATTCAGTCCGTCCAGGGCCGGTGGACGGAAAAGGTATTCGTTCCGGTAGACCGGGTTGGAGAACTCTTTGCCTATAATCAGCCGGACACGGACACCCTGCTGAACCGGCAGATCACCGACGCACTGGGAACGGATGGGACACCTCTGGAACTGAATCTGTGTGTCGTGTCGGATTTCTCGGAATTGGAATCCATTCTGCCCCAGGGGAGCGTCAGCAAGGAGGAAATTGACAGCGGCCAAAAGGTCATTCTCAACCTACCCCAATATGTCATCTCCACCCGTTCGGATGGCAGCACAAGCTATTCGGTGCGCCTGCCGGAGGACCCCATGCCCATCGGAAACGGAGTGCTGCTTGCCAACGATCAGTTCACCGTGGGGCAAGCCATCACCCTGTGCCAGCTCTGTGTGGACAGAGAAACCTACGAAAGAAACACCCAGTGGGAAGACAACAATGCTCTGTTCGCCTCCGCAGAAAAGCGGACAGCGGAGACCACCGTTGGGGCCATCCTCGCGGCAGACTCTATGCGGTTTTATACCGTCTTTACCACCCCCGAGGGGCTGTCTTCTCTGGGTCTGTGCTGCGACTACACCTCCGAAATCGAAATGGAAACCGATGGCCCCACGGATGCCGAAACCGATGCTCTGCTGCAAAGCGCCCTGACCCGCATCGCGGCCCGGGAGGATGACATGGATCTCTCCTACTACACCGGCGCCCGGTTCAACGCCTTCGCCGCCAGCACATTGCGGCGGACGCTTTTCTCCCTGTGCGTCACCCTGGGGCTGCTGCTCTTCTCCCTGATGATCGTCTCCGGCGATGTACTGCGGCAAATACGCGCGGACAAGCGCACCATCGGCATTCTCCGGGCCCTGGGCAGCGATGCGGCCATGCTGCAAAAGCACTACACCCTCCAGATCTGGGCCGTTACAGGCTCCGGCGGGTTGCTTCTGTTTCTCGCTATGGTTAGTGGGATAATCCATGTAATTTCCACCAGGCTCCCATTCTACGCCCTGTGCTGCATCCTCAGCACAGTCCTCATTTCCGTTGTCTGCGGCACCCTGGCCAAGGCAGAGCTGAAAAAGCTTTTAGGCCAAAGCGTGATGGAAACGATCCGGGATGCGTAAAGATAGAAAAAATCCCTTGCCTTTCGGCAAGGGATTTTTGGCGGAGAAGGAGGGATTTGAACCCTCGATACCCTTTTGGGGTATACACGATTTCCAATCGTGCGCGCTCGG
>CAKTJX010000045.1 GCA_934569045.1 uncultured Oscillospiraceae bacterium
CCCATCTGCTATAATAGCGGCAATGCAGGGTTAGTTCATCGGTAGAATGGTCGCTTCCCAAGCCACAGAGGCGGGTTCGATTCCCGTACCCTGCTCCAAAAAATAAAGGCACCCACAAGGGGTGCCTTTATTTTTTTGGAGCAGGAGGGAATCGAACCCATTTAACTGCAAGTGTCCGGTGGACACTTGCCAATCGGCGGCTCGACGCCGATTGCTCCTTACGATTTGCCCCAGGGAGGCAAATCGGCCCTCGATTCCCGTACCCGCGGCCCGGACGGCGAACCCGCCGATATTTTATTCATCCCGAAGGGACACCACATCCACCCGGGACGGGTGATTTCATCCGGTCAAAACCGGATTTCACCTGTCAAAAGACAGATTTCACCCAGCCAACGGCTGGATTTCACTGGGGCTGCCGTACTCCGCGGCAGCCCCCATTTTCACACCAGATCCACCCACCGATACCGGCTCAAAAAGCGATACCGCAGCCCCTTCTGGGGGCGGCCGACGGAGAGCTTGCGAAGAAACGCAGCAATGGTGCGCTCCTCGTAAATTTCCGGCGGGATTTCTCCATAGACGGCCTTTTCCAGCAGCGCGCAGACCCGCTTGTATTCCCCCTGCTTCACCTGGGGGAATATCCGGGGCAGCAGCGCGTCCAGCTCCTCGGAGTTCCAGCCCAGCCCTGCCTGGATTCCCCAGCCGGAAAGCACATGGAACAGAATCTTTTCCGTCAACTTCGCCCGATGCAGGGCATCGCCGCGCCGATAGCGGCGGCGCAGGATGGCGAGGGCTCCCAGCCGAACCAGCTCCGCCGTCAGCAGCATCAGCAGCAGGATTCCCGCCGCCGTTCCAACGGCCGGAAGCAGCCAGCGCAGATTCCAGCTCTGTCTCTGGGGCTGCCGGGAGGCATTGTCTCCGGTGCCGTCACCGGGAAGCTCTCCGGCCTTGTCCTCATTCTGGGTCAGCGCCGCCGTCTTGCTCACATCCTCCGGCAGGCTCACCAGCTGCTGCAAAGCCACCAGATCATAGTAATAGCCCGGGGTTACGTCCACCGCAACCCAGCCCATGCCGTCAAAGTAGACCTCCACCCAGGCGTGGGCCGCGCTGCCAGTCAGGTCCACCGCGTCCCCTCTGGCGCTGGAAAGACGGTTGGCGGTACAGTAATACCCCTCCGCGTACCGGGCGGGGATGTCGAAGCTCCGCAGGGCCTCTACCGCAGTGGAGGCAAAGAGCATGGCGTTACCCTTCCGGCTCCGGGTCAGGAAGTATTCGATGGGGTCCGCATCCTCCGGACAGTCCCATTCGTCCACCCGGACACAGCGCTGCCGCAGAATGTCCCGGATATGGGTCAGCACAGTAAACACGCTGTCCCCCTCCGGCTCCTCCTGCCGGAACACAAAGTCAATCAACCCGGAAAGATTTTCGTCCACCTGGGTATAGTTCTGGTACACGAATTCCCGGTACACCGCCTCAGCCTGGGCGTATTGCTGCTGCTCCGGGGTCACGGGATCGGCCACCCACCCCTCCAGCATGGACAGCTCCCCCGGACGGGTGTCGGAAAACTCTGTATAGCGCTCCTTTTTCTGCCCCAGCAGGCCCTTGGCCCGCAGGTCCTGGTCCTTCTGGAATCCCGGCTGCCGTCCGCTGACCCGGTCCAGGGAGGAAGGGGCGTAGAACCAGTATCGGGAGCCATGCTCCACCCGAATCTCCACTTCATTTTCCGAAAACTTGCTGTCGCTCAGGTGATAGTATTGGGCGAGCTGGGTCTGGGGCTGGAAATTCTGGTTTTTCAGCCAGGTCAGCATGCCGGTGTTCTCCCCGCCATAGGCGGATTCCGGCAGCGCTTCCCAGCGGCCGCTATCGTAGGCGCTGCCTGTAAAGGCCTTCAGATAGAGATTCTTCTCCTGGGCAGACCGCAGAGACAGTGCCGTTTCCCGGCTCTCCTGAAGCATATCCGCCCGATACAGGTCCCCCAGGGGCAGCTGTTCCTGCCCATAGCGCAGATCCCGGATCTGCTGCTGAGTGCTTTCCCGGAATTGTGTCACGCCTGCCAGTGGTGTTCCCGGCAGCAGGCAGGCCAGCAGTAGGCAGGCGGCCGCCCCCGCCCACAGGAAGGCTGCCCGGTCACTGATATCCCCCTGCCGGTTGGACAGGAAGCAGCCCAGCAAGCCCAGCAGCAGCAGCGCCGGAGCCAGAGCGAACTCCGGGGCCCCAAGCAGCGACAGCAGCAGCAAGCTCAGGGCATAGACCGCCCCCAGCCACAGCCGTTTCCGCCCCAGCAGCGCCGCGCACCACTGGCCCGTCAGCACCAGCAGCACCGCGGCAAACGCCGTCTCCGCCCCGGGGAAAGCCGTCACATCCAGGGCCCGGATCAGCGTCCTGTGGGTCTCGTTCCACCGCAGCAGGAAGCTGTTCAGCCAGGAGGCCGCCCCCGCAGCCGGATTGCCCAGAAAGCACACCGGCACCAGCGCGAGCCAGGGCAGCACCCGCAGCCAGGCGGCACCCTTTTGGGGCCGGAGGCAGCGCAGCACCGCGCAGGCCGCCAGCAGCACTCCCAGCAGCACAAGCGGCAGCTTCATCAGCCGGACCTCCTGCCAGGGAGCCCGCCAGGCCAGCACACCGCCGGTCAGCAGCGCCGCGTACAGGCACATCCGCCAGAGAATGCCGTATGTTTTGGGGGGCTGCTTCTCCGGCAGCAGAAGCTGCGGCCTGGAACGCCCGGTTCTTTTTTCTCTTTTTCTCACAATCTACTCCCCATATCCCAGGCTCTAGCACTGAATTCGATAGGTGACGTTCTGCTCCGGCGTGTCCGGCAGCTCTGTCACCCGGACGGAGCCCAGCTCCGCCGTTTCGCCGCTGCCCCCGGCCGCCGCGGAGAGTACCGTAACCGACAGGCAGATTCCCGTCAGCTGCTGCTCCGCCGTCAGTTTTCCGGTGTTCAGCAGCAGCATTCTGGAAAAGCTGCTGTCCAGATGTTCAGACTGGAACAGCCGCAGCGCGTCGCCGTTTTTCTGGGGCAGGGGGGTTCCCATCCACACCGCCATGGCATTGGCATAGTCCTTCTGTCCGCCAATCTCCAGCAGCTGGATACCCTCCGCGCCCTGCAGGGCCAGACAGCACCGAATGCCGCTGTCCGCCAGCTGCCCCAGGGCGGCGCAGCCATAGGCCAGGGCGGCATTTCTCTGCCGGGCCGGTGTCGGCCCTTCCGCGCCCTGAATGCCAAAATCCGCCAGCACCACCAGATCGTAGAGCACCGGACTTCCGGGGAGCCGGACAATGAGATCATCCGCCTTCCCGGAAAGCTTCCAGTGGATCAGGCGCACATCGTCCCCGGGGCGGTACTCCCGGATGTCAAAGGTCTCGCTGGCATCCGAGCCCATGCGGTTCTGCATGGGGCCGTCCGCCCAGGGGGAACCGGTGCTTTTCTGATCCAGCAGGACCTCCAGTGAGACGCTTCTGGGATACACCGTCATCCGAACCGGGTCAAACCCGGCGATATTGCGGTGAAACAGCTCCAAATGGTCCTGAATCCAGGCCCTCCCGCAGCGGATAATCAGCTCTCCGCAGTCTTCGCTTTCCAAATCCATGGAATAGGCCGTGCCGCTGCCCCAGAGCCGCAGGCAGATCTGCCGGACACTGTCCTCCCCGGTCAGGGCATTGTGGAGCTGAAGCTCCACAAAAACGCAGCGGGTCGCCGGCAGCAGGCCGTCCCGGTCAATCCGGAACCGCAGCTCCACCCGTCTGCCCACCTGGGCAGCCTCCGGGCATTCGCAGCGAACCGACAGTCTTTTGGCATCCACCGTCAGCGCAATCCCCATCAGGGCCCACAGCGCCGCCAGCAGCGCCGCCGCGGCCAGAAGAATGGGGCTCGCCGCAAAATACAGCAGCACCAGCAGGGCCAGCAGCGTCAGGCCGTAAACCAGTCGGCTCTCCCGCTGGGTCATAGGGTGCTCCCGGTCTGGGGCCTCACGTCCGCCAGAATTTCCGCCAGCACATCCCGCACGGTCACGTTATCCACCCGTGCCTGGGCCCGCAGGGTGATCCGGTGGGCGCACACATCGACAAAGACCCGCTGCACATCCTCCGGAATCACATAGTTCCGCTCCCGCAGCACGGCGTTGGCCTGGGCCATGCTCACCAGGGCGGAAATGCCTCTGGGAGAAACGCCCATCTCCACCAGCGGGTGGGTGCGGGTCTTTTCGCACAGGTTCACCGCGTAGCGCAGCACCGCGTCCGAAAGCCGCAGGGAGCCCAGATAGTTGCGGACCTCCAGAATATTCTGGGCGGTGGTGACACTCTTGATATCCTCCAGCGGGGTTCCCTGGCGCTGGGTGCGGATAATCTTCATCTGATCCTCCGTGCTGGGGTAGCCGATAGACAGGCACACCATAAACCGGTCCAGCTCGGATTCCGGCAGCATCTGGGTGCCCGCCGCGCCCAGGGGGTTCTGGGTGGCAATGCAGACAAAGGGGCTGGGCAGTACATGGGTCTGGCCATCCACCGTCACCGTTCCCTCCGCCATGGTTTCCAGCAGAGCGGACTGGGTTTTGGGAGAGGTTCGGTTGATCTCGTCCGCCAGCAGCAGATTGCAGTTCACCGCGCCCTCCCGGTACTCAAATTTTCCTGTATCCCGGTTGTACATGGAAAAACCGGTGATATCCGAGGGCAGGGTGTCCGGCGTGAACTGGACACGCTTGGAGCTTAAGCCTAAAGCCCGGGAAAAGGCCAGCGCCAAGGTGGTTTTGCCCACACCGGGGCAGTCCTCCAGCAGCACATGGCCCCCGGCGTAAATGGTCATGAGCACCTTTTCCACAATGTCCTGCTTGCCCACAAAGGCCTTGCTGACCTCTTCGATGATCTGCTTGGATTGTTCCAGAATCATGTATTGTCTTCCTTTCCTTACCCTTCCGGGTTTTCCCCGGTGCCGGAGGCTTGCCGCTCCGGCTTGGGGTAGGTAATGATTTCATTCAGCAGCCGTTCCGCCTGCGCAATCCGCGCGTCCGCGTCCAGTGCTGCCTGGGCCGCAAGGGCGGCCTGTTCCTCCTGGGTCAGCGTTGTCTGCCCTGTCTGGGCGGCAGCGCGCGCATACAGCTGATCAATCAGGGTCTGTCTGCTTTCCGCCCCCGCAAAGGCCGGGGCCCAGCGCTCCACAAAGCGCTGCTTGGTCTGCTCGTCCGTAACCCGGACGGTCACCTTGGCATTTTCCTTGGTCAGGCCGAAGGAGAAGGGCTCCTGGTTCAGCAGCACCAGCGTAGGGGGTGTCTTGTCCTTCGTCCAGGCGGTAAAGTCCAGCGTCAGGTGTTCCGCTCCGCAGGTAAAGACCTTGCTTGTGATGGCATCCACCGTGTCGGGGAGCACCAGCTCGGTGAGAAGATCGCAGTCCTGGAAGCTGTCCGCGTTGATTTCCAGCAGCTTTTCGCCTTTTTCCAGGCCCATGGTCTCCGCGTCCAGAGTGATGCGCTCCACATAGGTGGGGGCCCGATTCAGCCGGATGCCCTTGCCGCCCCGGATGGAAGCGTAGGCAAAGTGGGTCAGCGGGTCCTCCGCCTGGGGCAGGCCCTGCATAGCCCGCAGCTGATTCTCCTGCTCCAGCAGCGCCGAATCCGTAGTCTGCCGCACCCGGACGTCGTTCCAGCTCTGGTGCGCCGCCTGGGTGGCCGCCAGCGCGGCCTCGTAATTTTCAAAGCCGGCCAGATTGGCCTTCCACTGATGGAGGTAATCCTCCTCGGCATCCTTTGGAACCGTCAGGCTCAGCTTGTCCCCCTCCAAACCAAAGGAGAAGCGCCCGTCCGTGCCCGCAAGCAGGCTCGGCGGTGTCTGTCCGGCAAAAATCAGATTCAGGTGCTCCCCACCGGTTGGGAAGGCCCCGCTCTCAATGACCGTGAGCCCATCCGGAATGGTCACCGTCCCCAATCCTGCCGCCCCGGTAAAGGCACCGGAGGCAATGCGGGAAAGATGCTCCCCCTCCGGCAGCCCCAGGGTCTCGGCATCCAGGGTCAGCGTCTCCGCGTCCGCGGGGACGGCGGTCAATACCCATTCCCTGTCCCGGCATTCCAGGCCGAAGCCCTCCGCGCCGATCTGTTCCTGGATATCCCCTGCCCAGCCCATCATGGCCAGCAGCTCGTCCTCTGTATACGCCCCGCCCAGATTTTCCAGCCAGGCGTTCAGATAGGTCTCCTTGCACCCTTCGGGCACCTGCACCAGCACCTGGCCGCCGTCATCCCGGAAGGCAAAGCTGCCGTCCGCCGCGGGAACCAGCGTTGGCGGTGTAGCGTCCTCAAAAATCACTGTCAGGAGCGCGCTGCCCGTACGGAACGCGTCCGTCTCAATCCCGGTCAGCCGCTGTTCGCTGCCGAACCCAATCAGCCGATAGGGAATGGTCACGGTGTTCAGGTTCGGGCAGTTCTGGAACACGCCGCTGCCCAGATAATCCACATACCCGGTGACGCCCAGGCCGATATTTTCACCCAGCAGATTCAGCTCCGTCCGGTCTTCCGGTACACCCAGCAGCGTCACCGTGCCCGCGTCATCCACGTACCAGCTGAAACCCTCCGCGGGATTCGGCTCGTCCGCCGGGTCCAGCCCCGCAATGACGCTGCGGATGGTTCTGCGCACATCCCAGCTCCACTGCTCCACAGCCGTACCGGTCAGATCCGGATCGAGAATGTCAAAGAAGAGCTCGCCCCACAGATCATCCCGGTCTTTGTAACCGGCATAGGTATAAGTCCAGGCATCCACATATTTTTCTTCGCAGCCCTCCGGCACATAGAGGAAATCCGCCTCGTCCGGGTTATCCCGCAGGCAGAACCAGACTTTTGGGCTGAACCAGCCCAGCTGCGGGGGCACCTCATTGTTCAGCTTCACCTCTGCCAGGCTGTAGCAGCCAAAGAACAATCCGGCTGGCAGCTGCGCGCTGTAAATGCCGTAGGGGTCCAGCCGCAGTTCTACGGACTCCAGACTGTAGCAGTTGGTGAACGCGTAGAATTCCACATTGACGCTGTCGGCATAGAAGGACCGGAGGCCATAGCAGTCCGCAAAGGCGCTGTTGCCAACAAACACCGTAGCCCCTGTGCGCAGGGCTACATCTCCCGTCAGAGCGGAAGCATTGAAGGCATTGCTGCCAATGATCCGCAGCTGCGTCAGGTCCTCCCAATTGATCGTAAATTCCGTGGCCACATTCTGGAATGCCTTCAGGGCAATCTCAATGGTATCCGCCGGCAGCTTCACCGCGCCGGATACCACAGCACCGGAACGCAGCAGCCGCGTGGGTTTCCCTGCTTCATCCATAGCGTAGAGCATACGGGCATCGCCGCAGTCATAAAAGGCATAGCAGGACGCGCCGGGGCTGGACGCCCAGGGATTGGTCGAAAAATCCGTAGTAACCGGGTAGCCCGTGCCGCCATCCGGATAGAAGCCCGCATAGCCCAGCCCGTCTCCCAAGGAGTCCGCCACAGAGCCCTTGACCGCGTTGGAGCCAAGAAACCGCAGGGCATAGCAGCCGGTAAAGGCATTCTCCTGCAGGGTAATCTCCTGCCGGTTTTGGATGACAACGCCCTCCAGGGAAGCGCAGTCGGCAAAAGCTCTGCGCTCCACCAGCTTCACGCACTCCGGCAGCGTAACCCACCGCAGAGACGCGCAGCCCTCAAAGGCGGCATTGCCGATTTCCGTAACCGAAACACCCTTTATCTCCGAAAAGCTTACAAGGTCTTTCGGCGCGGACACCAGCCGGTACTGGCCATCCTGCAGCTCCGCGCACACAAAGCCATCCGCCGTTGTTTTCAATTTCGCAACGGAAATATCCGTCACGCCGATCCGCGCCAGCTTCTGCCGAACCCGGTTCACCTGCTCCTCCGTCGCGCAGAGAATCAGATGCACCGCCGAATCCCGGAAGCAGTTCTTCTCCAGAACAATTTCCGCCGTATCCTTGGAAATGGTCAGGGTCGCCGCCACCTGGCAGCCGGAAAAAGCATCGCTGCGCAGAATCAGCTTTTTCTGATCCGGCAGATTCAGAATCTGGCAGTCGTCATTCAGGAGCTTCTTGATTCCCCCTTGGCTGTCCATCAGGAAGGGCGTTTTCAGGGTATAGCTGTCTTTTTCCGAACGGATGTGGATATTGTATGCCTCGATTTCCTCCGCATCCCGCTGACACAGCTCCGCCACCTGCTCATCGGCCACGTACACCGTAATCCCCGGCATATTTTCGTAGCGCAGCTGGGGCAGGGGGTCTCCGGCCTGTAAGTGCAGCTCCTGAATGCGATTGCTCTTCAGCGGGCGGACCGCCTGGATGCCCTTCGGAACCGTCAGACTGGTTACGGAAGTCGGCACGCCCCGGATGACGGTGCCCGCCGCGTTGAGCAGCAGCCCGTCCTTGGAGGAAAATACCGGGTTTCCGGGCGCCACCTCATAGGCATCCGTTACCTCCAGCCCATCGCCGCTCTGATCCGGAATCAGCAGCAGCGTGCTGGGCAGCGACAGCACCCGGACGCCCTTGGTCCCGTCCAGGAAAATTGCCTGGGCATACTCCGGAACCCGCAGAACCCCGTCCGCGTCCACCAGGGCGCCGACAACGGTCTGGAAATAGTAACTGTCGCCGTTCGCCGGGTCCTGCTCAAAATCCGCATTCACCGGGTAAATCTGAATCGCCGCGTCATAGCCCGTTTTCAGAGGGACATAGCTCCCCGGCAGCAGCACATGGCGGCCTGCCGTCACAGGGTACAGCCAGGATACCGGCTTTCCATCCTCCGTCCAGCCGGTATACAGACTGGTCAGCTTCGTTCCAAATACCCAGAAAAGGTCATCCGGGTTCTCCACCAGCATATCCAGCTGGTATTCCAGCAGATTCAGGGCGGTTCCGGCGGCCGGATACTGGTTGTCTTTGTTCACAATGGCATCCGGGTCAATGGCCGTACTGCCGGAAGCGGGATTCCGGGACAGCAGGATGACCCGGCTCTGGGCCGGCTTATACGCGACCCAGAAGGGGTCCTCTGTCTCCAGGGGTTCCCAGGGGCTCTTGGTGGAAAACCGATAGCTGACCCGAACCTGCATATCCGCGCCGCTGGGGATTGTCACAGGGTACTTGGAAACCATCGTTGCCCCGCCGTCAAAGCTCACCCCGTCGATGCGGATGTAGATGCCGTATTCCGCCTCCGTCAGAGGGCGGCGGTATCCGTCCTTGTCATAGAAGCAGGTGATCATGCTGGCGAAAAGCGCCTTCTCCAGGCTCTTCCAATCCGCGTAGGTCTGCCCGGCATAGAGGATGCTCTCGCTGCTGTCATCCTGCCGGATATAATAGTAGCGCCAGATATCCCAGTCATCGCACCTGGAAAAATTCTTCTCATCAAATGTCTTGTCGGAATCCAGGGCATCCTTTGGCGGGTCCCGTTTGACCGGCTCCGGGTCCGGCGGGATCACGATAGGCTCTGTGGGCAGGGTTGGCTCTGTGGGCCCTGTCTCCTCACCGCCGCCCCCTGTTCCGCCGCCGGATGTACCGCCGCCGCTCTCCGTTCCACCGCTGGGATCAAAAATATGGTCCGGCGTCTGTGCGGTATTCCCGTCCTTCTGCGTATTGTCTCCCAGAATGCCGCCCGTAGAGCTTGCCTGTTGGCTGCCGTCCGTCTGGAACAGAAAGTTTCCGCTGTCCGTCTGGGGCCCCTCCTGGCGCTGGGCATCCTCCTGCTTTTCCCAGCGGGAGGCATCATCGCCATCCCGGCCGCCGGTGGCCTGAAGGTCCTGCTCCTGTTGGAAGAGAACCTGGTTATTTTTCAGGCTCCGCTCCCGCCCGGAGGGGGAAAAGTCCGAGCCGCTCCAGTAGCGCAGCCCCGCCCAGGCCCCCGCCGTCACCAGCGCCGCGCCTGCTAAGACAGCCAGGGTAATTTGAATGTTCTTTCTTTTCCCCATCAATGGTTCTCTCTTTTCCGCAGATACGCGCCGATGCTCCGGCGCAGGGCCACAAAGTCAACCGGCTTGGCATAGTGGCCGTTCATGCCGCTCTGGGCAGACAGCCGCTGATCCTCTACAAAGGCATCTGCCGACAGGGCGAAAATGGGGATCTCCCCCGCGTCCGCCCGGTTCAAGGCCCGGATGGCCCGGGCCGCCGCCCGTCCGTCCAGCACCGGCATCTGCACGTCCATGAGGATAAAATCGTAATAGCCCCGCTCGTGGCTTTGGAAAGCTTCCACAGCCAGCTGGCCGTTTTCCGCCACCTCCACCTGGGCGCCCATTTCCTTCAGAATCTCCGTGGCAACCAGGGCGTTGGTCTCGTTGTCCTCCGCCATCAGAATCCGGCGGCCCCGGAACAGGGTGTCCTCGTCCACGGCGGCACCTTCTCCACCCTGGGCACCGGCAAGCGCCGTATCCTCCGCCACCGGCAGATGCAGGAACACCGTAAAGTCGCTGCCCTTGCCGGGGACGCTTTCCACCGTGATCTCGCCGCCCATCAGGTGCACCAGCTGCTCCGTAATGGCCATGCCAAGGCCGGTGCCGCCGTAGCGGTGGGAGGTCTCAATGCTCTCCTGCTCAAAGGGCCGGAAAATTTTCCGCAGGAACTCCGGGGACATGCCGATGCCCGTATCGTGGACCCGGATCATCAGGTCCATCTGGTTCTCCCGCAGAAGCATCTGCCGGAAGGTCAGCCTGATCTCGCCCTGGGATGTAAATTTCACGGCGTTGGATAGCAGATTGATGATGATCTGCCGCAGCCGCATCTCGTCACCCAGCACCACGTCCCGGGTCACGTCCTCAAATACCACATGGTAGGCAACGCCCCGCTGCTCCAACTGGCCCCGGTACATTTCCAGCAGCAGATCTCCCAGCCGGTGCAGGGACAATGGCTTTTTCTCCAGCTCCACCTTGTTGGCCTCAATCCGGGAAATATCCAGGATGTCATTCAGCAGTCCCAGCATATGGCCCGCCAGGGTATCCGCCCGGGTCAGGTATTCCATAGCCGGGCTCTCCGGCTCCAGCCGGCTCTCCGCCAGGGCCAGCATACCGGTAATACCGTTCATAGGCGTCCGAATCTCATGGGACATCCGGGAGAAGAAGCTGGTCTTGGACCGGCCCGCCTCCTCCAGCTTGGCGATGGTCTCGGCGTTTGCGGCATCCGTATTCGCGTCCTCGGTGGCATCCCGGAGGAACAGCAGATCATACTTCCCGTCCCTGCTTCGCATCAGGCTGAAACGCACCCAGCTGCCGTCCCGGCGTTGGAAGCGCTTTCCGGCAGGGGTGCCGTCCCAGTTCTTGTAAAACATCCAGGGGCCGTTTTTCCCCTGTTCCTCAAAATCGGCCCCCAGCTTGACCACGTCCGCCTTTAATTCCGGCAGGCTGGCCCCCAGCAGCGCCGCGGCCCCGCCGGACAGCCCCACGGGCAGCACATCCCGGCGGCGGATCACCAGGCAGCCCCGGTCCGTCAGGCCGTCAAAGGTCCGCTGGTAGATTTCCTCCCAGCCGTTTCCGCGCCTGCGCCGGAGAAGGCACAAAACCGCCAGCACCGCGCACAGAGCTGCCAGCAGCACAACGCTCCACAGCGGCAGCGTCACCGCCACGCCGAATCCATTCTCTCCCATTGCCATCCCATCCTCCCGCGGCCCAGCCGTCAAAGGCCCAAAGCCATTCTTTAGGCCGCAATTCGCCCATAATACGAATCGTTATACCACTGTCATTTTGGGGACGCAATGCAAATTGTGACATTTTTTGCCAAAAGCGCAAAAAGAGCGCGCCGCAGCTTCAAAGCCACAGCGCACCCTTTCTAAGGCAGCACCGCACAATTCGGCAAGCAGATTCGGCGAGAGATTTTTCGTCAAGTCAAGGTTTGAAAAGCGAAGGA
>CAKTJX010000046.1 GCA_934569045.1 uncultured Oscillospiraceae bacterium
ACCGTATTGGAATCCACCATTTCACGAATTTTCGCAATGGTGCTCTCCAGCATATTGGGAAGTTTTTCACTCATTGACTTGCACCGCCTTATTCTTCTTGATCGCTAAAAATTGTTTGATCACACGGATTCCGTACACCACCGCCAGGGAGAGGATTCTCCCCAGGGTTATGGTCAGGTCCATGGCAAATTCCACGCTTAGTTTGTCTGCCATAAAATCGCATTCCACCTGGATGTCCCGCTTGCGAATGACAAACGCACGGTCAAGCCTTGGCATCAGATTGCCCACAGCCGCCCACGCTCTGCCGTAGTTGACGGCAAGGTCCGCCGGATCGTCTCCCGCAAGGATCAGGTGGAGCCGCAGATGGTTGATCCGCAGTTTCCGCCGCAGGGACCCCAGAAAATCCAGGCCGGTACGCGCCAGCGGAAGATACTGTTTCCAGCTGCCGCTGTCCTTGGGCTTTTCCGGCTGGGGCTCTTTGGGCGGCTGTGCCGGGGCAGGCTGCTTCGGCGGCTTCGGTTTCTTCTCCCTGGACTTTCGCTTTTCCAGCCAGCCGGGAATCGGATACAGCCGAATCCGGAGCCTGCCCAGCAGCACCCAGGCCGTCAAGCCCTCCGCCGTATACCGGACCCCTGCCCCCAGGGGCAGGATTGCCAGAAGAAATACAATGGCAAAGAAAATCAGCCACCCCATCAGGTTGCCTCCGGCTGGGGCTCCTGGCTCCCGGCCTCTTCCTCCGGCAGCTCAATGGGCTCTCCGAAGGCGATTTTCTCAATGGGCGGCAGCTCCTCCAGGGATTGAAGCCCGAAGGTACGCAAAAAGTCCGGGGTCGTCTTGTACTGAATGGGCCGCCCGGGCACGTTCAGCCGCCCCGCCTCCTCAATCAGCTTCTTATTCAGCAGGGCCGCCACGGAATAGGCGCTGTCCGCGCCCCGAATCTGCTCCACCATGGCCTTGGTGGCAGGCTGATAATAGGCGATAATGGTCAGGGTTTCCAGCTGGGAGGCGGAGAGCTTCGGGGGCTTCCGGGTTTCCAGAGTCTTGGTGATATAATCCGCCATTTCGCCGGAGGAAACCATCTGATAGCCCTGCTCCAGCTTCAGGATGCGGATGCCCCGGCGGTCATAGGCCAGCTGATCTGCCAGAGCATCTGTCGCCTGGACTATCTCCTGGGGGTCTACCTCCAGTGTCTGGGCCAGCCGGGCCACCTCCACCCGCTCACCGGCAGCAAACAGGATGGCCTCGATAATGCGCTGCAGCTGTTCCTGCTCCATCAGCTACTCTCTCCTTCCGCAATCTTCCGGTCCAGCAGCCGGACGTTGGGATTTTCTCCGCTGGTATCGTCTTCCAGGGTAATGGCATTGGTTTTGCACAGCTCCAGGATCGCCAGGAACGTGGCCACCACCTCTGACCGGGTTTTATTGCCCCGGAACAGGGCCTTCAGCCGTTCTACCCCCCGCAGGATCAGCTGCCGCAGAACCTCGCCGGATTTCCGGGCCACGGGATAGGGCTCCTTGCCCACAATGCCCCGGAAATTCTGGGTGGGCGGGGGCAGCTGCCGCTGACTTCGTTCCGCGATCATTTCCAGCGCCCGCAGCAAATCCTTCACATCATGCTGATATCGGTAGCCGCCAACCTTCTTCAGCGGCTCCGGCTCCTTGGTAAAGAGGCACCGGCCGATCTCATTTCTGGGCTCCAGCTCCGCCACCGCCAGCCGAATCTGCTCCATCGCCTCTCGCCGGCGGCGCTCAATGAGCCCCTGCCGCAGCAGGTCCAGCTCATCCTCTGCCTCCTGCTGCTCGGCGGCGGACAGCAGCATCTTCGTCTTAATCAGCATCAGGTGGGAGGCCATGGTGATAAACTCACTGGCAATTTCCATATCCAGCCGCTTCATCTCATCCAGATAGGCCAGATACTGCTCCAGGATTGCCGTAATCGACACATCCTGAATCTCAATTTTATTCTTGCTCAGCAGCAAAAAGATAACATCCAGCGGGCCCTCGAAATCCTCCCGCGCTTCCGTTCGGGTATGGACAATGCCCTCCAGGTGGTACTGGGGTTCCGACATAAGTTCTGATCCTCTTCCTGCGAACGGCTTTCCGGAAAGATGCTGGCCCCAAACCGGGCTTTTCCTGCCGTTCCACTCCATTTGATACATTTTTTTGGTATTATACCATCCTTTTCCCGACTTCGCAAGCATTGAATAAAAAAATATACAATCTGTATCAAAATGATTGCAATTTCCGACAGGGTGTGATAAGATACCTCTAGAAAATGTCCGCTGGAGGGATAGACGTGGCAAAGAGAAACCGGTATCGCGCGCTGGAGAAGCTGATGACAGAGGTTCTTTTGGGAGATGCCTTT
The DNA here is from genome assembly GCA_934569045.1 of uncultured Oscillospiraceae bacterium. GTDB lineage: Bacteria > Bacillota > Clostridia > Oscillospirales > Oscillospiraceae > Faecousia. The sequence goes on from CAKTJX010000046.1 coordinate 2,365, forward strand.
GTTTTTATTCTATTTTTGTTGTTCTCCGCCAAAGGGTGGAGCGTTGTGCGGGTCATCGCGGCCATCGTTTCGATTCTGGCCTCCGCCCTGTCTCTGGGGTGGCTGTTCATCACCGGAGAACTGGTTCGCAGAAGGAGCTTCTGGATGGTCATGGGCTTCGCCAGCATCTTCCTGTGCCTGCTGGTGTCCCTGATTCTGAAATATCCCTGTCCTCCCATCGTCTGATTCCTGAATATTTTAAGGTGTGCCGCGAGTTCACGCGGCACACCCTTTCTATTTTTTTGTCCCGAAGGGACACCATATCCACCCATTCGGGTGATTTCGTCTGGCCTCTGACCGGATTTCACCTGTCGAAAGACAGATTTCACCCGGCCATCGGCTGGATTTCACCGGGGCCGCCGTGGCGGCCCCAAGCTTACCGGTAGAACGTATTTCCGCCGATAAACTCCCGCACCAGACTGGTGGGCGGAATCTCATCGTCCACGTCCGCTTCCAACACAAAGTCCAGGATTTTAACGATGTAGCGGATCTCGTCATACCAGCTGTCCTCCGGCTGCACGGCGGTGAGCAGCGGGTAGATGTGCTTCTTCAGCACCGCCAGCTCATAGAGGGTGGAGCTGTTGAAGATCATGTCCGCGTTTTCCTGGAAGGGGAAAATCCAGCGTTTCTCTCCCTGCTGGACGGATTCCCACATGGAAAGCGTCCGCTGCACGGAGGAGCCCCGTGTCTCATAATCCCGGACAATCCGGCGCAGCAGGCGCAGATAGCTGGTGGGAATCCGGTTGTGGCCATCCAGATTCAGCGGCAGCAGTGGGCTCACATACAGCCGGAATATCCGCTTCAAATCCACATTCTCCGGCAGCATCACGGGATTCAGCGCGTGGAGCCCCTCCGCGATGATCACAGAGTCCTCCTCCAGCCGCAGCCGCTTGCCGCTCCACTCCCGTTTTCCGGTTTTGAAGTTGAAGGTGGGCAGCTCCACCTCTTCCCCGGCGATCAGCGCGCCCATGTCCCGGCGGAACAGGTCACAGTCAAGGGTGTTGATGTGCTCCAAATCCAGCTTGCCGTCCGGCCCTGGGGCGATTTTATCCCGATCGATGTAATAGTCATCCAGGCTCATGAGCACCGGCTTTTTGCCGTAGACCCGGAGCTGGGTTGCAAGGCGATGGGCCGAGGTGGTCTTGCCGGAGGAACTGGGGCCCGCCAGCAGCACTGCCCTGGCCCCACGGCTGCAAACCAGGTCTGCCGCCTGGGCAAAGCGCTTTTCGTGCAGGGCCTCATTGACCCGGATCAGCTCCCGGATTTTCCCGGACTGGGTCAGCGCGTTCAAATCCGCCACATTCTGGCACTCCATCAGGCGGCACCAGCGCTCCCCCTCGGAGAAGACGCTGAAAAACTGTGGCATGGGCGTCAGCTTTGCCAGCCTGTCCGGCTCCAGGTCATCCGGGAACACAAAGAGGAAGCCTCCGTCAGCCTCCAGCACATCCCACACCGTCAGATAGCCGGTGGAGGGGGCCATTTCTCCGAAAAAGTTATCTGTATAGTCCCCGTAGCTGTACTCGTTATAATAGGGATAGTTCCGCCAGGACAGCAGTCTTGCCTTGTCCAGTTCTCCCCTGGCTGTATACTGCTCGATGGCAGTCTCTCTGGAAATCCGTCTGCGCAGCAGGGGAAAATCCGATGCCACAATCTCCGTGATCCGCTTCTTCAGCCGTGCCGCCGAAAAGTCCTTGGCGTGTTCCACCGAGACAAAGACGCTGGACCCCAGCGTACAGCTTAAGGTTGCCCTCGCTTCCGGCCAGAGCTGCCGTACAGCCAGGAACATTACAAACTGCGCCGTCCGGGTGTATACCTCTTTCCCGGCAGAGTCCCGGTAGCGCAGGAGCTGAACCTTCCCGCCGGAGGCCGCCATGGCCCGGCGCATGGAGGGGCGCTCTCCTTCCGCCTCCTGCTCCCGTACCGGAATATAGTTCAGGGTAAAAACCTCTCCCGCAATCCGGGCCGCCAGGGGCCGCTGCGAGAGCACATTGCTGTCCAGCCCCAGCTGACGCACCAGCGCGCCGAGGGACTGTCCTTTCTCCGCCTGGACGCTGCGGCCGTCTATGATCAACTGCATGGAATCACCTTCTTGAATAATTTTACAATTACTCTATCACATTCCCCCCTGTTTTTCAACAAATTCACTATAATTTAACAAAACCGTCCCCGGATAATAGTGCTCCAGAATCTCCTGGAAGGTCTTGCCGCCGGAGGCCATGGCGTTTGCCCCGTATTGGCTGAGCCCCACCCGGTGGCCGTAGCCCCGGGTGTCAAAGCGAATCCCATCCTGCTCCAGCGTGGCTGTAAAGGCCGTGGAGCGCAGCCCCAGCAGGCGGCGCAGGGACGTCCCCGTAAATTGTTTTCCGCCCAGAACAATGCTTTCCACACCGCCGCCGGAGGTAAACTCCGCCGCTCCCAGCCAGTTTGTCCGATCCTCTCCCAGGGAAATTCCAAGCCGCTCCTCTATCTCCTGTCCGGAGAAGGTGACACAATCCCGGTCATAGCGGGCCGCCTCCTCACCGGGGCTGTCCACAGACCGCAGATAGGGGTAGTCCACGCCCCACACCGCCACCGCGTCTTCCGTCCGTCCGCCGGAGCAGGAGAAATAGGGTGCTTCAATCAAAGATTCTCCATAGGCCAGCACCAGGCCGTCCGTCTCTCGCACCGCGGCGGCAATCTTCTCACGGTTTTGGAGGGACTGACCTTCATATGCCGCATCCTGGCAAAAGGCCTGGCAGCAGGTACTGTCCGTGCACAGAGCGCCGTCGTGCTTGCCTCCTGTGCGTAACACACGGCAGGTGTAGGTTCTTGCCGCCACAGCCTGGGCCTTCAGCGCCTCCATTTCAAAAGGTACCGGCATTTCCCCCATAACCACCCGGTTCAAGTACGCCTCCAGGGTCATTTCCCGGCGTTCCCCATCCTCCAGAATGGACACGCGGACTGCCGCATCTGTATCCGCACGGGAAAAGCTGGGCGCATTGCCGATAGATGCCAGCCTGCCCCCAATCCCCACGATCAGCAGCGGCGCCGCCAGCCCCAGCAGCAGCGACTGCCGTATCTCTCGAAAAATACCGTTCATACCGCCCTTCCCCCTTCCGTATTCTCCGCTATGGTAGCACAGCGCCATCACGAAGGCTGTCAAAAATTTATTTGCATTTGCAATAAACTTTTGGTAGAATAGGGGCATCTTTGACACTATACATATTGGAGGAAAAACCATGGCGCAAGCAAAGAAAAAATGGGGTGACCGTTCCGATGCCGTGTGGCTGAAGGATCTGCCCTCCATGAACCGGATCATGCCCTGCATCATGCCCAACCGGGCGGACAACGAGGCATTTATCAGTGTGGATATCGATTTCCGTCCGCTGGAAGCCTACCTTGCCAAGAAAAACGAGGGGCTGACTGAGGACAAATACACCTTCTTCCACGTCATCGCCGCGGCCATCGGCAAGGCCTTTGTGCTCCGCCCCAAGATGAATCGCTTCATCTGCAATTACAGAGTGTACCAGCGCAATGACATCAGCATTGCCTTTACGGTCAAGAAGAAATTTTCTGACAAGGCCGAAGAGGCCCTGGCCTTCTTCACCTATGATCCCAAGGAGACCATGGACAGCTTCCATGAAAAGATCATGAAGACCATCCATGTGACCAAGAGCGATGTGGACAAGGATACCTCCACCGGCGCCATGGATGTGATCGCAAAGCTTCCTCAGTGGGTCATCAACCTGGCTGCCAAATCTGTACTCTGGCTGGACAAGCACGGCTGGGCCCCCAAGGCGCTGATCGGTTCCGATCCCAACCACTCCTCTATTTTCCTGTCCAATCTGGGCTCCATCGGCCTGGAGGTGGGCTATCACCATCTGGTCAACTGGGGCACCAACTCCTGTTTTGTGGTTCTGGGCAAGAAGCACCTGAAGAAGTTCTACCTGCCGGATGGCACCGAAGATCTGCATGAGGTGGTTCCCCTGGGCATCACCCTGGATGAGCGGATTGCGGACGGCTACTATTACTCCGGCACCGTTGCCCTGGTCAAGAAGCTGCTGGAGAATCCTGAACTGCTGGAGCTGCCCGCGGATACCCCCGTGGAATATTCGATTCAGCGATAATTTGAAGGAGCGTGTCATCAATTGAATATGCTTATCCCCGTTCTTCTGTTTGCCCTGGGGCTGGTACTGCTGATCAAGGGCGGCGACTGGTTTGTAGACGGCGCAACCGGCATTGCGGAGCGCTTTCATGTGCCGGAGCTGATCATCGGCGCTACGGTGGTTTCCATTGGAACCACCCTGCCGGAGGTTATGGTCTCCGCAACCTCTGCCTTGACCGGGCACGGTGAGATTGCCTACGGCAATGCCATCGGCTCCATCATCTGCAATACGGCCCTGATTGCCGCCATTACGGTGGCCGTCCGCCCCGGCCCTGTGGATACCAAGGCGCTGAAAACGCCGGTCTGCTTCTTCTTCGCCTCTGCCGCGATCTACTGTCTGAACGCCTACCTTGTTGGCTATTTCAGCCGCTGGCTGGGCATCCTGCTGCTGGCAATCTTTGTGGTCTACCTGTATGTCACCGTGCGCCAGGGCTTCAAGAACCCGGACAGTCTGGCTCCCGAAGAGGCCGAGGCAGAGGAAATCGAGGAGAAGGCCGCCAAGGACTCCATGGGCAAGGACATTCTCCTGCTGATCGTCGGTGCCGCCCTGGTGGCCGTCGGTGCGGATCTGCTGGTGGACAACGGGACCCTGATTGCCCAGGCTCTGGGCGTGCCGGAGTCCGTCATCGCCCTTACCTTTGTGGCGCTGGGCACCAGCCTGCCGGAGCTGGTCACCGCCATCACCTCCCTGGCGAAGGGCCATGGGGCCCTGTCCCTGGGCAACGTGATCGGGGCCAATATTTTCAATCTGGTTCTGGTCTGCGGCGCCTCCATGACGCTGGCCCCCTTCCGGATTCCCCAGTCCAGCACGCTGTTCGGTCAGAATGCCTCCCTGGTTCTGGACATTCCGCTGATGCTGTTTGTCATGGCCTTCCTGACCCTGCCGGCGCTGAAAACCAAAAAGCTCTCCCGCTATCAGGGTATTGTGCTGCTGGCGCTGTACGCCGGCTTCTGTGCCATCCAGTTCACCATGTAATTTTCTGAAAACCACCGGATTTGTATTGCAAATCCGGTGGTTTCTGTTATAATGAGTTTGTAAGCAATTCTAGATAGATGGGGGTCGTTTCCATGAAAAAGAGAAAGGATCTGTCGGGTATTTTCTTTCTGGCCGCTGCCCTGGGGCTGCTTCTGTGGGGCTGCAGGGCCATGGGGGTCTGGCAGGAGGGGGATTTTAAAGCCTCCTGGAGCCTCAGCGCCACAGCGCTGATCAAGCTTCTGACCATGGCAGCGGGGGTGCTGCTGCTGGCGAAGCTTCTGCGGGCCCTTCTCCGGCTGCTGAAGCCCCAAAGCCACCGTGGGCGCACCATGCTGACGCTGATCTCCAGCCTGATTCAGTACACCACAGCGCTGGTGATTCTGTGCTGGGGGCTGTCCATTCTGGGCGTGAACGTTTCCGCCATTGTGGCTAGTGTTGGCATTCTGGCACTGATTGTCGGCTTTGGCGCGGAAAGTCTGATTGCGGATGTGGTCACAGGCGTTTTCATGCTGTTTGAGAATCAGTGCAATGTGGGCGACATTGTAGAGGTCGGCGGCTTCCGTGGGACCATCCAGAAAATCGGCATCCGCACCACCTGTGTGGTAGACGGCGGCGACAATGTGAAAATCATCAATAACTCCGAGATGAAAAACATCCTGAACCGCTCCGATAAGGCATCCCGGGCGGTGTGTGACATTAGCATCCCCTACAGTGCGGATATCGAGGCGTTGGAAGCAGAGCTTCCTTTGCTCATGGAGGAAATCTATTCCAAGAATACCGCGTTGATGCGCGGCCAGCCCAATTACCTGGGTATCGAAACCCTGGGAGATTCCGGAATCGTTCTGCGCTTTACCGCGCCGGTTGCGGAGGAGGATATTTTCAGAGCCCAGCGCCTGCTCAATCGGGAGCTCCTGCTGGGACTGCGGAAGCTGGGCATCGAGTGTCCCTTCCCGCAGGTTGACGTTCACATGCAGTAAGCGCCTATGGAATTCTCACATCTACAGGAACATACCACGGAAGGGCCTTGGATTGCCCCCGCCGGACAGGAGCTGACACCTCCGGAGGCGGAATTTACGCCGTTAGGGTCGGAATTTTCGTCGCCCGGTGCGGAATTTTCCTCCGATAGAGTTCTCCGCACGGAACCGCAAGCTTCTAAACAGCGCCATGGCAAGCGCTACCTTGCGGCATTTCTGCTGCTGGTGGGCTTTACATTGGCCGGAACGGTCACTGTCTCTCAGCCTGAAACAACAAGTGATATTTCCCCCGCCTCCGCCGCCATGGAGCCTGTGTCGCCCACTGTCCCACCCACCGTATCCCAACCCACAGAAGAAACGGAGCCACCCGCCTTGGCCTCCGTGCATATCGTAGTATACGCAGGTTTTTGGGAGGCGGAGCAAGATGCGATTCTGCTGGACGAGACTGTGCCGGGGAACGATGTAGAAGCACTGAACATTCCCCAACCGGAAGCACAACCGGGCTATCGTTTTCTGGGCTACGCTCTGCTCCATAAGGATACGGAGGGGAACCAGTTCGATCAGCAGATTGCGGATACGATCCCGGAAGAAGTAGTACGGCGCTGTGCGCCGGATTCCAACAGAATTATCCAACTGCGTCTTCAGGGTGTCTGGTGCGCAGAGCCGACGGAAAAGCCCTTCCTCCCGCTGATCCTGGACCCCAACGACGGAGACGAGGCCGCCGTCTTCGATGCCTCGTCCCCAAAGCTTTCCGGAACCACCGTCTATCTGGCAGCCTATCCAGCCCCCTCTCGCCCCGGCTGGCACTTCCTGGGGTGGTATTCCGCCCCGGAGGGTGGAGGGCGAGTGTTCCGCTTGCTGGCCTCTGACTTCTATGGAAAAGATGACGAAGAAACAGATTGGCGAGCCCAGCAGCCTATAACACTGTACGCCCATTGGGAACCGATGAATTAGCGCATTTCGGGCAGAAGCAGGGACCCTTGCTTCTGCCCGAATTTTTGTCTTTTTCCGCTTGACATTTCCAGGGAAAAGAGGTATAATACCCTAGCAATTGAAAAGCATGGGCTTGTAGCGCAGTTGGGAGCGCACCACATTCGCATTGTGGGGGTCGAGAGTTCGAATCTCTTCAAGTCCACCAGATTCACCGCCATTCTTCGGGATGGCGGTGTTTTTATCCCCCGCCGCATTTCTTTGGCGGGGGATAATTTCATTGTGCATCCGCGGCGGAGAGGATGGTCCCATCCCCTAATAGGACATAATCCAATTGATCGAATATAATCGGTGCTTCCGCAATCAGCCTAGTGCCGAACCCTGTCCCACAGAGCCGGACGCGTGTGCCATCGAGCATATATGCGTAGATCGGATATTCCGGGTCACTCCCGATGGAGATACCCACCGTGTCTGAATCGTAGGCAAAGCAGATATCCGCACCCAGAGGTGTAAGCTCGAAGGATCGGAGCAGTGCTTGTTCCACCCTCTGCGGGAAAGTACCGTCAACATGGCGGCAGACAATTGCCTCTGTAGGCACTGGCTTGGTGATTAATTCCATACTCTGTGAATCCGGTACAAAGGTCACATCAAAGTTCCATAGGCCGCTCGCAAGAAGAACTTCGTTCCCCTGATTTTCCGCCCTACAATCGGCAGAGGCCAGTATAATATCCGTAAAACAAACCTGAAAATGCACATTGGGCCCAAAGGGGTCCTGCAGGATCATTGCATTGCTTGGGTCCAGCGGTTCGCACCGAATCGGGATGCTGTAATAAACGGTGCGAATTTCCCCATCATGGTCAGGAGCTGGGGCACCGCCGTACATATACCTGAAATTCCGTTCTACGTCCACATTTCCCACCGAGGCAGTCACCGTGGATTCTTCTGTATCATGGTTACAGCCCCTATTCTCCATTGAAAAATTCCTATCGCCACTGGCGGAGTAATCCAGGTATTGCTCCAGGTTCATATGCTCCGGGGCGGTGACCTGGAAGATCAGATAGGCGGACCTTGCGTCGCTGATGGAGGATAGCAGCGCAACTTTCCATCCGTCCGACTCCTGATTCTGCTGGGAGAGCTGTTCCCGGTCATGGAGATACTGGACTTGTCCATCTGAAAGAGGCGCTTGGAAAATACCATGGAGCGCACCGGAAAAATAGGCAGCGCCACAGCCAACCAATAAAAAGGTTAAAATACAGATTACAGCCACAAGGAGAATGGTAGAGCGACTCAAAGCGTATTTTTTCTGTGAAGAATACTGCTCCACATCCGCAAGAAGTTCCACGTCTACGTATGTAAGCTCCTGAAAAAGCTAAAGTTCCGTCATTGTACGCCCTCCTTCATCATCGTTTCCCGCAACCCTTTACGGGTCTTCTGCAAAACATATTTCGCGCGATTGGCGGGAACACACATTCTTTTCGCTATCTCCTTCTGGGGGAAAGCATAGAAATATCGAAGCAGGAAAATCGTTCGTTCCTCCCTTGGAAGGCCACGCAGAAAATCATTCAGGAATGCGATCCGTTCGTTTCTCAGAAGCGTCGTTTCCGGGCTCTCACCGCCCGCAACACATTCCGCCAGTTCATCCAGGAGCACATGTGTCTCGCCTTTTCCACGTTTTTTTGCCGTTTGAAAACGCCATCGGTCAATGGAAAGATTTCTGGTCAGCTTGCCTAGAAAGATAGAAAATCTTGCAGAACGCTGTGGTGGAATCAAGGTCCAAGCGGAATAGTATGTATCATTGACAGTTTCCTCCGCGTCCGAAGGATTCAATAAGATTCGGTTTGCGATACTGTAGCAGTAAGGTCCGTATTTCTGGTCCGTTTTTGTAATTGCATCCTCTGATCTTGCAAAAAATAGCTCTATCAACTGTTCGTCATCCATATGCAATGCCTCCTTGTCCCTTCATCTCTATATACGTTAAAATCCGTTAAATGGAAGAAAAAATTTGCATATAGAAAAAACCGCTTCGTATCAACGAAGCGGTTTATCTTATGTTGGCATTACTTATCTTCCCGGCAAGTCACCCTGCAAGTATTGTCGGCGCGGACGAGCTTAACTTCTGTGTTCGGGATGGGAACAGGTGGACCCTCGTCGCAATCAATACCAACTTATGTGGTGGCCTTGAAGCCACACTATGTCAAAGGCTTTCGCCTGTGACCGCTGTATTGTAGCACTCTCCTGCTACAATGTCAAGTGCTTTCTTCTTTTCAAAGAAAGTGGTGACCCGTACCGGATTCGAACCGATGTTAAAGGCGTGAGAGGCCTCTGTCTTAACCACTTGACCAACGGGCC
>CAKTJX010000047.1 GCA_934569045.1 uncultured Oscillospiraceae bacterium
CGTGGCCGTACTTCTGGATCATGGTGTTGATGACCAGCTTGGCGGTGCCGGCGGTGTTGTAGTTGGACAGCCAGATCAGGCCCTGATACTCGGGCTTCAGCAGATCCTGCCAGTCGGCGGGGGCCTCCAGGTTCAGTCTCGCCAGCTCATCGGTATTGACCATGAAGCCCAGGATGCCCTTGTAGATGCCGTACCACTGGCCGTTGGCATCCTTATACATATCGCTGATCAGGTGAGAGGCGTTCTTGGCATCGTAGCTCTCCAGCAAGCCCTTGGCCGCGCAGACGTTGTAGGGGTCGGTGGTGCCGCCGAACCAGACATCGCCGGAGGGATTGCCGTTCTCTTCCTCAACCTTGGCCTGGACCTCACCGGTGGACAGACGCTGATAGTTGACCTTGATGCCAAAGAGCTCCTGGAAGTGCTGGCAGGCAGCGGCCAGGTACTCCTCCTCGCAGGAGCCGTAGACGGTGAGCTCGCCCTCGGCCTGGGCCGCGGCGATCAGATCGTCCATACCGTCAAAATAGCTGGGATACTTGCTCTCCGCCTTGGTTTCCGCAGGCGCGGCAGTGGTCTCCCCAGCAGCGGGTGCCGCGGTAGTGGCCGCGGGAGCTTCTGTCTTGCCGCCGCAGGCAGCCAGGGACAGAACCATGACCAGCACCAGAAGCAGCGCAAAATACTTCTTCATATTCATTTTCCTCCGTTCGTTAAAATTCCGGGACCTCCCGGATGGGACTGAACCTATTATAATCGTATGATTTTCACTTGTCAATCCTTACAGAAAAGGATTTTATCTTTTTCTGTGTTTTGTCTAGCTTGCATATTTCTCCTAATTCCGTCCGATTCCCAGACACCGGGCTTGTGCATCTTATCCTGAATTTTGACGCATTGTGTGTTTGTGCGGCATGGATGCCTGTTCGTGGACGGTTGACATTTTTGGGCTGGGTGCGTATAATCCAGTTGTTGTATCGGCAAATTTGGGGGCATCAAAGCGACAGAGTACCCGATTGAGCGTATAACGCCAAAAAAGGAGCCCCCAACCTTCCGGGGGGATACATATAACCGAGCTATTTGCCAACTCTCTATCTGTGAGGCCTTTATGAAATCCAACTTCCGTTCCGCATTCCTCGATACCGTGCCCGTGATGACGGGCTACCTGTTCCTGGGCTTTGGCTTTGGGATTCTGGCGCTGCAAAATGGGCTGTCCATCTGGTGGGCCCTGGCTATGAGTCTGTTTATCTATGCCGGGTCCATGCAGTTCGTGGCCGTGACCATGCTCTCCGGCGGCGTGAGCCTGCTGACGGCGGCGCTGACCACCCTGGCCGTCAACGCGCGGCATCTCTTTTATGGGCTGTCCATGATCGATCGGTACAAGGGCACCGGGAAGAAAAAGTCCTATCTGATCTTCGCCCTGACCGATGAGACCTATTCCCTGGTGTCCCAGGGGGCGCCAAGGCAGGATGGGGGAAAATACTATTTCCTGGTGTCCTTCCTGGATCAGTGCTACTGGGTGCTGGGTACCCTGCTGGGGGCCGCCGTGGGGCAGCTGCTGCCCATCAACTACGAGGGCATCGACTTTGTGCTGACGGCCCTGTTCGTCACCATTTTCGTGGAACAGTGGCTCAGCACGAAAAACCACCTGCCCGCCTGCGTCGGGCTGTTCGCCTCTATTTTGTGTCTGGCGATCTTCGGCAGCGGGTCCTTCCTGATCCCCAGCATGGGGCTGATCGCCCTGATTCTGCTGCTGACCCGGAAAAAGGAGGAAAACAAATGAACCGATTTGCCATTTTCGCGGTGATCGTCCTGGTTACCGCTGCTACCCGGTTCGCGCCCTTTCTGATCTTCGGAGAGAACCGGAAAACGCCCCCTGTTATTGCCTATCTTGGTCAAGTGCTGCCCTATGCCGTCATGGCCATGCTGGTGGTGTACTGCCTGAAGGGCATCTCCTTCTCCGCCCCCGCCCACTTTGTCCCGGAGCTCCTGTGCACCGCCCTGGTGGTGGTTCTCCACGTCTGGAAGCGAGACACGCTGCTCAGCATCGCCGGGGGAACGGTGGCGTATATGGTGTTGGTGCAGGCAGTGTTTTGAGCGTCTGCGTTGCATTGGAGCCGGAGGGGGGATGAATTGTCAACTGTCAATTCGTCTCCCCAGCTTCCCCTTTAGCACCCCGCCCACAAACCGGGCGGCTTTTTGATTGGTCAGCAGGCCCAGGGCGTAGTAGAGTCCCAGAGAAAGCGGGGTCATAATGAGGCCGTAGAGGACGAACTGGATGTAGCTCGTGATCTCCGGCTGCCAGGCGCGGGTCAGCAGGGCAATCAGGAAGAACAGGGCGAAGTAGCTTAAAACCGTCGCGTAGGACCGGGCGGGGGAGCGGCCAAGAATGACCTTGTTGCCGTAGAGGATAATGTCATTGGTCCGGTAGGCCAGGGCCGCCAGGGTGCCCAGCAGGCAGCCGTAGATGCCCAGCTTCCACACCAGAAGCACACTGACGGACAGGTTGATGGCCGCCTCTATCAGGGCTCTGGGGATGGTTTGGGTGGCGTGGAAGGCCAGGCTGATCAGATTGTTCTCCGTGGAGCGGCTGCAAGAGAGCAGGTTGCACAGGCAGAACAGCATGGGAAGATAGGGGTCTACATAGGCAATGTCCGTAATCCCCGCGGTGTAAAGCCCCACAAAGGCCGGGGTCAGCAGGTAGCACACGGTCATGAGCCCGAAGACGAAGCCCAGGTAGCAGGTATTGTAGGTGTCGTGCAGCAGCAGATACCGCTCCCGGTCCGAATTGTAGGCCAGTCCCAGGTTGAATTTCACCCCGCTGAAGGCGGTGTTGATCACCCGCAGGACGCTGAAGAAGATCAGATTGTAGATGGAGTAGACGCTGCTGACCTTCAAGCCGCACAGCAGGCTCAGCAGCACCACGTCCGTGTTGTTGAAGATCACATACACCACATGGTGCAGCAGGAATGCCCCCCGCTGCTGGAGCTTTACCGCCGGATTGTACTGGTTCCGGTCCATCCAGGGATAGTGGCGGCGGAAATAGAGGAAATAGATGGTGACAGACAGCAGGCTGATGCCGAAATAGGCCAGCTGCAAAATGACGATGTTTACCCGCAGGTTCACCAGAACGATTTTCGCGATACTGGTCAGCACCGTGGTCACCAGGGTCAGATTGTTCTGAACGTACTCCTTGCCCTCGGCGGACAGCAGGCTCGTCATGCCGGCCACCACATAGAAGTTGGCCAGACTGGCGCAGCCCTGCAAAAGGGTTACCAGGGCCACGGCGGTGCGGCTGATATCCGTGCGCAGCAGGAAGGGCAGGCTCCCGGTGAGCACCACCACGCCGATGGCGTACAGGGCGGCGCAGCGGTGAAAATAGCGCTTGGTGGCGGTGAGAATTTCGTTGATGCTCTGTCTGTCCTCCCGCTCCACGGGGCCGTAGAGGGCCTGAAGGGCAGAGGTGGCGATGCCCGCCTCCACCAGGGACAGATAGGTATAGATGTTGTTCAGGGTGTTGAACAGGCCGTTGACCTCGGAGCCGTAGCTTTGCAGCACCAGCCGGGGAATCACCAGCCCCAGGGCCAGGGTCACCAGCTGGGTGCCGATGCCGAAGAAGAGGTTATAAATTGTCTTTTTGAATTTCATGGAGCGGTTTACTTCTCTCCCTCCATCAGGGCCCGGAATACCGGCAGGCTCTTTTGGATCATTTCATAGCTGACGCAGTAGCAGATGCGGAAATACTCCGGGCAGCCGAAGTCCCCGCCGGGAACCAGCAGCAGATCCTTTTCCTTGGCCTTGTCCGAAAAGGCCTGGGCATCCCCGCCGGGGGCCTTGATGAAGAGGTAAAAGGCCCCGTCCGGCTTGGCGGCCTCGTAGCCCATGGCGGTGAGCCCTTCGTACAGGGCTGTGCGGTTCCGGTCATAGCTTACAAGGTCCGGGCGCAGCGCGGCGCAGCGGGCAATAACCTTCTGCATCAGGCTGGGGGCGCAGACGTGGCCGATGCTCCGGGCAGCCCCGGCCACGGCGGCATAGAGGGCATCGTGATCCGCGGCTTTCTCCGAGACATACACATAGCCGATGCGCTCCCCCGGCAGGGACAGGCTCTTGGAGTAGGAATAGCAGATCAGGGTGTCCGGGTAGATGGCGGGCACGAAGGGCACCTCCACCCCGTAGGCCAGCTCCCGGTAGGGCTCGTCGGAGATAAGATAGATGGGGTGGCCGTATTCCTTTGCCTTCCGGGTCAGAATCTCCGCAAGGGCTGCCAGAGTCTGCCGGGTGTAGACCACGCCGCTGGGATTGTTGGGGCTGTTGATCAGCACCGCCTGGGTGTGCGCCGTCACCATGGCCTCCAGCTTCTTTAGATCAATCTGGAAGTTGGGCACATCCGGAGGGACGACCTTGAAAACAAGGCCTGCCTCCTCGGCGAAGGGTCGGTACTCCGGGAAGAAGGGGGCAATGGCCAGCAGTTCCCCTTGGGGAACCGCCAGGGCCCGGAAGACGGACACCAGCTCCGGCGCCGCGCCGCAGCCTAAGAAGAAGTCCTGGGGCCGGGTGGACACGCCGTAGCGCCGGTTCAGATCCTCGGCAATGGCGGTGCGGGCCTCCAGATCACCGGTAGCGGTGGTGTAGCCGTGAACCAGCAGAGAGTGGGTGTCGGAGAGAATTTCCCGGATGGCCGCGTTGACCCCCTCCGGCGCGGGGATGGAGGGGTTGCCCAGGGAGTAGTCAAATACATTTTCCGGCCCCACAATGGCGGCGCGGCTGCGGCCATACTCAAATAGATCCCGGATGCAGGAGCGCTTGGAGCCCAAAGCATAGGCAGATGGATTGATCATAAGTTGTTTCCTCCTTCCGGGATGCGGTAGAGCCGCCGCCCGTTTTCATAGGTGATGGCCTGGACCTCCTCCGGGCTTGTCTGCCAGAGGGCGGCCAGAGCCTCGGCCATGCGGTAGAGCCGCGTAGGGTCGTTGCGTCTGCCCCGGAAGGGCTCCGGGGACATATAGGGGCAGTCCGTTTCAATGACCACCCGGTCACGGGGCACTGCCGCCGCGGCCTCCAGGGCCCGCCGGGCATTCTTGAAGGTCAGCACCCCGGTAAAGCCCACATAGTAGCCGTGGGACACCAGCCATTTCGCCATTTCGGCGGAGCCGGAAAAGCAGTGGAACACCCCGGTAACCTCCGGGAATTCCTGAACGATGGCCAGCCCATCCTGGTGGGCCTCCCGCTCATGGATGATGACGGGAAGGTTCCATTCCTTGGCCAATTCCATCTGGGCCCGGAAGGCCCGCTGCTGGATATCCCTGGGGATGTCCTCATAGTGATAGTCCAGGCCGATCTCCCCGATGGCCCGGATTTTGGGGTTTTCCCGGCATAGGTTCCGATACTGGGCAATCACCGCCTCGTCCACCTCGTCGGCGGCATCCGGATGGGAGCCTACGGCGGAGTAGATGTAGTCATACCGGGCGGAGAGCTTCGAGGCAGCCCTGGAGGATTCCAGACTGCACCCGGGATTCATCAGCAGCCCGATCCCGGCCTGGGGCAGCTGCCTTTCCAGCAATTCCTCCCGGTCCGAATCGAAGGCATGGTCGTCCATATGGGCGTGGGTGTCAAAAAGCATGGGAAAAGTCCTTTCTAATTAGCAAATGCCCCGGTTGAGCGTATACCCCCGGAGAAAAGCCCCTAACCTTCCCCGGAGGGGAAGGTTAGGGGCTTTCCCATCGGGTTATACGTTCAACCGGGCTTTCAAAATCCTTTTATGAACCCTTCCAGCCGGTTCATGCTTTCGGCCAGCTCCCGGTCGCTGTAGCAGTAGGACAGGCGGATATAGCCTTCCGTGCCGAAGCACACGCCGGGGACGGCGGCGAGGCGGGCTTCCTGAATCATGCGCTCGCAGAATTCCCAGGAGCCCAGGCCGAAGCGGGCAATCTCCGGGAACACATAGAAGGCCCCCTTAGGCTCCGGATATCGCAGTCCCATGTCGTCCAGGCGGCGGCAGACAAAATTTCTGCGTTTTTCGTAAAGCAGCCGCATGGGCTCCGTGTCCACGGTCAGAGCCGTCTCCGCGGCGGCCTGAAGGAAGGTGGGCACCGCGGCGATTTCCGCGGCGGAGAGCAGCAGCAGCCGCTCCAAAAGCGCCTCCGGGCACACCAGGTAGCCGACCCGCCAGCCGGTCATGGCATAGGGCTTGGAAAAGCTCTGGCACAGGATGGTCTGCTCCCGCAGGTCCTCCCGGAGGGAAAGATCCGGGCAGGGGGCGTAGATCAGCTGGTTATACACATTGTCGCAGATCAGATAGATGTCTTTTCCTATGATGGCCTGGGCGATCACGTCCAGGCTTTCTTCGTTCAGAATCACGCCGGTGGGATTGCAGGGGGAATTCAGGACGATGGCCTTGGTTTTTGGGGTCACGCAGGCGGCCAAGGCCTCTTTCGTAATCTGAAAGCCCGTCTTGCTCACGTCCAGAAAGACGCTTTCCGCCCCCGCCGCCGTGACGATGGTATCGTACAGGGAAAAGGCAGGGGTGGGGATGATCACCTGATCGCCGGGATTCAGAATCCCCGTCAGCGCTGTGTAGAGGGCCTGGGTGGCCCCCACCGTCACCAGCACCTCCTCCGGCGTGGTTCTCCGCCCCCGCTGGGTTTCAAAGGCCGCAATGGCGGCGCGCAGGGCAGCGGTGCCCTGGTTGGGGGCATAGTGAGTCTGATCTTCGGCCATGGCCTTGAAAGCCGCTGCCTTGATGGGCTCCGGGGTAGGCAGGTCCGGCTCGCCAATGGTGAGCATCCGGCAGTCCGGCGTCTGCCGGGCCAGGTTGGTAAACAGGCGGATGCCGCTGCGCCGCAGGGGCTCCAAGTTGGAATTGATCGGAATCATTGAAACTGCTCCGCCAATTCCTCAAAGAAATCGGCGCCTTTCAGAAGGATTTCCTCGTTGAAATTGAAGGTATCGGAGTGGAGGGCGGCGGTGTCGCCAACGCCCAGGAAGAAGAACATCCCCGGCAGGGACCGCTGATACCAGGAGAAGTCCTCCGCGGTCATGGTGGGCCCGTCCAGCTCGAAGAAGCCCACGGCCTTCTGCACCCGGTTGTGCAGATCCGGCGGGTTCATGACGGCGGGGTAGCCCTCCGTCATGTAGACGTTGACGGTACAGCCGTAGCTGCGCTCAATATCCTTGGCAATGGACACGATGCCCGCCCGGATGGAATAGAACACCTCGTCCTGGAAGGCCCGCAGAGAGCCCTCCATGTGGGTGTGATCCGACAGGGCGTTGCACACCGTGCCGCTTTCAAACTTGCCGAATTTCAGCAGCCGGAAAATATGCTTGGGCAGGGCTCCCTCCAGCTTCATCACCCGCTGGTAGAAATCCACCCCGGCGGCCAGGGCATCGATGCCCTCCTGGGCCTTGGCGATGTGGGCGGTTTTGCCGTAAACATCCACCCGAACCTCGCAGGAGCGGGCCATCATCTCGTTTTTCCGGCTGGCGATCATGCCCTCCGGCAGCTGGGGCCACAGGTGCAGGCCGAAAATCGCCTGAACCTTGTAGGAGCGGAATACCCCGGTGGCGCACAGATCCTTGGCTCCGCCGGTGGTCTCCTCGGCGGGCTGGAACACCAGCAGCACATTGTGGGGCAGGTGCTTCTTATCGCTGAGGCGGCGGGCCAGCTCCAGCAGGATGGCCATGTGGCCGTCATGGCCGCAGGCGTGCATGCAGCCCTCGTGGGTGGAGCGGTAGTCCACTTTATTGCGCTCCTGGATGGGCAGGGCGTCCGCGTCCGCCCGGAAGGCGATGGCCTCCTTCTGTCCAAAATCGAAGAAGGCGCACAGGGAGCTCTCCATGGGGGAGAACACCTTGCAGTTCAGCTTTTCCAGGGATGCGCGCAGGTAGGCCATGGTCTGGGGCAGCTGCCGGTCCAGCTCCGGAATCCGGTGCAGGGCGCGGCGGTCATCGATCAATTGCATAAAGATACGCCTCCGGGAATTTTTCTTTCATTATATGCCCTTTCCCCGGCAGTGTCAATTTCCCCTTGTACTTTTTCCGAAAAAGTGATACCATGAAGAAAATAAAAAGGAGAGATGCCCCATGATGAACGCAGAAGAAATCATTGCCTATATCCGTGACGCGGAGAAGAAAACCCCCGTCAAGGTCTATGTCTGGGAAAAGGAGCCGGTGACTTTCCCCAACTGCCGGGAGTTCCCCGCCGGGGAGAACTGCAAGATCGTCTTCGGCGACTGGAAGGACGTGGGCCCCGTGCTGAAAGCCCACGAATTCGAACATCTGGAAATCGAAAACGACTGCCGCAATTCCGCCATCCCCATGCTGGACCTGAAGGACATCCCCGCCCGCATCGAGCCGGGTGCCATCATCCGGGAGCAGGTGACCATTGAGAAGAACGCCGTCATTATGATGGGGGCCATTCTGAACATCGGTGCTGTGGTAGGCGAGGGCACCATGATCGATATGGGCGCGGTGCTGGGCGGCCGGGCCACTGTAGGCAGGCACTGCCATGTGGGCGCGGGCGCGGTGCTGGCCGGTGTGGTGGAGCCCGCCTCCGCAACGCCCGTCATTGTGGAGGACAATGTGCTCATCGGCGCCAACGCCGTGGTCATCGAGGGCTGCCGCATCGGCCATGACGCGGTGGTTGCCGCCGGGGCCGTGGTGGTAGAGGACGTGGCCCCCAACACAGTGGTTGCCGGATGCCCCGCCAGGGTTATCAAGGTCAAGGATGACAAGACGGCATCCAAGACCGCTTTGGTGGATGCCCTGCGGACGCTGTAAGGGGCCGCGGCCCCGATGAAATCCAGCCGTTGGCTGGGGGAAATCGCCCTGACGGGCGGGTGTGGTGTCCCTGCGGGACGAATGAAAAATGCCCCTGCCGCAGGGCAGAGGCGTTGACAAAAAGAAAAGTTTAGTGAAATACGCGTAAATGGGGCAGACCACGCAAAAATGCGGGTCTGCCCCAGCTTTTTTATTTCGTTTTTCCCTTCCGCGCCTCATAGGCCTGCCGGTCGATGGCGCCGCTGAGGAGCATTTTTTCAGACCAGAGCTGGAGCGTTTCCACGGTGACGGAGATGCGCTCCAGCTCCTGCTGGATGGCGATGAAGTCGTCCAGCTCCGCGTTGTCCACCTCGCCGTCAGCGGTGATCTCAATGAGCCGCTCCTGCTTCTTGTTTACGGCGTTGAGAGAGGCCAGCATTTCCAGGACGATGGCGGAGAGCTCCTTGGTCTGAATTTCCGGCACATACTCTTTGCCAATGGGGCAGAGGTTGGAGCAGTAGTAATTGCACAGGCTGGGATTGCCGTATTTCTGGGCCATGGTCAGCACCTCCTCCGGGTAGGGGGCGCACTTGCCGCTCTCGATTTTTTCGATGCGCTCGGGGCTGACGGTTTCCAGTTTTTCCGCCGCCTTCTCCCGGGACAGGCCCAGCTCCTCCCGGAGCAGCTGGAATTGATTCTTGTTCTGCCGGACAGACGCTCTTCCCATGGCGTACTCCTCCACTACTCATGCGAATCTATGGATATTCTGGGGAATTTAAAACCTTTGAGTCTCGTAGGGGCGGCTGCCATATTGCTCTTGACATAATAGCCGCCCCTACGGGCCTTTGTTTCTTGATTCGTATTTTGGACATTATAGCATGTAAGCGCAAAAAAGTACAGAGTGCATGGATTTTATTTGACGCGGGCCATCGGTTCTGGTAGAATGGACGGGAGAATTGGAGGCGACACGGATGGAAAAACCCTTCTCCCTGGGCATTCTGGTGGGCCGGTTTCAGACCCCCCACTCAGGCCATGAGCAGATGATTGAGACCGCCGCGGCCCTGTGCGACCGGGTGGGCATCTTTGTCGGCTCCTCCCAGGAGTCCGGCACGGCCAAGAACCCCTTTCCCTATGCGCTGCGGCGGCAGATGCTGACGAATCTCTTTGGAGATCGGGTGGAAATCTACCCCCTGCCGGACATCGGCGTGGGCAATGTGGCTGCCTGGGGGGACTATGTTCTGGAGAACGTCCGGGCCCGCTTTGGCCGCCTCCCGGATCTGCTGGTCTCCGGCAAGGAGGCCCGGCGGCTGGATTGGTTTGACAGCGTGGCGGGGGTCCGCATCGCGGAGCTTTACATTCCAAAGACCATCGACGTTTCCGCCTCCCAGATGCGCGCGCTGTTGCTGCGGGATGACCGGGCCCAGTGGGAACGTTACGTAAATCCAAAAATCCACAGCCTGTATCCTATGCTGCGGCAGCTTATGCTCTCCGCCCAGGACCGGCAGGACACCCAAAGTATCTAAGGACGTGAAAAAATGAAACTGGAACCCATTGTGAACTCCCTGCTGGACACGGATCTTTACAAGTTCAACATGGATCAGGTGATTTTCCACAAGCACACGGATCTGAATGGCGAGTATTACTTCA
Organism: uncultured Oscillospiraceae bacterium; assembly: GCA_934569045.1. Lineage (GTDB taxonomy): Bacteria > Bacillota > Clostridia > Oscillospirales > Oscillospiraceae > Faecousia. Next base: position 10,390 of record CAKTJX010000047.1, read on the forward strand.
AATGCCGCAATGAGAATACCGTCTTCACCCCGGAAATGCTCCAGGAGATCAATGCCCAGATTGACCACCTTTGCTCCCTGCGCTTTACCAAGCCGGAGCTGAACTATCTGCGCTCCATCCGCTTTATCAAAAGCGACTATGTGGAATTCCTGCGGCTGTGGCATCCCATCCGGGAGTATGTCCACACGGATCTGTCCCCCAAGGGGGAGCTGATCCTGACGGTGAAGGGCCCCATGTTCTCCGCCATGCAGTTTGAAATCTACCTGCTGGAGATTGTCAACGAGGTCTATTTCCGCATGCACTACGACTATGCCGTCCTGGAGGCCTCCGCCCGGCAGCGGCTGGAGCAGAAGATTCAGGACTTCAATTCCGGTAAGTTTACCTTCACCTTTGCCGAGTTCGGCTGCCGCCGCCGCCTGTCCCGCCAGTGGCAGGACGAGGTGGTCCGCAGACTCTCCCGGGAGACGAAGAACTGCGCCGGCACCTCCAACGTGTATCTCGCCTGGAAGTACAACCTGACCCCCATCGGCACCTATGCCCATGAGTTCGTCCAGATGTACCAGGGCATCGACTCCATCCCCCTGGCCTATACCAACCACTACGCCATGGCGGACTGGTACGATGAGTACCGGGGCGACAACGGCACGGCCCTGACAGATACCATCACCACGGACCTGTTCCTCTACGATTTTGACCGCTCCATGGTCAATAACTATTCCGGCGTCCGCCATGACAGCGGCGACCCCTACGAATGGGGCGAGAAGATGATCCGCCATTTCCAGAAGTACGGCGTAGACCCCCGGACCAAGGTCCTGCTGTTCAGCGACAGCCTGGACTTTGACCACGCCCAGCGGCTCTATGACTACTTCCGGGAGAAGACCCGGGTCTCCTTCGGCATCGGCACCTTCGTCACCAATGACACCTGTGAGGGGGCATTGAACATCGTCATCAAGCTCCAGTACGTCAACGGCCGCCCGGTGGCCAAGCTCTCCGATGCCCCCGGCAAGGAAATG
>CAKTJX010000048.1 GCA_934569045.1 uncultured Oscillospiraceae bacterium
CCCATTTGTCAAGCACTTTTTTACAAAAACTGACAGCCATTTTTGGTTGTTTTGATGGTGGGCATTTGTCCGTCAATTGCACACACACTCTGGATGAACGTATCCCCTGCCGAGGAAGCCCCTTGCCTTCTCCTGCTGGAGAAGGCTTTTGGGGTTTCCATTCGGGGGTATACGTGCATCCAAAAAAGAGGACGCACCACGTTTTCGCGGCACGTCCTCGGTGGAATATTCGATCAGCCGTTGCGCACGGTCATGAACAGGCTCTCCATTTCCCGGGAGGTCTCCTCCGGCAGGAAATCGAAGGAGGTGGCGTTGCGCAGGGTGTCCTCATCGGGGTAGGCGACGGGGTTGGCGGCCAAATCCTCGTCCAGGTACTGCTTGGCCTCGGTTTCCGGCACAGAGTAGCCGATGAAGTCCAGGTTTCCGGCGCAGATTTCCGGGTCGCACAGGAAGTTGATGAAGGTCTCGGCGGCCTCCTTCTCCTTGGCGCAGGTGGGAATCACCATGCCGTCAATGAAGATGTTGAAGCCCTGGTGGGAGGGCTGGTAGAACTTCAGGTCCGGGTTCTCCTCCACCATGGTCAGGTAGTCGCCGGCATAGTAGGGGGCAATCCAGGCCTCTTCATTTTCCATGGCGTCAAAAATCTGGTCCATGACGTACTGCTGCACCACGGGCTTCTGTTCCGCCAGCTTGTCGGCGCAGGCCTGAAGCTCGGCAGCATCGGTGGTATTCGCGGAATAGCCCAGCAGGTACTCCGCGATGCCGAAGGCATCCCGGGAGTTATCGAACATCAGGATCTTGCCCGCGTACTTGGAATTCCACAGCAGCTCCCAACCGGTGACATCGGCCTCGTCCACATACTTGCTGTTGTAGATGATGCCCACGGTGCCCCAGGTATAGGGCACGGAATACTTGTCCTCCGGGTCATAGGCCATGCCCCGGTAGCTGGCATCGATATACTGGGCGTTGGGGATATTGTCGTAGTTCAGCTCCTGGAGCATACCCTCCTGGCGCATCCGTCCGATCATGTAGTCGGAGGGAATCACCACATCCACGGTGATGCCGCCGTTTTTCAGCTTGGCGTACATGGTCTCGTTGGAATCGAAGGTGGAATACTGGACCTTGATATCGGGGTACTTCTTCTCAAACTCCGCGATCACATCGATGGAACCATCGTCGCCCTCGGCGATATACTGGCCCCAGTTGTAGACATAGATGGTGGTCTTTTCGCTGCTCTTGCCGCAGCTCGCGCAGAGGCAGGCCAGGGTGGCCAGCAGAAGGAAGACGGAAATCACTTTTTTCATACTCTTTTTCTCCTTTTCAAATGGGCCCAGGGCCCGGCAAGTGGTCAGTGTACATTGGCGCGGCTGGCGGCCTTTTTCCGATCCGCCACCAGCTGCATCAGATTCATCGCCGTCATCAGTATGAAGATCAGCAGGAACAGCAGAGTGAACATGGCGTAGATCTTGGGCTGAATGGGCTTTTTCGTGTAGGAATAGATTTCCACCGGCAGCGTCACAAAGTCCAGGCCCGTCACGAAATAGCTGATGACGAAATCATCCAGGCTCATGGTAAAGGCCATAATGGCGCCGGAGACGATACCGGGCATGATCTCATGGATGGTCACCCGGAAGAAGGCCTGCCAGGGGGTGCAGCCCAAATCCATGGCCGCGTCCGTCAGAGAGGCGTCCATCTGCTTGAGCTTGGGCATGACGTTCAGAATGACATAGGGCAAATTGAAGGTGATATGGGCAATCAGCAGCGTCCAGAATGTAAGGCTGTTGCGCTGGCCCAGCAGCTTGCTGCCCACAAAGACGAACAGCAGAGACAGGGAGACACCGGTGACGATATCCGGGTTGGTCATGGGGATATCCGTCAGGGTCATGGCCGCCTTGCGCATCTTGGGATTCAGGTTGTGGATGCCCACGGCGGAAATAGTGCCAAACACCGTGGCAATCAAACTGGCGAGAATGGACACCAGCAGGGAGTTGCCCAGCAGCTTCAAAAGGCTCCGGTCCTGGAACAGCCTTTCATACTGCCGCAGGGTAAAGCCCTGGAACTGGGTGATGTCCTTGCCCGTATTGAAGGAGGCGATGACCAGCACCGCCATGGGGATATAGAGGAAAATGAAGATCAGAACGGTGATGACCTTATTGGCTTTTCTCATACCACCACACCACCTTCCACGTCCTCCCCGCCGAAGCGGTTCAGAATGCCGGTGCACACAAACACCAGCACCATCAGCACCAGGCTCAGCGCCGCGCCCAGATTGGGGTTGTTGCCCTGCTTGAACTGGCGCTCGATCACGTCACCGATCAGCACCGTGTCCGTGCCGCCCAGCTTCTGGGAAATATAGAAGGTGGACACCGCCGGGACGAAGACCATGGTCATGCCGGAGAGAATTCCGGGCATGCTGAGCGGCAGAACCACCTTGCCAAAGGTCTGGGCCGGGGTGCAGCCCAGGTCCTCCGCCGCCTCAATGAGCCGGCGGTCAATCTTCAAAATGGTGGCGTACAGAGGCAGAATCATATAGGGCAGATAGTTATACACCATGCCCAGCACCACCGCGGCGGGGGTGCGGATCAGGGTCAGTCTTGGCAGGCCCAGCTTGGAAAGCAGGGTGTTGATGATGCCCGTATCCTGCAGCAGGCCCACCCAGGCCAGGGTCCGCAGCAGGAAGCTCATGCACATAGGCAGCATCACCAGCATGTACAGGAACTTCTGGGCCGTGGGGCCGCAGTGGGCGATATAGTAGGCCACGGGGTAGCCCAGAATCAGACAGATCATGGCGGACACCAGAGAATAGCCGATGGATTTCCACAGCACCGGCAGATACATGCCCAGACTCTTCACATTTCCCAGGGTGAAGGCCCCGGTGGAGGGGTCCGTCAGGGCATAGTAGCACACCACGCCCAGGGGGATCAGGGTGAACACCACCATCCACACCAGGTAGGGGGCGCTGAGCAGGACGGATTTAGTCTTCTTCATTCCCGGCATCCTCCGTCAGCTCGTCATACTCGGCGGAGTAGGAGCTGTAGTCGCCAAACATACCGGAATATTCACTCTTATGCATGATGTGAATGTCCTCCGGGTTCAACCGAATGCCGATGGTGGAGCCGACCGCGTGGAAGTCGGTGGTCTGGATCAGCCACTTAAAGCCCTTGAATTCCACGATGATATCGTAGTTCAGGCCCTTGAAGGTCACGCTGGTAACCGTGCCCACAAGATGTCCCTCTTCCACGGGCACAATATCAATATCCTCGGGGCGGATGACCACGTCCACCGGCTCATTTCTCTGGAAGCCCTTGTCCACGCAGACAAAGGTGCGGCCAAAGAACTGCACCCGGAAATCCTCCAGCATCACGCCGTCCAGGATATTGCTCTCGCCGATGAAGTCCGCCACAAAGGCGTTCTTGGGCTCGTTGTAGATATCCTCCGGGCGGCCGATCTGCTGGATGCGGCCCTTGTCCATGACAACAATGGTATCAGACATGGACAGCGCCTCTTCCTGGTCGTGGGTCACATAGATAAAGGTAATGCCCATGGCCTGCTGAATGCGCTTAAGCTCGTTCTGCATATCCTTGCGCAGTCGCAGGTCCAAAGCACCCAACGGCTCATCCAGGAGCAGTACCTTGGGCCGGTTGACAAGAGCACGGGCAATGGCCACCCGTTGCTGCTGACCACCGGAGAGGGCGTCGATTCGCCGGTTTTCATAACCTTTGAGACTGACGATCTCCAGCATCTCCCGCACCCGCTGGTCGATTTCCGCTTTGGGAACCTTGTTGACTTTCAGACCGAAAGCGACGTTATCATAAACGTCCAGGTGCGGGAACAACGCATATCGCTGGAAAACCGTATTGATCTGCCGCTTATAAGGCGGAACATCATTGATCGTTTTCCCGTCAAATGTCACCGTGCCGGATGTGGGCGTTAGAAAGCCGCCGATAATCCGCAGGGTAGTCGTCTTGCCGCAGCCGGAGGGGCCCAGCAAGGTGAGAAATTCGTGGTCGTTGATGTAAAGATTGATGCCGTCGAGAATGCGCTCCCCGTCGAACTCCATGGTAAGATCCCGGAGCCTGATGAGTTCCTTGGACATTATCCTCCCCCGTTTCTTCTTTTTTTCGGTGTCTCCAGGTATCTTTTCACTGGCCGGACCAGCAAAAATCCACCCGAAGCCGCCTTTTTGATTTTCGTTTTTTGTCGGAAAATGACAGTATAACTATATCGCATTTTCCCCCGTTGTCAATAAATATTTCGTAATAAAATGTATACAAAAGATTTTCCTTATTTTGCCCCGGTCCTTGGTTTAAATGCGAATCTTTTGGGCTATACTCAGCCTCGGAGGTGCTAAAAATGCGCAACAACAAAACCTTCGGAATCGGAGGAAAGGGCTACTACATAGCCCTGGTCCTGTGTGCGGCAGCCATCGGGATCACGGGCTATGTGTACCAGAAAAACCAGACAAAGGCGGAGGAGGTGACCCTGCTGGAAACCCAGCAGGTAGCTGTGGCCGCGGCCACGGAGGAAAGCGTCGTCTCCTCGGAGCCGACCGCTCCCGCCGCCACCCAGCCGGGGACTGTCCCCGCCACAACCCAGCCGACCCAGCCCCGGAAAACGCTGAAAACAGCCGCCCCGGTCCAGGGGACGGAGGCGGCGCTCTACGCCATGGACGCTTTGAGCTATAACGAAACCACCCGGGACTGGCGGGTGCACAACGGCGTGGACTACGCCGCCGAGGAAGGGACCCCGGTCTGCGCCGCGGCGGAGGGGACGGTGGTATCCGTCAAAGAGGATGACCTCATGGGCCTGACCGTGGTGCTGCGGCACGACGGGGGCTACGAGACCACCTACTGCGGCCTGAAGGAAACGGCAGCCCTGAAGGCAGGCGACACAGTCACACTGGGCCAGACCCTGGGCACCGTCGGGACAACCGCCCTGGCAGAAACCGCCCTGGGCCCCCACGTCCACTTCTCCGTCACCTATCAGGATATGCCAATGGACCCGGCAGATTTCCTGAAGCTGGGATAAGGGGCCGCAGAGACGGCCCCTGTGAAATCCAGCCGGGGGGCTGGGTGAAATCTGTCTCGCGACAGGTGAAATCCGGTCCGTGGCCGGGTGAAATCGCCCTGCGGGCGGAAACCACGTCCCTTCTGGACAATGAAAAATACAAAGGGTGCGCCGCAATTCATTTGCGGCGCACCCATAATGCTGTCATCTTTGCGGAAAAATTTGCGGATAGGTCATCTTTTCCGGACACACTTGCGTGTCCGGAAGCAATTTTTTCAGATTTCCGCAATCTGCCCGATGGCGTACAGCGGCAGGTTGACCAGCCATGCTTCCTTACTGGCATATGTATAGCACGCGGCCACAAAAATTACAACGAACTTTGGGCGCTGGAGCCCATTTTTACAGCGATCTTTTGCTTCCGCGGCTTAGCCCCTGCGCATGACGGCCTCGATATCCTCCATGGTGCGTGGGATGGCGGCGGAGAGGTTTTCGCAGCCGGTTTCCGTCACCAGGCAGTTGTCTTCCAGGCGGAAGCCGATGCCCCAGTCCTCGTGGTACACGCCGATATCCACGCAGAAGGCCATGTTGGGGGCGATGATTTCCGGCCTTGCCACCACATCGTGGACATCGTAGCCGATGTGATGGGCCCCGCCGTGCCACATGAGCTTTCCAACCTCGTCCACAGATTTCAGCACCCCCGCATCCACCAGCAGCTGGGCATTGTAGGCCCGGATGGTGGCGTCCACGTCCGCCATGGCCATGCCGGGGCGGATGATGGAGAACATGTGGTTGGAGGTGGCCAGCACGCATTCATAGAGGATGCGCTGCTTCTCGGAAAACCGCCCGTTGCAGGGGAAGCCCCGGGAAACATCGGTAATCAGGTTGTTATACTGGGCTCCCACGTCGTTCAGCACCATGTCCCCGTCCTGGGCCTGGCCGGTGTAGCTGTAGTAGTGGATGCAGAAATTGTTTTTGCCCGCGGAGATAATGGAGGGGAAGCCGGGGCCCTGGGGGCCGAACTGGCCCAGGGCATAGTCAAAGTCTGCCTTGTACTGATATTCATACTTGCCGGGCCGGGAAGCGCGCATCATGGCGAGGATGCCCGCCTCGGTGATCTTCTCCGCCTGCCGCAGGGCGGCGATCTCGCTGGGCTGCTTGATGAGCCGGAGCTGCCGCAGCACCGCGTCCGCGTTCTCGATTTTTACAAAGGGGAAGTCCCGCTGCAAATACCGGCTCAGCCGATGGGCCGGGGCGTCCGGGTCCCCGGCAGCCAGCCGGAACAGATCCAGGAAAATGCGCCCGTAATTTCCGCCGGAGAGCATGGCCCGCAGGTCCGTCTCAAAGGCGGTGTTGAACCGGATATCCGTCACGCCGGAGACTGCCTCCGCCTCCTGGGGCTTCACCCGCACCCCGGTCCACCGCTCCGCCATGGGGTCCGGCGGCAGCAGATACAGCCGCTCCCGCACCTGCCCGGCGCTGTCCCGCCAGGCAAGCAGGGCGGCCTCCTTGCATTGCAGACCCGTCAGGTAGACAAAGTTCCGGGCGGCGAAAAAGGGATAGTATTCATCGTTGGTCTTCCGCAGCTCCGTGCCGGAGAAGACCGCCAGCAGGTCGCCGGGCACCAGAGATTTGTAAAACCGCTGCCGGTTGGAAAGATAGTCCGTGGCGTTCATGGGAAAAACACTCCTTTTCTAATCAATCGTCGAAATATTCATCATTTCATGGATATTCCGGGAATATCAAATTTTAGCGTTCCGTAGGGGCGGCTACCAGCCGCCCGGAAGGTATCGAAAGGGAACAGTGCAGTCAAAACACTCTGGCCCGGTCACCTCCGGGCGGCTGATAGCCGCCCCTACGGGCTCAGAATATTTTTAATTTTGCATTCTTTATAGTGGAAAACATTCATTTCTAAATTAAAAGTCCGGGATGAAACCTGCGTCCGCCGCCTCAGCCTCCTGGGTGAAGCCCTCCAGGTCGTTGAGGAACATCCAGCTGAGCACCGCGTCGTACTCCTCATCGGTGATCCGCCGGTCCATGGGGGGCTGTTGGCTGCCCACAGGGGTATACTGCCGCATGAGACTCACCAGCACCTCCCCGGGCCGGAAGGTCTCCCCAATCCAGTCCAGCACCTTCAGGGAATTCTCCACCTGTCCCGGAAGAATCAGGTGCCGGATCACCGTACCCCGGCGGAGGCGCTCGCCATCCCATTGGGCGGGGCCGGTCTGCCGGAACATCTCCCGGATGGCGGCAGCGGCCACGGGAAAATAGTCCCTCGCCCCGGAAAGCCGGGCGGCCAGGGCACCGTCCGCGTACTTGAGGTCCGGCAGGTAGATATCCACCTTTCCCTCCAGCTTCCTCAAGGCTTCCACCCGCTCGTAGCCCCCGCAGTTATACACCACCGGCACCGGAAGCTTCGGCTCCAGGGCAGGCAGAATGGTGGGCAGGAATTGGGTGGGGGTTACGAGATCGATGTTCTCCGCCCCCTGGGCAATCAGGTCCTCAAACAGGGCCCGCAGGGCCCCCGCGTCCATGGGTCTGCCCACGGGGCCGCCGCTGATGGCGGCATTCTGGCAGAAGGAGCACCGCAGGGTGCAGCCGCTGAAAAACACAGCCCCGCTGCCCCCCGGCCCCGCCAGAGCCGGCTCCTCCCATTTGTGCAGCATGGCCTTGGCCACCAGCGCCTCCGCCGGACACCGGCAGAACCCCAGCGCTCCCGCAGCCCGATTGGCCCCGCAGAGCCTGGGGCACAGGCGGCAATCCGAATAGTCCATAAGCGGCCTCCTTGCGGAAAAGTTTTGTTCCATTCTAGCATTTTTTTCACTTTCCCGCAAGAGCGGCTTTACCGGGTAGGGGGAATGTGGTATGATAAAAGATGAAGAATTGACAATGGACAGTTGACAATTGACAATTGCGGGCCCGGATGAGCGGATAACCTCAAAAAAGAAGCCCCAACCTTCCCCAGGGGAAGGTTGGGGGTTCCACGGCAGGGTATACGCTCAACCAAGCCTGTAATCCCTTTTATACAAATACCAGCCGACAAAGGAGCAAATACTATGATCATTCGATTCGCGGAAGAGCGAGACATTCCTCAGATGCTGGACCTGCTGGGGCAGGTGAAGAAGGTGCATCAGGACATCCGGCCGGATCTGTTCCGGGAGGGAACCAAATATGACGAGGCGGGGCTCAAGCAGATGCTTGCCGATCCCCAGCGGCCGGTGCTGGCTGCCGAGGAAGGCGGGCGGATGGTGGGCTATACCATCTGCGCCATTCTGGTAACCCAGGGCGACCCGGTGCTGAAGGACCGGAAGGAGCTGTACATTGACGATCTGTGCGTGGATGCCGCGGTTCGGGGCAAAGGGATATCCAAGCTGCTGTGGCAGCGAGCGGTGGAATACGCCAAGGAGCTGGGCTGTGACGCCATCACCCTGAACGTCTGGGAGGGCAACAACCGGGCACGGAAATTCTATGAGCACTGCGGCCTCACCGTCCGCAAAACCATGATGGAATACCCCCTGTAAGGAGGCACTATGCTGATCAAAAATCAGATCTACGAGGCGGAGATCACCGACTATACCACCGAGGGCCAGGGCGTGGCCCATATTGAGGGCTGCACCGTGTTCGTGCCCAACGCCATTGCCGGGGAGCGGGTGCGGCTGCGGATTACCCTGGTCCGGAAGACCTGGGCCGCCGGAAAGATCACGGAAATCCTGGAAAAATCCCCCCACCGGGTTAACCGGGAATGCCCCGTGGCCAAGCTCTGCGGCGGCTGTGACTTCTGGCACATGGACTATGCCGAGGAGTGCCGTCTGAAGGCGGAGCGAGTGAAAACCTGCTTAAACCGCATCGGCGGGGAGCAATTGGAGTCGGTGCCCATTCTGGAGGCCCCCACCTGCTATGGCTACCGGAACAAGGCCCAGTACCCCGTGGCCGTGAAAAACGGCAGGGCCTACGCCGGATTTTTCCGGGCAGGCACCCATGAGGTGGTGGAAACACCCCGCTGCCGGATTCTGCCAGAGGAGACGGACCGGGTCAAGGATATCGTTATCGATTATGTAAATCGAAATCATGTGCCCGTTTATGATGAGCAGACTCACCGGGGGCTGCTGCGGCATATCTATGTCCGCCGGGGGGCCGTCAGCGGCCAGATTCTTGTATGCCTGGTGGTCAACGGCGACGGCCTGCCGAAGACAAAGGGCCTCATTGAAGCCCTGAAAGCCGTCCCCGGCTTTGCCACTCTGGTGCTCAGCGTGAATACCAAAAAGGGCAATGCCGTGCTGGGGGATCGTTTTGTGACCCTCTATGGCCCCGGCTATATTGAGGACACCCTCTGCGGCCTGAACTTCCGCCTGTCCGCCCGGTCCTTCTACCAGGTGAACCACGCCCAGGCCCAGCGGCTCTATGAAACCGCCATCACCCTGGCGGACATTACAAAGGACGACCTGGTGCTGGACCTGTACTGCGGCGTGGGCACCATCACCCTGGCCATGGCCGCCCGGGCCGGAAAGGTGCTGGGCGTGGAGGTGGTCCCCCAGGCCATCGAGGATGCCAAGGACAACGCCAAGCGCAACGGCATCGAAAACGCGGAATTCTTCTGCGCCGACGCGGGGGAAGCCGCCCTGCGCCTGGAGGCGGAGGGCATCCACCCGGACATCATCACCGTAGACCCGCCCCGCAAGGGCCTGAGCCAGGATGCCATCGAGGCCATCGCCCGCATGTCCCCCCGAAGCCTGGTCTACGTCTCCTGCGACCCCGCCACCCTGGCAAGGGACACCGCATTGCTGAAGGAAAAGGGCTATTGCGTCAAAGAGGTCGTGGCCGCGGACCTGTTCCCGCGGTGCAGCCATGTGGAGACGGTATGTCAGTTAGTTCTGAGAAAACCAGCAGTACATATCAACATTGATGTGGATGTTGAGGAACTGGTGCAGGATAAAAGAGGGGCAGCAACCTATGGTCAGATCAAGGATTACGTTCTTGAGCATAGCGGCTTGAAGGTCAGCAGTCTGTATATCGCACAGGTGAAGCAGAAGTACGGTATTATTGAACGTGAGAACTATAACAAACCGAAGTCTGAAAACGTCAAGCAGCCACAGTGTCCGCCGGAGAAGGAAAAGGCAATCAGGGCGGCACTACAACATTTCAGATTGATTAAATAAAAGAAGTCAAGGCTTTCAGCTTAATGTTGGAAGCCTTGACTTTTTATGATGTGCTTCACCGGAAGCAGACGGAATCGCTTTTATCGAGTACAATAGAATCACAGACTGAGAAAAAACTATATCGTTTCTTCAGTACACAGAGATGCCAGCGCCGGAAGGTCTGTAACGATCAATCTGCCGCGGGTGGTGGATAGAATTCCTCTGCTTCGCAAGTCGGTCAGCTCCCGTGTTATTTGAACCCGGCTCATGCCGAGAATATCGGCAAT
>CAKTJX010000049.1 GCA_934569045.1 uncultured Oscillospiraceae bacterium
ACCAAGCAGGTAAATCGAATCAACGGGGAACTGGTGGTCAGTCCGCCGAAAACTCGCAACTCCGTGCGAACGCTGGCCCTTCCGCAGCAAGCGGTCGACCTGCTGATCGCCGAACATCAGAAACACCCTCGTAACCAATATCTGTTTCCGTCCCCCAAGACCGGAACCATGTATGACCCGGACGCTTTCCGGCGAACGCATGACAAAATTTTGAAGGCCATCAGCGCGGAGCGCATCCGGTTTCACGATCTTCGCCACACCTTCGCCACGCTGTCGCTGAAAAGCGGGGTGGATGTGAAAACGCTGTCCGGCGCGCTGGGCCACTACTCGGCTGGGTTCACCCTGAACACCTATACCCACGCCACGGCGCAGATGAAACAGGATGCCGCCGACACCATCGGCGGGGTCATCAGCCAGCAGATGCGGTAAATACGGCAAAAAATACAGGGCCAGACAGGAAAATTCCTGTCTGGCCCTGTCCGGTACTTTCCGCGCCTTTCGGATTCTGGGTCAAAAGTGGGTCAAAGGCGAAAAAAGAAACTGGATGCTTACGGTTAATACCCATAGGGACACAATGTGTCACGAGGGGCTAACCGGGCGGTGCAGGGTAACAACGAATCAAGGCAGACGCACTGGAGCTGAATGAGTTCGCGGGACCACGGCTCTGAAAGCAGATGCGTCAGCAGCTCGGCGAAATAGAATTCTGTTAACGCAACTGCAAAATTTAACGAAAATGTGTGATAATTCTTGACTAATTAACGTTAAATTGATATAATTGATTATAATTGTAATGGACAGGCCTCGGCGCTGTTGGCTTGGAAAGGTATGTGTGCTGCATTTGGGGAAAAGCGAATTGTGTGCCCACGAGGACAATTTTCATTTTTTGATTTGAAAGTACCCGGGAATAATTTGAAAAAGTCTGAGGGAATTAGTATAGCTAATTTTAGGAGTATTTGAAATATGGATGTTTTGTGTGTTGGAGAAACTCTGACAGATATTATCACCCGCCCGGTGTCCAGCGTTTCTCTCAATAATGACAGCACCAGCGTACAGGAGATTCTGTTCAGGACCGGAGGAGATGCCCTGAATAACGCTGTGGATCTGTCGGTGATCGGCAATTCCGTGGCGTATGCAGGACGCATTGGCTCCGATATGTGCGGGGACTATATTTTGGACACCTGCAAAAAGGCAGGGGTCGATATGAGTCACGTGGTCAGGTCAGACACGCCGCATGGGAAAATGAATATTCTGATTGACCAGCAGGGAAACCGGGCGTTTTTCTATTATCCGGGCGTTTCAGCAGAGTTTACCATAGCGGATGTGGACAGCTCTCTTCTGCGGCAATGCAGAGTCCTTCAGTTGGGCAGCACCTTTCATCTTCCGGCTTTTGACGGAGATAAAGGCGCGGTTCAGCTGCTGAAAATGGCACGGGAGGCCGGTGTGATTACATCCATGGATGTAACCACGGATCCTACAGAACGATGGAATGAGATCCTGTCACCATGCTATCCCTATCTGGATTACTTTCTTCCCAGTGTTGAACAGGCGGAACTGTTGGCCGGTATGGATGATGTGGAGAACATGGCGGATTTCTTCCTGGAGGGCGGCGTGAAATGTGTGGTAATCAAGCTGGGAAGCCGGGGCTGCTTCTGCAAAACGGCGCAGCTGTCCTTTTACTGCGGCTGCTACGATGTTCCGGTAGTGGAGACTACCGGTGCGGGAGACGCGTTTGTGGCAGGCTTTCTCAGCGGCGTCTTGCGGAACGGGTCCATGGAGGACTGTGTTCGCCTGGGGACCGCTGCTTCCGCGCACGTTATTCAATGTGTCGGTGCCAATACGGGCATTCGGGATCTGAAAACGCTGCTGGCATTTATAGGGACGCATCCTCTTGAGATTCGATATGCGGGGAAATGATTCTTTAAAGTTGAGGTTTATTCATGTTAAATGAACGACAAATGTCAATCCTTACCTATATTACGGAGCATGGTGAGGCAAAAAATGCGGCGCTGCAGTCTTTGATCGGGGACTGTTCCATGATGACGCTCTGGAGGGATTTGACCAAGCTGGAGCAGGAAGGACGGATCATCCGCGTCCGCGGCGGTGCGATTGCTGCCCAGAGCCCCGTGGCCGGACAAGAAGCGAATTTTACCTGCCGCGCAAAGCAGAATGTCTCTGCAAAAGAAGACATTGCCAGGATTGCCGCAGATCTGGTATATCCGGGCCATGCATATTATCTGGACGCGGGGTCCACAATTCTGACGCTGACCTATTTTCTGCATGAGGGCAGCTATACAGTGGTCACCAGCGCGGCCAACACAGCGGCAGAGCTGGCACAGAAGAATCGCTACAATATTACACTTTTAGGGGGACAGGTCAGCGGCGTGACGCTTTCATGCTCCGGACCGCAGGCTGAGCAGATGCTGGATGGCATGAACATTGATGTGGCGATCATGGCTGCCTCCGGCTATTCCTTTAATGGTGGTTTTACAAGCGGTTCATTACAGGAGGCACAGCTGAAGCAGCGGGTGATTCGGAAAGCAGCCTGCACAATGATGCTGATGGATTGTGGAAAGATCGGACGGAGCCATCCCTTCACCTTTGCATCGCTGGACGATGTAGATGTACTGGTGGGGGACAGTATGCTCACGCCTGAGTTTGTGAGAGAGGCAGAGGCGCACAATGTCCGTGTATTCAGCGTCAACGATGGATTGACCCCAGAGGAGCGCAGTGCGATCATGAAGGAGCTGTTTGCGCACAAATACAGATAATACTGGTAAAGCCGCAAAACCCGCCAGAGTCTATCTGGCGGGTTCCGTTATAAGCGATGGGAAGCAGTACCGTAACGGGTACTGCTCCCCATCGCTATATGGAAGGAAGAGAAAAATGGTTTGAATTTGGGGAAGAAAATCAGATGCCGTACTTGTTTTCGCGCAGCTGCTCCAGTTCCGTGCAGTTGTGGCTGCACACATGGCCGGGAAGCGGCAGGATCCGCTCATGGATGGCATCCACGATCCAGGAGGGCTGGGGGAAGAAGCACTCCTCAAGTTCGTGGGCGGGGGTGATCCAGTTCTTCGCACCCACGACGACCGGGGGCGCATCCAGATAATCGAAAGCAAGCTCCGTGATGTTGGATGCCAGATTTCGCATGAAAGAATTGCGTTCACAGGCGTCGCCGGTGACGACGATGCGGCCTGTTTTCTTCACGGATTCGATGACCTTTTCATACTGGAAGGGGACCAGGGAACGGGCATCGATGACCTCGGCGGAAACGCCATACTGATTCTGGAGAATATCGGCGGCCTCTATGGCGCGATACAGTGTTGCTCCAATGGAGAGGATGGTGACGTCCGTGCCGCAGCGTTTTACGTCCGGCTCACCCAGCGTGATTTCGTATTCCTCCTCGGGAACGCCCTCTGGGTGGAAACGTTCGCCCATGTCATAGATCCGCTGGCTTTCCAAAAAGATGACAGGGTCGGTGCCGTTCAGTGCTGACTGCATCATACCCTTGGCGTCATAAGGCGTAGCGGGGAAGACTACCTTCAGGCCGGGGATATGGGCACACAGGGCGGACCAGTCCTGAGAGTGCTGGGCACCGTACTTGGAACCTACACTCATTCGAATCACCACCGGCATCCGCAGCACACCGGCGCTCATACTCTGCCACTTGGACAGTTGGTTGAACAGCTCATCGCCGGCGCGGCTGAGGAAATCAGCGTACATGATCTCCGCTACCACACGACCGCCGCTCATGGCATAGCCAACGGCTGCACCCACAATGGCCGCTTCACTAATGGGAGAGTTGAATAGACGGTGATAGGGAAGTGTTTCCGTGAAGCCGCGGTAGACCGCATAAGCACCGCCCCAGTCCCGAACGTCTTCGCCGAAAGCAATGAGAGTGGGATCCTCGTAAAATTTCTTTAGAATGGGCTCCGCAATGGCATCCCGGATCTGATAGACCTTGTTCTTGCTGACAGGGTTCCCCTTTTCATCCAGCCCCTTGCGGACCTTTTTGGCGATGGCCTGTGCCCGAGGGGAATCCTCATAGGGCAGCAGGGTTTCCGCTTTGCGATTTTCATCCATGGAGCGGACAATCTGATTGGAGAACATCAGTTCACCGATAGCATTTGGGTTTTTTCCAAACACATCAATGCGGGGGGAAACAGTCTCGTCAATGGCCAGTTTCATATTTCGAAGCATATCCGCCGCCACGCCAGTACGAATAGCCTCTAAGTCTGCCTGCGCGCAAAGGCCAGCTTCCATCAGTTGCTTTCCGTAAGCCAGAATAGAATCCTGGGCCTCCCAGGCCTCAATCTCCTCCTTGGTGCGGTAACTGCTGGAGTCGGAGGGGGAGTGGCCGGAAATGCGGTAGGTCACTACATCCAGCAGGGCAGGGCCGTGCTGCTTGATAATGTCCTTTTTCCGGGCATAAGCATCGATAACAGCCAGCGGATTGTAGCCGTCCACACGCTCAGCGTACATCTGGCTGGGCAGCAGGCCGGCACCGATCCGAGCGGGAGTCTGATAGCCCATGGTCTCGCCGTTGGTCTGACCTCCCATACCGTAGCTGTTGTTCCAAATATTGAACAGAATCGGCATACCGGTGAACTCATCGCCCCAGAGGGTGCGGATCTGATCCATGGAGCTGAAGACCATGCCCTCCCAAACGGGACCGCAGGCGGTGGCCGCATCACCAATGTTGCAGACAACGATGCCGTCTTTGTGGTTGGAGAGTTTATAGAGGGCCGCACCGGGCGCGATAGAGCCGGAGCCGCCTACGATAGCATTGTTGGGATAGATGCCGAAGGGGGTGAAGAAAGCGTGCATGCTGCCGCCCAAACCACGGTTAAAGCCGTTTTCCCGGCCAAAGGTCTCACAGGTCATGCCGTAAAGCAGGAAGTCCCGGCCCAGCGCCCGGATATCCAGCTGGCTGTTTCCCAGAACTCTGAGGATTTTTCCACCATCAAAGTCCTCCATAATGGAGCGGAGCTGTTCTTCCGGCAGAGTTTCTACGGCTCGCAGGCCCCGGGCCAAAATTTCGCCGTGGCTCCGGTGAGAGCCAAAGGAGAAGTCGTTAATGGACAGGTGGTAGGCCTGACCTACATAAGCGGCCTCTTGTCCGATACCCAAATGAGCCGGACCGGGGTGATTGTAAGGAACGCCCTGATACTCACCAGTGGTTTTGATGAGTTGGATCATGGTTTCAAATTCCCGGATATAGCACATATCCCGATAGATTCGGATCAGATCCTCTCTGGGGAAGTTTCCAACTTCGTCCTTAACGGTTTTCTGGTACTGATTTTCCAGAATGTCGGTAAACTCAATTTTGCCGGGTGCCCGCATTTCTCTGGGGTCCACAAATAACTGCTTAGACATCTTTCAGCTCTCCTTCTGCCGTTATGCCGGCTCAATATTTGCAGATGGCTTCCCGCAGGATCTCCGCCACAGTGGGATGCGGGAACACAATTTCTTTCATATCCGCCACAGTCAACTCCAGCTCCATACAGATGCCTGCAGCAATGATGAACTCAGACGAGTAATTTGCCAGCACCTGGGCACCCAGCAGAGTCTTTGTACGTTTATCGAAGACCAGCTTGCAGATGCCGTTGCCACCTTGGTTTTCCACCACATAGCGGCCGCTGTAGCTCATAGGCAGCTTGACAACCTTAACATCGTAGCCCTTCGCATTGGCGGATTCCTCTGTCTCACCTACGCTGCTGAGTTCCGGCACTGTATATAGGACGCTGGGAATCGCCTGATAGCGCATTCGGTCGCGTTTTCCGAGAATATTGTTGACAGCGACCTCCGCTTCCCGGTATGCGGTATGGGCCAGCATGGCTTTGCCATTGGCATCGCCTACGGCATAGATACCAGGCACATTGGTCTGCATCCGCTCGTCTGTAACAATGGCCCCCCGCTCTGTCAGCACACCGACATTTTCAAGGCCAATGCCTGCGGTGTTGGGTTTACGGCCAATGGACAAAAGCACCTTATCAGCAGGGAGTGTGCAGGTTTTTCCTCCTTGCTCATAGATGACGGAGCCCTCCCGGATCTCTGTAACCTTGGCGTTCAGCAGGAAGTGCATGCCCTCTGCCTCACAGTTTTTCTGAAGAATTTTCACCATGTCGCGGTCACTGGGGCCGCCGATATGATCCTGCATTTCTACGACTGTCGTGTCTACATCTGCCATGGCGTAATAAGTTGCCATTTCCAGTCCGATGACACCGCCGCCAAGCACCACCAGATGCTGAGGAAGCTCCCGCAGTGCCAACATTTCCCGGTTAGTCAGCACGAAGCCGGAGGCAAGTCCTTCCTTCAAGCCGGGAATGGGAGGAACGGCGCAGGAAGACCCAGTAGCAATAATGAGATTCTTGGCTGTATAGGTTTGACCGCCGGCTTCAACAGTACAGCCATCGGCGGTGCGGCCGGTGATGACGCCTTTTGCGTCCACAACATCCACATGACAGGCTTTCAGTGTAGCGCCCACACCGCCCACCAGCGTGCGGATCACCTGCTCTTTTCGGTCAATAACGGCGCTGTGATCCAGTGTAACATCTTTGGCATGGACACCGTAGGCTTGGCCGTGCTTGGCATGGGCATACAGTTTGCCGCTGTACAGCAGGGTTTTGGTAGGGATGCAGCCCTCATTGAGACAGGTGCCGCCCAAATGGGCTTCTTCGATGCACAGAACCTTTTTTTGGGCCTGTCCCGCCCTCTCAGCGGCCAGATATCCGCCGGGGCCGCCGCCTAAAACAATAATATCATATTCCATCCTATGCACTCCTTAATTCACTCCGCCAGCAGTGCGGAAAAATGTTCCAGAACTGTTTTGAGCTCTTTCAGGAAGCGAGAGGCCGGTGCGCCATCCATGGCTCGGTGGTCATAGGTCAGG
Organism: uncultured Oscillospiraceae bacterium; assembly: GCA_934569045.1. Taxonomy (GTDB): domain Bacteria; phylum Bacillota; class Clostridia; order Oscillospirales; family Oscillospiraceae; genus Faecousia. Next base: position 6,890 of record CAKTJX010000049.1, read on the forward strand.
GAGAGACCCATGGCGGGATAAACGGAAATGTTCCCGTCGGCCATACGGACCCGGTCCACCATGCAGTCAACGCCCAGAATGCCGGTTTGGGGGGGATTGATCACAGGGGTGAACATCTCGATATCCAGCGTTCCCAGATTGGATACCGTGAAGGTGGCACCGCTCAACAGGTCCGGACTAATGGAGCCTCCCTGGGCGGCAGCAGCCAATTCTTTGGTTTCCTTGGCGATTTCCGCCAGGGACTTGGTATCCGCATTGAAAATCGTGGGAACCAGCAACCCTCTCGGCGTATCCACCGCCATGCCCAGGTGAACGTGGTCAAAGTAACGGATATTATCATCCATCCAGTGGGCATTCAGAACAGGATGATGCTTCAAAACACGGGAGACTGCATAGAGAATCAGATCATTATAGGTAATGCCGGGAAGCTCCAGAGATTCGGCGGCTTTCAATTCCTTGCGGTATGCGATGATGCTGCTGGCGTCAAAGGAACTATGATGGGTGAGCTGCGCCATGGTAGCCAGAGAATTGTGCATGGAATCCGCAATGATCTTTCGCATGTGGGAGATCTTTTCATCGTGATATTCCAGGACGGAGGATGTCTCGGGCGCGACGGCGGCAGGAGCCTGCTGATCGGCCAGCGTGACCCGGCCGCCTAACCCAGTTCCCGGTATACCAGCTGTAGAACCGGCTGCCACTGCGGCAGAGGTACTGCGGCCGGCTGCCAGCACATCCCGCTCCAGAATACGGCCATGAGGACCAGTGGGGGTCACACCGGTCAAATCCACATGGAGCCGCTCCGCGGCCATTCTGGCTCGGGGGGAAATCCCAGTTGCTGCCGCAGGAACAGCAGTCTGGATTACAGGGACAGCGGCAGCTACAGGAGTGATTTCTGGTACCAACTCCGGTACTGTGGGAGATCCGTTTGCTTGCGGGCCAAAACCGGAAACATCTTCACCAGGAGCACCAATCACCGCCACTTCGGAAAGGCAGGGCACGTCGTCCTGCTCCTGATAAAAGACCGCAAGCAGTGTGCCGTCTACTTTGGCCTCCTCATCGAAGGCGGCTTTGTCAGTTTCGTAACTAAATAGGGTCTCGCCGGTATGAACCGGGTCCCCAACCTTTTTGGCCCAGCTGGTAATGACGCAGCTTTCCACGGATTGTCCCTGCCGGGGCATGATAACTACTGTTGCCATGTTTGCACCCTCCA
>CAKTJX010000050.1 GCA_934569045.1 uncultured Oscillospiraceae bacterium
CTGACGGAAACCGTGAACCTTGGAACGGTGACGGTTGCTGGGCTGGTAGGTACGCTTCATTACGGATACACCTCCTAATACTCAAAAATCATATGCTCGACAGCCGCGAGACGCGGCCGCAGCAACACAAATGGACAGACCTGCACGGTCACGCCTGCTCATTATAACCGAAAAAGCAAAGGAGGTCAACATTTTTTTCACGGTTCCCGTGGAAAAAAATCAGTCTTTCAGCCCCAGCTTTTCCAGCACCCGGTCATATTCCGCGCTGCCCTCGGCGTAGGGGGTGGGCTGGAAATCGTTGCGGGGCTGCTGGGAGCTGACGCAGCAGGGAATGGCCGTGACGTCTCCCAGCTTTACGGTGCCGTCAGCCTGCCGGACCACCTTCTGCTGGACAATGGCCGTATCCATATCGGAGGGATAGTGATTGCCGCCGAAGCAGAAATTGCCCAGGCTGTAGTAGATGATTCCGTTATTGTAGGTCTCGATTTTTTGCAGCACATGGGCATGGCAGCCGTACACAATGTCCACACCCGCGTCAATGAATTCCTTGGCCTGCTTTTCCTGCTCCGTATTGGGCCGGTAGGAGCCCTCCGCGCCCCAGTGGATGGCTAGGATGATCAGCTCGGCCCCTTCCTTCTTCATCTCCTGCACCGCGGCGGCTACCTTTTTTACATCCACCTGGAAAAAGCCGCCGTACAGGCCGATTTTCAGGCCCCGCTCCGTGGTGATCACCTGGTAGGCGTCCTGCTCCACATAGGGGATGCCCGCGTCACTGAGGGCCTGCCGGGTGGAGTCCATGCCCTCCACACCGTAGTCCCGGATGTGGTTATTGGCAATGGTCACCGCGTCCACCCCGCTGCCGGTGAGGATCTGCGTGTAGGCTGTGGGGCCCCGGAAGGCGAAGCCCCCTTCTTTAATAACCGCGCCCGAATCCTTCAGCACGGTTTCCAGATTGGCAAAGGTATAGTCATCCGCCTGGAAATAGGAAGCAACGGAACGCAGAGGATAGTCATAGTCCCCCCCAACCACCCCCACAAAGCTGTAGGGGCTGCCGTACATCCGGGCATCGCTGCCCAGGGTGCAGTCGCCCACAAAGCTCAAGGTGAAGGTATTCGCCGCTTCATCGTAGGGCGGCTCCGTTTCCGCGGGCTCCGTGGTCTGCTCCGTTTCCGCGGGCTCCGTGGTCTGCTCCGTTGCATTCGGCTCCGCCGCCATGACCGGGACGGTTTTCCGGGGCTGGGTGGGCTCCGTCAGAAATTGGGCGGAGGTGGTATTGGCATCCTTGGAGGCCTTCTGCTGGAAGGGCATCCGCCCCATCAGCAGCCCCGCCGCGCACAGCGCCGCGGCGGCTCCCGCGCCGGCAATCAGCAATATGGTAGATTTCCGCAAGTCGATTCCTCTTTTCTGTCAGTTTCTATGAAAGAAACGGAACCCGTGGCAAGGGCTCCGGTAAAAACTACCAGATTATCTTACCACAGGTTCCGCATCAAAGCAACCTATATTTCGATTTATTCTCCGGCCCGCTTCTTCATCAGGTTCCGCATCCGCAGGGCGTGATCCAGCTCCCGCTTGCGAATCCGCAGGGTCTTGGGGGTGCACTCCAGCAGCTCATCGTCCGCCAGGAACTCAATGCACTGCTCCAGGGACATGGTCCGGGGCGGGGTCAGCCGCAGGGCTTCATCAGAACCGGCAGCGCGCATATTGGTCAGCTGCTTCTTCTTGCAGACGTTGACGGTCATATCCTCGTTCCGGCTGCACACGCCCACAACCATACCGGCATACACAGGCGTGCCCGGGCCGATGAACAGGGTGCCCCGCTCCTGGGCGTTGAACAGGCCGTAGGAGCAGGCCTCGCCGGTTTCAAAGGCAATCAGGGAGCCCACCTGGCGGCGCTCAATCTCGCCCTTCATGGGGGCGTAGGAATCCAGCACGGAGGACATGATGCCCTCGCCGCGGGTATCCGTCAGGAATTCATTTCGGTAGCCGAACAGGCCCCGGGAAGGGACCAGGAACTCCAGGCGGTAGCGGCTGCCCACAGGGGTCATGCCCAACAGGTCGCCCTTCCGCTTGCCCATCTTCTCGATGACCGCGCCCATGCTCTCCTCCGGCACGTCCGCCACCATCCGCTCAATGGGCTCGCAGAGCTTGCCGTCAATCTCCTTGGTCAGCACACGGGGAGTGGACACAGAGAACTCGTAGCCCTCCCGGCGCATGGTCTCCATCAGGATGGACAGGTGCATCTCGCCGCGGCCCGCCACATTGAAGGCATCGGTGCCCTGCTCGGTGACGTGCAGGGACACATCCTTGAGGAGCTCCTTCTCCAGCCGGTCCCGCAGGTTCCGGGAGGTGATGAACTTGCCCTCCTTGCCGGCGAAGGGAGAATCGTTGACGGCGAAGGTCATTTCAATGGTGGGATCGGAGATCTTCACAAAGGGCAGGGGCTCCACCACGTTCGGGTCGCACAGGGTCCGGCCAATGGTGATATCCGCCATGCCGGACAGGGCCACGATTTCCCCGGCGCTGGCCTGCTGCACGGGAACCTTGGCCAGGCCATCGAAGGTATACAGGGCAACCACCTTGCCCCTGGCCTTGTGGTCGGGGTCGTGGTAGTCACAGATGGCAACCTCCTGGTTGACCTTGATGGTGCCCCGCTCAATGCGGCCCACGGCAATCCGGCCCACATATTCGTTATAGTCAATGGAGGATACCAGCAGCTGCAGGGGGCCGTTCTCATCGCCCTTGGGGGGATCGATATACTCGATGATGGTCTCAAACAGAGGCTTCAGATCGGTGCCCTGCTCATCCGGGCTGTAGGAAGCGGTGCCCTGACGGCCGGAGCAGAAGATGGTGGGAGAATTGAACTGCTCATCGGTGGCGTCCAGCTCCAGCAGCAGCTCCAGCACCTCGTCCATGACCTCATGGACACGGGCATCGGGCTTGTCCACCTTGTTCACCGCCACAATGACCTTATGGCCCAGCTCCAGGGCCTTCTGCAGCACGAAGCGGGTCTGGGGCATGGGGCCCTCGGCGGCGTCTACCAGCAGGATAACGCCGTTGACCATCTTCAGAATCCGCTCCACCTCGCCGCCGAAGTCGGCGTGGCCCGGGGTATCCACAATGTTGATCTTGTAATCCTTATAGTGCACGGACGTATTCTTGGCCAGAATGGTGATGCCGCGCTCCCGCTCCAGGTCGCCGGAGTCCATGACCCGCTCCACGGTGGCCTGGTTCTCCCGGTAGATGCCGCCCTGCTTCAGCATTTCGTCCACCAGGGTGGTTTTACCGTGGTCGACGTGGGCGATAATGGCAATATTTCTGATTTTTTCCTGAGATGCCATAAAAAAGCTCCTTATTGTTATAGAATGTACCAACTCTCAACATAGAAATATATCACACAATCCTTCTGTATGCAATCTTTTTCTTGAGATTTGCCATACAAAAGTTGGAGAAATCCGGTCTTTTCTTTCGTGCATATTTTCCTGTTCCGGAAATAAAGATTGGAATTCGCTCAAAAGTGTGATATAGTATTCCCCGAGGTGAAATTTCCATGGAAAACGAAGAAGAAAAGAAGGAAACCGGCTATGTTCCCCGGCCCGCCTGGCAGGTCTGGGCCGCCAGAGCCGGCGTGGTGCTGGCCATCGCCTTTGTGATTTACCAGCTGCTTGCCATTTCCGGCAGGGTGCTGTAATGCGGATTCTGGGCATTGACCCCGGCTACGGCATCACGGGCTTCGGCATCATTGAGGCCCAGCGGGGCGTATGCCGGCTGCTGCGCTGCGGCGCCATCACCACACCCCCCAATACGGATTTCAACTGGCGGCTGGGGGAGATTTACAACAACATGACGGAGCTGATGCAGCTGGCCCAGGCGGATGCCGTGGCCATTGAGGAGCTGTTCTTCGGCAACAACGTCACCACCGGCATCAAGGTTGCCCAGGCCAGAGGCGTGATTCTGCTGGCTGTGCAGCAGGCCGGTGTCCCCGTCTACGAATATAAGCCCATGCAGGTCAAGCAGGCTGTGGTCGGCTACGGCAACGCCACCAAGCACCAGGTAATGGACATGACCAAGCGGATTCTCAATCTGGCCGCCGTGCCCAAGCCCGACGATGCCGCCGACGCGGTGGCCATCGCCCTGTGTCACGCCCGCTCCTCCACCTCGCTGCTTGCCATGGCACAAAAATAAGGAGAACGCTATGCTTTACTATGTTTCCGGGCCGGTAACGGTGCTGGAGCCGGGGCTGGCCGTCATCGACTGCGGCGGCGTGGGCTACGGCTGCCGGGTCACCGCCTACACCGCCGCTCAGCTGAAGCTGAATACCCCCGCCAAGCTCTACATCACAGAGTCCATCCGGGAGGATGCCTTCGACCTCTACGGCTTCGCCAGCCGGGAGGAGCAGCGCTGCTATGAGCTGCTCACCGCCGTCAACGGCGTGGGCCCCAAGGCCGCCATGGCCATTCTCTCCGCCGGTGGCCCCCAGAACTTCACCCTGGCGGTGATGACCGGGGACGAGAAGATGCTCACCGCCGCCCAGGGCGTTGGCAAGAAGATCGCCCAGCGGATTATTCTGGAGCTGAAGGACAAGATCGGCGGCGGCTCCATGGAGCTGGATTTCTCCGGCGGGCCTGCGGCCGCCCCGGCCCAGCCCACCAGCAGTCTGGCCCTCGCCACCGCGGCGCTGCAGGAGCTGGGCTATTCCCCGGCAGAGATTTCCGCCGCCCTGAAGGGTGCGGACCCCAAGGCCAGCACGGAGGATCTGATCCGCCACGCCCTGCGGGCCATGGTCATGAAGGGATAAAAGGAGGATGGAACCATGAGTCTGGAATTTTCCCAGGAGGCGGAAGCCCCCCTGGTGCTGCCCACCTATACCCCCCAGGACGCGGCAGAGATCGGCCTGCGGCCCAAGCTGCTGTCTGACTACACCGGCCAGGAGAAGGCCAAGGGCAATCTGTCCGTTTACATCGAGGCCGCCAGGCGGCGCAACGAGCCATTGGACCATGTGCTGCTCTACGGCCCTCCGGGCCTGGGCAAAACCACCCTGGCCGGGGTCATCGCCAACGAAATGGGAGCGGGCATCCGCATTACCTCCGGCCCCGCCATTGAAAAGCCCGGGGATCTGGCCGCGCTGCTGACCAATCTGAACGCCGGAGACATTCTGTTCATTGACGAAATCCACCGCTTGAACCGGGTGGTAGAGGAAATTCTGTACCCGGCCATGGAGGACTTCGCCATCGATATCATCGTGGGCAAGGGCCCCAGCGCCAATTCCATCCGTCTGGACCTGCCAAAGTTCACCCTGGTGGGGGCCACCACCAGGGCAGGCCAGCTTTCCGCCCCCCTGCGGGACCGGTTCGGCGTGTCCCTGCGGCTGGAGCTCTATACCCCGGAGGAGCTGGCGGCCATCGTCACCCGGTCCGCCACCATTCTGGGCATGTCCATTGACCCTGCCGGCGCCATGGAGATCGCCTCCCGGAGCCGGGGCACCCCCCGAATCGCCAACCGCTTCCTGCGGCGGGTCCGGGACTTTGCCCAGGTCATGGGCGACGGCACCATCACCAAGGAGGCCGCCGACCTGGCCCTGCAGCGGCTGGAGGTGGACAAGCTGGGCCTGGACACCATCGACCGGAGAATGCTCACCGCCATCATCCAGAATTACGGCGGCGGCCCCGTGGGCCTGGAGACCCTGGCCGCCACCATTGGAGAAGAGGCGGTTACGCTGGAGGATGTGTACGAGCCCTACCTGATGCAGCTGGGCTTCCTCACCCGCACCCCCCGGGGCCGGTGCGTCACGCCGCTGGCCTACGACCATCTGCACATCCCCTATCAGGGCCAAACCCAGTTCAATCTGTGAAGGTCTTTATCCTTTTCACCAAAAACTTTGGCTCCATACTGGAAATATTGCATAAATCTCAAATAGTTGGAGAAAAATTTTCATAAAGGATTGACAAATCCCTTTGGATTGTGTATAATCCAGCATGCGGTAAAAAAGTGCCGCGTATTTTATGTACCCTGCGTTACAACCATTTCCTGGTAGATTTTCACGGGGCAAATAACCGAAGAGAGGTATTTCCAATGTACGAAGACAAGACTTTAGTTTGCAAAGATTGCGGCAAGGAGTTCGTGTTCACCGCCGGTGAGCAGGAGTTCTACGCAGAGCGCGG
>CAKTJX010000051.1 GCA_934569045.1 uncultured Oscillospiraceae bacterium
AACTGGAAATCTCCCTATGAGGTCTTCTTTGATACGGTGTTGCACTTGACTTGACAATCTAAGAAGGGGAAGGTTGGAGCTTTCTTTTTTAGGGTATACGTTCAACAGGGCGCTCTATTTCCTCCAAATCGTCCCAATTTGACCCGCTATTTTGCGGCGCTTTCCCTTTTCGTTTCTCCCTGTTCGTGGTAGAATAGAACCATCCCAAGAAAAGGAGCGGGTTTTGAGATGCTGTTTTCTATTCTGATGACTGTTTTGTTTGGCTGGCTGTTTTTTAAGTGCCTGGGCTTTGCCTTTCGGCTTACCTGGGGGATTGCGAAGATCGTGGGGAGCATTCTTCTGGTGCTGGCGCTGCCGATGCTGGGGGTGTGCCTGCTGATGGCCGGCGGGGCGCTGCTGATCGTGCCGGTGGCCATGGTGGGGATTGCGTTTGCTGTTCTGAAAGCATGCTAGGTTGGGCCGCGGGCCCAACGGTGAAATCCGGCTTTGGCCGGGTGAAATCTGCCTGGCGGCAGAAGAAATCCGGTCTTTGACCGGACGAAATCGTCCTGGGGGCGGATGTGGTGTCCCTGCGGGACGGGTTGAAAAAGGGGTGCGCTGCGAATGTTGCGGTGCACCCCTTTGAATTCCCTGTGCGGGTGTGAGAATTGTATTGTAATTGGTCGGGACGGATGCTATAATGTTGTGGGACGAGTAGTCTATGACCGCCGGGGGGCGGTTTTTAAAAGCGGAGTGGTTAGCGTACACTAACTGCGAGAGAGGGGCGGAGCGGATTGAGAGTTCTGGAATACGGAAAAGAGCATGAAAAGACGCTGCTGTTTCTGCCGTGTACGGCGGAGCCGGAGTGGGTGTTTGCCGGGGCGGTGGAGCAGCTGGCGCAGGCGTATCACGTCATGCAGGTCGTCTACGATGGCCACGGGGAGACGGGGGAGGACTTTGTTTCCGTGGAGCATACGGTGGACGAGGTGGTGGATTGGCTCCGGGGGCGGGGAATCCCCGCCCTGGACGCGGCCTACGGGTGCTCCCTGGGGGGCGCGTGTCTGACCCGGTTGCTGGCCGTGGGGGCAATCCCTATTGACCGCGCCATCATCGACGGCGGCATTACCCCTTATCAGCGCCCGTACCTCGCGCGAAAGCTGCAATTGGGACTGGATGTGCTTTCCTTCAAGGCGGTGGCGAACAACCGCAAGGTGTTGGAGACGGCCTTTCCGCCGGGGCGGTATACCCAGCCGGGCCATGACTCCGTGAAGGAGTACAATGCCCTGGAGAAATATCTGAAAACCTATTCGGACAGGACCATCCGCAATATCTTCTGGTCCGGCAACAACTATGCCCTGCCGGAAACCCCTGCCGTGGGCAATACGAAAATCACCTATTGGTACGGCGACGAGGAGAAAAAGGACCGCCGGAGCAACATCCGCTTCATCAAGCACTATTTCCCCCAGGCGCGGATTCACGGCATCCCCAAAATGGCCCACGCGGAGCTGGTGACGATCTACCCGGAGAAATTCTACTGGTATGTGGAGAAATTTATGAAGCACGGGGAGAACGTGACACGGGACGTAAAGGAAGCGTCCGGCATAGCATAGATAGAGGTGGTGGAGCATGGAGACCTTTTTGGGCTTGCTGATCCCGTTTCTCGGAACAACGGCGGGGGCGGCCTGCGTGTTTTTTATGAAAAAAAGCCTGGGGGATCTGGTGCGGCGTTTCCTCGCGGGCTTTGCCGCCGGGGTGATGGTGGCGGCCTCCGTGTGGAGTCTGCTGATCCCCGCCATTGAGCAGTCGGCGGAGCTGGGAAAGCTGGCCTTCTTCCCGGCGTTCGCGGGCTTCTGGCTTGGGGTGCTGTTCCTGTTGGCCCTGGATCACCTGATCCCCCACCTCCATGTGGGCAGCACACAGACGGAGGGCCCAAAAAGCAACCTGAGCCGCACGGTGATGATGGTTCTCGCGGTGACCCTGCACAACATCCCGGAGGGAATGGCCGTGGGCGTGATGTACGCGGGGTTCCTCTCCGGCAGCGCTGAGATCACGGCGGCCAGCGCCCTGGCCCTGTCCCTGGGCATTGCCATTCAGAATTTCCCCGAAGGGGCCATTATCTCCATGCCTCTCCGGGCAGAAGGGGAGAGCAAGGGCAAGGCGTTTTTGGGCGGGGTGCTTTCCGGCGTGGTAGAGCCCATCGGCGCGGTGCTGACGATCCTCGCCGCCCAGCTGGTGATCCCGGCCCTGCCGTATCTTTTAAGCTTCGCCGCCGGGGCCATGCTCTATGTGGTGGTGGAGGAGCTGATCCCGGAAATGTCCCAGGGGCGGCATTCCAACCTCGGCACGGTCTTCTTCGCCGTGGGCTTCAGCGTGATGATGGTTCTGGATGTGGCGTTGGGGTAAAAATAAAGATTGAGCGCTAGTAGGGGCGGCTACCAGCCGCCCGGAAGTGACCGTGCTTGTGCGTTTGGCATTCACCATACGCTTTCGGTGACCTCCGGGCGGCTAATAGCTGCCCCTACAAGACTCTAAAGTATTCAAATCCCGGAAATATCCAAGGAATTTTGAATATTTCAACGACGTATCAAAGAACCTCGATCTGTACCGCCCGCATGGCGTCCAGGGCGGTCTGGTGGCTCTGCTCGGTGACGCCGGCGCAGCAGCCGGATTCAATATAGATGGGCGTCTCCGGGAAGGCGGATTTCAGAATCATGGCGTTGGAGATCACGCAGATATCCGTGCACAGTCCGCACAGGGTGATGGACTCCGGGGTGCCGTTCTGGGCCAGCAGCCGGGGCAGGGAAATGCTGCCGAAGCACAGCTTGTCCACAATGTTGGAGGCGATGGGCTGCAGCTCCGGGCAGATCTGCCAGCCGGGAGTGCCCTGGATGCAGTGCTCCACCGGCAGCTTCTGCCCCTCCTGGGTGCGCAGGTAGCCCGGACCATGGGTGTCCCGGGTAAAGAACACCGTGCCGTCAAAGTCCTCCACCAGCTCCTTTACCTTCGGCACAATGGCCTGTGCCTGAGCAGAGCCCAGACTTCCGGTGATAAAATCTACCTGCATATCTACAACGATCAAATATTTCATTTCTCTACGCTCCTGACGTTCTGTTTCGGGGGTGTTGGGGTTAGTATAGCAGGGAGGAGGGGAAAAAGCAAGGATGAGGGACGGATTGACAATTGATAATGCGAATCATGCGTTGACGGCCCGTAGGGGCGGCTATCAGCCGCCCGGAAGGTATCGAAAGCGAACTGTGAAGACCAAACACGAAAACCCCGTCGTCTCCGGGCGGCTAATAGCCGCCCCTACGAGACTCAGAAGTTTTAAAGTCCCCGGAATATCTGTGGAATTATGAACATTTTAACTATTCTTTCTCCGCAACCTTCAGATTCCCTTATCCACCGTCTCCTGGGCAAACACCAGCACTACTACTGTGCCTGCCGCGGCGGCGGCGGTGCCGAAGGCCAGCATGGCGTTTACACCCCACAGGTCAATCATGCGGCCCCCCAGCAGCGCGCCGATGACAGAGGCCAAGGTGTAGGTCATGGTGTAGTAGGCCTGGCCCTTCACCGCGTCCTCCGGGGCCATGACGGCGTTGATGTAGTACACCGAGGCCACGGCGATCAGGGCCCAGGCCAGCAGCTGGGTGAGCTGGAACAGATAGTAGACTGTCACATTGGGGGCCAGCCAGGAGCCCAGGTTCTTCAGCAGGAAGAAAAAGCCCGTCAGCTTCATCCAGAAGCCGCTGCTTCGCCAGCGGAGCATCTTTGTAAACAGCAGCATGGTGGGCAGCTCCGAAAGGGCCGCCAGGGCCATGGCCAGGCCCATATGGCTGCTGTCGCCGCCCTTGGAGCGGATGATCTGCAAGGTAAAGTTATTCAGCAGCACATGTCCGGTGAAGATCAGCACGCAGCCTGCCAGCACCCCGGTAAACCGGGGATATTTTTTGAAGAAGGCCAGGCCCTGGGCCCCCTTTGGCTGCCCCTGGACCTTTGGGGTGCGCTGGGTGGGGTACAGGCACAGCGACAGGAAGAAAAGGGCCGTGCAGAGGGTGATGGCCCAGGGCACCGGCCGGCCGCCCAGCTCTGCCGTGACCCGGCCCAGGACAAAGCACACCAGGGCGTAGGTCACGGAGCTGGCGCTTTTGGAGACGCCGTAGTTCAGCTTACAGCCGCAGTTGATGCTGGTGACCCCCAGGGAATTGACCAGGGGTGTCTGCAATTGCAGCAGGGCCAGGGCCCCGGCGTAGAAGGCCAGCGCGGCCCCCTTATTTTCTCGAAACAGGCACAGCCCCAGGCCGCAGAGCCCGGTGAGCGCCGCGACAATCAGGTTGATGGTCTTCAGGCTCAGGCTGGTTTCCCTGTCCGCGTAGCCCGCGACCATGGGCTGCAAAAACGCGGAGGCCACGCCGGACAGGGCGATCAGGGCCCCTACAGCCCCGTTGGAAAAGCCCAGCTCCAGCAGATACAGGCTTACATAGCCGGAAATTGCCGCGTAAGCCATCCAATAGGTGCCGTGGATCAGCCCGTAGCGGGCGGTCAGTTGCTTGGTTGTCATGTACTTCTCTCCTCTTTCTTTCTTCGCTCCCATGATACCACGTACAAAAAATTTTTCAATTTCTTTTTCATCCGCAAAAAGTAGGAAAAGCCCCCGTTCCGGCCCCCTTCCGGGCCGGTATTTTTCATTTCCGTTTGATTTGAACAAAAACCCCCTGGGGGGGATTGGGAAAAAGGTGTGAAATGTGGCTAAAAAGCCGATTGACAATCTTGATTCCTATTGGTAGAATATTATCGATACAGTATTGGTTCGGCAATACCTGCGTGTATCAACAGGAAAGAATTACTTAATTAGGAGGAAATCACATTGAAGGATTGGGCATATCTGACCACTGTCGAAGAGATGGAAGAGGCCACCAATTCTCTGCTGGAAAACGGCAAGAAGGTTGGCGCTGACTCCTGGCAGCAGCGTGTCAAAAACCAGACCCCCCACTGCGGCTTCGGCGAGAAGGGTACCTGCTGCCGTATCTGCTCGATGGGCCCCTGCCGCATCACCCCCAAGGCCCCCCGCGGCATCTGCGGCTGCGACGTCCACGGCATCGTAGGCCGGAACTTCCTGCGCTTCACCGCCGGCGGCTCCGCGACCCACTCTGACCACGGCCGTGAAATCATGCACACCCTGTACCAGGCCAAGGAGGGCGGCAACTACCAGGTCAAGGATCCTGAAAAGCTGATCCGCATCGCCAAGGAATGGGGCGTGGAGACCGAGGGCAAGGACATCTATGATCTGGCCCACGAAATGGC
>CAKTJX010000052.1 GCA_934569045.1 uncultured Oscillospiraceae bacterium
CCCACGGGGCCATGAAGGCTCTGGCCGCGGACATGATGAAGATTGCCAACGATGTGCGCTGGCTGGCCTCCGGCCCCAGAGACGGCCTGGGGGAGATCCGCATTCCCGAGAACGAGCCCGGTTCTTCCATCATGCCCGGCAAGGTGAATCCCACCCAGTGTGAGCAGGTGACCATGGTGGCGGTGCAGGTCATGGGCAATGATGTGGCGGTGGGCATGGCGGCCAGCCAGGGCAACTTTGAGCTGAACGTGTTCATGCCGGTGTGCGCCTACAATTTCCTGCAATCCGCCCGGCTGCTCAGCGAGTCCATCCTCTCCTTCAACGACCACTGTGCCGTGGGCATCACCGCCAACCGGGAGAAGATGCACCACAACCTCCACAATTCCCTCATGCTGGTCACGGCCCTGAATCCCTACATCGGCTATGAAAACGCGGCCAAAACCGCCAAGACCGCCTACGCGGAGAACATCTCCCTGAAGGAGGCCTGCGTGAAGCTGGGCTTCTTGACCGCCCAGCGCTTTGACGAGGTGTTCCACCCGGAGGAAATGGTCTAAATAAAGATTGAATTTCCGGAAAATTTGTATTATGATGGGCTTCGATTACGCGAATCGGAGGAGAAACAATTGAAAAGCAACAAGCTTGTGACGGTGCTGATCGTCATTGCCGTGCTGGCGGTGGTGGCGGCCGGGTGTACCCTCGCCTATATTTACTATCAGAATACCCATATCTTTGTGGAGGGCAAGGCCTACGCCCTGGATGCCACTTACCTGGATCTGCGGGAGGAGGATATCTCCTTCGCCCACTACGACAGCGTCCATTCCCAGCTGCCGGGCTGTGACATTCTCTGGAATGTGCCCTTCCAGAACAAGAAGGTTTCCAGTGATTCTACGGAAATTTCCATCCAGAACCCCAGCAACGAGGATATCCGCGTTTTGCAGGGGTATTTCCCCAATCTGCAAACCATCAACGCCGCTGCCTGCGACAACTATGCGGCCCTGGAGCAGCTCCAGGCGGCGCTGCCCAATGTCCAGGTTCGCTACCAGGTGGCCCTGGGGGGCTCCTTTGTGGACCCGGATGTGACGGAGCTGGACCTGGAGCCGGGGGACTATGACCTGGACACCCTGAAGGAGGCCCTGCAATACCTGCACAGTGTCACCGCCATCGTCCTGCACAAGACGGATCTGACCCTGGAGCAGTTGGATGGGCTGAAAGCGGATTTCCCGGAGCTGGACATCCGCTATACCGTGTACCTGCTGGATCAGGAGCAGGACAGCACGGTGACGGAGCTGGACCTGTCCGCCATTTCGGACCAGGAGCTGGACTCCGCCGCCCGGAAGCTGGCGCTGTTCCCGGACCTGGCCTCTGTGGAACTCTGCGGCAGCGACGGGATTTCCCGCCTGACGGCGGACCAGGCCAAGGAGTTGATCGCCGCGGCTCCCAACGCCGTCTTCCACTACGCTTTTGATTTTTACGGAAAAACCCTGTCCACAGACATGGAAGAGGTGGCCCTGAAGGGCGTGAAAATCGGCGACGATGGGGAAGCCGCCATCCGGCAGGCTCTGGACCTGCTGTCCAACTGCAAGCGCTTTGTGCTGGAGGACTGCGGCCTGTCCAACGAGGTGCTGTCCAAGCTGCGGGAGGACTATCGGGACCGAACCAAGATCGTCTGGCGGGTCTATTTCGCCGGGGGCAGCAGCATGACGGATGCCCAGGTCATCCGGGCGGTCTACGACCTGAAGGACAGCAACTGCGCCGACCTCATCTACTGCGAGGACGTGGTCTACGCCGACTTCGGCCATGACGAGTACCTGAACACCTGCGATTTCCTGGCGGGGATGCCCAATCTGGAGGTGCTGATCCTCTCCGGCTCGCCCATCAAGTCCCTGGATGCCCTGTCGAACTGCAAGAAGCTACGGGTTCTGGAGCTGTCCAACTGCGGCTATATTACGGACCTTTCTCCGCTGGCCGGGTGTGAATCCCTGGAAATGCTGAATATCAGCTACACCAAGGTCACAGAGCTTGCCAGCCTGGAAAATCTCCCTCTGACCCACCTGGTGGCCGTGGGCGGCACCGGCAGCCGGATATCCCAGGAGGAGAAGGATGCCTTTACCGCCGCCCATCCTGACTGTGCGGCCATGTTCACCGGCACCCAGGAATTCGGCGTGGGCTGGCGCTACTCCGACAAGGAGACCAAGATGGACTGGTACGCCCAGGCCGCCGAGGCCTTCAAGTACCCCCACGCGCCCAACAAGACGGGCTGGTATCTGGACAATTGAGAATCGTGCCGCCGCGGGTGCGGCGGCACGGTGAAATCCAGCCGGGGGCTGGGTGAAATCTGTCCGGCGACAGATGAAATCCGGCCTTCGACCGGGTGAAATCGCCCTTCGGGCGGTTGTGGTGTCCCTTCGGGACGATATCAGAATTGGCGGGAGAGTCACCGTTATGATCAGAGAATTGCGGGAAGCGGATATAGACAGAGTTGCGGATATATGGTTGGACACAAATATCAAGGCGCATTCTTTTATCTCCGCCCAATATTGGAATAGTAATTTTGACCTGGTGAGAGAACAGCTGCCGCGGGCGGCGGTTTACGTCTATGAGGACAACCAAGAAATCCAAGGCTTTATAGGCCTGAACGGTGAATATATCGAAGGCGTTTTTGTTTCTGAAAAAATGCAGTCTCAGGGTATCGGTAAGATGTTGATGGATTATGCAAAGAATAAAAGAAACAAATTGGTTTTGAATGTATACCAAAAAAACACACGGGCAATATCCTTTTATGAAAGAGAAGGATTTGTGCTCCAGTACAGCGGCTTGGATGAAGCGACCGGGGAAAGAGACTATGTCATGGCATGGCAGAAGAACTAGAAATTCCGGTTCGCCGGATTGGTTTGCTCTTTTTTCCTGCCCATCGTTTTGACCCGTGGGAACGCATCGTGAAACGTCCCCTTTTTATGCGATAATGACAAACCCCGCGGCACACGCCGCGGGGTTTGCAACAATTGGAGGAGAAAATGAAAAAGAAACAAGTAAACTTTTGATTTACTTTATGGCTATAGTATACCCGGAGAATATTAAAAGAAAAAGTGGAGAAATATTAAGTTCCCATGAAGTTGCAAAAACGAGGGCACATTGCGAAAGAATCCGCAGCGTGCCCCCGTTTTTGAATCGTCCCGCAGGGACACCACAACCGCCCGCAGGGCGATTTCATCCGGTCACAGACCGGATTTCTTCTGCCTCCCGGCAGATTTTACCCGGCCCCAGGCCGGATTTCATCGTGGCTGCCGCTACAGCAGCTCGATTCTACCGTCAGACCTTTCCGGCAGCCTCCGCGGCGTCCATGTCTGCTAGATATTTTTTCACACTGACCAGCTTCACCACGCAGGTAAAGACCTTCATCGCCATCTGCAAATCCTCGCAGGTGGGGAAGGAGGGGGCGATGCGGATGTTGCTGTCGTGGGGGTCCTTGCCATAGGGGAAGGTGGCGCCGGCGCTGGTCAGCACTAGGCCGGCCTTTTTGCACCGGGAGACGATCTCCTTGGCACAGCCGTCCAAGGAGTCAAAGGAGACGAAGTAGCCGCCCTTGGGATTGGTCCAGGTGCCGATGCCGAGCCCGCCCAGCTGGGATTCCAGGGCGTTCTGAACAATCTCAAATTTTGGCCGCAGCAGGTTGGCGTGGAGCCGCATATGCTCCACCATGCCGTGGATATCCCCGAAAAAGCGGACGTGGCGCAGCTGGTTCACCTTGTCGTGGCCGATGGTCTGCACCTTCATCTGGGCCCGGATGTCCACCAGGTTATTCTCGGAGGCGGCCAGGGCGGAGATGCCGGAGCCGGGGAAGCTGATCTTGGAGGTGGAGGCGAACTTATAGGCGAGATCGGGGTTGCCAGCCCGCTTGCACTCCGCCAGAATCTCAATCAGGTGGTCCTGATCGTGGTCGTATAGGTGGTGGATGGTGTAGGCGTTGTCCCAGTAGATGCGGAAGTCCGTGGCGGCGGGCTTCAGCCGGGCGAACCGGCGCACCGTCTCATCGGAATAGGAAATGCCCTGGGGGTTGGAATACTTGGGCACACACCAGATGCCCTTGATGGCGGGATCGGAGGCAACCAGGGATTCCACCATGTCCATATCGGGGCCGGTGGACAGCATGGGCACATTGATCATCTCAATGCCGAAGTACTGGGTGATGGCGAAGTGCCGGTCATAGCCGGGAACGGGGCAGAGGAATTTCACCTTGTCCAGCTTGCACCAGGGGGTGCTGCCCATGACACCGCTGATCATGGAGCGGGCCACGGTGTCGTACATGACGTTCAGGCTGGAGTTGCCGTAGATAATCACCTGGTCGGGCCGGACCTCCATCATGTCAGCCATGAGCTCCTTGCACTCCTCAATGCCGTCCAGCACGCCGTAGTTCCGGCAGTCGGTGCCGTCCTCGCAGGTCAGGTCGCTTTCGCTGTTCAGCACGTCCATCATGCCCATGGACAGGTTCAGCTGCTCCTGGCTGGGCTTGCCCCGGGCCATGTTCAGGCTCAGCTTGCGGCTTTGATATTCGGTATATTCCGCCTTCAGGGCGGTTTTCAGATCCAGCAGCTCCTGGCGGGTCAGTTCGCAGTAAGGTTTCATGACTACCTCCGGTAACAATCGAATTTGCAAGATTTCAAGACACATCTTGCACAATGCCTATATCATACCCGGTTATGACCAAAATTTCAATGGGCACTATTCACAGATTGCGAAGGAAAACACCGATCATTATGCATATTCTGCACAGCGGCTATGGGCTGCCGGTGGATGGTGAAAGTCTGCGTAGACGGTTGATAAATTGGGATTTGTTAAAGTGATTGAGCGCCCGGTTGAGCGTATACCCTCAAAAAAGGAGCCCCCAACCTTCCCCTTCTTGTGTTATCATATCAAGTGCAACAGTAAATAAAAAAGTAGCAACTCATAGAAAAATCCAGTACAA
>CAKTJX010000053.1 GCA_934569045.1 uncultured Oscillospiraceae bacterium
AAGACTTTAGTTTGCAAAGATTGCGGCAAGGAGTTCGTGTTCACCGCCGGTGAGCAGGAGTTCTACGCAGAGCGCGGCTTCCAGAATGAGCCCCAGCGCTGCAAGGCCTGCCGTGATGCTCGCAAGAACAATGCCCGTGGCCCCCGTGAGTTCTTCACTGCTACTTGCGCACGCTGCGGCGGTGAGGCCAAGGTGCCCTTCCAGCCCAAGTCCGACCGTCCCGTGTTCTGCAGCGAGTGCTTCGCTCAGATGCGTGCCAACGGCTAATTGAGCGTCTTCAGCGCCCCGGAAAGCTTTGCTTTCCGGGGCGTTCTTTTTATTCTTCCATCTCTAAATCACAGATTCGGAAAAACGGTATCTCCCTGCCGTCAGTCAGCACCAGACCTCCCCGGTACTGGTCGATTTTCTTGAGATTTCCGGTGACGGTCTCGAAGCGGCCGCCCTCCTTGGCGGCGTCCTCGTAGTAGACGGTCATGGTGAGCCGGGGGCACTGGTCCAGACGGCTCTGGGCGAGGCGGAGCTGGGCGTTGAGCTCGTCCAGGCTCTCCTCCGTCAGATAGACCGGGTGCTGGGTCAGGCGTGCCGTCTCCCGCAAAACCGCCTCATAGCCCGTCAGGGCCGCGAAGGGGGCGAACTGGGCCGCCCGGTCCTCTATGGGCATCCGGGGGCGGGGGCTTGGCTGGGGCCAGGGGGTATTCAGAATGTCGTCATATTTGCCCATAATGCCTCCTTATGCCTTGTGGCCGCCGATCTGGCCGTTCCGCTCCCGGGCCGTGGCCCCCTCCTCCAGGTTCATCCCCCGGAAAATGGCGTTCTTTCCGAATTTCTTTTTGATTTCCAGCATGGCCTTCAGCCTTGCCTGCTCCCGCTCCAGCTCCTGACGCTGCTCCTTCTTTTCCACAGGGTCTGTGAAAAAGTCCAACTGCTCCATGGCGCTCTGCTCCCGGCTTGTCTCCTGGGCGCTGTAGAGATCCGCCGTCAGGGTCAGCCTGCGCTGTAAGAGCGCCCGATCCGCGATCTCGTCATAGAGCTTCATAAATGCCTCGGTAATCCGCTTTTGAGAGGCGCATTTTTCCGGCAGGTTGACGGTTCCGTGGGCACTTTTGGGCACCTGGCGGCC
Organism: uncultured Oscillospiraceae bacterium; assembly: GCA_934569045.1. GTDB lineage: Bacteria > Bacillota > Clostridia > Oscillospirales > Oscillospiraceae > Faecousia. The sequence continues at coordinate 1,121 of CAKTJX010000053.1, forward strand.
ATAGCGGTCCGTAACCACGGGGCCGCCGTAGGCAGTTCCCGGCTTTTCCAGACTCTCCCGGTCATAGCCCAGGGTCAGGGTCAGCTTCTGGGTCACCAGGCCCTTGTCCACCAGGTCCATGGCCAGCTGATCTGCCATTTCCCTTACCACCAGCCGGGCCTTCTCCCAATCATAGGGGCATTGCAGCACCTGGCCGGAGCTGACGGACCTGGTTTCCGGGCGATAGACCTTGATCTGGGCGATAGTACAGGGCTCGTAGCCCCAGGCGTGGTCAATCAGCAGCTCCGCGTTGACGCCGAACATCTGATACAGGCTGTCCGCGCCAAAGGGGCCGGGGGCCAGAGAGAGCCGGGCCAGCTGGCCCATGGTGGTGATGCCCCTGCGTTCCAGTTTTTTGGCGTAGCCATGGCCCAATCGCCAGAAGTCCGTCAGGGGGCGGTGGTCCCAGAGCTCCCGGCGGTAGCTCATCTCGTCCAGCTGGGCGATCCGGGCGCCCTGGGCATCCGGCGGGATGCGCTTGGCCATAATGTCCATGGCCACCTTGCACAGGTACAGGTTGGTGCCCACCCCAGCGGTGGCGGTAATGCCGGTGGCCTCGTAAACCTCCTGCATGAGCCTCTTCGCAAAGCCCCTGGCATCCAGGCCGTAGAGCTTCAGATAGGCTGTGGCATCGATAAATACCTCGTCAATGGAATAGACGTGGATATCCTCCGGGGCCACAAATTTCAGGTAGATGCTGTAAATCAGGCTGCTGCACTCCATGTAGTGGGCCATTCTGGGCTTGGCCACATGGTAGCCCAGCTTCCAGTCCGGGTGCGCTGCCAGCTCCCGGCTGTCCAGGGCGATACCGGTGAATTCCCGGCCCCGGTTCTGGCCCCGGCGCAAGGCATTGACCTCCGCGACCCGCTGGACCACCTCAAACAAGCGGGCTCTTCCGGGGATGCCGTGGGCCTTCAGGGCCGGGGATACCGCCAGGCAGATGGTTTTCTCCGTCCGTGCTTCGTCTGCCACCACCAGGTGGGTGGTCATGGGGTCCAGTCCCCGCTCCACGCATTCCACAGAGGCATAGAAGGACTTTAAATCAATGGCAATATACTGCTTTTCCACGGCTTTTCCCCCTTGTCCCGTCATCTAATTTGCGATTTTTACTATTATAGAACATACGTTTCCGTCTGTCAATCCATTGACGGCCGCTCTATTCCCTGATATAATAATCTGGAAAGAAAGGAGGCTGAATGTATGCCAACCTATGTCTGCCCCAGTTGCGGCGCACCCTTTAATGGGAAAAAATGCAAAAACTGCGCCTATGAAAGCTTCACGGAGGAAATCACCCACAATCTGCATGTCCACAAAGGCGAGCCCCTGGTGGTTCGGGATACCGGCCGCAGACCCGTCCCCTACAAGGACCCCTTCGACTGTCCGCCGTCTCCCAGAAAGCGGGAAAACACGCCAGCAAAAAAGAAGACAGGCGGAAAGCTGGTAACCATTGTTGTCATCCTCGTTCTGATTTTTCTCTTTGCGGAGCCGCTGCTGTTTCTGATCATGCGGGGTATTTCCATGCTGGGAAGCCGCATCGAACCCACTTCCTCCACAGAGGCTGTGGAAGAAATCGTACCGGCAGGCGAGCTTTTGTATGAAGATGACCTCTTCACGGTGATCGGAGACCGGAGCGAGGAGGATGCAGACAGCTTTCCCATCTATATTACGAACCATTCCGGTGAGGACTGGTCCTTCAGCGGGTTTGAAATTCTCGTAAATGGCTATTGTCTGGACGAATTCGCCGGGTTCTATGCAGAGGTCCCGGCGGGAACCACGGACAAAAGCTATCTGACCGTCTCCGACAATGGGCTTTTGTATGCCAATATCGGGCAAATTCAGGAGCTTTCCTTCCGGCTTCAGTGCAATGCGGCCACCTCCAAGCTGAGCGGCCCCCTTCCGGATTCGCGGACCACAGATGCTCTTGTGCTCACGCTTGCGGAGGGACAGCAGGAAATCCAGTCCACACCGGAGCTTGGAGAGCTGATTTACAGCGATGAAAACCTGCGTCTTTCCTACATCGGCCTGTTTGCCGACAGCTATAACCCGGACAGTCTGGAGGATGCGGAGCTGATCTTCTGCGTGGAAAACCTGAACCAGGCCTCCACCTCCATCTACTCCGAAGGAACCCTGCTGAACGGCGAAGACTCCTCTGTGTCCCTCTGGGCATACCTGCCCGGGAACTGCAAGACGATTTTCCGTGTTTATCTCTACGGGATTGAGGTTGACCAGCCGGAGGATATCCAGACGCTTTCTATGGAGCTTTCTACTTACAGTGACGATGGCGAAGACCGCAAGCTTGGGCGGGTCGCGATTCCGGTGAATCCGTGATATTTGGAAAGGTGCTGTCCTGATGGGCAGCACCTTTTGCTATGAGTAAATTAGCTACTTGGATGAACGTATACCCCCGATGGGGAAGCCCCTACCTTCCCCAAGGGGAAGGTAAGGGGCTTTCCTCTGGGGGTATACGCTCATCCATACACTCAATCATTTTTATATAAACAAAAACCGCCTCGCATAAACGAAGCGGTTTTTCTAATGTTGGCATTACCTATCTTCCCGGCAAGTCACCCTGCAAGTATTGTCGGCGCGGACGAGCTTAACTTCTGTGTTCGGGATGGGAACAGGTGGACCCTCGTCGCAATCAATACCAACTCTGTCTTCCATATACCTTGAAAACTGAACACTGTGTTACTTCGCAATTCTTAGAAAGCTCACTGAGCCTGCGCTTTGG
>CAKTJX010000054.1 GCA_934569045.1 uncultured Oscillospiraceae bacterium
GCCACCGGCTTGACAAGCGCCTGCATTTTCCGTTTCTTAAGAAGGGAGCCATGTCATCCGCAGCAAATCATCCGCCCGTCCACAACTGTACCTTAAAAATTTCATATTGAACCGGAGGGAACAACCAGCTTGGGCCGCAAAAAGAATCTCATAAACAATTCCGGTATTCCGCAACACGAAATCGAGTATATCGCCCGGTGCATCCTGCCTGACATCCTCGCCTACTACGAAAGCAAAGAAGGCCAGCGGGAGTTCCAGGATTGGCTGGCTCAGCGTGAAGCGGAACAGACGGAAGGAAAGGTAGGGATAAGCAGATAAGTGATCGCACAGCGTGCCGCCAGCTTGGCGGCACCTTTTCTCATGCAAAAGGCACTTCCACTCACGCATTTCGGGGGTAAAAAAGCGGCTGATAGCAAGGCTTCTTGGGCACTTTTTTGATCTGGGAATACAATTACCTGCGGATACTCAAAAACGGCATTCTAAATGCGTGAATTCTCAAATTCTGTCCGTCGTTCCTTCCGTGTCCTTCTGGAATATGACATCAGTTCTCAAAGGGATGGTACTCCGTCACATTCCTCAGATACTCCTGGACATCCCCGTGGAGGAGCAGATTCACATAGTCAACGGTCGCATTGTACACCAGCCATTCCAGTTCACTGCTTTCGTATATATTCCGTGCAACCTCGGCTTCTACCAAGGTGCAGTCAATGGAAATCATGCGTCCGTCAGTGAATTTGACCTCCACACAGGCAGTGTCGATATTGAACGCACAGGAAATAACTTTCTTATCCATAACAGTGTCCTCCTAAATCTGTTTCTTTTTTCTTGGTCCTCTGGGTTTTGATTCCGATCGTTTGATGACACCGTTTCGGAAATGGGTTTCTTCAAGCTTTCCAAAGAAAACAAATAATCCGAACCCATCTCCCACAGGGAAGATCTGGTTCGGATTATATTGGTTTGGTGCGGGCAACAGGACTCGAACCTGCACGCGTGAGCAGTGGAACCTAAATCCACCGAGTCTACCAATTCCACCATGCCCGCAAAAAAGCCCCTATTTTTACACGGCGGGGAAACCGAGGCGGAGCATATCGCTTGATTTGCACATCCATCCTATCACAGACAACCGGGTTTGTCAATGAAAAGTATCGCTTTTCCGGACTTTTGAGCCCCCTTTCCGGGACTTTGCGGAGAGGCGGGCGGCGGGAGGAGAGACAGGGGAGGCAGGGCAGGGGACAGAGAAGGAAATGGAATTGAAATGGCTGTATCCCTTGACTTTTCTGCGGCTTTGTGAGAAAATAACCAAGTTAAATTTAGAAACAAGAGAGGCTTTCTTATGAAGCAATCCAGAACGAATACCTGCGGCGAGCTGCGGCTTTCTGACGCGGGGAAGAAAGTGACCATTGTCGGCTGGCTGGAAAATGTCCGGGAAGTGGGCTCCAATTTTGCCTTCCTGGTGCTGCGGGATTACTACGGCACAACCCAGGTGGTGGTGGAGACCGAGGACATGATGAAGCTGGTCAAGACCATCAATAAGGAATCTACCATTTCCGTCACCGGCACGGTCCGGGAGCGGGAGAGCAAGAATTCCAAGCTGTCCACCGGCGACATTGAGGTGGTGCCCGAGAAGATCGAGGTGCTGGGCAAGTGCTTCCACAACCAGCTGCCCTTTGAGATCAACAAGAGCCGGGACGCGGACGAGAACACCCGCCTGAAGTACCGGTTCCTGGACCTGCGGAATCCCGCGGTGAAGTCCAATATCGTGCTGCGCTGCCAGGTGGTGGCGGAACTGCGGCGGCTGATGACCGAGCAGGGCTTCCTGGAGATCACCACCCCCATCCTGACTTCATCCAGCCCCGAGGGCGCCCGGGACTATCTGGTTCCCGCCCGGAACCACCCCGGCAAGTTCTATGCTCTGCCCCAGGCACCCCAGCAGTTCAAGCAGCTGCTGATGACCTCCGGCTTTGACCGCTATTTCCAGATCGCCCCCTGCTTCCGGGATGAGGATGCCCGGGCGGACCGCACCCCTGGCGAGTTCTACCAGCTGGATATGGAAATGGCCTTTGCCTCCCAGGAGGACGTGCTGGAGACCCTGGAAACTGTGCTGCAGCCGGTGTATGAGAAGTTCGGCAAGTACAAGCGGGCGGCCCAGGCTCCCTGGCGGCACATTGCCTACAACGATGCCATGGAGCGCTACGGCTCCGATAAGCCCGACCTGCGGATTGACCTGGAGATTCAGGATATTTCCGCCTTTGTCCAGGGCTGCGGCTTCGGCCCCTTCGAGGGTGCTACCGTCAAGGCGGTGGCGGTGGACAACTTCACCCAGGCTAGAAAGTGGATTGACAAGCTGCTGGCGGATGTGGAAGTCCAGACCGGCAATAAGGCCTGCTGGTTCAAGGTGGATGAGAACGGCGCCCTCACCGGCGGCATCTCCAAGTTCCTGGGAGACTGCGCCCCTGCCCTGACGGAGAAGCTGAACCTGAAGCCCGGCTCCTTCGTCTGCATGGCCGCCGGAAAGAAGGCCGCCGCCCAGAAGACCGCCGGCGTTATCCGCACCATGCTGGGCAAGCGCATTCCCGGCCACTTCGACGAGGAGCAGTACGCTCTGTGCTGGATTGTGGACTTCCCCATGTACGAGATCGGCGAGGAGTCCGGCCAGCTGGAATTCTGCCACAACCCCTTCTCCATGCCCCAGGGCGGCCTGAAGGCCCTGGAGGATGCTGAGGGCGATACCGAGAAGCTGCTGGCCATCAACGCCAACCAGTATGACCTGGTGTGCAACGGCTACGAGTGCGCCTCTGGCGCGGTCCGGAACCATGACCCGGAGATCATGGTCAAGGCCTTCCAGATGGTGGGCCTGGGCGAGGCCGATGTGAAAGCCAAGTTCCCCGCCATGTACAACGCCTTCACCTACGGCGCGCCCCCCCATGCCGGTGCCGCCCCCGGCGTCGACCGCCTGATCATGCTGCTGACCGGCGAGGAGAGCATCCGGGAGGTCATCACCTTCCCCATGAACAAGAACGCCCAGGACCTGATGATGGGCGCTCCCAGCCCCGTAGACCAGAAGCAGCTGGACGATGTGCACATTGCCATTGTAGAAGAGTAAACACGCCTTTCCTCCTGGGCATCCCCCAGGAGGAAACTTTTTTCAAAAAGCCCCTTTACAAATCCGTGTTTTCCTGCTATAATATCCAGGCAATTAGAGATATGCGCCGGTGGCTCAATGGATAGAGCATCGGATTCCGGTTCCGAGGGTTGGGGGTTCGAGTCCCTTCCGGCGTACCA
>CAKTJX010000055.1 GCA_934569045.1 uncultured Oscillospiraceae bacterium
GGCTCAAACTGCAAAAAGATACATAGGAGGAAAGAATGTATGTCTGAAACCATTCAGGATCGCGTTGTCAAGATCAAGGTGATCGGTGTAGGCGGCGCTGGCAATAATGTTATCAACCGGATGATCGAGTCCGGTGTCAACGGTGTGGATTTTGTCGTTGTCAACACGGATAAGCAGGACCTCAACAAGTCTGTCTGCAAGAACAAGGTGCAGATCGGCGAAAAGCTGACCGGCGGCATGGGCGCAGGCTCCAAGCCGGAGATCGGCAAGAAGTCCGCGGAAGAAAGCCGCTCCGCCATTGCCCAGACCCTGGAGGGGACGGACATGGTATTCATCACCGCCGGCATGGGCGGCGGCACCGGCACCGGCGCGGCCCCTGTGGTTGCGGAGCTGGCCCACGAGGCGGGCATCCTCACCGTGGGCGTGGTTACCAAGCCCTTCAAGTTTGAGGGTGCCAACCGGATGCGGCAGGCGGAGCAGGGCATCAATGATCTGAAGGGCAAGGTGGACTCCCTGATCATCATTCCCAACGACCGACTGAAGTATGTGACCGATCAGAAGATTACCTTCGCAAATGCGTTCGGCATCGCAGACGATGTGCTGAAGCAGGCGGTTACCTCTATCTCCGAGTTGGTGGGCTTCTCCAAGAACGTCATCATCAACCTGGACTTTGCGGACGTTTCCGCCGTTATGAAGGCGGCTGGCCGGGCCCACATGGGTGTAGGCACCGCTTCCGGCCGGGAGAAGGCCGAGAATGCCGCTACAGCCGCCGTTTCCAGCCCCCTGCTGGAGACCTCTATCAACGGCGCAACCGGCGTGCTGATCAACATTACCGGCTCCGCGGAAATGACCCTGGACGATGTGGAGACCGCCGCGGGCATTGTCCAGGAGGCCGCCAACCCCGATGCCAACATCATCTTCGGCGCCACCTGCTCCGATACCTGCCAGGATGAGATGCGGGTCACCGTCATCGCCACCGGCTTTGAAAACGCCGAGGCGGGCTTTGCCCCCAAGGCCGCTGCCGTGAACCCCGCCGATGATATCGGCGCGCCCCTGGCCGGAACCCAGAAGCCCGTCAAGTCCGGTGATATCAGCGATATTGACGAAATTTTCAGCATCTTTAAGAGATAAGTTTTTTCAGCATCCCGGCCCTCTGGGGTCGGGATGCTTTTTATGGAGGTACTATGGGCGCTTACGAAGCATTGGCCGCCAGCTATGACCGCCTGACCAATGACGTGGACTACGAGGCAACGGTGGCCTTTTATCAGCAGATTCTAAAGCGGGAAGGGGTTACCCCCCGCAGCGCGGTGGACCTGGCCTGCGGCACCGGCTCGGTTACGGCGATTCTCGCCCGAATGGGCATTCCCACCGTGGGCGTAGACCTTTCAGAGGAGATGCTCACTGTGGCCCAGCAGAAGACCATGGACCTGGAGCCGCGGCCCTATTTCTCCTGCCAGAGCCTGCAATCGCTGCGGCTGCCCAGGGCGGTAGATCTGGCGGTCTGCGCGCTGGACAGTCTGGACTACATCACGAACCCGGCGGACTGCCGGGAGGCCATCCGGCGGGTTTATAAGGTGCTGAACCCCGGCGGCATCTTCATCTTTGATGTGAACACCCCGGAAAAGCTCCGGGCCATGGACGGCCAGGTGTTCCTGGATGAGGACGACGATGTGTATTGTGTTTGGCGGGGCGAATTCGATGAGCAGACCAACATCTGCTCCTATGGCATGGACCTGTTCCAGCGGCGCGGAAAGCTCTGGACCCGCTCCTTTGAGGAGCACAGGGAGTATGCCTATTCTGCCTGCCAGCTCACAGAATTTTTAAAACAGGCGGGCTTTACCCACATCGGAATTTATGGAGACAGAACACTTGAGGCCCCCAAAGACGGGGAGCAGCGCATCTATTTTAAAGCGAGAAAGGGAATACGAAAATGAGTGATTATTTGGTGCGGGGCATGAGCATGGACGGCTTTGTCAAGGTGGCCGCCATCCGCTCTACCGACCTGGTGCGCCGGGGCGCGGAGATTCAGAAAACCACCCCCAACGCTACGGCTGCCTTTGGCCGGGCCCTGACGGCGGCTTCCATGATGGGCAATATGCAGAAGGTGGAAAATGGCTCCATGACCCTGCAGATCCGGGGCGGCGGCCCCATCGGCACGATTACAGTGGTATCTGATGCGGTGGGCAACGTCCGGGGCTGCGTCACAGAGCCCAATGTGCCCCTGGTGGAGAAATACCCGGGAAAGCTGGATGTGGGTGCCACCGTCGGCACGGACGGCACCCTGACCGTGATCCGGGATCTGCAGATGAAGGAGCCCTATATCGGCTCTGTGCAGCTGGTCTCCGGCGAGATCGGGGACGATGTGACAGCCTATTTTGTCCAGAGCGAGCAGGTGCCTACCGCCTGCGCCCTGGGGGTGCTGGTGGACCGGGATAAGTCCGTCAAGGTGGCGGGAGGATACCTCATTCAGCTGCTGCCCGGCGCGCCGGACGAGATCATCGACAAGCTGGAGCAGGGCATTCAGCACGCCGGTGCGGTGACCCCCATGCTGGAGTCCGGCATGACGCCGGAGGATATTCTGGGCCAGGTCTGCGGCGATCTGGGCGTGGTGTTTATGGAGACGGTGAATGTATGCTACAAGTGCTATTGCAGCCGGGACCGGGTGGAGCAGGCGCTGATCAGCCTGGGCCGGAAGGAGCTGGGGGAGATTGCCGCGGAGGGCAAGCCCTTCCCGGTGGAGTGCCAGTTCTGTGACACCGTGTATCAGTTCACGCCGGAGGATATTCAGGAGCTGCTCAAAAAGATCTGATTTTTTGTGGAAAGCAGGGGGAAAACCTCTGCTTTCCTCCTGAAAAAGTTTTTTAAGAAAAATGGAACTTTTTGCTTGACAAAAGACCCCTTCCTGTGTATAATGTGTCATGTCGCTGATGACTGACTCACGGCGGCGGACGTCGGGAGCATAGCTCAGCTGGGAGAGCATCTGCCTTACAAGCAGGAGGTCATAGGTTCGAGCCCTATTGTTCCCACCAT
>CAKTJX010000056.1 GCA_934569045.1 uncultured Oscillospiraceae bacterium
CCAGCGGAACGCTGAAAACCAGCATCACCGCCAGCAGCAGGCACAGCAGCCGTTTTGTAAATCTCATGGATTTCCTCCTTCCTCTGCGTTCTGGTACTTCGCCACCTCACTGGGCTTGGTTGTCATAATACTGTAAAGCGTATTGTCCGTTGGAAAATGATCCACGAAAGGCAGGATCACATTATCAAAGAACAGTAGTCCTTCCCCCGGTGGGGCATTGCTGATATGGGCCGCCTGCTTGGCCGAGATATTCAGCCGCTCACAGAGAATGGCCCTGTCACCGCTGGCCTGGTTCAGCAGATAGATAAAGTCACTGTTCTCCAGAATGTTCTCGATTTCCGGGGAACCCAGCAGGTCCTTTACATTCTGGGTGATGCCGGTGGGAATTCCGCCCCACTTCCGAAAACGCTTCCAGATTTCCACACTCCAAGAGGCCACCTCCCCGTGGAGCAGCAGGTGAAATTCATCCACATAGTACCGTGTGGCCTTGCCCTCGCTGCGGTTCACCGTTACCCGGTTCCACACCTGATCCTGGATGACCAGCATCCCCAGATTCTTCAGCTGCTTGCCCAGGGACTTGATATCGAAGCATACCAGCCGATTGTTGATATCCACATTGGTCCGGTGATTAAACACGTTCAGACTGCCGTGGACATACAGCTCCAATGCCGAGCTGACCCTTTGGGCCTCCGGTTCCGGCTGCGCCCGGATCTCCTCCCACAGATCTTCCAGGATGGGCATATTCTCCGGCCTGGGGTCTGCCAGATAACCCCGGTACACCTTCCGCAAAGAGCGGTCAATGATGGTTTTCTCCACCGGCGTCAACCCGAACTTGTCTCCCGCCGCGACCTCGCAGAAGGACAGAATAAAGTCGGATTTCAGTGCCAGAGGGTTGTCATCCTCGGAGTAGTTCAGGTTGATATCCAGGGGATTTAGGTAGTAGCTCCTGCCCCCGCCGCTGCCGGAGGGGGTAAGCCGGATGACCTGCCCGCCCAGCCGTTCCACCAGAGGGAAGTACTCCGATTCCGGGTCACAGATCAGAATATCGTCCTTCGTTACCAGGAACACATTCAGAATCTCCCGCTTGGCGGAGAAGGACTTGCCGCTGCCGGTGGTGCCTAAAATCAAGCCATTGGGGGTCTTGTTCTGCTTCCGGTCTGCCAGGATCATATTGCCGGAACTGGCGTTGATCCCGTAGTACAGGGCATCCCCGCCCTGGAAAATCTCCTGGGTTGTAAAGGGCATAAGGATAGAAACAGCGGAAGTGGTAAGCCCCCGCTGAATGTGGATCTGGTTGACCCCCAGGGGCAGTGCCGACACAAAGCCCTGCTCCTGCTGGAAGTCCAGCCGGGTAAACTGGCAGTTGTACTGCTGGGCGACGCTGACTGCCCGGGCAATGTCGTTGTCCAGCTTCCGTTTGCTGTCCGCCATGTTCACCACCAGGAATGTGACCAGAAACATCCGTTCATTCCGGCTCTGCAGGTCCCGGAGAATGTTCTTCGCCTCCACGGCGTAGGTGGCAATATCTGTGGGGACAATATCCATATCGAACCCTTCCCGGACAGCCCGCTTCTGGGCATCGATCTTCATACCGTCAATGTCAGTGATCTTCCGCTTGACGGTCTTGATGGCCTCCGTCTGGTCCATGCTGCGGATGTGGATGCTCAAAAGCATGTCGCTTTCCGTATTCAGCAGCTCCGCCAGGATACGGTCATCCATTTCCGGGGCGGTGATCTGCAAAAAGGAGGCCGCGCAGAACTTGGTGCCCATCTGGAACTGCCGGGCAGAGGCAAAACGGAAAGCCGAGGGGGCGATAAAATCCTTGACGTGTAGGCCGGAGGGAGCCAGCCAGTCCCAATCAAAGGAGAACCGTTCCCCATCCGGGTGCAGGGTGCCGTGCAGCAGTTCCAGCCACTCCCAGCCATCCAGCACCTTCGCCAGAGCGCCCATGACCTTGAAATGGTTCAACGCGTCCAGGGTGATCCGGGAAAACCTAGCCCTGGCCGCCCGGATATCCGATTCCGTGATGGTCAGAACCAGCAGCTTGGTTTTCACAATGCCGTTGTTGCCCTTTTCCAGCTGCCGCCGGAGCATCTGGGTATAAAGCTGCCGGATGCCGTCGAAAGCGTCCCCCTGGGCGGCGATCTCGATCCGCTTTAGAAAATCCTCCTGGTTCATGTGCCGGCATGGCAGGCTGATCTCCATACCGATGGAGCTGTCATGGGAATTGTACAGATCGCAGAGGCCTTCAAAGATGGCCGTCTGCTGATCCGGCTGAGCAAGCTGATAGTTCACGTCCTCGAACTCAATGCACTTGGACCAGGTATTGTCGTCCAGCTTGCAAAGACCGTCCGGGTACATCTGCCGGAACGGCAAGGTGTCCTGGGCGGTGTGGGGCTTCCCGTCGCCCCGGGCCCGCTCCATGATGGCCCGGATCTCTTTCTTTTCAGCAACGGTCAGCTTTCGCTTTTTTGCGAATCTTTCTTCTCTTTTGGACAACTGCACGCACCTCCTGTTCTACTTGAATCTGCCGCGCCACGGCGGCGTAAAAATTGTTGGTCGCGTAGGGCCGCAGCTTGGGCCTTACGAACATGGTCTGGATCATCTGCCCCAGGATCACCTCCAACGGCTGGCCGTGTTTTTCGTACATGGCCAGCAGGAAGAAGGGCAGCATCACCAGGATCATGCAGAGTGTGGCCGCGCTGGAAGCCACCCGATTTTTGAGCAAAAAGAAAAGCGGTACTCCTACAAGCACCGCCGCCCCAAAGCAAATGAGCTGCCGCCGGGTCAGGCCGAACAGCACCTTGGATTTTACTTTGGTCAGATCTTTGGGAATGGTTACATAGGCCATACATACCTCCTTAATGGGCTCCAAATAGAGATTTTGACAGGCTTCCTGTTT
>CAKTJX010000057.1 GCA_934569045.1 uncultured Oscillospiraceae bacterium
AAATCATCCTGAATGTAGCTGGCGTAGTCCTTGAGGTACAGTACCCTGGCGTACCGTTCCCCGATCTGGAGATAGTCACTGTGCCGCTCGATAGAATCCGGGCAGATGTAGTCCCGGAAGCTGTGGCCCTTCCGGGCAGAATCCCGGAGAGAGAAGCGGAACTCATTTTCTTCTCCCCTGCGGTAGAAGCGGTGGAGAATTTGCAGCCGCTCCATGGCGTTCATGGGGCCGCAGGTGGAACCCAGTGCCGCAAAGTGGGCAGAAAGATCTGCCTCTACCCGGGCAAAGAAGCTCCGGGCGGCATCCACGTCCTTTTTGCGGACAGAAACTGTCAAAAACTTCTCCTGGACAATGCCGTTGCCATTGGTGGCCTTGTCCAGAAGCATCTGGTTGTATTCCTCCCGGTAATCGTCCAGGCCATCCCACTGCATGGGCATGAGGATTGACTTTTCAAAGTTGATCTGGCTCATCTTATGGTTGAAGATGGTGATTTTAGTGGTAGCTCCGCAATCCAGACTGTTGATAAGGGCAGAGTAGCCCCGGAACATCTTTTCTTTGTCCGGCTCCGAGGCCACCTGATAATTGATGTCCGTGAAGCGGAAGGTTTTTGCGTACCGTCCACCGGTGAGGAAAATCCCGTCCTCCCAGATTTTCTGAATGGGGATCACATCCTGGACACGCCGGGGAATGACATATTTCTCCCGGTCCTGTCGCACCAAAGTACGAATGGATTTCATCATTTCTTATACGCCTCCTTTTCGTGGTTAGAGATGGTGTCCTCCAACAGCTTGTAGTAGAGATTGTCCGGCTCAGAAATAAGCCGCTTTGGTTCCAGCAGTTCCGAACGAATCCAGGCCCAGGCCAGCTGTTCAGCGGTCATGCCGTGGTAGTTAATGAATCCCATAGCCGCAAAAGGTGCGGCTCCCAGAATACACATCCAGCTGACGGTTTCCGTACCCACATAGGGCTTCAGCAGAAAGTACAGCCCTACGGCAACCAGCATTGCCGCCAGCGAGAAGCCGCACTGCCGCATGGAGAGGCCAAAGAACATAGATTCACTGTAGGACTGGATCTCTTTGTTGATTTTTACTTCCAATGGTTTCCTCCTTGTTTTGTGTAAAAGAAAAACGCCTCCCGAGCCGGAAGGCATTGAATTGCTGCTAGGGAACTTTTTGATAAAAAATCGGTTGAAAAATTCCCTAGCTTTTTTGGCCTGTTTCTGCGAGATGAAAAGCAAAACCGCCCGGAAATACCGGACGGTAAATGCCTATACAAATTCATCTTCCAGAGCTTTCATAAAATCATCGGGGGTGTACACGGGTACAGGAGATTTCCTGTAGTCCTTCGTATTTCGGGTAATGATACAGTCCACCTTAGAACGGATTGCGGTTTCAATCATCACGGCATCCTCAAAATCTGTGGTTTCCGAGGATAAAGCATGAAAAACATCTACCGCTGTGCTGTCCAGCATACTGACGATACTAAGCAGACTATTCAGAATATTCCGGGCTTTTTCATCGCTGTGTGTACAGCGGTGGGTCAGGTAGTAAATGTCCGTAGCGGACTTGGCGGTAATACACCCGGTAAACTGCTCTCCGGCAGCGGCCCGGAAAATTTGGAGCGCGGTAGGCGCAAAAGGTTCTCTCTTTTGCAGAAAGTCAATGACGACGCAGGTATCTAAGATTGCCTTCATAGGGAATTCAACCGCTCCTCCCGTGCTTCCTCCAGAGTCATGGTGTCTGGGACACTGCCAAACAATGCGTCAACGGTGTCCACGCGGTCCTGGTAGGGAGATACCAGCTTGGCAATGGTTTTCCCGTTGCGGGTGATATAGATGTCCTGGGTTGCTGCCAGCAGAAGATATTTCCCGAGGTTCAGTTTTAGTTCTGTTGCGGTAATGGACATAGGTCAAACCTCCTTTCGGTGTATTCCCATTATACACGAATCGAACGAAATTATCAAGAGAAATCGAACGATTTTGCGTTATAGCCCCATCATCTCCCGAACGACCCTATCCGCCATCTTCACGGAACCAACGAGAATCAGCATATTGAAGATCAACTCTCCGATGTAGCTCCACACCATCGCAGCAGCTGCCGCTCCCGCATCCACCACAGGGGGCGAGGACGCAAGGGCGGAAAAAATCACGCAGGCCAGAACGATGACGGCTCCTTCCAGGCAGACGGAAGCGTAGCTTTTGAGAAAGCTCTTGCCAATGCTCTGGGTGGGTTCCCCGGCAAAGGTGGACAGTGGAATGGGGGCAATGGCTGTGTACATATACATTTTGAAAAAGCGCCCGTAGACGCTGAGGATCATCTGAAAAGACAGCACCCAGATGAACAGGCCGCCGATCAGCGTGACGGCCCACAATGGGATGGATTCAAAGAACCCGCAGTCCTCAATGGCCGAAATAATTTCAGACGGCAGCACAGCGGACTGGGGCTGTCCAAAGCCAGCTGCCTGCATGATGGTGGAGATCACCCCCTGCACAATGTCCAATAGTGCCAGCATCAAATCCATGCCGTAGGAGATCAC